>JAFZZY010000013.1 GCA_017615545.1 Lachnospiraceae bacterium
AGAATGAAATCCGGCTTATGCGCCAGAACATCCTCCTCCACGCGCGCAACGCCAAAGTAGGAATCGGTCGCGCCGATTCCAGCGTTGATATAGGAGATCTGAACATCCGGGAAACGATTGCAGAACCAGTCATACACGCGGTAGGCATAGCAGGTCGTGGGCATGGACGCAGAGAACCCCTGCGTGATACTGCCTCCGAGGAAGGCGATCACCAGCGGTTTCCCGCTCTGCTCCTTCTCGAACAGCATCTTCATGCGGTCCAGGTTTCCGTAGGCGATGATACCGTCGTTCAGCATCTGCCGGTATGCATCTTCGTTTTTCATCAGTTTCGTAAGTCCGGTCATATCATTACCCCCTTTCGGTTGGGCAAAACTATTTGACAGCTTCGAAAAGCCCCTCTATATTGGATTTTATATCTCCGCGAAATACTGCGGTGCCGGCGACAAATACATTGGCCCCGGCTTTTTTAGCGTCTTTGATGGTGTTCACTGTGATGCCGCCGTCGACTTCAATATCGACCGACATCGAATGCGAACGGATATAGGAATACAAGGTGTGGACCTTATCCAGGGTGTGCGGGATAAGCTTCTGCCCTCCGAAACCGGGCTCCACCGTCATCACGAGCACCATGTCCAGCATGGGCAGGTAGGGATAGACCTCCTCCACGGGGGTGTCGGGCTTCACGGAGATGCCGGCCTTCACGCCGAGCGCGCGGATCGCCGCCAGCGTCTGCTTCACGTCGCTGCAGGCCTCCAGGTGCACGGTGATGATGTCCGCCCCGCTCTTCGCGAAACGCTCCACATAGCGGATCGGTTCGTCGATCATGAGATGCACATCGAACACGATATCGTCGAAACTCTTCTTCAGGGAAGAAATGACGGGGAAACCGATGGAGATGCTGGGAACGAAATGTCCGTCCATGACATCGATGTGCAGATACTGTGCGCCGTTTTCTTTCACCTGGCGGATCTGGTCTCCGAGGATCGCATAATCCGCGGCTAATATGGAGGGTGACAGAATATCCATCGCAAACCTCGCTTTCTAATACTTTTTATTTCGTTTCAGTTCTTCAAAGATCAAAACATAATTCTGGTAGCGCTCGGGGGCAATGTCTCCCCGGGCCGCGGCTTCTTTTACCATGCAGTCACGTTCTCTCACGTGCATGCATCCGGTGAACTTACAGCCGCTCTCAAACGGTTCAAATTCGGGATAATAGTCACGCAGGGTATCACACTCCGTCTCCTCCAGAAAAAGGCTGGAAAAGCCCGGTGTATCGCACAGATACGTGTCCTCAGCGATACGCATCAGTTCGCTGTGGCGTGTCGTGTGCTTTCCGCGCGAGATCTTCTCCGAGAGGCCGCCGGTCTGCGACTTTGCCTCGGGAAACACCGCATTGACGAAGGAAGACTTTCCGACGCCGGATGGTCCGGCGAGTACAGTCGTCTTTCCGCGCAGATGCTCTGCTGCTTCCGCAATGCCGTATCCGGTCAATGCGCTCATGAACAGGACTTCACATCCGCTGTTCTCGTAGATCCTGCGGCAGTGTTCCATCGCCGCTTCATCGATCAATTCACATTTGTTAAAGCACAGTAGGATCGGCACTTCCCGCATCTTCAGCGAGATCAGAAAACGATCCACCAGGTTATAGTTCGGCTCGGGACGGGTGCAGGCCATGACCAGCATCGCCTGGTCGACATTGGCCACCGTAGGCCGAAGCAAGAGGTTCGTACGCGGCAGGATCTTCACGATGCTTCCGCGGTCGGGCTGGCCGTCCGCCGTATCCTCTTCGATCTCCACGCGGTCACCTATGGCCGGTTTGATCTTCTGGTAGCGGAATAGTCCACGCGCCGTACATGTATAGAGTTTTTCTTCCGAACTATCCGTGAGAGCGACCAGATACAGTCCTCCCACTCCTTTGATGATCCTGCCCTGCATAGATCAGTTTTCGCTCGAAGCTTCAGCGGTCTCCGGAGTTTTCTCAACGGGCTTCGTCGGAGCTTCGGTCGGCTCCTGCGTTGCAGGCGGCGTCGTCGGTGTAGGCGTTGTCGGAGCCGGTGTTGTCGGCGCCGGCGTTGTAGGTGCCGGTGTCGTCGGTGCCGGCGTTGTAGGCGCCGGTGTTGTAGGCGCAACGGTCGTAGGAGCCGGTGTTGTCGGCGGAGCCTTTGCAACTACCAGCGTGATCGTCGAAGTATACGGTACCTCGATGCCTGCTTCGTAATTCGCGCGAAGCACATAACCCTCGGTTACATTGTTCGACTCTTCTTCGATCACCTCGACCTCGAGTTCGAGATCTTCCAGTTCCTTCTGGACATCTTCCAGTTTGCGTCCGCGGAACTGCGAAGGCAGGGTAACCTTTCTCACACCGTCACTGATCACAACTTCGATCTCGGTATCAAACTTCACCTTACGGCCTTCCTTCACGGACTGCTTCATGATCTTACCCTTTTCGACCTCATCGCTGTTCTCATAGGTCGCGCCTCTGAGCTTCAGTTTGAGTTCAACCAGGATCTTCTCCGCCTCATCGCGGGTCTTACCGGTCAGATCGGGCATCTCGACATACTGGCTGCCCTTACTGATGGTAACGTCGATCTTCGTACCGGCAGTGATCTTCTCATTGACATCGATCGACTGCTTGATAACAAGACCTTCGTCATAATATTCGTTAAATTCTTCAGATACTTCACCAAGAACCATCTGATTCTGCGTCAGGAATTCATCCAGATCATCGATGCTCTTGCCGATCAGAGTCGGGCAATAAAACTCAACGATCTCTTCACCCTGGCTGATATAAACGGTTATGCGGTCGCCGGCCTTCAGCTTACCGCCGCTGCTCGGCGATGTCTGGATGACCTGACCCTTCTTATACTTTTCACTGGCTTCATAAACCGGGCTGACCTCCAGTCCGAGTGCCTTCAGTGCCTTGATGACATCGACCTCATCCTCACCGACCAGGTTCTCGGGTACGATGACCATGGAGCTACCCTTACTGATGGTCAGATGAACGGTGCTATGCTTATCAACGATGGTATCCGCAGCATAATCCTGGGCGATAACAATGCCCTTCTCGTAGATCTCGCTGTACTCTTCCTTCGAATGCTGGTAGCCGAGGTTCTTAGACTTCAGCAATTTGTCTGCATCGTCCGCCTTCATTCCGACTACGTTCGGCATACGTACCTGGCTCTCAGCCAATGTAGTCTCGGCCGGGGTCGTCGCTACTGCAGAAGTCTTAGGCGTCACCGTGGTCTCGACCGTAGGAGTATCTTTACTGCCGATCCAGTTCAAGGTCTTCGCCACGAAGTAGAATGCTACACACAAAATAAGTACAGCAAGTATGATACCGAGTATAAGGATCACCTTATCAAAGATCGCGCCGCCCTCATCATCGTCATCATCCTCGTCAAATTCGGGAATAGAAATGACTTCACTGCCTTTTGCCGAAGCTGCGGCCGGCTTCTCAGAACCTTCTTCTGTCTCACTGTCATTGATAACGATGCTGGTATTCTTCATTTGTTTGATCTGCATGAGATCGCTGTCCGACATGATCACGGTCGGGCCGGTCTCATCCTCGGGCTGTCCGGCGATGGTAACAAAATCCTCGTCAGGCATCAGGAGTGCTTTACGCAGATCCGTGATCAGTTCGGTCACGGAGTTATAACGACGCTCGGGTTTCTTCTGCGTCGCTTTCAAAATGATCTTTTCGAGGCTGATGGGGATCAGCGGATCGAGCTGTCTCGGCGGGATCATCTCGTTGTTGAGATGCGCCAGAGCGATGGATACGGTTGAATCACCGTCGAACGGCACCTTACCTGTCAGCATCTCGTACAGGGAGATACCGAGGGAATAGATGTCGCTGCGCTCATCGGAATAGCCGCCGCGCGCCTGCTCAGGCGAGAAATAATAAACCGAACCTACAGCGTCGGAATTGATGGTATTCGAAGAAGCCGCCTTCGCGATACCGAAGTCGGTCACTTTGACCTTACCCTCTTTGGAGATGATGACGTTCTGCGGCTTGATATCGCGGTGAACGATGTGACGTTCATGCGCCGCGCCGATACCTTGAACGATCTGGATCGTGATGCCGATCGCCTCGCGGATCTCAAGCTTACCCTTCTTCTGGATGTACTCCTTCAAAGTGATGCCTTCCACGAGTTCCATAACGATATAGTGGAGTTCGCCCTCATCGCCTACATCGAAGATACTTACGACATTCGGGTGCGACAAACCGGCAGCGGCCTGCGCCTCTGCCTTAAAGCGAGCGACAAAATTCTCGTCATCGCAGAATTCCTTCTTGAGGACTTTGATAGCGACCATACGGTTGAGCTTATGACATTTGGCTTTGTAAACCTCTGCCATACCGCCGACGCCGATCATTTCCAGGATCTCGTAGCGATCGCCTAAAAACATACCCTCTTTTAACATTTAACTCACCTCTTAAATCTCAGGGTCAATGATGACCACACTTATGTTGTCCTGTCCGCCGTTGCGGTTCGCCGCTTCGATGAGCTGCTCGCATTTCGATCTTAAGGATATCTCCTTCGACAGGATCTGAAAGATCTCTTCGTCACTGACCATGTTCGTCAAACCGTCGGAACACAGGATCACCTGGTTTCCGGAGGACAGTTCGATCTCGAAATAGTCGACTGTTACACCTGATGGGCTTCCGATCGCCCGGGTAATGATGTTCTTCCTCAGTTTGTATTCATCGGAGTCCCGGGTCATCTTACCCATCGAGACCATTTCCTCTACATAGGAGTGGTCACGCGTGATCTGACACATTTCGTGGCTGGCGACGTACAAACGGCTGTCGCCGACATTGGCCACGTATAAGACATTGTCCTCGATGGTCGCCAGGACCAGGGTCGTGCCCATGCCCCACATCTCGAGGTTTTCATCCGCCTGCCGGACCAGCATGCGGTTGACCTGATGAATACTGGTATCTATCTTAGAGATCAGGAAGGGGTTCGTCGAACTTTCCAACAGACGGACAATGTTCTCGATCGTGTACCGCGAAGCGAAGTCGCCGGCGTTATGACCGCCCATGCCGTCGGCCACGATGTACAGATTCTTCAGCGACCCGACCGGTGTATCGGAACTGAAATACATGTCCTGATTCATCGTTCGTGTTTTGCCGACATCCGTCATGCCATAGGAACGCATATCCCCTACCTCCTCTCTTTGTTTTCTCTTTCCCATATTACCGGGTCCTATTTTTTAAACGTTTCGGACTCCGGATTTCCTTCGGAATATCGTCTTCTCAACTGCCCGCAGGCCCCATCGATATCCCGTCCTATTTCTCTTCTAATAGTAGCATTTATTTGGAATTTTTCAAGTTTTTTTTGAAAAGCATAGACCGCTGCAGTCTCCGTCGCGTTGTAATTCCTCTCCTTCACGGGGTTGATCGGGATCAGGTTTACATGCGTGTGATCGAAGTATTTATTGAGCAGTTTTCCGAGCTTTTCGGCGTAGGCCTGCGAGTCATTTTCCCCGCGTACCAGACCGTACTCAAAGGTGAGCCGACGCTTGTTTTCATCGTAATACTCGCGGCAGGCCGTGAGCAGTTCGTCGATGCTGTAGACGCGGGCGACCGGCATCAATGCCTTACGCTTCTCGTCATCCGCCGCGTGCAACGATATGGCCAATGTGATCTGCAGGTTTTCATCCTTCAGCTGGCGGATCTTCGGCACGAGGCCGCAGGTCGATACCGTGATATTTCTCTGGCTGATGTGCTCGCCGTTCTCATCGGAGATTCGACGCACAAAGGATACGACGTTATCGTAGTTATCCATCGGCTCGCCACATCCCATCATTACGAGGTTGCTCACACGTTCACCTGTGTGACGGATGATGGCGTATACCTGCCCCAGCATCTCGCCGACCGTCAGATTACGTAACAGGCCGTCCAACGTGGATGCGCAGAACACGCAACCCATGCGACATCCCACCTGTGTGGAGATGCAGACCGATATGCCGTGATGATAGATCATCCGGACACTCTCGATCAGGTTCCCGTCGGGAAGGGCGAACAGGTACTTCCGTGTTCCGTCCACAGCGCTCTCCTGATAGGTGACCAGGCGGATCGGATCGACGATGTATCGCTCCTCCAACTCAGCGATCATCTTCGCCGGAAGGTTCGTCATTTCCTTGAAGGAAGCGACCTTCGAGACATGCAACCAGCGGTACAACTGGTCCGCGCGGAACTTCGGCTGACCGAGTTCGGAAACGAGACTTCGGATCTCATCCAGATTTAATGATAAAATATCCGGTTTCATTCCTCTGCCTCCTGTTCCCGGTTTATCATGGCTCTCTGATGCGATTTTAGCAAGAGAGAATCATAAAATCAACTTTTTAGCGAAAATATAATACAACTGTAACAAACTTTAATACAATTGAAACATGAATTCACATTTCTGTAACAAATACGGTCAATTCGACCATTTACGAGTCAGACGGCATAAGTAGAAACCTTCGCCCGGATAATCGCCCGGAAACAGGCTGAAACCGTAGGATTCCTTATATCCCGCATAGCCGCAAACGCCGAGCGCTTCCTTTAGTTCCTGCGTTGCGGACGGATCTTCCTCATACGGAAAATGCTCGCAAAACCAGTGCATCTGGTCGGCATTCTCCCCGGGATTCAAAGTGCACGTGCTGTACAAAAGCGTGCCGCCCTCTTTCACATATGTGGAAGCCTGCGTCAGGATCTCGCGTTGCAATGCTTCAAGGGCTTTTAAGTCTTCAACTTTCAAACGATGACGAATGTCCGGCTTGTTGCCGAGCATGCCCAGTCCCGAGCACGGGACATCGGCGATCACGATATCAAAGGCTTCCTGACCCAAACGTTCCAGTAATCCGGCTTTCGTCGCATCCCAGACACAGGTCGTGACCTTATCCTCCATGCGGTAGAACTCGCGGTTCTCTTCGATCCTCGCCGTCTTCTCAGGGCTCAGATCACAGGAGATCACGGGATGCATATTTGCGTCGATCCTGCTGAGACGGTCCGCTGCATGAAAGGTCTTACCACCGGGGCTGGCACACAGCTCCAGGACGCGGTCGCCGCTCTTTAATGGAAGCAGTCGTCCGACCATGGCGGAACTGATATCCTGCACCATGAAGTAGCCTTCGCGATAGATCGGTTCCTCCATCAGAGCGTCCAGTCTCGGACAGATGAACATCTCAGCCTCTTCGATGCTACGGTTATCGCAAGGATGAATCGCCAGAATGCCTCGATCGATCAGATCTTTGATCTGCGCGGTAACATCCCCACGATCGGTCCTTAAAAGATGGACTGAGGTCGGAAGTTCACCATGCTCCATAAAGGCTTCGCAGATCGATGTGACGCTGTCCGGATAGGCTTGCTTCAACAAGTTGTAAACAAACTCCGGCACGCCGTAGATCACAGATTCCGGTGCTTCGGGAAGCAGTTTCCGGTACAGTTCCGAAGGTTTTTCTGCAACTTCCGGATACTCTGTCAGAACGCGATCCCGTTCACGGATCAGCGTACGGAGAACTCCGTTGACGAAACCTGACAGCGGCGTGAACTTGCGTTTCTTCACCAGTTTCACCGCCTCATCGCAGATCGCATATTCCTTCACCGAGTCCATCTCGTAGATCTGGTATGCGCTCAAGCGAAGCAGGTTCCGGATAAAGGGTTTCATTTTCCGAACAGGGACCTTCGACACACTGTCGATGCAGGCATCCAGCGTGATCATCCGCTCCACCGTTCCGATGCATAAACGGGAAATGAACGCGCGGTCCCGCCGGTCCAGATATGCGTATTTATCCAACACCTGTCGCAGCAAACGGTTCAAAAATCCGCCGTTTTGTGTGACTTCCGTCAGGATATCCAGCGCTATCGCGCGCAGATCGATCGACTTGGGCTGCTCGTTCATTCTAACTCCTTAATTATTTTGCTTCAGGATCCGGTGAAAACACCGTACCGGTTGCCACTATCTTATTGCCGTTCAGGAAATCGCGTACCGGCATGGCTTTCTTTCCCTGAAGCTTCAGCTCGGTGACTGTCAGGATGCCGTCACCGGTCTGGATATTGATACCTTCGGGTGTAACAGATGTAACCGTTCCCGGTTTTTTGATCGAATTGCCCGGAAGGATCTTTGCTTTAATGATGTTCAGTTGCTGACCGTTCACAAACGTATAAGCGCCCGGCCAGGGGTAATACGCGCGGATCATGCGCTCGAGTGCCGCCGCCGACTCCGTGAAATCAAGAAGGCCATCCTCTTTGTGGATCATGCCGGCATAGCAACTCTTTTTGTCATCCTGAGGTTCAGGCTTTACCTCACCTGCCTCAATAGCATCAAGAGTGCGGATCAACAGCGGACCCGAAAGCTCAGCCAGACGATCATGCAGAGATTCTCCCGTATCCGTCGGAAGGATCTTCGTCTTCACGCGCGCCAGCATATCACCGGTATCGAGACCCTGCGCCATCTGCATGATGGTCACGCCGGTCTCCTTCTCTCCGTCCAGGATGACCTTCTGGATCGGCGAAGCGCCGCGATATTTCGGAAGCAGGGACGCGTGCACATTGACACAGCCGTACTTCGGCAGTTCCAGGATCTCCTTCGGTAGAATCTGACCGAACGCTGCCACGACGATAATGTCCGGGTTGATCTCCCGCAGCTGGTCGATATTCTCCTGTTCGCGGATCTTCACCGGTGTGTAGACCGGAATATTGAATTCCATGGCCTTCACCTTTACCGGCGAGTAAGTCAGCTGTGCCTTCCTTCCGCGATATTTATCCGGCTGCGTATAGACCGCAACCACATCCAAAAACGGATTTTTGATCAGCGCATCAAGCGATGCCACCGCAAAATCCGGGGTTCCCATAAATACGATCCTCATCCTTATCTCTCCCTTACGTGTTGCAAAAAACTATTCCTCTTCTTCCACCGCGTAATTACTGTCCATCAGCTCGCTTTCCTTGCGGTCAATGTACAGAACGCCGTCGAGGTGGTCCAGTTCGTGACAGATGGCACGTGCCAGAAGTTCCTCGCCCTCGATCTCATAGTAGTTCATATCGAGGTCGTACGCGCAAGCCTTAACATAGTTAGGTCTGCGTACGTAAGCCATCTTTCCTGCAAGGCTCAGGCAACCCTCAGTACCAAACTGCTCGCCGCCGGTCTCCAGGATCTTCGGATTGATCATGATGATCGGTCCCTCACCTACATCGATGACCACGATCCTTTTGATCACGCCGACCTGCGGAGCCGCCAGACCGACACCGTTGTTCTCGTACATCGTGTCGATCATATCCTCAACGAGTGTGCGGATACGTCCGGTCACTTCTTTTACCTCTTTGCACTGCTTCCGGAGAACATTGTCCCCGAACTCTCTTATCTTGCGAATTGCCATGATAACCTCCGATTTCTATAGCGATGTCACGCTCCGGTGACATCAAACTCCAACAAAACATTTTGTGTATGATTCTTAAAGTGATTGCGCTCTTCCTGCGCGGCTACGTCGACGTCCAGATCCTTCGCCTCGTTCAAAACGGGATAATTGAACCGCTTCAAAATGGCATCCCGGATGCGTGTCAGTTCAAATGTCGAAGAAGATTTAATGAGCACACGCTTGCGGTAGACATAGTTGATCTTCGGCATGCTGTCCTCGGTAGGCCCGTAGAGCGCCGGCGCCCTGCCCGTGTCCTCAACCGGTTTGATGAACGTCTCTGTGATATATCGGGCGATCTCTGCCCCCGCCCGATGCGCGGCCGTCTCTGACGGACTGTGCAGGCGGATGACCATCAGGCACATCGACGGCGGATAGCCGGAATTCCTGCGGTACTGGATCTCGCGCTCGAAAAACGCGTCGAAATTCTGTTCCGCGGCTGCCTGTATGGAAAAATGCTCCGGTCGGTAGGTCTGGATCACGACGTCGCCTGCGAGCCTTCCGCGACCGGAACGCCCGGCTGCCTGCGTCAGCAACTGGAACGTTTTCTCCGCCGCGCGGTACATCGGCATGTTCAGCGACCGGTCTGCCAGCAAAACGCCGACCAGGGTCACATTCGGAAAATCATGTCCCTTCACGATCATCTGCGTGCCGATCAGGATATCGGCCTCATGGTTCGCAAATGCGGACAGGATCTGTTTATGTGCGTCCTTTTTCGCCGTGGTGTCCTGGTCCATGCGCAGGATCCTCGCCTCGGGAAATGCGGTCTGTACGAGCAACATAGCCTTCTGCGTGCCGATACCCATCGGCGTCATCCGGCCCTCCTTACAGGACGGGCAGTTTCTCGTCGCAGGACGCGTATACCCGCAATAATGACAACGTAGCATGTTGTCCTGGTGATAGGTCAATGCGATGTCGCATTTCGGACATTTCTCGACGTAACCGCAGGAGTAACATGACAGGGAGTTCGAAAAACCGCGGCGGTTCAAGAAAAGCATGACCTGCTCGTTTTTCTTGAGTCTCTCCTCGATCATTGCATGCAAGGTGCGGCTCAAGATGGAGGAATTGCCCGCCTTCATCTCCGCCCGCATGTCGATGACGTGCGTCTGCGCCAGGCGGCTGTCCGCATTGCCCCGATGCGATAAGGTGACGAGCTTGTAAATGCCCTGTTTCGCGTGATAGTAACTTTCCACGCTGGGTGTCGCAGATCCGAAGATCGTCAACGCCCCGGAAACCTTCGCGCGGTACGCGACCAGGTCGCGCGTGTCATATTTGGGGTTATTTTCGTTTTTGTAACTGTCCTCGTGCTCCTCGTCGACGATGATGATGCCGACGTCCGGCAACGGGGAAAACAGTGCTGAGCGCGGGCCGATGCAGACATCCACCTCGCCCTCTTTGCATCGCAGGTACTGCTCGTAGCGCTCGCCCTGCGACATCCGCGAGTTCAGGATGGCGACCCTGTCGCGGAACCGGTCATAAAACCGTTTGACCATCTGATAGGTCAATGCGATCTCCGGCACCAGCAAAATGGCTTGTTTGCCGTTCTGGATGACACGTTCGATCAACTCCATGTATATGAGCGTCTTTCCGCTGCCGGTGATCCCGTAGAGCAGGCAGGTGCGGTTGGCTCCGCGCATGTGCTCCTCCCAGATCTCCTCGATCGCGTTTCTTTGCTCTTCATTCGGCGTAATATCCTCCTGGCTGTGGCCGCCGCTCATATCGCCGAAATCGCCGAAGGAATAGCCTTCTTCCACCTTGCGGATAATGCCCTGTTCCAGCAGGGGCTTCGTCGTGGATGCGGACACATTGAGTTCCTTCGCTACACGCTCAGAACTCAGTCTGCCTTCCTGAAGCAAAGCCTCCAGCAGGCGGACCCGCGCCTGCATATTCTTCTTAGTACGGATGCCGTCCAGCATCGTTTCCAGCTCTTCCCTCGTCACAGCGGCTTCGTAGTGGAAACTCTTCCGCGTAAGGACCGCAGTTTTGACCGGCATGACGGTCTGCAGCGCCTTACTGA
This sequence comes from Lachnospiraceae bacterium, assembly GCA_017615545.1. Taxonomy (GTDB): domain Bacteria; phylum Bacillota; class Clostridia; order Lachnospirales; family Lachnospiraceae; genus UBA1201. The sequence continues at coordinate 11,417 of JAFZZY010000013.1, forward strand.
GGGTAACGCCGTAACGATTGCGCATCCAGTGCGCCATAACGAGCATCTCGTCATCGACCATCAGTCGTTGCTGCAGGATCTCGGCGATCGGCTTCGTCTTTTCTACAGCGAACTCCGGCGTATCCGTGATCTCACAGACATAGCCGCGGACCGGTGTCTTGCCGTTCCCGAAAGGAACTGCGACCACACTGCCGATGTGGACTTCATTTAACAAATCGTCCGGGATCACGTACTGAAAGTACCGGTCGAGTTCTTTAACTTTTCGGTCAATGAGTACGTTTGCGAATAGCATTGTCGATCGGTCCTTTCTGCTTTTTTAACGGAATCGAGTAGGTGGGAATAATCACGCCTACTCGATCGAACGGTCAATTAAAATAATCCTGTGATCCGTCCCTCTTCATTGACATCGATGGAGAACGCCGCCGGTGTCTTCGGAAGTCCGGGCATGGTCATGATGGTACCGGTCAGCGCAACGATGAAGCCGGCGCCGGCATTGACATAGACCTCACGGATATTGATGGTGAAATCCTTCGGACGGCCCAGAAGCGTCGGGTCATCCGACAGAGAATACTGGTTCTTGGCTATGCAGATCGGCAACTCGCCAAAGCCCATCTTCTCGAATTTGTCGATCATCTTCGAAGCGGCGGCCGCATAGGTGACCTCCTTCGCTCCGTAGATCTCTTTACAAATGGTCTCGATCTTTTCGCGGATCGGACGGTTCAGTTCGTAGAGCGGCTTATACTCGCTCTTCTTCTCTTTGATCGTCTTAAGGACGGTCTTAGCGAGATCCTCGCCGCCGGCGCCGCCCTTCTCCCAAACTCTGGCCAAGGAGAATGCACAGCCGCGTTCACGGCAGTAATCCTCGATGATCTTGTACTCTGCCTCGGTATCGGAAACAAACGCGTTCAGCGCTACCACGATCGGAACGCCGTACTTCTGGATGTTCTCGATATGCTTTCCGAGGTTCTCGATTCCGGCCTTCAGCGCGGGGATATTCTCGGTGTTGAGCTGATCCTTCGGCGCTCCGCCGTTATATTTCAGTGCACGCGCGGTCGCTACGAGAACGACTGCATCCGGCTTCAGTCCGGCTACGCGGCATTTGATGTCCAAAAACTTCTCAGCGCCCAGGTCTGCGCCGAAACCGGCTTCCGTAACTACATAGTCCGCCAGCTTCAGTCCCAGCTTTGTAGCACGTACGGAGTTGCATCCGTGGGCAATGTTTGCGAACGGACCTCCGTGTACGATCGCGGGTGTATGCTCCAGCGTCTGGATGAGGTTCGGTTTGATCGCATCCTTCAAAAGCGCAGCCATCGCGCCTACCGCCTGCAGATCTGCAGCGGTCACGGGCGTCTGGTCGTAACGATAACCGACGATGATTCGCGCCAGTCTCGCCTTCAGGTCTTCCATGTCGGAAGCCAGGCAGAGAACTGCCATGATCTCGGTTGCAACCGTGATGACGAAGTGGTCCTCACGCGGAACACCGTCCGTGCGGGAACCGAGGCCGATAACGATATTACGCAGGACGCGGTCGTTCATGTCCTCACAACGCTTCCAGGTGATCTGTCTCGGGTCGATGCCGAGCGCATTGCCCTGCTGGATGTGGTTATCCAAAAGAGCCGCCAACAGGTTATTGGCCGATGTGATCGCATGGAAATCGCCGGTAAAATGCAGGTTCAGGTCTTCCATGGGAACGACCTGGGAGTAGCCGCCGCCGGCCGCTCCGCCCTTGATGCCGAAACACGGGCCCAGGGAGGGCTCACGCAGGCAGATCAGGGATTTCTTCTTCAGGCGTCCGAGCGCCTGGCCCAGGCCGACCGTAATGGTCGTTTTACCCTCACCGGCAGGCGTCGGATTGATCGCCGTAACCAGGATCAATTTACCATTCTTTTTCTTCTTCAAACGCTTCTCCAGCGTATCCGAAAGCTTCGCCTTATACTTTCCGTAGAGTTCCAGGTCATCGCCCTCAATGCCGAGTGTCTTCTGTGCCACCTCGGCGATCGGTTCCAATTTGACTTCCTGTGCGATCTCAATATCGGTCTTCATATCAGGTCTCCGTTCCAGGCTTATGATTCAAGCCTAATGTATTTTAATAGTGTCTTACTTTGTTATGCCGTTCTCATCGCAATACTGCTCGAACTGGGCCTGCGTCATCAGGACGCGTCTCGGTTTGGTTCCCTCTTCCTCGCCGACCAGTCCGGCTTCCGCCAGCTGATCGATGATGCGGGCCGCACGGTTGAAACCGATGCGGAAAGCTCGCTGTAGCATACCGATGGAACACTTATCCTTACCCGCAAGCAGCAGTCCTGCTTCACGGAACAGCTCATCCAATGCGAAACGATCCTCTTCCTGCGCTTCACTGTCGCTTTCAGCCGCCTTATCCTTACCGGAGGCCGATGCCTCGATGTGCTGGTTGATCTCGTCGGCTTCTTCCGCCGATCCGCCAATGACGTTCTTCTGCTTTGTCAGGAACTCGACGACAGCCGAGACTTCCTTATCCGAAACGAAGGCGCCCTGTACACGCAGCGGCTTCTGGATGCCTGCAGGATAATACAACATGTCGCCGCGGCCCAAAAGTTTCTCGGCACCGATCATATCCAGGATGGTTCTGGAATCGACACCGGAGGATACGGAAAATGCGATTCTGGAAGGCACGTTTGCTTTGATGACGCCGGTGATGACATTGACCGAAGGACGCTGGGTCGCCAGGATCAAATGCAAGCCTGCGGCACGGGCCATCTGTGCCAGACGGCAGATGGAGTCTTCCACCTCGCCGGGTGCGACCATCATGAGGTCGGCAAGCTCGTCGACGATGATGACGATCTGCGGCAGAGGTCTGAGTCCAGGCTTATCCGGCTCTGCCTTCGCCTGCTCGGCGATCTTCTCGTTGTACCCCTTCAGATCACGTACAGACAGATCGGCGAATTTCTTATATCGCTGGGTCATCTCGGAAACTGCCCAGGACAGGGCTCCGGATGCCTTCTTCGGATCTGTGACAACAGGGATCATCAGGTGAGGGATGCCGTTATAAACCGAAAGTTCTACGACCTTCGGGTCAATCAGGATGAGCTTAACCTCCGACGGTTTCGCCTTATAAAGGATACTCATGATGATAGTATTGATACATACTGACTTACCGGAACCGGTCGCGCCCGCGATCAAAAGGTGCGGCATCTTACCGATATCCGAGATGATGTTCTGGCCGCCTATATCCTTACCTGCGCCAAACGACAGTTTTGAAGATGCATTGCGGAAATCATCGGAGTCCAAAAGGTCGCGCAACATAACCGATGCGCTCTCGCGGTTCGGGATCTCGATACCGATGGCTGCCTTTCCGGGGATCGGCGCCTCGATACGGATGTCCGGCGCTGCCAGGTTCAGTTTGATATCGTCCTGCAGGCGCACGATCTGGCTGACCTTGACGCCCTGTTCGGGAGCCAGCTCATACCGCGTGACCGTAGGGCCGCAGCTGACGTTCGTAACCGTAACTCCGACACCGAAGTTCTGCAAGGTCTGCTGCAACTTCATGGCGTTCTCACGGAGTTCATTGTCCATATTGCGTCCGCCCTTACCGACGCCTTTGTTCAGCAACGATATCGGGGGGAATACATATTCTTTCGGTTCGATGTAATGCTTTACCGGGGCCAATGCGGCGGAAACATCTTCAAAGATCGTCGACTCGCCTTCGCGCTTCAACGAAGGCACCTTACTCTGGCCGCCCTGTCCGACCTCATGTGTGATCACACGGCCGGAGGATGTCACGAGGGTCTTAACATCCGGATCGTCGCCCAGCGAACGTGTCAAAGCATCGGCAGTGATATTGTTGCCGCCGGACGGACGCATATTCTGGGAACTGTTCTGCGAAGAACCGTTCTGCGATGAACTGCTCTGCATAGGTCTGCTTCCGGTCGAAGGAAGATCCTTGCGGCCCATCGCGGCGCTCGCTGCCGCAGCAACAGCATTCTGTACCGTCTGACGGGAAGTCCCGTCCAATCCGGGACGCTTCACAGGCTCTTCGATGTCGCCGTGAATAGTCTCCATCAACGGGATATCATCCTCCGGATCCATGGAAACGATCTTCGTCTGGTTGTTATATGTGACGGAAAAACTTCCGATCTTGGACTTCTTAACTTCATCGTAGACGGGGTTCTGAACCTTACCGTCCTTCGAAACCGTAGTATCGGCTGTGTTTGCATTGGCCGACGGAAGAGCTCCTCCGAGGCCTGCACGTGCCTGCTGTTCTTTCCGCGCGATCTCAAGTCTGCGCTCGGAATCGATACGCTCCTGGTCCAGTTTGATCTGTTGCATGGCTTCCCGCTCCTGCTCGCGGATCTTCTTACGCTCGCGGCGCACTTCCAGGTCACGGTTCGCATGACGGGCTACCGATGTCGAACGCTCTTTGATCGCCTCGGTGATCGAGAAACGGGTCAGAAGGACCACAGCGATCAGGAACAATACGATGTCAATGACATAAGACGCGATGACACCAAAGATGGGTACGAGGATCTTTACGATGGCACCACCGATCAGACCGCCGCCCTTACCTTCCATAGCCGTCTTATAGATAACACCAAGTTTCATCTCCTCGGCATTCGTGCCCGAATGGCGCAACAGTTCGGTAAATGTGCACACCAAAACGACCATGGCCGCCATACATACGATCTTACCGGCGGAGATCGATGTCTCCTTCCGCTTGATGATGTAGTAGACCGTGGCTATGATGATCAAAACCGGCACGATATATCCGATGATGCCGAACAGGCCGAATGTAAGGTTCTTTAAGAGTTCACCGATCGGTCCGCAGAGTTTGAAATTACTCAAAAACAAGAGGATCGACAACGCAAACATAAGCAGGACCAAGATCTCATTACGCAGCGTAACATCTGCGTTTTTAGTCATGCTCCGTTCCCGCGTACTGTGTTCGCTTCCGCGTTCCGATGTCGATCTCGTGCGCTGCGGCGTCGTACGACGTCCGCTGCCCGAGGATGAACTTCCGTTCTTGTTGCTGTTTGAAGCCAATGTACTGATCCTTCCCGTGACAGATACGAACCCCGTCTGTCACCCGAAAAACTAAGTCGATTTTTCCTTCTTTTCGTGTTTTACGCACACCAAATAATGGCACAACGTCCCACAGGGAATATTATACCAAATTCGAGCAAAAGATACAAGTATAAAAGACCCGGAAACGAATTCCGGGTCTTTCGTATTTTCACTCTACGGAAGCTTCCTTCCGCCGTATTTTATTCCCCTATGACATTTCTCGCGCCGATAGGCGTCATGTAGTCATAACGGTCGATAACGATGCCTCGTTTCTCACTGGCCGCATGGATCATCTTACCGTTTCCGATGTAGATGCCGACATGTCCGACGCAGTTTCTTTTAGCGCTCCAGAAGAAGATCAGATCGCCGGGTTTCATGTCTTTATAGTCGACCGGAACACCGTTGTTCTTCATCTGGTAAGCTGCCGTTCTGGACAATTCATAACCGAAGTGTTCAAATACTCGCATGGTGAAACCGGAGCAGTCTACGGCTACGCCGAGTTTCGTGCCGCCATACTTATAGGTACCGCCGAGGTACTCCATGGCGAAATCGATTAGCTGCTTACGGATCGGGTTCATCTCAGGCTCGGTATATTCCACTGCCTCAGGCAACATGTAGAACCAATCGGTATAATCGCTGTGTACATAACCTTCATCTTCAGAACCGAGGTCGATCTTGATCCATTCGCCCTCAAATCCGCTTACTACAAAGACGGATCCCTTAGAGATCTGGGTAATGATATCATGCTTCGTCGAAGGACCCGAACGAACGTTCAACGTTTTCGCGGTAACTTTGATACCCGGGAAACAGTTTTCGATCGCCAAACGTTTCGCTTCTTCACCGATCGCCACGTATTCTGCATTGATCCAACCATCGACCTCATTAGAGATGATGTGGAACCACTGCCCGTCTGCGGAAGGCTCCAGAAGATCGACGCCGCTGAACTTATACAATTTACCGACGATCTTACCGGTCTTTGTGCTCGGAGCGTTACGCACATTCAAATAGTTCTTAGCGATGACGACACCGAGGTTATTAAAGCCGTTCATAACGCTTTCGCGCGGATCGGCCGCAACGATATCCAGAACGGTATCCAATCCCTGATAGCGGATATAAAACAGATTCGAACCCGCTTCAAAAACCTTACCGATCTCGGCGCATTCCCACTCAGGCAGGACAATGCGCTGACCGTCTTCGAGTTCACCCTGCAACTGAATGTCGGAAGCAAGGGAAACGTCACCAACGTAAACCCGCGGTCCTGTGTAGATCGCAACGATCCTCGTCAGCCACTCTCCATTCGGACCGATCGCCTTCGGCGGCTCCGTGGTCGGCTCTTGTGTCGTCGGTTCCGGCGTAGACTCTTCCGTCGTCGGTTCCTGTGTTGTAGGCTCCGGGACTGTCATTTCATCGGTCGGACCATTATTGGCCGTACCGGACTTCGTCTCGAACAGGCTCGACGCGATCTGCGACAAACGATCCTGTGAATCAAACGTAATGTCTTCCTCAGCTGCGACCGACGCTAAAATGTCTTCCAAAACGGCAACAGAAACCTCACCATCCGAGGACAGACCCTGCAGGATGGAACAAATGCGATCGTATTGCGACTGAGATATATAGCCTTTATCCAGGCTGGCTTGGTAATTTTTTTCCAGGTCTTCTATCTTGTAAGAAGTCGTGGATCCGTAGATCCTGTCAGACTCACCTGCATCACCACGTCCCGAAAAGATCGTAACCAAAAGCAATACTACCATAGCACCCAGCCAAAGGATGGACGCCAAAAGCTTACGATGTTTCGAAACGAAAGGAATGAAATGATCTTTCAAATCAAAAACCTCCGCGGAAAATGTTACAAAAGTGTTACGATGGTATTATAGCAAATTGTATTTGACTTGTCAAGTTTCTGCAAAAAACCTAGCATTTTCCATGTCCAGACGCATCTGGGCCATGAGTTCATCGACCGACGAAAAGCGTTTTTCGGGGCGCAACATCTTAAGCAATTCAACCGTGGCGATCTGTCCGTAGAGGTCGCCGTCGAACCCGATCAGGTGGGTTTCAGCCGTGATCACATTCTGGTCGTTGTTCTCACGGAAGGTCGGGCGGATGCCGATATTCGTTACGCCGGTCCAGGTGCTGCCATCCGGGAGCAGGACCTTTGACGCATATACGCCGAACGGCGGCAGGATCACGTCATTTTCCGGAAACTGATTGATGGTCGGCATGTTCATGACGCGTCCCATCTTCCGACCGTGCATGACCTCGCCGATGAAGCTGTAACGATAGCCCAGCATCGTATTGGCCTCCTCGATCTGCCCTTTTAACAGGCATTCGCGGATGCGCGTGCTGCTGATCGCCTCGTCGTTATAATACTCTTTATCCAAAGCCTGTACGGTAAAGCCTTTTTCCTCGCCATAGGTGCGCAGAAAGTCCGAATCACCGGCGCGGTGATAACCGAACCGGAAATCATTGCCCACGCAGACGGCCTTCGCATGCATCCGACAAAGCATGAATTCATCCACAAACTCCTGCGGCGACATCTTCATGATCTTATCGGAAAACAGGCACTCCACGAGATAGTCGATGCCCATATCCGCCAGGCGACGGCGCTTCTGCGTCTCGGAGATGATCCGCTTCTGCCGACCGTTCCCGAGCTTTTCATACGGAGAACTTGAAAACGTAAAGACAACGGCAGGGCGCCCGGTATTCAGTTTTTCTTCCAGCAATGTCCGGAATATCTTTTGATGTCCCAGATGCAGACCGTCAAACTTGCCGACCGTTATCACGGTCTCCGCCGCCGGCAGCACCTGCGTTTTCTTTCCTTCGAAGATCTCCATTGATTACCTCTTGCTATCTTCCGTGCGGACGTGGAAGATCTTTACGGGGCGGTAAATGACCGTGCCGTCTGTCTTCGATGTATCCGCACGATAAGTCGCACAAAAACGACCATTTGTATCATATAAAAGCACGGGATCTTCGTCACCCGGGCGAATGCATTCCATGCGATCCGCCGCAATGACGTTACCATTCTCCAAAAAGCGTGCAAACTCCGGCAGGATGCGGTACGCCGCATGCCCGTCGTAAAAGTGCTCCACGGTCAAAAACAAGTGCTCCGCTCCAGCTTCGGAAGCCACAGCCTCCTCCAGTTCTTTCAGAGTCACCGCGTTTTCCATGGAAAACTGCGCAACACGAACACGTGTCAGCGACTGCATGCAGGCACCGACACCGAGTTTCTCGCCGATATCATGGATCAGGGTCCGAATGTATGTTCCCTTCGAGCAATGCACGCGAAGCTTCACCAGCACACCGTCCCGCACCAAAACGTCCAGTTGAAAGATCGTGACGGGGCGCGCCTGACGTTCCACCTCAATGCCCTTACGAGCCAGATCTACGAGTTTTTGTCCGTTGACCTTTAACGCACTGTACATCGGCGGAATCTGCGCGTACGGGCCTGTAAACGCCATACAGGCGGCATTGACCGCGTCATCCGACAGTTCCAGGCAGGTTTTTTCGTCCGTCTGACGTAAAACACTGCCCGTCATGTCCTGGGTGTCGGTCACGATGCCCAGACGCATCACGGCTTCGTAGACCTTGTCATGATCCGTCAGAAACTCGCAGAGCTTCGTCGCCTCCCCGACGCAGACAGGCAAAACACCGACCGCATCTGGATCCAACGTCCCGGTGTGGCCGATCTTGCGTGTATGCAGGATGCCGCGCATCTTCGCAACGACATCATGGGAGGTAAAGCCCTTCTCTTTGTAAATGTTGATGATGCCCTGATATTCCATATCACTCTTCATCTGAAGCAGTCTCTTCCTCGTCGGAGCGGTCGGGCATCTGCGCCATGACCTCTTCGATCTTGTGGGACATATTTACGCCATAAGCGATCGATGTGTCCGCGATAAAGCGGATCTCCGGCGTGTTGCGGAGATTTACCGTATGTGCCAGGCGGGTGCGCACGAAGGGCGCAGCACTCTTCAAGCCTGCCATCGTCTCCTTCAGCGCGTTCTCATCCCCGAGCACACTGATGTACGCCTTGCAATATTTCAGGTCCGGGGTGACCTCGACCGCGGTCACGCTCGTCATCGGGCTGATGCGCGGATCTTTGATCTCACTGCGGATGATATTGCTCAGTTCTTTCATCACTTCCCCGTTGATCCGGGTAGCTTTATTACTGTTTCTTCTCAAATGTCTCTCTCTTTCCGCAAAGCATCGCGCTTTGCAAAGCAGGCTTTCGCCTTACGCGAAAGCCCGTTTTGGATTACTATCTCGGTACTTCTACCATAATGTAGCCTTCGATCGTATCCTCGACTGCCACATCGTTAAACTTCTCAAATACCATACCGCATTCGAAGCCTTCCTTGACTTCCTTCACGTCATCCTTCATACGCTTCAGGGATGCCAGCTCGCCCTCGTAGATCTTCTCGTCTCCGCGGAAAATGCGGATCTTGCAGCCACGTGTGAACGAACCGCTCTTTACGTACGAACCTGCGATCACGCCGATGCCGGAAGCTTTGAACAGCGCACGGATCTCGCCGTGGCCGATGACCTTCTCCTCGTAGACCGGCTCGAGCATGCCCTTCATAGCAGCTTCCACGTCTGCGATCGCCTGGTAGATAATGCTGTACAGTTTGATGTCGACCTTCTCACGGTCGGCAACGGATTTCGCCATAACATCCGGACGAACGTTGAAACCGATGATGATCGCGTTCGATGCGGAAGCCAGGGAAACGTCGGATTCGTTGATGGCACCGACACCGCTGTGGATGACCTTGACCACGACTTCCTCGTTGGACAGTTTCATCAGCGACTGCTTAACGGCCTCAACGGAGCCCTGAACGTCAGCTTTGATGATGAGGTTGAGTTCCTTGACATTACCCGCCTGGATCTGTGAATACAGACCATCCAGGGTCAGTTGCATCTTCGTGTTGTCAAGCAGTTTCACCTTGTTCTCAGCGATAAATGTCTCGGCAAAATGTCTTGCCTCTTTATCGGTATTGGTCGTGATGACGATCTCACCTGCGTTCGGAACGTCGTTCAGACCGAGGATCTCGACAGGCGTCGAAGGTGTTGCCACCTCGAGCTTGCGGCCCTTATCGTCCATCATCGCACGGACCTTACCATAGCAGGATCCGACAGTAACGTTATCACCGACATGCAGGGTACCCTTCTGTACCAGAACGGTAGCGACGGGACCTTTACCTTTATCCAGTTTTGCTTCAATAACGAGACCACGGACTCTACGGTTCGGGTTCGCCTTCAGTTCCTTCACATCGGCAACGAGGAGGATCATCTCCAGCAACTCGTCGATGCCCTGACCGGTCTTCGCGGAAACCGGAACGAAGATGGTGCTGCCGCCCCAATCCTCGGGAACCAATTCATATTCGCTCATCTCCTGCTTAACGCGCTCGATGTTTGCGCTCGGCTTATCGATCTTGTTGATCGCAACGATGATCTCAACGCCTGCAGCCTTCGCATGGTTGATCGCCTCGATGGTCTGCGGCATGACACCGTCGTCCGCTGCAACAACGAGGATCGCGATATCCGTGGACTTCGCGCCACGCATACGCATCGCGGTGAATGCCTCATGTCCGGGCGTATCCAAGAAGGTGATCATGCGGCCGTTGATGCCGACCATATATGCACCGATGTGCTGCGTGATACCGCCGGCCTCGCGGGCAATGACGTTCGTATCACGGATGCAGTCCAAAAGGGAAGTCTTACCATGGTCAACGTGACCCATAACGCAGACTACCGGAGGACGGGTAACGAGGGTATCCTCGGGATCCTCGGTGTCGCGCAGCATCTCCTCGATGATGTCGACCTTCTCCTCGTGCTCGCAGATGATCTCGTAATCGATCGCGATCTCTTCTGCCTGCTCAAATGTCAGATCACTATTGATCGTGAAGATCTGTCCCTTCAGGAACAGTTTTTTGATCAGGGCTGCCGGCTGAATCTTCATCTTCTCAGCCAGATCGCTTACCGTAATGGTATCCGGTACCATGATCGATTTGATCTTCTCTTCTTCCTTCGCCTGGTCGGGCTTCTTCGGGCCTACGGACTTCATCTTGCTGAGGTTCTTGATGTTCTCCTCTTTGCGGATGCCGTTTCCGTACTGCTTGCTCTTCTCGCGTGTCTCACGCTCTTTCTTATTTGTCGCCTTACCGCCGCGCATCTCGGTCTTCGTCTGGCCGAATCCCATTCCACCGGAAGAAGAAGAGGACTTACGCGCTGCCGGCTTACGATTGTTATTGTTCTCGTAATCGGCGTCCTTATCCTTGTTGAATCCTTCGTCCTTACCGAAACCTGCGTTGCGATAATCCGGACGTCCACCCTGACCGTTCTGGCCGAAGCGATTACCCTGCGGACGACCGCCCTGAGCGGGCGCACCTGTGCCAGGTGCTCTACGAGCGCCGTTTCTGTCAAATGAACCTTCCGGACGACCACCCTGACCGAACGAACCGGTTCTCTGACCGGCAGTACGACCCTGACCGTCCTTACGGAAGTTGCCGCCTTCCTGTCTCGGACGAGCCTCTCCACGCTGAGGTCTCTGCTCTCCACGTGCCGGACGAACGACCTTTGTCTTCGGAGCCTCTACCGGAATCTCGATCTTCGCAACGATGACCTGGTCAGCGCTACGGATCTCATTGGCCAGCTCGCCTGCTTTAGCGGGCGCAGCCTTAGCGGGTTCCTTCGTCTCTTTAACCGGTGCTTTCTCTTCCTTCACCTCGGGTGCAGGTGCAACTGAAGCTGCAGGAGTGTCGGTCACAGCAGGCTCCGTCTTCACCTTAGGCGTTGCTACGGGCTTCTCAGCCTTCTCAGGTGCTGCCTGCTCAACCACAGGAGCTGCCGAAGCCTTCGGAGCCTTTACGGGCTCTTCTGTCTTTTCAGCTACCTTCTTCGCAGTCGGGCGTGTGCTCTTAGCAACATCCGTCTTCATGTTCTGCGGACGAACGACCGTCGCATACTTCGTGGTGCTGTGCTGCGGGCGAACGACCGTCGCGTAACGTTTCTTTTTTGCGCCGTCTTCTGCCGCAGGCGTTGCTTTCGCTTCTTCAGCTGCCGGCGCTTTCTTTATTTCTTTTTTATCCTTATCGTTGATCTCTGCCATATAATTCCTCCGTTACTGTTGATCCGTTGTGAAATAGTTTATGATCGTACGGGCAATGCCTGCATCATTGACACTAATGACCGCACGCGTTTCACTCCCGATCGCCTTCCCAAGTGTTTCCATGTCAAATCGCTCATAAAGAGGTACCTGATAAAACGTCGTTTTATCACGAAATCGCTTCTTCGTGTTCGCGGATGCTTCTTCGGATACGATGACGACCTTCGCCTTGCCGCCGCGGATCGCTTCCTCTACGAGAAACTCGCCCGACGCCAGTTTGCCGGCCTTCTTCGCTATGCCCAGCATTGACAATATCTTTTTATTCAAGCGTATCCATCTCCTTTTCCAAAGCCGAAAAGATATCCTCGGAAATGTTCGTCTTCAGCGAGCGGTTTAAACCTTTGTTCTTATGCGCCGCTTTCAGGCACTCCGGATTCTTGCAGATATATGCGCCGCGTCCGTTTTTCTTACCGGTCGCGTCCAGTGATATCTCGCCTTCCGTCGTCTGTACAACACGTATCATTTCCTTTTTCGGTTTCATCTCCCCGCAACCGACACACATGCGGAGCGGGATCTTTTTAACAATCTGTTTTGCCACGAATGCTTTCTCACCTCTTTAATGATCTGCTATGATCATTCCTCGTCGTTCTCGGAGGTCTCCTCGGAAGCTTCCTCAGCCTCCTCATATTCCTCATCTTCGTCATAGTATTCTTCTGCGCCTTCTTCACCCGCTTCGAATTCGCTGTAGCCCTCGTACTCTTCGCCGTCATAGCCCAGTTCCTCGAACAGGCCGCTTTCCTTCGCCTGGGTCTCGGACTTGATGTCGATCTTGTAACCGGTCAGTCTCGCAGCAAGACGGGCGTTCTGGCCTTCCTTACCGATGGCCAAAGAAAGCTGGTAATCAGGAACGATAACGATGGCGTCACGCTCTTCCTCATCTGCCCAAACACCGATGACCTTTGCAGGGCTCAGCGCGTTCTCAATAAGCAGCGCGGGGTTCTCGTTCCAGTTGATGATGTCGATCTTCTCACCGTTGAGTTCATTGACCACGGCGTCGATACGTGCACGCTTCATACCGATGCATGCGCCGATCGGATCTACGTTCGGATCGTTGGACCATACCGCCATCTTCGTACGGGAACCTGCCTCACGGCTGATCGCCTTGATCTCAACGATACCATCACGGATCTCGGTAACTTCGTTCTCGAACAGACGCTTAACGAGCTCCGGATGAGAACGGGATACAGTCACGCGCGGTCCGCGGGATGCGTCTTTAACTTCGACCACGTAGAGTTTGAGGCGCTGACCTGTGCGGTATACCTCACCCTTCGGGATCTCGGATGCCTTCAGGTTAGTCTCGATCTTACCGAGATTGATGTTGACATCCTCTTTATCTTTCACATAGTGCTGAACGATACCGGTAATGAGATCCTTCTCCTTTTCATAGTACATCTCGAAAAGGTTCTTTCTCTCTTCCTCGCGAAGCTTCTGGATGATGACATTCTTTGCCTCGCCGGCAACGATACGGCTGAAGTTTTTGGACTCCTTCTGGTCGCGGAAAATGTCTCCCAGTTCCACACCGGGATCCTTCTCCTTTGCGGCCTCGAGCGAGATCTCACAGGTCGGGTCGGTCACGGTCTCAACTACCGTCTTCTCAACCCACACACGAAGCTCGCCGGTCTCACGGTCGATCGTTACGAAAACATTGTCAGCCTTACCGAAGTTCTTGCGGCATACGCCGAGCAGGGACTGCTCCACTGCATCGAGGATGACTTCCTTCTTAAAGCCTTTCTCTTTCTCCAGTTGCTCAAGAGCCTCGATCAACTCTCTGCTGTCCTTGTTTTCTTTGGTATCTTTTGCAGCCTTTCTCATTTTTATCGTATCCTCCTATTCTGTACTCAAGTCTGCTACTAATCGTTTTAAAAGTCGATCGCCTGACGGATCAGCGCGATCTCTTTTCTCTGAAACGTGCGCTCTTTCGTCTCAGTGAGCGCTATGGTCACGGTCTCATCATCATAAGAGACCAGGGTTCCCGTAAAGTCTTTGGTCTTCTGCGCCGCCTTTTTCTTCGCCTTCGGATCTGCCTCTTCGGCGTTCTCGTCGACCGAAACAGGCTTGTAAAGTTTGATCTCTACATCTTTACCGATGTTCCGTGCGAAATCCTTCGGTTTTACCAGCGGACGTCCCAGACCGGGCGAACTCACTTCCAGGATGTAATTATCCTCGATCGGATCCGTCTCGTCGAGTTTGTCGCTGACATAGCGGCTGACCGTTTCACAATCGTCGATGGTGATGCCGCCCTCTTTGTCAATGTAGTAGCGCAGGTAGTAGTTCCCGGCCTCCTTGACATATTCGACGTCCACCAGTTCAAAACGGTTCTCGGCAATGACCGGGGCTACCAGCTCTTCGGCCAATGCAACGATGTCTTCGGATTTTTTCATTTGAAATCCCTCTTTTATAATCTGATAAACAAATGCTCTTTGGGCTGTTTTTGCAAATAGAAAAGTGGGCTTTGCAGCCCACTTAACATACTCACTATAACAACTGTAACGAAGTTTAGCACACTTTTTTCGTAAAATCAATACCCAAATCGAAAATTTTTACGAAAATGCCAAAAAAACTACCGATCAGTCGAGTTTCCGTCCGCAACAAGGACAGCCCTTCCAGGGATTTCCCAGATGATAATATAGTTTCCTACCTGTCGTATACATTTTCTCCTGGCAGTGTGGACACCTGTAAAACAAGTAAATGATATAACGATATAGAATGCCGATGGCCATCAAAACAGCAAGAAAAGTGATCCGATAGTCCCTATCATCAGCTGTAGTCATAAGGATCATGATCAAGGCAACCAATGTCAGGCCGATCCGTATTACTGCCCACTCAATAATAAACAACACCTTAGCAAACATTGAAGCCCTCCTTTTTTGCAACGCACTTTATTTGTAATACACTTATCAATCCAGCTCATGGCCGCAATGCGGGCAGCCCTTCCAGGGATTTGAAAGATGAATATTTGCTCTTATACCTACGGTATACAATTCCTTTCCGCAATAGGGGCATCGGAAACAAAAATGTACAAGGAGACGAGAAGCAAGGAAAAAAAGAAAAATGAACACCGTCGGAACCACACACCATTCTGTACCGGCATTCGGATTTGTTAAACCGATACAAAAAGGGATGATACATAGTGCCGCCAATACATTCAACACCCAGTAGACGATATATTTTTTCTTTAAGCTCATGTCTCTGCCTCCTCAAAAAACACATCCACGAATATGTTCGCGGATGTGTTTTTTCAAAATCGATTTACGATAATTAACTGATTACTCAACATCCGTAGTAGGATCCACGGTTACTGTCTCAACAGTCGTGGTAGCCGCTTTAACTGCGTTTACCATCTCCGGAGAAGCATTGATCGTTACATTGCGGTTAACCTGAGCATCATAACCCTTCGCCTTAACGAGGTCAGCCAGGTCAACACCGGTAACTTCCTTCATGGACTCAAATACCTGAGCCATAACGCCGGTAACATTGCCCGCTACGCTGGTCACGCCATTGCCGTTGCCGCTGTCCATGATCATGATCTTGTCAATCTGGCTCAGAGGCTCAGCGATCTTACCTGCAACATCCGGAAGAACACGGATGAGCATCTCGGCAACAGCTGCGCCGGTGTACTGCTGATAAGCCATAGCCTTCTTGGACATAGCCTCCGCCTCAGCGATACCTTTTGCACGGATCGCTGCAGCTTCTGCCATACCACGCTGGCTGATAACGTCTGCTTCTGCCTGACCGGTGGTCTTAATAGCCTCAGCGTCAGCCATCGCCTTGATGCGCTTTGCCTCAGCCTCAGCAGCTGCAAATTTCTTACGAGCCTCAGCCTCCGCCTCTGCCTCTGCGATCTTACGATACTTCTCGGCATCTGCGATGGTCTGTGCTTTTTCCTTGTCGGCCAGAGCGGGCTCAACAACTTCTGCACGAAGGCTTTCCTTCTTGCGCTCAGCCTGCTTTGCGGCAAGTTCGATATTCTTCTGCTCTTTTGCGATCTGGATCTGCACCTGAGCAGCTTCGATGTCTTTCTGACGCTCCTGACGCATGAGTTCTACGTCGAGAGCTGCAGCAACGACTTCCTTCTCGGTGATATTCTTCTGAATATCGTACGCGGAGTCTGCCTTTGCCTTTGCTGCCTGCTGCTCCTGCATGTAAGCAGCTTCCTGAACGGCTTTCGCCTTAGCAGCTTCACTGATCTCGGTCTCAGCCTGCAATCTGGCCTGCTCACCGGCTCTTCTTGCCTTAGAAGTCTCGATCTGAGCTTCGCGGTTTGCCTCAGCCTTCGCGATCTCAGCGTCTTTCTTCTTCTCTACGATCTGCTTAACACCGAGTGCCTGGATATATCCGTTGGAGTCGTTGATATCCTTAATGGTAAATACCTTTACCTCGAGACCCATTTCCATGAGCTCGGTACCAACAACTTCCTGTACCTTTGCGGAAAATGTCTCACGATCACGGTAGATCTCTTCTACGGTCATCGTGGAAACGATCTCACGAAGTTTACCTTCGAGTACGTTTGTAGCGGTGTCACGGATGGAACGCTCGATCTCGTTCTCATTCTTACCTGTGAACTGCTCGATCGCGTTGAAGATCGCGTTCGACTCATTCTTAACTTTGATAACCGCTGTACCTACAACGGCGATCGGAACGCCCTGGGATGACATACTCTCATCCGTCGTAACATCCAACTGGATATTACCGAGGGAAATGGTATCCACACGCTCGAATACGGGGATGACCAGACCACCGCCACCGGTGATGATACGTTTCTTAAGACCGGTAACTACCGCAGCCTTATCCTGCGGAACTTTTCTCCACATGGACAAAATGATGGAAACGATGATGATGACACCGATAGCTACGACCACACCAATGATCAAGCTCTTCGGGATCTCAAACGAAGATAATGTTAACATTCTATTCCTCCTGTTTAATGATCCGATATACTAATCGGAGAATGCTTTTGTTCGGGTACTATTCGTCCCCAAGGCGATACTTTTCTGCCATGTCCTTCGGACGGACGATGACTTCGTTCTTTTCGACCCGTACGATCGTAACGATCGAGCCCTGACGGATCACCTGTGTGGGATTATCCGCTTTCGCCGGATAGTTCGTCGTGATACCGTCAAACGTCGTAACACTGACCGAACCGAAACCGCCGGCAATGATCGTATTGACCACATGACCGTCACAGCCTACCAGGTCTTCGCGAGAAATCGTGGTGTGTTCCACCTTCCGCAATGTGCGGATCAGACTCTGAATGATAACCGCTCCGACATATCCGACTGCCACCGCGATAAGAACGACCATCCATGTTTTCAATGAGTCGCCCAGGATCTTACCCATGGCGCCGAACAGCATAAGGCCGACACAAATACTGTGAAGCGATACCGGCAAAAGTGAAATAGAGATATCACCGATATCGAACCCGAAGTCAAAACCGAGATCCGGTCCGTCTCCGTCTGTGTCAACGGAAGCATCAAATATTCCGCCAAGAAGCAGCGTGATCAACGGTATCGCAAAGCCAACAACCAGACAAATCGTATATACCGTATCCATGAAGCTCCCTCCTTCCTTGCGACAGTTATCGAAAAAATCTGTTTTTTCTGCTCGCAAGTGTATTATATCAAATCAAGGGCCGTGGTTTATTACTTTTTTCTTTCACTTTTCGCACAAATATAGTTCTTTGCAACAAGCATCTCTGCACAGAGAACTGCACCGCCGGCAGCACCACGCAGGGTGTTGTGGGACAGGCCGACAAACTTCCAATCGTAGACTGTATCCTCACGCAGACGGCCGACGCTTACGCCCATACCATTCTCGTAATCTACGTCCAGAGCGACCTGCGGACGATTGTCCAATTCCAGGTACTGGATGAACTGCTTCGGAGCGCTGGGCAGCTCGAGTTTCTGCGGCTCACCGGAAAATGCGAGAAGCTTCTCGATAAGCTGCTCCTTCGTTACTTTCTTCTTGAACTTAACGAAGACTGCCGCTGTATGTCCGTTCAGAACGGGAACGCGGATGCACTGGCATGTGATCACAGGGCTGGTAGCCGGAACGATCACGCCATCCTTAACCTCGCCCCACAGACGCAGAGGCTCCTTCTCACTCTTCTCTTCCTCACCGCCGATATACGGGATGATATTGCCCACCATCTCAGGCCAGTCTTTGAAAGTCTTACCTGCGCCGGAGATCGCCTGATAAGTTGTAGCAACAACTTCGTAGGGCTCGAACTCTTTCCAAGCAGTAAGGACCGGAGCATAGCTCTGGATGGAGCAGTTCGGCTTAACAGCGATGAAACCATACTTCGTACCCAGACGCTTCTTCTGTGCATCGATCACGTCGAAGTGCTCGGGGTTGATCTCCGGAACTACCATGGGAACATCCGGTGTCCAACGATGTGCGCTGTTGTTGGAAACAACAGGTGTCTCTGTCTTCGCATAAGCCTCCTCGGCTGCGGCGATGGCTTCCTTCGTACCTTCGTAAGCGCTGAATACCATATCAACCTGAGAAGCAACCTTCTCAACTTCATCTACGTTCAAAACGACCAGTTTCTTAACTGCCTCCGGCATCGGGGTATCCATCTTCCAACGATCGCCGACAGCTTCCTCATATGTCTTACCGGCGGAACGAGGGCTCGCTGCAACAGCAACGACCTCAAACCAGGGGTGCTCTGCCAGGATGGAGATAAAACGCTGTCCTACCATACCTGTTGCGCCCAAAACGCCGACTTTTAATTTCTTGTCCAATCTCTTCATAATGTCCTCCATTCCGATGTCCACCGTGAAAAGTCAAATTTCCGTCCCACGCGGACATTCCTCTATTTGATGTGCGACTCCGGCAAATACCTCTAAAACGTAAGATAGTAGCGACGAGAAATCTCCATCGCTACTATCAATAAGCTCCTGGGGGGACTCGAACCCCCGACCTGCGCATTACGAATGCGACGCGCTACCAGCTGCGCTACAGAAGCAACCATATGTTTTAGGCTGATCGCCGTGTCATCTTTAAGATGACTTACGTTATGTTAACACATTGAATATGGTATGTCAAGCATTTTTTTGCCTGTTTTCCTTGAATTTTCTGCTCAGTATCAGGAAGCAGATCAGATGAACGCTGAAGGTGAGCGCCCACGAGATCGGATAGGTAATATAGATCATGCTCGCGTTGTGGAATCGCGGGATCCGGAACACCGTCCAAAGCCAGATCAGACGCAGGAAACATGCGCCGATCAGCGATACGATGGTCGGCATGACCGAATAGCCCATGCCGCGGATCGAGCCGACGCAGACATCCATCATACCACAGAGCATGTAGGTCGTCATGATCATCCACAAGCGCACCATGCCCGCATCGATGATCTCGGGATTTCCCGAATAGATACCAAGGAGCGGCCGTCCGAAGAAAAGTGCCAGATATCCCAGAACCGTGCCTACCACGATGACGCTCGCTTCCGTCGTCCAAAAGATGGGACGTACCCTGTGCATTTTGCCGGCACCCAGGTTCTGACTGGTAAATGAAATAGACACCTGATGAAAGGCGTTCATCGATACATAGACGAAGCCCTCGATATTCATCGCGATGGAATTGCCGTCGATGACCATGTCGCCGAGTTCATTGACCGAGGACTGGATCACTACGTTCGCCAGAGAAAAGATCACACCTTGGAATCCGGCAGGCAGACCGATCCGCGCTACGCGCTTCAGGATGTGCCGCTTGAGGTACGGATGGCGCAGATCAAAGTGAAGTTCGCCCTTCTCTCTCATCAGGCACCGTACGACTAAGACTGCGGACAATGTCTGCGACAGAATGGTCGCAAGCGCAACGCCTGCAACATCCATCTGGAATACGATGACGAAGATCAGATTCAGTACCACGTTCAGCGCACCGGCGATCGTCAGGTAGGTCAGCGGTCGACGTGTATCGCCGACTGAACGCAGGATCGAGCTTCCGAAATTGTAGACCATCATCGAGGGCATGCCGAGGAAGTACACCGTCAGGTAAATGACCGCCTTATCGAGGATCTCGCCCTTTGCGTTCATCAGGATCAGGATCGGACGGACGAAACTAATGCCGACGACCATCAGAAGAAGTCCGGAGATCACGGCGATACCCAAAGAAGTATGGATCGTGTCCTTCAACTTCTCATGCTGCTTGGATGCATAATAGCGCGCGACTAAAACGCCGGTGCCCACGGAGAGCCCGACGAACAGATTCGTCAGCAGATTGATCAGCGATCCCGTACAGCCGACCGCGCCCAACGACGAGTCGCCGGCATACTGACCGACGACGACGATGTCCGCCGCGTTGAACAAAAGCTGCAGGATGCTCGAAAGCATCAGTGGGACCGCAAACTTAATGATATTCGGTAACAAGGCTCCTTCGAGCATATCCACTCTCTTGGAACCGGTTCTATGATTCATACTCACTATTTACTCCATCAGGAAGGACCAGTCCATATTCCAGTACTCGCCATAAACCCCCGGCGTCAGACTCTTCCATGTCTCCCGGTCGCAATCGACCTTAAAATGATAATTCCCCGCGGCATCAAAGCGGATGTACTCTCCGTTCTTCATGACCTCGCAGAGCGCGTTTTTCTTTAAATATTCCTGCTTCCAATGCTCGACGAATACCTCGGGAAGCTGGAAGTCATCATAGCAAAAGTACGTCGGATAATATCCGTCCACGCACGAGGACAGGTCTACCGTGAAGAAGAAATTCCTCACGCGGCCGATGATATACGGAACGTCATCTACGTAGGATGTCACCCATTCTCCGTAGATCTTTTGATCCTTAAAAGCATCCATCACGTAGACGAAGCTCTCCTCGCCGTACATTTCGCAGGTATTGTCAAACAGACGACGACAGGTCGTCTCATGCATCCAGTAAAAATCCGCCTTATGATCGGCGTTCAGGGACAGAACAAAATCGCCGCCCACGTAGATCCCCAGCAGGGTCTGACTGCTTTCGCCTTCCGTCTTCATATCGGTAAACTTCACCAGATCGCCGACACGAACCTGGTCACGGCTGACTTCGGCCCCGTAGGTTTCGATCTCTTCCGCCGTGTACGGCAGGCGGATCCCGTGCTTCCCGTAGATCTCGCGGACGAACAGAGCCGACCGCTGTGTCAGCGTGAGTTCACTTCCGTTCAACGCCATAACGGAGAACGGATCGCTCTTCTCGGGTTTATATGCGACCGAAAGGTATTTGAGCGCTGAAACGAGCGGCTTCTGTCCGGACAATGCTTTACTTGAGGCGACATCCACATCACAACTTGTGTTGCCGTCCTTCATGCCCGCGACAGCAGGAACGATCACATCGCAAGATAAACCGTCGTACGTGATCGTGAATGTATTGTCCCCGACCTTAAGAAGTTTATATAGGTCCGCATTCCAGCCCGCAGGGTTCTCTTCGAGGATCTCCTCGCCCTGCATCACACGTACCTGAAGATCCTTGATCTCCACGCGTTCCCTTTCGAAGCGCTCAGGTCCTACATAGGTCACCGTAAGAACACGAGGCTCGGTCTCGGGTTCGGTCGTCGTCGCCTTCGTCGTTGCAGGATCCGTCGTGGTCTCTGCTGCTTTTGTTTCCGGCGCGTTATCTTCCGTAGAATCCGCAGAAAAAGAAGGCCCCTCCTTTAAAGCGGCTGTCGTCCCGGCGATGCCCGGGGTATCCGGCTCCGTCGCCGGATCCTGCCCGTTCTTACAGGAGCATAGTCCGGAAAACAATATGAGCAAACACAGGATACTGACAACTCTTCGCAAAGAAAGGTCCCCCTTTTTTATCTGCCTTGATAGTTAGAAAGCTTCGTATAGGCCTGCGCAGACCACTGACTTTCGGGATCGATCGCGATCAGTTTGTTCAGGCACTCACGCATGGCATTGACGTCACCGACCGATTCATAGCTGAGAGCCAGATAGTAAAGCACCGGCTCCGAATCCGGCTTCAGGGTATTGGCCTGCAACAGATACTGGATCGACCGCTCGTAGTCCAACTGGTCGCGATACCGCAAACCACAGTAGTACAGGCGGTACCACATCTCCTCATGCATATCGTCTTTGATCGCACGGTATGCCTCAGCGTAGACTTTATCGCCGGACTGGGAATCGAGATCCAGATATGCATTCATCGCCTTGAGGTAGTCCTCATCGACGTACATCTTCATAACGCCGATCAGCGTCTGATACTCTTCGATCTGCTTGCGTAGATCCGAGATCGTTTCGGTCGCGGTCGACGCATCATTTTCCCTTTCACTCAGGCTTCGCTCCAGCCGGGCGACATCGTCCTGCAGGTTCGAATTATCAGTCTGCAACCGCATGATCTCCGTTCGCAGGTTCGAAACCTGCGTGAGACTGTCGGTCAGCATGGCTCGCGCCTCACCCTGCTCGATCCTTCGCACCGAAGGCACGACGATGAAATAGATGAGTAAGGCTCCAAGTAGGAAACCGATCGCGATATACATCGCGTAAACAACATAAGAACTGTATTCCCGGATCGCAGATGCCGGGGTAATAACTCCATCCTCCTCGGATGCAAACCGCCCTTTCACTACATCGGACAATGATGTATCATTCCTGCGGGCTTCATTGATCGCCTCTAAATAACGGATGGTCGTCGAGTCACCGCAATCGATGGCCGCGCAACGCTTCAGCAGACGCTCCGCCTTCGTGTAAGCGCCATCCTGCATGTACAAAAGCGCCAGCAGCTGATATGCCTTAACGTTGTTGTACGGTTTGGAAACGATCCGCTTCAGCGACAGCAGCGCCAGATCGCGGCTGCCCACCTCCAGATAATGCAGCGCATTATTATATCGGTGCAGGTTTGCCGACAGTGCCTTCTGCGTCGTTTCCACTTGCTTAAGATAGCCGTCGGCAGGATTATCCTTATCGTTCAGGTTCTTACTGATGACCCACTCACGCAGAGCGTAAACCAACTCGCCAAGTTCATAATAGATCAACCCGAGGAGATTTCGCGCTTCGTAGTTTTTCTTATTCAGATTTAAACATTGGTGCAATGCTGTCAGCGCTCCGGTCAGATCCCGTCGCTTCGCGCGCTCCAATCCCAGATTGTAATATGAGTTCGACGTTTGAATGATCTCTCGATACAACCGGATATCGGTACCGCATGTCAGGCAGACGTCCTGCTTCGACAGCTTCGCCCCGCATATCAAACATTGCATGTTTTACTCCTTATCCGATGTGTCCTTCAAGATCCTGGCCAATATATCAGTAACATCCACCAACGGTGTATTTTTTATCGTCTCCTCGGTATCTTTTAACTCGAGGCTCGGTTTAAACTTCGTAAGCTCTTCTTCAAAATTCAACATGTGAAAAACCTCCGCGGAAAGTTTACATTTTATTATACTTGTTTTACGCGGAAAATGCAAGCACGTAAACGAAGAAGCCGCGTCGCAGGAAGGTTCCTGCAACACAGCTTTATCAATTCTTCAGGCTTTTCTCGATGGCCTTTGTATAGATCTTTTTTGCGAGTTTGTAGCACTCTTCGTTATAGGATGCGAGATTCTCCATCATAACGCCGTTATTGACCTCGAGGATCATGTAGCGGTCATCGTAGGTGCGGATCACGTCGCAGGATACAAAACGGAGTTTGAATGCATCCGTGACCTTTTGCGCCAGTTCGACCGCTTTTGCGGCGGCTTCGGCGTCCGCATCGGACACGGGGCTCTTTTTAGAAACCGGATATAAGATCTCAGGCGCTGCTCCCTGCCCCAGATTATGCTTCCAGGACAGTACATAACTCTCGCCCTTCTTCGGCACGTACGCACCCTTCTTATGCTTTTTGTCTCCGTGCTCAAAATCGTAGGAAACCGTCTCACCGGATAACAATCGATCAGCAAACGCGGGATCCTCCGCCACTTTTATCAAAAGCAGTTCCTGCACGGTGTGCTCACCGTCACCGATCAGCTGCGGACGACATTTCCGGAAAACCACCTGAACCTTCCCGTCGAGCATGATGCACCGCATCTCGTCGCGGATCGGAATATAGGGGGAAATGCACATGGAAGGCGCCTCCGTATAGATGCAATGCGCGGCGTACTCAAGTTCCTTCTGTGTCTCTGCCACAAAGACCAGATGGCCACCGGTGCCCTGATTATCCTTACAAACGACCTTTTTATATTTCTTTAAAAGCGCCGCCATATCGGCATAGTAACCGGTATCGCCGAAGATGTACTCGGGATGGGCAGGCGACATAAAGCAGGTGTGCGGAACACAGGGGATGCCCAGATGCTCCATCATATCGGCCGCGATCGACTTATCCTTACAAACGGCTGCCTGCGCGGCCAGATCCAGCCCGAACTGATAGCCGAATATGAATGCCTTTTTATCATCCTTCGAAAGCAGAAAGGCCCAGTCCCCGGAAAAACCGGTGCATGTGATCCCTTTCTCCTGACAGATTTCTTTGATCAATTTGACAAATGTACTCATAGTTCTCCTGTTTACGGCATTTCCAGTGTCTCCGGAGGGATCACCTCGGCGATGACCTTCTTAACGAATTCAGTATCGCTGTAGGGGATCTTTTTGCCGTTGATCTCCTGATAGGTCTCCTGACCCAGATCGATGATGGCGATCAGATCGCCTTCCTGTACGTGTTCGATCGCATAGCGGATCGCTTTCTTTCGGTTGGGAATGACTACATAATTTCCCTTCGTCAGCTTAAGGCCCTGAGCGATTGTCAGGAAAATGTTTTCAAAGGTCTCATAGCGGTTGTGTCCCGAAGTAACGATGGACAGATCCGCGAGTCTTCCGCTGGCCTCTCCCATCTCGAATCTTCGGGACAATGCGCGATTGCCGTCCGCAGAGAAGATGCAGACCAGACGTTTGGGCAGAAAATGCCGCAGGGACACCAGCAGGTTGCGTGTGCTGTAACCGTTGTGCGCGAAATCCACACAAACGGAGAAACGCGTGCTCTGATAGACCATATCCAGGCGGCCGGGCACATGAATGCGGCTGAGCGTTTCGATGATGGTCTCGTAAGATACTCCCATCAAACGTGTGACCGTAATTGCGGCCATGGCATTGCCCACCTGATACAGACCCGGGAAATTCACATCCACAGAGGCAGCCGGTGATGCCTGGGCATCCTTCTCATAAACGTCCATGTGGACCATGGGACGGAACCGGTCGGAAGTCTCGTAGATATTGTCGGCATAAAACAATGCCTGCTCGTCCTCTGACAAAGCCAGCTCCGCAGGCTTCGGTCCCGTGCCGAAAAAGACGGTATTCTTGATGCCTCGGCCGCGAATCTCCGCGAGAAACGCATCCAGATGCTGCGAATCGTAGCAAACGATGGGCTGACGAGCAACATCCATCAGCATGCTTTTGAAGTGCAGATATTCTTCAAAACTTTTATGTTCGATGGGGCTGATATGGTCACCCTCAACGATATTCAAAAATAAAGCATAGTCGAACGTGATCCCGGCGATACGGTCCATCATGATGCCGGCCGAGGAACACTCCACGACAGCGCACTCGCATCCCGCTTTTACAAAGCCGTCGAGGATGCGGAACAGTTCATCGGAGTCGGGTGTCGAGTTCGGAAGCTCCTCCATCTGTCCATCAACGATGGCGCCGCTGGAACCGACACTCCCGCACTTATGATCGGCGGCATTCAGGATCTCCGAGATCATGTGGGTGGTCGTCGTCTTACCTTTGGAACCGGTCAGGGCGATCATCTTCATCTTCCGCTCAGGATGATCATAATAATTCGCGATCAGGAGTGCCTTCGTCTTACGTACATTGTCCGTGGAGACGACGGTCACTCGGGACAATGCGGCAGCGAAGCCTGCATCCCCGTTCTCCTGCGCACGGATCTCCTTCAAAACACGCTCTGTCTGATCTTCTTCTATAACGACAAGCGCCGCGCCGCGCCGGATCACATCGCAGATCACTGTGTGTGAGTCAAAACGCACGCCGCGGACGCAAACGTACAGGTCGCCGGGTATGATGCGGCGATGATCCATTTTTGCGGTAACTCCGGTCACCTCAACTGAAGCGGCCTTCGTACCCTCATATATCTTTCGGCATACTATACCTTCCAACAGGTTTTCTTTAAGCACCGAATACTTCCTCCATCTGATCGTAAAGCTCTCCGAGTCGTTCGTCGGAAAGATCGGTTTCGTTCAGGATCGTGTAGCGGTCCGCGCGTGTGCCGGCCGCTTTCTGCCATGCCCCGATGAAAACTTCCTTCG
Source organism: Lachnospiraceae bacterium (assembly GCA_017615545.1). Lineage (GTDB taxonomy): Bacteria > Bacillota > Clostridia > Lachnospirales > Lachnospiraceae > UBA1201. The sequence continues at coordinate 37,816 of JAFZZY010000013.1, forward strand.
AGATGCCCAGTTTCGACGGGCATACGGGAACCTGATAGTCCTTCAGCATCTTCGTGATCTTCGCAACATTGCGGCCCTGGAACACGCAGGCACCGTAGCTTCCGACCGCAACGGCGATGCCATGGGGCAATGAGACCTCATCGGGATAACACTCTTCCAACGCATGGCAGAACAAATGTTCGGAACCCGAGGACGGGCGGGAACTGCCTGCGATCTCCATCGCCAGGCCGCCCATGACCAGGGCGTGCGTCAGCATCTTAATGAAATCCTTGCTGTAGATCTCTTTATTCTCATTGTAACAGATGGAATTAAACGCCATCTTCGACATCATATAGGCGAAATCTTCCATCGTGCCGTGTTTCTTCTGCGCGGCGAGCTTCCAGTCATTGAGCGCCGTGTATTTGCTCACGGTGTCGCCGATTCCGGACAGAAGCTGGTGCTTCGGCGCCGTCAGGATGACATTGGCATCCACGATAACAGCGGCAGGGATGCCGCAGCCGAAGGTCTTCCGGGCCCTGCCTTCGGTCCCGAGGACCGCCATCGGGGAAGCGATCCCGTCGTTGCTCAGTGTCGTGGGCAGGCACAGAAACAGCGTCTTGGAAACAAACGCCGCATATTTCGCCATGTCCAGGACGGAACCGCCGCCCAGTCCGATGACCAGATTGATATTTCCCACGCAGATATGCTTCGCCAGTTCGACGGCGCTGTCAAACGTGCCGGCCGATACCAGATAGACTTCACACTGCTTAAGATCCGCGCAGATATCACGGATCACATTTGCAAAGATATCCTTCAGGTTCCCATCGGTCACGAGGATCGCTTTCCTTTTTTTGATATCCGGAATGCAATCCTTCATGACCTGATCCACGCGGGAAAACACGCCCTCCTCCACGATCAGGTGGTAGGGCAATTGAAATTGTTGCATTGATTACTCCTTCTTATCGGCTTTCGAAGCCTCCGTCTCATTTGCTTCCCCATTTGAAGCGGGAACTGCCGTAGCGAACAGTTCTTCTTTCTCGGCATCCAGGTCGATCAGGATCGAATCACCCATGGAGATCGAACCTTCGAGGATCAGTTTTGCGGCCAATGTCTCGACGTGCTTCTGCAGGAATCTCTTCAGCGGACGCGCACCATAGGCAGGATCGTAACCTTCATCGATGACGAACTGCTTCGCCGCAGGCGTCAGTTTGATGACGAGCTGCTTCTCGACCAGTCTCTTATTGACCGATGCAAGCATGAGATCCATGATGCCGGTGATGTTGTCCTTCGTGAGCGGCTTAAAGAGAATGGTCTCGTCCAGACGGTTCAGGAACTCCGGACGGAAGTGCTCACGCAGGTCGTTGTAGACCATTTCCTTCGCTTCTTCGCTGATCACGCCATTCTCGTCGATGCCGTCCAGCAGGTACTGGGAACCGATGTTGCTCGTAAGGATGATGACCGTATTCTTAAAATCGACGGTACGGCCCTGAGAGTCGGTCACACGACCATCGTCGAGGATCTGTAAGAGGATATTGAAAACGTCGGCGTGGGCCTTCTCGACCTCATCAAAAAGGATTACCGAGTACGGCTTTCTGCGGACGGCTTCGGTCAGCTGACCGCCCTCCTCGTAACCCACATATCCGGGCGGCGCTCCGATCAAACGGGATACGGAGTGTTTCTCCATGTATTCGGTCATATCGAGACGCACCATGTTGTTCTCATCGTCAAAGAGGTTCTGGGCCAGAGCCTTCGCGAGTTCCGTCTTACCTACACCGGTAGGTCCCAGGAACAGGAAGGAACCGATGGGCTTACCCGGATCTTTGATGCCGGCACGGGAACGGATGATGGACTCGGAAACCTTCGTCACTGCATCATCCTGGCCAATGACTCTCTTATGGAGTTCTTCGTCGAGATGCAATGTCTTATTGCGCTCGCTCTCGGTCAGTTTTGTCACCGGAATATTCGTCCAGCGAGATACGATAATTCCGATCTCTTCTTCTGTAACCGCCTCATGGACCAGTGAATAATCGTGGTTCTGCTGCGCGATCTCGGCAGCCTCCAGACGTTTCTGTGCGTCCGGCAGTTTACCGTACTGCAGTTCGGCCGCCTTCTCCAGATTGTATTCCTGCATCGCTGCCTGGATCTGCTTATTGATATCGTCGATCTCTTCACGGATGACGGAAATGGACTCGAGCTGCTTTTTCTCCTCTTCCCATTTCGCCATCTGGGTATTCAGTTCTTCCCGTTTCTTCGTTAGTTCCTCGGACAGTTCCGCCAGACGCTCACGGGACAGTTTATCCGTCTCTTTCTTCAGGGCCGCCTCTTCGATCTCCATCTGCATGACCTTACGGGAGATCTCATCGAGATCTGCCGGCATGGAATCGAGTTCGGTCTTCACCATCGCGCAGGCCTCATCCACGAGGTCGATGGCTTTATCGGGCAGGAAACGGTCGGAAATGTAACGATTGGACAATGTAGCCGCCGCCACGAGGGCACCATCGGTGATCTTTACGCCGTGGAATACTTCGTAACGCTCTTTCAGTCCACGAAGGATGGAAATGGTATCTTCAACCGAGGGCTCATCGACCAGAACGGGTTGGAAACGACGCTCCAGGGCCGGATCCTTCTCGATGTACTGACGATATTCGTCGAGGGTCGTCGCACCGATACAACGAAGCTCACCACGCGCCAACATGGGTTTCAGCATGTTGCTCGCATCCATGGCGCCGTCGGTCTTGCCTGCGCCTACGATCAGGTGCAACTCATCGATGAACAGGATGATCTGACCTTCACTGTTTTTCACTTCTTCCAGAACAGACTTCAGTCTTTCCTCAAACTCACCACGATACTTCGCGCCGGCAACCAGTGCGCCCATATCGAGGGAGAATATCTTTTTATCTTTCAGTGCCTGCGGAACATCGCCACGCACGATACGCTGCGCCAGGCCTTCGATGACGGCCGTTTTACCGACGCCGGGCTCACCGATCAGACACGGATTGTTTTTTGCCTTACGGGACAATATACGCACGATACGGCGGATCTCTTCATCACGGCCGATGACCGGATCCATTTTCTGCTGACGTGCCTTTTCCACGAGTTCGGTGCCGTATTTCTCGAGAGACTCGTAAGTTGCCTCAGGATTATCGGTCGTCACGCGCTGATTACCGCGGACGGACTTTAAAGCCATCAAAAAGCCTTCGCGGTTAACCCCGAAGTCACGGAACAATGTCTTGGTATCGCCGGCGCTGTATTTGATCAAAGACAGGAACAGATGCTCGACGGATGTATAGTCGTCGCCCATCAGTTTCGCCTCGTCCTCCGCGCTGATGATTACTTTATTCAACGGACCGGAAAAATACACCTGTACGTCTCCGGATACCTTAACCTTCTTCTGAATGATCTCCTCGGTGCGTTGCTGCAGGAGTTTCGGGTCGATCGCCATCTTCTCGAGAAGCTTCGCGATCAGACTGTCTTCCTGTGTAAGCAGCGCCAACAGGAAGTGCTCCTGCTCGATCTGCTGGTTCCCGTATTTGTAAGCCAGCTTTTCGCTCTGCTGAACGGCCTCGGTAGACTTTTGTGTGAATCTGCTGATATTCATATACGTCATCTCCTTAGTCTTTCGGATCTCCCTCCCCGGGATGTTCCGCTTCCTTTTCTGAAAATTAGCACTCTTCGCCTTCGAGTGCTAATCCCTACTAAAGTTTTACTACATTTTGACCGAAATGTAAAGAGTCTTTTCTTACTTTTTTGGGTCTTTTTCGCTTAATTTATCTTAAAGTCAGACGAAACCGCTTGAACTTTGAAACATTTTCCGATATAATCTTTAATAGAGATATGCAGAGCGTGATCATTGCGTATCGGGAAGGAGAATAAGATTATGTCAAAAGCTACCATGACAGCGGCTGAGCCCGAGATCATCTGGAAAGATCGTAAACATCATATGTGGTTCCCGCTTAGTTTCGATAGATATCGCGTTTCGCAGGATCGTCTCTACACGGAGAAGGGTTTCTTCTCATCCACCTACGACGAGCTTCTGCTCTATCGTGTGATCGACCTGAAGCTTCGCAGAAATCTTCTGCAGAAGATCTTCGGGACCGGTTCCATCACCATTACCGCAAAAGCGGATAATGACCACGATCTGGTCTTAAAGAACATCCGCCGTCCTCTGGCGGTAAAAAACCTGATTTCTGAATTGGTCGAGACGGCCCGTGATAAGAAACGCGTTGTCGGTAAAGAGTTCTTCAGCATGGAGGGCGGCCCGCACATTGACATAGATGGCTCGCTCCTCGGCGATGATCCCGACATCGAGATGAGCGGGGCTTACGACAATGATTATGACGATTGATCGGGCATAGACCCATAAGAAAATAACCGCCGGTCGGCACTTGCGTGCCGGTCGGCGGTTTTGTTTTTATGCTTCGTCGATCGCTTTACCGATGTCGTTGCGCATGTATTTATTCTCGAAGCTGACGAGTTTCGTTGCCTCGTAAGCATTTGCGCGGGCGGTCTTTAAGTCGGGACCGATCGCGGTCACGCCGAGGACACGTCCTCCGTTCGTCACGATCTTATCGCCGTCAAACTTGGAACCGGCATGGAATACAAACTTATCCGTTGCGCCGTCAAAATTCTCCAGACCTGTGATCTCGAAGCCCTTCTTGTAAGAAACCGGGTAGCCGTCCGATGCCAGGACGACGCAAACTGCAGCATTGTCCGCAAAGGATAGTTCGATCTGATCCAAGGTTCCGTCTACGCAAGCCTCAAATACTTCCATGATGTCGTTCTCCATACGAGGCAGAACGACCTGCGTCTCGGGATCGCCGAAACGAGCATTGAACTCAAGAACCTTCGGACACTCCGGTGTCAGCATCAGGCCGAAGAAGATCACGCCCTTAAACTCACGACCTTCAGCTGCCATCGCATCCACGGTCTTCTGGTAGATATGCTCGCGGCAGAATTTGTCGACTTCTTCCGTGTAGAACGGGCTCGGGGAAAATGTACCCATGCCGCCGGTATTCAGGCCCTGGTCGCCATCCTTCGCGCGTTTATGATCCTGAGCGCTCGTCATGATGCGGATGGTCTTACCATCGCAGAACGACAGGACGGAAACCTCGCGTCCGGTCATGAACTCCTCGACAACGATGGTGTCGCCGGCGCTGCCGAACTGACGATCCAACATGAGAGTCTTCACGCCCTCGATCGCTTCTTCACGTGTATTGCAGATCAGAACACCCTTACCGAGTGCCAAGCCGTCTGCCTTCAGAACGGTCGGGATCGGACAGGTCTTTACATACTCCAGCGCTGCCTCGGGACTGTTGAATGTCTCGTATGCCGCGGTCGGAATGCCGTACTTCTTCATCAGATCCTTGGAAAATGCCTTCGAACCCTCCAGGATCGCTGCGTTCTTACGAGGTCCGAATACACGGATATTTGCCTCTTCGAACTTATCTACGATGCCGCCAACCAGCGGATCGTCCGGTCCCACGATCACGAAATCGATCTTCTCTTCTTTCGCGAAAGCGACCATCTTATCAAATTCCATAACGCCGATCGGCACGCAGGTCGCGATCTTCGCGATGCCCGCATTGCCCGGGGCACAATATAACTTCGTCACGCGCGGACTCTGCGCTACCTTCCATGCGATCGCATGCTCGCGGCCGCCGCCGCCAACGATCAATACCTTCATCTTATCGTTCCTCCGTTTTCACTGTTTGATACGTACGGTACGTGTTTCGGGATCGACCGAAACCAGGCCGCGGGAAATATATTCGATCGCCTTCGGCAGGATGATCCACTCCGCCTGCTCCATCACACGGAGCTGCAGGCTCTTCGGCGTATCGTCCTGTAAAACTTCAACGGCTTTCTGGAAGATGATGGGGCCGGTATCGGTTCCCTCATCCACAAAATGTACGGTCGCTCCGGTCACCTTCACGCCGCGCGCCAGCACTGCCTCATGCACCTTCAGTCCGTAATATCCGGTTCCGCAGAACGACGGGATCAGGGACGGATGGATGTTGATGATTCGGTCTTTATAAGCGCGGATCATGGCCTTCGGGATGATCACCAGGAAGCCGGCCGCTACGACCAGGTCGACATTGTATTTTACGACTGCATCGGTCAATGCATTCTCGAAATCCAGACGCGATGTGAAATTCTTCGGGGAAATACACTGCGCCGGGATGCCTGCATTTTCCGCACGTGTCAGAGCGTACGCGTTTGCGTTATTGCTGATCACGAACGAGATCTCGGTATTCGGGATGACGCCGCTCTTTACGGCATCGATGATGGCCTGCAGGTTCGTTCCGCCGCCGCTGACCAAAACGCCGATCTTAAACTTTGATTCGGACATGCTCGCACTCCTTTCAAGTGTAAGAATACGAATGATATTTCAGGATCAGATCAGTTTTACGCCCTTTTCTCCGGCGATCACCTGACCGACAACATATGCCTTATCTCCTGTGCTCTCGAGTGCCTTAAGCGTTGCATCAACATCCTTCGGATCGATCGCAAGCACCATGCCGAGACCCATGTTGAAGGTGTTGTACATCATCTTCTCTTCGATGTCGCCCTTCTTCTGCATGAGTTTGAAGATAGGAAGCACGGGATAGCTGTCTTTCTTAACTTCAGCGCAAACGCCATCCGGCAGCATGCGCGGGATATTCTCATAGAAACCGCCGCCGGTGATGTGGCTGCAGCCCTTAATGGTTACGCCGCTCTCTTTTACAGCGCGAAGTGCCTTTACGTAGATGCGGGTCGGAGTGATCAGGGTCTCGCCCAGGGTCGCACCGAGCTCGTCATAGTAAGTATCCAGAGACTCTTTCGTCATCTCGAATACCTTACGTACCAGTGAGAAACCGTTGGAATGCACGCCGGTAGAAGCAATACCGATGAGGGCATCGCCGGGCTTGATATTCTCGCCGGTGATCAGATCCTTGCGATCGACCAGTCCAACAGAAAAACCTGCCAGATCATACTCATCCTCAGGCATAAGACCGGGATGCTCTGCAGTCTCGCCGCCGATCAGCGCGCAATCGGACTGAACACAACCGTCTGCAACGCCCTTAACGATCTGCGCGATCTTCTCGGGATAGTTCTTACCGCAAGCGATATAATCCAGGAAAAACAAAGGCTCACCGCCGGCGCACGCTACGTCGTTTACGCACATAGCTACTGCGTCGATACCGATGGAATCATGTTTATCCATCAAGAAGCAAAGCTTTACTTTCGTTCCGCAACCGTCGGTTCCGGACAGAAGTACCGGGTCGTCCATCTCCTTGATCTTCGCCATGGAGAATGCGCCTGAGAAACCGCCGATGCCGCCCAGAACTTCCGGACGCATGGTCTTTTTGATGTGCTCCTTCATCAGCTCGACCGACTTGTATCCGGCCTCGATGTCTACTCCTGATTTCTTGTAATCCATGATAGATCCTCCGTTTGATTATTTCATTTGTTCCATGTATGCTTTGTATCCGATGTTCTCGATCTTTTCTTTCTTAGCGACTACGCCGTCCTTCAGCTCATCTTTGTAAGCCACGATCTTCTCGTAGACTGCTTCATCACTGATCGCGATCATCTTTGCTGCGAGGATGCCCGCATTGGCCGCACCATCGATCGCTACCGTGGCAACGGGGATACCCGAAGGCATGGAAACGATGGAGTACAAAGAGTCAACGCCGGACAATGCTTTCGAATGGATCGGCACGCCGATGACGGGAAGCGGAAAGATCGCCGCGCACATGCCGGGCAGATGCGCTGCTCCGCCTGCGCCTGCGATGATGACCTGGAAGCCTTTATCCCGGGCCGTCTTAGCGTAATCAAAGAAAATATCGGGCATACGATGTGCCGAAATGATGGTCATCTCGTACTCGATCCCGAATTTCTCCAGCATGGCTGCTGCTTTGCTCATGATGGGCAGATCGGAATCGCTGCCCATGACAATACCTACTTTTGCCATTTGTAAGCCTCGCTTTCTTTTGGTAAATCACAGTTTGACGATGTGCAGGGTCTCAAGCCCTTGCTTTCGCCGGTTTTCTGTATCTTGGATCTGCTGACGGATCTGGCCCGTCGGCAGGTATTTCTGCAAAAACTGCGCGTCGATGCGGCGCTGTTTCACAAACGCATCCGCGAGTTTCGTGTACAGGCCGCCATAGCCCTGAAGAAACAACGCGGGATGGTATTCAACCGCGTAGAACGACAGTCGAAACGGTAACGTTTCATATTCGGACAATGCTTTCAGGAAGAACGGAAGTTTTACCACGTTTCCATTGAAGCCGACCGTCTGGCCGGATGCATTGTCCATCAGATAGGCGATCACATCCGAATAGCGGTTCTCTTCCGGATGCTCCGCGATCTTTTGCATCATGTGTTCGTGCGCCTGCGTGTCAAACGGCAGACCGCAGTAATACGCTTCCGGATCCTCGCAAAACGCCTGCCACAGGGCGGCGCCGTTTGTTTCGGATGAGCTGTCGTCCGTGATAAAGATCGTGTCATAGCGATACTCGATATACTCAGTATCGTACGCGTGATGCATGGAAGCGATCTTCTCAAGGATCACCTCATCCTGGATCTGCTCTTCCGCTCCTGTACGACCTTCCGTCACCTCGGAAACGTAGCTGAAAACTTCCAGCGCCAGTTCCATGTAGATGAGGTCGGCGCCAAAACCGAACACGCTGTCTGTTCCTTTCGCCCGGTCTCCCTTCGCGGAAAATGTCAGGCAGTCCGCGCACTCCCGCATCAAAAGCCGCAGGGAATGCTCGCAACTCTTCGGAAGCCTCGTGTCCTCGCTCTGCGTTTCCGCATCGGCAAATGAACCTTCGAAGCCGTCTCCAAACGATATCCAGAACATCTCCGGATCCTGTTCCAGCAAAAGCAGGAACAGAGCGTGGAAATAACGATCCAAAGGACGCTCAGATGTTGCCAGTTCAACCGATAATTCCGAGATCCGGTCTTCGGCCAAACTTCTGCGTTCGATCATCGTTACGTCCTCCTTCTACGTTGCGGCTCTAAGCCTTTGCCTTTTTATCCCGGTGCGCCAGCCGGACGAATCCGCGAAAGATCGCGAATAAGATATATCCGAGCACGCCGCCCGCGGTATTTAGGATCAGATCATCCACATCGAAGCTGCCCAGGTTGAAGCAAAACTGGATCGTTTCGATCAACAGGCTGAAAAACGCGGAAATGATCAGACAGATCAGGATGTTGGCCTTCTTCGGAACGGCACATACGAACATACCGAGCGGCATGAACATGACGACATTTCCGAAGATATTCAACAACATGCTGCGGGTGCCTACGATTTCTCTTTGGTTCCAAAACCGCAGGATCTCTTTAAACGGCTTGAGATTATACCGCGGAGACCCGTCCGCAACATTGTCCATGCGGACACCGAAGCAGGTCACGTAGAACACCAGCGCCAGGTACAGGAAAAACAGCAGGATCAGGATCCTTCTCTGTTTTTTGGTCAATTGTTTCATCTTACTCAGAATGTGATGTTTTTGCGATTTGCAAGCGTGTGTGCTCCGTTAATGATCGCAATGATGCCTGCAGCCAAGCCGGTAACTACTACTACAACACCGACAGCGATGCTGCCTGCGCCGGACATTGTCAAAGAACGATATAACTTCTCTCCCATGATTTATCTCCTTCTCTTGTAATTATTTTGCACCGTACTGTGCGTAATACTCGTCGATCGCCTTCTTCATAGCGTCGTCGATGTAGACCTTACCATTGTAGGGCTTGTTGTAGAGGTGCTCAACCACCTCATCCATGGTAACGATGGCGCGTACCTTCATACCGTACTTCTCTTCGATCTCATCGAAGGAGCTCTTCTCGCCGGTGCCGCGCTCCTGGCGGTTGACCGATACCATCAGACCGCATACCTTGCACTCAGGAGCTGCGCCCTTGATGATGGGCATGGTCTCGGCGATGGATTTGCCGGATGTGGTCACGTCCTCGACCATCATGACACGGTCGCCGTCTTTGATCGGGCTTCCGAGGAGGATGCCGACGTCGCCATGATCTTTAACCTCCTTACGGTTAGAGGAATATCGAACCGTTGCGCCGTACTCTGAGAACAGAGCCATGGAAACGGCCGTAGCAAGCGGGATACCCTTGTATGCCGGGCCGAAAACGATGTCAAAATCCGTACCGAATTCGGTCGCGATGGCGTTTGCGTAGTACTTTCCGAGTCGCAGAAGCTGCTCGCCGGTGTTGTAGAAACCGGTGTTGATGAAAAACGGGGACTTACGTCCGCTCTTCGTGATAAACTCACCGAAGCGCAATACCTGGCTGTCCACCATAAACTCGATAAACTCTTCCTTGTAACGTTCCATTTAGGATACCTCCGTGAAATTACAATTTGTTGATCGCTGCGCAATCATTCTATCATAAAAACCATCGAATTTGCAAGTACTTCCGACGGCTTATGACTCTTTTGCAAGCTTGCCGATGATCTGATTTATGTCTTCGCATTTGTGGCGGATCAGGTAGTCTTCGATACCCTTAGCGACTTCCACAGTCGCGTACGGATTGAAGAAATTCGCCGTTCCGACGCTGACTGCCGTCGCGCCGGCAAGCAGGAACTCCAGCGCATCGGCTGCGCAGGCAATACCGCCCATGCCGATGATCGGGATGGAAACCGCGCGGGCTACCTGGTAGACCATGCGGACCGCTACGGGTTTGATCGCCGGACCGGACAGGCCGCCTGTCTTATTTGCCAGGGCAAATGTCTGGCGCTCCACGTCGATCTTCATGCCGGTAAGCGTGTTGATCAGGGACAATGCGTCGGCTCCGCCGGCTTCCGCCGCACGTGCCATCACAGTGATGTCCGTCACGTTCGGCGAGAGTTTCATGATGACGGGCTGTTTCGCGTGGCTCTTCACCGCGCGTGTGATCGCTTCGACCGCCTTCGGGTCCTGACCGAACGCGATGCCGCCCTCTTTGACATTCGGGCAGGAAATATTGATCTCCAGCAGGTCGACCGGCTCGTCCGCCAGACGATCTACCACTGCAAGATACTCTTCCGTCGTATGTCCGCAGACATTGACGATCACCTTCGTATCATACTGTTTGAGGAACTGCAGGTCACGCTTGCAGAACACTTCCACGCCGGGGTTCTGAAGGCCGATGGCGTTCAGCATGCCGGAGGCGGTCTCTACGATGCGGGGCGTCGGATTGCCGGGCCAGGGTACATTGGCCACGCCCTTCGTAACCACGCCGCCGAGGGCGGACAGGTCGACGAATTCACTGTATTCCATACCGGAACCAAACGTTCCGGACGCTTCAAGCACGGGGTTTTTCAGCTCCACGCCCGCGATATTTACGGATGTCTTCATCAGAGTACCACCTCCGTCGCATCAAAGACGGGACCGTCTTTGCAGATTCTCTTATTGTGTACCTGCGAGTGGTCGTCCACTTCGACACTCTGACAGACACAGCCTAAGCAGGCGCCGACGCCACAGGCCATCTTTTCTTCCATGGAGACATAGCAGGTAATGTTGTTTTTTTCGGCAAATGCTTTGATCGCGCGCAGCATGGGTGTTGGGCCGCAGGCGTAGATCACATCCGCCGTCAGACCGTTTGCCTCGATCGCATTGAGGACATTGCCCTTCGTGCCCGCGCTGCCGTCTTCCGTCGCTATAACAACGGTTGCGTACGGCTCGAAATCCTCGTTCAAAAACAGGACGTCGCGGTAACCGAGCACGGCCATGATGTTTTCTTTTGCCATGCCCTGTGCGCTCAGTTTCTTCGCCATCTCGAGCATCGGAGGGATGCCGATGCCGCCGCCGATCAGGAAGGCTTTGCTATCTGTGCGGGTCGGGAAACCATTGCCCAGAGGGCCCAAGATCTCGATCGGGTCGCCTGCCTGATATTTGGAAAATGCGTCGGTGCCGAAGCCTGCCACGCGGTATACGATGCGCAGCGTGCCGGCAAACTTATCGACCTCGCAGAGGCTGATGGGACGCGGCAACAGGTGCGCGCCGTCGTTGGTGTATACAGAAATGAACTGGCCGGCTTTTGCGAAGGCGGCGATGCCAAAAGCTTCGATCACCATGCTGTAGATGCCGTCGCACAGTTTTTCCTGGGAAACCACTTTTGCAGTGATCTTTTGTTTCATTTTATCCTCCTGTCCGAAGAAGAAAGCGTCTGCAACCCGGGGCAATGCGTCGATCGAAGGGATCGTAAGCGTGCCCTTCGGAATGGTGCCAAAACCATAGGATGCGTGGATGAAGCGGATGCCGGCGCGGGACGCCGCCATGTAGTCCGCATAGATATCACCGACGTAGACCGCCCGTGTCAGGTGCTCATCTTCAACTACCTTCTTGATGTTATCCCATTTCGGCAGACCGGTGTCACCCGCAGCGAGCTTTCCGTCAAAATACTGCCACATGTTGTGGTGGTTCAAAAAGGATTCGATGTAACCGCACTGGCAGTTGCTGACGATGTACAATTTGTACTTCTTTCTCAGTTCTGTCAAAGTCTCGACCAGGTTCGGGTAGAGCTCGCCGCCGAGACGCTCCAGGGTAGCGATCTCATTGTCCATCGCGCGCTGAAAGAGGTCAGTCCGTTCATCATCCGGCATGTCGGGCAGCAGTTTCTTCGCGATGTCCGGAAGCAGCATGCCCATCACGCTGTGGATGTCATCCGCGGTCAATGTAAGCGAAAGCCCGGGATGCTGCGCGAACACCTCGTTCCACGCCGTCGCCACATGCTCTGCGGAATCCCAAAGCGTTCCGTCCAGGTCAAATAATATACCGTAATTACTCATCTTCACCTCTGTAAAAAAGGGAACCGTTTTATGATTTCCGGTTCCCCTGGCTCGCAGCCACGACCGGCTGCTTATAGATCAAACATATCGTTTATTTTTTCTTCGTCGCTTCGATTATCCTCGGCAACACCCTCAACGATCGAGAAAAGAGAATTACACTTATAGCACTGATAGGTACCGTCCGGGTTCTCCATGATGAATTTCTCGCCGCAGAAAGGGCAATACTCGGCTCTTTTCATTCTACATTCGCCTCCTTATGGTCAGGTCCCACACACAATATCCGGGAAACACAAGTACCAGATTCATGGTAACACAATTACTTCGCGATGTCAACATGCGCAGCGATATCTGCGATCATATCTTCGGTCGCTTTTCTCGATGCCTGCGCGAAGTTTTCGGGGCCGAATTCCTTGTATTTGTCGGCCTTATATGCAGCGATGATGCCGCGGGAAGAATTGACGATCGCGCCCAGTCCGTCCTCGTTGAAGTACGGAGCCAGATCTGCCGCCGTTCCGCCCTGTGCGCCGTAGCCCGGCACCAGAATGTACGCGCGCTTCATGATCTTACGCAGCACCGCGCCCATCTCGGGATAGGTCGCTCCGACAACTGCGCCGACTGCACTGTAACCGTGGCGGCCAATGTATTCTGCGCCCCATTTATCGACCATCTCACCGACGATCTCATACAGCGGACGTCCGCCGTCTACGATACGATCCTGGAACTCACCGCTCGAAGGGTTCGAAGTCTTCACCAGTACGAAGATACCCTTATTCTCTTCCTTGCAGACCTTTACGAACGGAAGCACACCGTCCGAACCGAGGTAAGGATTCACCGTTGCGAAATCCTCACGGAAGCCCGGCGCAAAAGCCTCGCCGGCCAGGGGCGCGTGGCCCAGGTGGCCGATCGCATAAGCGGCCGAGGTCGAACCGATGTCACCACGCTTGATATCGCCGATGACAACGAGCTCCTTCTCCTTGCAATAGTTGACGGTCTTAACGAACGCTTCCACGCCCGGCAGGCCAAACTGCTCATACATCGCTATCTGCGGCTTCACCGCCGGGATCAGGTCATAGACCGCGTCCACGATCTGCTTGTTGAACTGCCAGATCGCCTCGGCAGCGCCTTCGGCCGTCACACCATGCTCAGCGAACGCCTTCTCCTTTATATGTTCAGGAACATACGCCAGCATCGGGTCCAGTCCCACAACAACGGGTGCCTTTTTAGCGATGATCTTCTCGATCAGTGTATCAATCATATCTGTTCTCCTAATATGCCTCTATTTCGCGTTTTAAGCCTTGTATACGACATTTCCGTCCACGATGGTATAAACGACCTTTCCGTAGACTTCCTTGCCGTTAAACGGCGTATTGTGTCCCTTCGACACAAAGGTGCTTGCATCGATCGTGTAATGTGCTTCGGGGTCAATGATCGTGATATCCGCAGCCTTTCCCACGCCGAGCGTTCCGCGGTCGACCTTAAGTACCTTTGCGGGGGTCATGCTCATGCGCTCTGCCATCTGCATCGGGGTCAGGTAACCCGGACGCACCAGATTGGTAATGGTCAGACAAACGGCGGTCTCGGACCCGACGATCCCGAACGGTGCCGTAGCGATACCGCGTTCTTTTTCTTCCGCGCTGTGCGGTGCATGGTCGGTGGAGATCGTGTCGATCGTTCCGTCCGCCAGGCCCTCGATCAGAGCCTGCACATCCTGCTTCGTGCGAAGCGGCGGGTTCATCTTAAAGTTTGCGTCATCGGAAGTGATCTCGTCGCAGGTCATGCTGAAATGGTGCGGGCAGACCTCAGCGGTCACCTTTACGCCATCCGCCTTCGCTTTGCGGACCATCTCTACGCTATCTGCCGTCGAGCAGTGACACAGGTGCAGTCTCGCACCGGTCTCCTTCGCCAGCAGGATATCTCTTGCAACAATGATATCTTCTACTGCGTTCGGTATTCCTTCGACGCCGATCTTTTGGGCTACCGGGCCCGCATTGATCGCGCCCTTACCCACTAAGTTTTTATCTTCACAGTGCGCCATGACAACGATATCGTTCTCTTTCGCGCGCATCATGCCTTCGCGATAGACCATCGAGTTCATGACGGACTTTCCGTCCTCGCTAATCGCGTAGGCGCCGGCTTCCTTCATGGCTGCGACATCCGTCGGCTCCACTCCGATCTGTCCCATAGTCACGGCGCCGACCGGGTAAATGCGGATCGGTGATACCGCTTTTGCCTTCTCGACCTCAAAGCGGACCATTTCCGCCGAGTCGATGACCGGCTTGGTGTTCGGCATGGGACATACGCCCGTGAAACCGCCCTTAGCGCAAGATTTTGAACCGGTCTCGATCGTCTCTTTGTATTCGAAACCGGGCTCACGGAAGTGCACGTGCAGATCGATCAGGCCGGGCATCACATACATGCCTTTCGCATCGATGACATCGGCACCGGCGAGTTCATACGTTTCGCCCTCCTTGCAAACAGCGGCGATCACGCCGTCCTTCACATAGAGATCCCGAACGCCGTCAATGGCATTGGCAGGATCCAGCACTCTTCCGTTCTTAATGATCAGATTCATAGATTGCCTTTCTGTAAAACGATCAGGAATTATACTTCTTCGCCTGCTCAGCGATCAACTCAGCGTCATCGAAGTAGTTGATCTTCATGGCAGCCTTCATCTCAGACAGAGTCTGCGCGGCAGCCTCACGCGCGATATCGCTGCCCTTCTTGAGGATGTTGTAAACCTCGGGGATATCCTTCTCATATTCTTTTCTGCGCTTACGGATCGGCTCGAGTTCCTCCTGCATTACGGAGTTCAGAAAACGTTTGATCTTCACGTCGCCCAGACCGCCGCGCATGTAGTGCGCCTTCATCTCGTCGAGGTTTGCGTAATCCGGGAAATAACGCTCGAAATGCTCGTCACGGCAGAAAGCATCCAGGTAGGTAAATACCGGGTTGCCCTCGACCTGGCCGGGATCGCTGACCTTCAAATGATTCGGGTCGGTGAACATGCTCATGATCTTCTTCTGCACTTCATCCGCAGGATCGGAAAGGTAGATGCAGTTTCCGAGGGACTTACTCATCTTCGCCTTACCGTCAATACCAGGCAGACGCAGGCAGGCCTTGTTATCCGAAAGCATCGCATCGGGCTCTACCAGCACGTCGCCGTAGATCTGGTTGAACTTACGCACGATCTCACGAGCCTGCTCGATCATGGGTAGCTGGTCCTCTCCAACCGGAACGGTCGTCGCCTTAAACGCAGTGATATCTGCGGTCTGGCTGACCGGGTAGGTGAAGAAACCTACGGGCAATGTATTCTGGAAGCCACGCATCTGGATCTCGTTTTTAACCGTAGGGTTTCTCTGCAGTCTCGCTACGGTAACGAGGTTCATGTAGTAGAATGTCATCTCCGTCAGCTCGGAAACGTAAGACTGAACGAAGAGGTTCGACTTCGTCGGATCGAGTCCTGCGGACAGGTAGTCCAGTGCTACTTCGATAACATTCTGACGGATCTTCTCAGGGTTGTCGGCATTGTCCGTAAGTGCCTGAGCATCCGCTATCATAATAAAAATACGATCATACTCACCGGAATTCTGCAGTTCCACACGGCGGCGGAGTGAGCCGACATAGTGACCTACATGCAGTTTACCGGTAGGACGATCGCCTGTTAAAATAATCTTTCCCATAACTGTCTCCTTGATACTTATGCGCTGAAAAATCCTTTGCGCATTGCTCTTATTAGTATATCGAATACGCGGCCTTTCGTCAATCCTATTTATGACCGAATTTCTGCCCGTTTTCTTTCGTAAAAAGGAGGCGTCACAGTGGACACCTCCTTCTTTCAACCGGTCATTCGACCGGAACTTTATTTACTTTTCTTCTTCTTTCTTGAAGATGAGAACACATGCTGACAGGCAGAGGAAACCAAGTACCATCATGGTGATACCGATCGCCTTAGCGTAATCGGAGATACCCAGTACGTAGGTCTGGCTGCTGCCTCCGATGATCATCGGAGGATTCTGAGACGCTGTGGTCTCAGCCTGTGTTTCATTGGCAAATGCCTGTGCCTCGGAAGGCTTCTTCTCTTCATTTCCGCCGCCCAGAAGAACAGGGTTGGACGGAACTTCTTCCTCTGCAGATGTTACAACTGCTTCGGTCTCAGCCTCTGTAGATGCCTTCGTCTCAGCTTCCGTTGCAACCGGAGGAAGGGATTCCTCTTCTGCCTCGGTCGTTACCGGAGGAAGTGTTTCGGGAACAGTCTCGATTACCTCTTCGCCGGTAGACTCTTCGGTCTCAGCCTCGGTAGGAATGATGTATTCCGTGGTAGGCTCAGGCTTGGTTTCCGTGCTGCTGCCGATCAATGTCGGAGCCTCGGTCGGTGCCTGTGTAGGAGCCTGGGTCTCAGGAGCCTTTGTCTCTGTGCTGCTGCCGATCAATGTCGGAGCCTCAGTCGGAGCTTCGGTTGTAGGTTCAGGCTTTGTAGGCGCTTCTGTAGGAGCTTCCGTAGGTGCCTCGGTGGTAGGCTCGGGCTTTGTAGGTGCTTCTGTAGGAGCTTCCGTTGTGGGCTCGGGCTTTGTAGGTGCCTCGGTAGGAGCCTCAGTTGTAGGCTCTTCAGCGCCTGTGGATTCCTCTGTAGGAGCTTCGGTAGGGATCACATACTCTGTGGTCGGCTCTTCAGCGCCGGTAGACTCTTCCGTAGGAGCCTCGGTCGGGATCACATATTCTGTGGTCGGCTCAGGCTGTGTAGGAGCTTCGGTAGGAACCTCTGTAGGTGCTTCTGTTGTAGGCTCGGGCTTTGTAGGTGCCTCGGTCGGAACCTCAGTCGGAGCTTCGGTAGGCGCCTCAGTAGGAGCTTCGGTGGTAGGAACCACGGTAGGAGCCTCTGTAGGTGCTTCTGTAGGAGCCTCTGTAGGTGCCTCGGTCGGTGCTTCCGTAGGAGCTTCGGTGGTAGGCTCAGCCTTATCGACCATAACGATCAGATCGCTGCCTGTAGAAACAACAGCATTGTCGATGGAGTAAAGCACACCCTTCTTGATCACGAAAGTGATATCAGAAGCTACAACATATCCGTTCGGTGCAGCATGCTCATGCAACTTATATGTACCGTTTACAAGATCCTTGATCAGAGTAGGAGTTATACCGGACCTGAACTCGATCATATCTGAGTTCTTCTTCGTAACTTCTGCCTTATTACCTGTAGAAACTACATAGTTTGTGAAATCGATCTTGTTACCCTTTTCATCAACACCTGTGAGCTGGAGGGTCGCACCCGGAAGTTCGGAGTCGTAAACATCCTGCTTGCTGATGTAGACATTTGCTGTCTTCGCCTTATCGTACATAACGATGAGGTCCTGACCTGCAGATACGGTAACCTTATCTACGCTGTACAGAGCGCCGTCCTTGATCGTGAAGTTGATCTTGGAAGCTACCAGGTAGCCATCCGGTGCATTCAGCTCTTCCAGAGTGTAATCGCCATCTGGAAGATCCTTAAATGTTGAAGGCTTGGAACCGCTGAAGAAAGATACGACTGTGCTGGTGGTGATACCGGGCTTCGCATCAGAAGCGAGCTCGATGTTCTCGGATGTAAACTCGATCGGAGCCTTATCCTTATCTTTTCCGTACAGTCTCAGCTCAGCGCCCGGAAGTTCAACACCGTAAACGTCCTGCTTGCTGATCTTAACGGTAGCCTTCTTCGGCTGCGGCTTCGCTGCATCGATCATAACGATCACATTGCCCTCAGCGTAAGCCTTTGCATTGACCTTAGAGATAGTGCCATCCTTGATCTCAAATTCGATATCGGTAGCTACCATGTAGCCCAAAGGAGCTACTTTCTCGGACAATGTATACTTACCATCCTTGAGTCCCTTTACGTAGGAAGGCTCAGTACCGGTAATATATGCGAGTTTATCGTTTGTGGTCTTCTGAAGGGATGCGCCCTTTCCTCCCTCAAACTGTGTTGCATCAAAGATAACTGTGTTGCCGTTTGCGTCAACACCTGTCAGAACGAGCAGAGCACCATCAAGTTCTTCGTGGCCGGTATTCTGCTTGCTGATCTTAACATCCTTCGGAACCGGGATCGCGTCGTCGTACATAACGATGAGATCCTCTCCTGTTGCCCAAGACTTGGAAGAACAAGAGATCACTTCGCCCTCGTATACTGCGAAGGTGATATCGGTTGCTGTGAAGTATCCGCTGGGAGCAGTCTCTTCGTGGAGAACATAAACACCATTTACGAGATCCTTGATCAGGGTTGCTTCCTTACCGGAGATCCAAGTTACAGTCTGGCCGTCTTCGGAGATCTTCGGGCTGTTCTTGGCGTCAGCGATCTGCGCGTCGGTAAATACTACTGCCTTGTTGTTTGCATCCGTGCCTTTCAGAGTCATCTCTGCGCCTTCGATCTCATCTCCGCCGGTCGCCTTCTTAGAAAGGGAAACATCGGTGAGAACCGGGATCGCTTTGTCTGTCATGACGATCAGGTTCGAAGATGCGGAAACAGATGCGTTATTTACTTTCACCAGTTTACCCTTTTCAACGGTAAACGGAATATCAGTCGTTACATAGTAACCATTCGGAGCTGCCTCTTCGTGGAGGATATAGTCGCCATCCGGCAGTCCTACGATCTTAGATGAATTCGAACCGGAAAGGAACATAAGAACGTTGTTCTCGACGCCAAGGAATGTGGCGTCATTTGCAGCCTTAAGGTTGTCCTTCGTAAGAGCTACAGCGTTGTTCTTTGCATCCTTACCGGATACGAACAGCTTAGCACCCTTCAGTTCGGTACCGAAAACATCCTGCTTGCTGATCTCAACGTCGGTCAGGATCGGAGCCACATCGTCGAACATAACGATGACATTGCCCTCAGAGTAGGACTTGCTGTTTACGGTTACGACTACATTATTCTGAATCTCAAATGTGATATCGGTCGATACTACATATCCGCCCGGGGCTCTCTCCTCATGCAGGGTGTAAGAACCATCGGGAAGGTTATGGAAGATCGTGGGAGCCTCGCCGGAGCGGAACTCGATCACGGTTGCAGCGTCGCCTTCGGTCAGGAGCAGTGCTCCGCCGTTCAGTTCAACGTCTGCAGTTGCGAAAACGATCTGAGCACCCTTTGTATCGGTGCCGTACAGCCACAGGAGTGCGCCGGGAAGCTCACCGCCCAGGCCGAGAACCTGCTTGCTGATGATAACGTCAGCGAACTTCGGTCCTTCTGTAGTAGGCTCTTCCGTAGTCGGAACTTCGATGGAAGTCTCAGGCTCGGTGGTCGGGATCTCAACGTAATCCGGAGTATTCTGAACCACGATCGTATTCTTAGCTGCGCTTGCAAACGAAGGCATGGTCAATGTCTTTGTCGAAGCCTGTACCGGACGATAGCCATACAGGGTTGCGGAAATGCTATCAAAAGGAATGTAGTTTACATTGCCCTGAGCATCCAGCGTAAAGAAGTGAAGCATGAACTCGCGATCGCCTGCCATCTGATTAGAGAAAGGAAGCGTATTAACGGTGTAACCGTTCTTACTTGCGTTCATGAATTTGCCGGACTTTCTGGAGCATGCAAGTACTTCGGAAGTCTTTGCATCCACGATCTCGACGCCAAGCTGTACGCCTGCAGGGATCTGTGTGGAGAATGTAGCGGTCACGTCGATCGCGTTCATGATAACGCTACCGAAACGCTCAGTCGGAAGCTGTGCGTATGCACCGCCTGCAACGACCTTGAAGCCACCGCCTGCGGTCGTCAGAGGAGCGATGACCTTATCGATCTGTCTCTCGTTGATGACCTGTGTATTGAAGGTACCGTTTACGGCACCCTTATCCGTTACCTGGAACGGAATGCGTTCGGAATTCAGAATATATCCTGCAGGAGCGCCGATCTCTACCAAATAGTAGTTGCCGGGCTTGATCCAGATGGTCGTGCCCTCTGCTGCTACGCTGACTGCCGTTGTGTAATCACCCCTGCTGCTGGTCTTGAAGGAAACGAGTTTGCCTTCCATATCGCGAACCTGGAATACAGCGCCGCTCAATGCCTTACCATCAGTGGAAACCTTCTTGAGGACTACCTTAACCAGAGTCTCGGGAACCGGAACGACCTTGATGCCCGGGATCGAAACAACCGTGAAACGGCTGTTGTGTGTCTCACCGCCGTAGGTAACGATGTTCTGAGCGATGACCGAACCATTGACCGCGTTCGCAGTAACGTTGGCGCAAGGAGCCAAAATGGTCGCTGTCATATCAGCATCGTTGGTAAGGTTACCATGATACATGCCATCCGCTGAGGATGAGTCATAAATATTATAAAGGATGTTTGTACCTGAGAAGTATGTATCCTCGCTGTTGCGGATCTCTGTTCCATCGGTGAACTTATAAGTCATCGCCTGATGGATGTGATAATCCGAATGGCCTGCGAGGTCGAGGTTGATGATCAGGGACTGGTTCGAAGAAGCGCGCTTCATCGTAAGTCCTGCATAGTTCACAGTCTCGGGCTGAACGCCTTCAACGCGAAGCTTGTTGCAGAACTGCTTGTACTGATCCGCAGTCATCTTGATAACGTTTGTTGTATCCGGGGCCAAAGTGATCACGCCGATGTCGTTCTTGTCGCCGCCGGAAAGCTTATCGATCGTTCCTTCCAGAGTCGAAAGAGCCTGAGAAAGGCCCATCAGATAACGGAACTCTTTTTCAAAATCGATAAAGTATTTATTCTCATCTTCATATAAGAGCTTATAAACGTCCTTCTGCGTATCGCAGTCCGTGATGGTGCCGTTGATCTTCGTCTGACCGCCGACTTTCTCAACATAATTCTGTCTGCCGAGAACCGTGCTGGTAGATGAGATCTGGGACGCTACCGGGAACAGATAAGTCGCGTAAGAATACTCTGCAATATTGTTTTTAACTGCCTGATTCGTACCGAAATTCGTACCTGCAGACAAAACGTTCGCAGCGATATTACCATTGGTATGAACCAACGTATCCACGCGATTTTGCGCAAAAAGATGGAAATCACCTGCGACGCCCAGGATATTATATCCGTTGCTGTAGTCGTCATACGAACCTACGATCGTCGCAATCTGATCTCCACTAACTGATGAATAATCTGCATAAAAACTATTGCCGGTGATAGCTGTTCCTGTTACGATCAACAGAACAGACATCACCACGGCCAAAGCCTTTTTGAATGCATTTACCCTTCCTCTCATGATACAAAACCTCCTCATATACAACATGCAAATATATACCAAACACGGGCCATCCCATATTAACCCGCAATATATCGCATATCAATTTTACCATACATCTTGAAAGATGTCCCATCAAATATTGTGGTAATGTGGGCAAGAACGGGCAAATCTCTTCTGCTAAATTTACCGATCCCACGAGCATATTTTAACAAATCACCTCTTAAATATCTATGGTATTTCGCAAGTGAAAATGAACGTTTACGGGTAATAGGTTTTAGTAAACGTTTTCGTTCCGAGGCGGACCAAAACCGCCCCTTTCCGATCGGTCATCCATATCTCAGAACCTTGTATTTTAAGGCGTGACAGCACCTCGGGAGCCGGGTGTCCGTAGTTATTCTTACCCACACTGATCAGCGCGATCTGTGGAGAAACCGCGGCAATGAAATCGTCACTTGAACTATGTGGTGCCCCATGGTGAGCCACCTTCAGGATCTCGGCGGACAGATTGGCATCCTGCTTCATCAACCACCCCTCCTGCTCCTTCGACATATCTGCGCAAAAGAGCAATATGTGTTCATCAATTTCGATACGTAAAACGACCGATGCATCATTTTCTGATGTGTACGGATACGCAGGATCCGGCAGCAGGCATACAGCCTTCGCTCCGCCCACCGTGAATACCATTCCTGCGGACAATGCATACACTTCGCAGTCGGGCTTTCGTCCGCAAAGCTCCGCCAGTTCCTCGATCGTATCGGCCGCCGAGATCAAAAGACGCCGGCAACGGATATGTGGCTTATAGTTTGCCCCCTTGTTCTCTTCCTTCGCGATCTCCTGCTCCCTCTGTACGAACGCGCTGATGTGATCCATATCAAAATGCGTAAGCAGCCAGGCATCGACCGTATCCATGCCGTAATAAAGAAAAGCCGGTTCGACAACACGCTCCCACAGATCGTCGCGAAAAGTATTACCGCAATCGATAACCAGATTTTCACCATTTGGGAAGCGAAAGATAAACCCATCTCCCTGTCCCACATCCAGCATAGTCAGTTCGGCGGCCGCAGGTGGTCGTCGCTTCAGTGCATTCGGGATCAGCAGACCACTGATCATAAGCAGGAGAAACAACGGCACACGAAACCTCAGCCGGTCCGGCAGATAACCTCGCCCCGTCGTCTTGCTCTTGCTTCGTCCGAAAGCCTCCAGCCTCGACGCCAGGCACAGGAGGATCAGACCGCCGCCATAGAAAACGATATACAGGAGCATTTCCTCTCCCTGCGGCCTTCCGGTCACGCAGACATTGCCCGAAAGATTTTCGAAACGATCCGAAAGCCATAGGATCATGCGGGCAATGCTGACCGCCGGCTGAAGGGCGAGCCGGTAGGCCGAAAACCCAAAAGAAGCAAGTAGGATCATCAGTGCTAAGCCCGCAAGCAATGTAAGCAACAACAGACTGATCAACGGAAGGACCAGTAGGTTCAAAAACATGGCATATCGCGCTGTCTCATAATACGCATAGCAGATCACGGGACTGATCACGACCAGGACCGTCCACGAAGTAAGCAAAGCCGACCGGAGCCGCGAACGGAGCCGTTTGCTCTCCGCCTTACTTCGTATCCAAAGTGCCTGCACATGCGGTACCGCCCAAAGGATCGCTGCCATGCTTAGAAATGATAATTGAAAGCCACTGTCAAACACCAGCAAAGGTTTCCATAGAGTCCTCCACAGGAAGCAGGCGCTGAGCGCACACTTCCCGTCATAAGTTCTTCCGATACATCGACCGAAAGAAACGATCAGAAACATGTCGTACGCACGCAGCGAAGGATAACCGGAGCCGGTCAGGAACACGTACACTCCGATCACAGCAGCCCCCAGGATCAGCCGAAGATAAAACGGTACCCGCAATTTCTTCAGAAGGTACAGCAACATCGACGCCAGCATCGAGATATGAAGCCCCGACACTGTCAGGATGTGCGCCAGCCCCGATCTCCGCAGGCTTTCACGTTCGTCTTCTTCCATCGAGTTCTTCTCCCCCAGCAAGATCCCCTGGAAGAAACCATACACATCCTCGGGCGCGGTCGCCCGGATCGCCTCCAGCATCCACGTTCGAAGGGAAAGGATCGCCTCCTTTACGTTGTCGAAGCACCCTCCGCTTTCTGTTTCGTCCACGATCTTCCCGTCGTACACATGGTAGTATATTCCCCGGTAACCGTAATGGGAAAATGCGTCAAACCCTCCGGGGTTTTTTGTCCTCTCAAAACCTCCTGACTCACCTTCATAAACGATCCTGCTTCCAATCTTCACATCCTGTGAAGTATAGACCAGCATCTCTCCCGCTAATGCTACCCCGTTTACCGAAATCATATCCAAAGTAAGCACATAGGTAATACCGTCTTCGCTCTCCTTTCGTTCCTTTCGGATCACGTGCCCTCTCATTTTGGTCACGGCACTCTCCGAAATTCCGATAGCTTCTTCCAACCGATTCCCTGCACCATATAATACCCGTCCCTGCGTCTGCGCATGAAACATCCCCAGTAAAAACAAGACCGGGAGCAGCATATACGCTATGCTGTTCCCGGAATTCTTCCGTACAATATGTATGACTCCGATGGCGTAAACGATCGCGGCAGCGAAAGCCGCCGGAACGTTGATCATTCTCCCTGCCTGCGCCCCTGACAGGACGATCCCCATCCCCCAGGAAAGCGCGGCAGCAACCATCGGTCGCTTCAATATCATTCTCCGTTCTGTTCTTCTTTATTCATGTCCAGATCACGCTCCAGCGGATCGATCAACGACAATTCCTCGCCAAACGGCTCGCCGTCTACTCCTTCGAACCGGATCGCAACGCGATTGATGTTCGTCAGCTCGGTCAATGAATTGACGATCGCGTAGACCATGGTCTTCGGTCGGATACCCTGCGCGTCCATGCTGCTAAGCACGTTCTGTGACAGGAGCACGTAGCAGATACCGTTGTTTACATTGATCGAACGGATCTCCGTATCCGCAGGTAAAACGGCATGGTGATTTTCCTGCGTCGGACCTTCGATCAAAAGTTTCAAGACCAACTCATACAGGGTCGTACCATATCCGTAGGACACTTCGTGAACTTCCTCGCTCAGTTCCCGACCGTTTTCATCCGCAAAGAACAATTTCAAGCGGGCTTTTGCCAGGTTCTCAAAGAAATTCAGTTCAAAATCGCCGGCCGTCATCGCGCCGGGTGTATATCCGTTCGCGTCTTTAAATAACGCATCTTCGACGTAGATCAGGACCGAGTCCACGCCGTCGACTGCCGCCAACGTACGAACGATCGCCGCCCGCGCCAAGATCTCTCGCGTACTCTTCAGCGAATTGTACTCGCGAGAAAGATGCAGCTCCAATGTTCCCTCTTTGATACGCAGATTCTGCAACGATACTCCGGAACCGAATGCACAGTTGTGTCCATGCTCCGCGGGATCCTGCATGATGCTCATCAAGGTCCTCGCGAGATCCTCCGGTGTATCTCCCTTCGCATCCCGTACTTCGGTATCCAGATGGAGACCATCCTGTGTCAGATAATAAACTTCATATTCACCTTCTGCCAGTTTTGAAACCGTCGGAGTCTCCGCGTCTGCCTTCTTTTTGCAACCGCAGAAGCATGCCAAAACAAATGCCGTCAGAAGCAGACAAACAAACGTTCGTTTCATCATGTGCCGTCTCCTTCCGAGCTCTCCGAAACATTGTTCAGAGGAATACGAACGGTAAATGTCGTTCCTTCGTTCTCCTTACTGAACACGCGGATGATGCCCTTATGCATTTGGATAATGTTTCGTGTGATCGCCAGTCCGAGACCGGTACCGCCCATCTCACGGGAACGCGCCTTATCAACTCGATAAAAACGCTCAAAGATCTTCGTTTGGGATTCTGCCGGAATACCGAATCCGGAGTCCTCGACCTTGATGTAGAAATACTTATGGTCGGCGTTAAGTGAAACACGCACATGTCCGCTCTCGCGGTTGTATTTGATCGCATTTTCCACGAGGTTCGAGATCGCCAGAACGAGCTTCACCTCGTCGACCTCGGCATCGACCCTACGAAAACTCTCCAGAACGAGTTCGACGTTCTTTTTGCCGGCCAGCGGTTGCAAGCGCTTCAGCAAACCTTCCAGCATCGCATGGATATCGACCGTCGAATAGTTCAGGTTCGCCATCGATTCATCGGTGCGAACGAGCGTCAGCAAGTCGTCGATGATCTTCGCCTCACGGTTCAGCTCATCCGAAATATCCGTCATGAAATCCTCGTAAAGTTCGACCGGCGCCTCACCCTTCGGCATGGACATCAGGGAATCCGCCAAAACACGAATCGACGTGATCGGCGTCTTCAGCTCATGTGACACGTTCGACACGAATTCCTTACGGGACGTATCGATCGCATGCAACTGTTCCATCAATTCATTGACCGTATCCGAAGTCTCCACGAGCTCCTTATAATGCTTGCCGACGATATCGCCGCGCTGTCCGTCGTACAGAGCATGCGCCGAATCCTTCAGTTTCTTCATGGGCCGTCCAAGCATAAAAGCAAAGTAATAAACGACACAAAGGGTGATCACCAGAATGATGGTCATCAAAAGAATGCTCTTACGACTCACCGATGCCATGAACGAGCTGTTTTTTGCCAACGGCGCCATAAAGCACAGCACGTAGGTTTTGGTCGAGTTTTTCGGAACGACCTTTACGAAATAGTTGATATATTCTTCCGTGATCTCGGTCAATGATTCCCTGTCCGAAGAATACAGCGATAAAACGCCCTGAAAAACAACATAATGCACGCGATCATACGCGTACGTATCCGCGATGGCACGATACGAAGGATCCAAAAGAAGCATGCGTCCGTTCAACAGTTTTGCGCTGTCCACCATTTGCGAGCGGACATCCGAAAGAACCGCGCTGTCTTCCGGCGCGGCTATATAAGATATAAACTGTGAAATATTCGAACATTCGGAATACATCCGTTCCTTCGTTTCATTGACCAGAGCATCGCTCACGGACTGCCGCATTCCCAACTGATACACGATCATCGGAATGACGCCGATCAAAAGAAGCACCAGGAAGATAACGAGTCGGAACGGAAGACCGTGTCTTTTACGAACGTTCTTCTCATTTTCATTCATTTAAGCGCTTCTCTCTCAACCCTGTTTGTAGAAATATCCGATGCCCCATTTGGTCTGCACATACTTCGGCTCGCCGGGGTTCGGCTCGATCTTCTCACGCAGACGACGCACATGTACATCTACGGTACGCACATCGCCGGGATAATCATAGCCCCATACGATCTGCAAAAGATTTTCACGCGAATAAACCTTATTCGGGTTATTCACCATCAATTCCAAAATATCAAACTCGCGCGCGGTCAGGTTGATCTCAACGCCGTCGATCTTCACCGTACGGCTCTCGCTGTCGATCACGATGCCTTCCGTAGCTCCCTCAGGAACCACCTGGCCCTCCGTTTTCTCGGAGTTTTTGGTGCGGCGGATGATCGCGCGCACGCGCGCCTTCACTTCCAGGATATTAAACGGTTTGGTGATGTAATCATCAGCTCCGTATTCAAAGCCCATGATCTTATCCATGTCATCGTTTTTCGCCGTGAGCATCAGGATCGGCACCTGGGAAAACTCCCGGACCATATTGCATACTTCGTAGCCGTTGTACTTCGGAAGCATCACATCCAGAAGCATCGCGTCATACTCTTTCTGCTTCGCCAGAGCGATTGCTTCCTCGCCGTCATACGCACAGTCTACTTCATAGCCATCCTGCTCGAGCGAAAACTTCAGCCCCTTCACGATGATCTTTTCATCATCAACCACCAATATCCTAGCCATACTCACTCCTGTTATCTTCCTGTTGTGATCTTATCGCGGATCTGTTCAAACGCAACCTGTTTGATCCCGTTTACTTGCATGATATCCTCGATCGTTTCAAAAGGCCCATGCTTATTTCGGTGGTCAATGATGGCCTGCGCCCGCGTCTCTCCGATCCCCGGCAGTTCCGTCAATTCTTTGACGCCCGCCGTGTTGATATTCACCAATCCGGATCCCGTTTGAGAATGTATGACAACGCCCGCGGCATATGCCTCGCGGCTCAACACCTCCACCTGCTCTCCGTCCGTCATCGTCCGTGCCAGGTTCACGCTGGCAGGCTCCGCAGCCTCGGTAAAACCTCCCGCCGCACGGATCGCCGCTTCCAGTCGGTCCATGCTCCCGAGTTCGTAAACTCCTGGGTTAACGACCTCCCCTACGACATATACGAAGATCGTCCGCTCAGTCGTCGAGGGCATTTCCTGCGGTTCCGTTTCGGTCATCGCTTCGAGCATAAAGTCCTCCGCCCCCGTCGTCACAGGATCCGAAAACAGATCCGGTAGTTCACAACCGGGCAGGAAGCTCAAACTCAGCCAAATTAATGCGGCCATGTATCGTCTTTTCGAGTGTTGTTTCGGCATATCTCCTCCCTCATCCGAGCGAGGTGCCGAGCAAATGTCATACCATTTCTATTTTAACAACCGCGGGAAAAATATGCAAGTCTTTTTCCCTGCAGTTTCCCGTCTCTAAACAAAAAAACGCTCCCTTCCGTTGCCGGAGGGAGCGTCGATATTATTCTTTAGATTTCTTTTTTCCGAACAATGCACGCTTTGCATTGGACACGATCGAATTACCCGCAAGGAATACCTGTGCTTTGTAGACCTTACCTGCAACGATCGAGAATACGATCGTCAGGATGACCATTAAGCTTACGGACAATGCTGCCAATCCGTTGGATACACTTCCGAGCAACACATCGACCGGAAGTCGGAAGGCTGCCGAGAACGGGATCATATCTGCCAGGATCATCATTTTGTTTTCGCCCTCACCGGAAACCTCACCGAGAGCAGCAACGATCGCAAGCATATAACCCGCGATGATGACCAGGTTCAAAATACCCTGCTTCTGAGCTACCTCTTCTGCCTTTGCACATGTCGATGCGATCACTGCCGCAAGGACACAGAAAGATGCAAAGCCGAAGATCAGAGCCAAAAGCGCCAGGACCACCTGTACCGGTGTGAAAGATACGTTTCCGTATTCCAACAGAAGATCGATCAACTGATTGATCGGGTTTACAAACGATGGATCGATCATCTTCGCAACGATATTGCCCACGATAAAACCGGCAACGACCGATGCGATCCATAGCGCAAACTGAAGCAGCGCCACACAGATGATCGCCATAACCTTACCGGCAACCAAAGCCACCGGAGAGATCGAAGTAAGAAGCATCTCCATAAGTTTGGAGGACTTCTCAACCACAAGGTTCTTACCCATACCCATACAGTAGAGAAGAAGCATGGTGTACATCAGGATCGTAAATAAGAACGGACCGATGTAGCGGACCATTGTAAGGATAAGGTTGTCTTCCTTCTTACCGGCATCAATGATCTGCGACATGTGACTTCCGGACAGGATCATGTACTGCTCTGTCGTTACTTCGGAAGCAGTCGCCGAAACACCTTTGGCTGCAACAGAGCCGAGTTCAAGAGTTTTTTCTCTGGTGGAATAATTAACCTCGGAACCACTGGGCAATGTAAGACGAACGACCAGGATCTCCTTATCCTCCGTATTCTCTTCGCCAAATTCCGCATGCTTTATCTCTTTGGAAAGGGAAAGGATACCCCATCCACTCTCCTCTGCAAGACTGTCTTTATTATCTTTCAGGAATGTATCTGTTGTTGTGTTTGTAACTGACTTGTAAGTTACATCTTTCAGATCGGTACTGGTTATGGAATATCCTACGATACTTCCGAACATACCATAATCCGTTTCATCGATAACATAGAGTTTCTCGATATTGACCGGTTCCTGTTTCGTCTTCTTAACGTTGTCAAATGCCATGAACGATAAGATTGCGATAACGAGTCCCATCAGGAGAAAGGGAATGACATAGGTTGCGAATTTAAAGCCCTTACCTTCGGCTTGATGGCGGAACGTAAAGCGAAAGACCTTTCCGAAACCGCTGAATGCACCGTTACGCTTACGCATTTTTCTCTCCTCCCTTCTCGTTCTTAAAGATGCTGAAGTAATCTCTGAGTTTTAACTTCTGACCGTTGTAGTAGATCAGATACTCGTAGCATCTTGCCGCAAAGGCGAGTAAGAAATAAACGAAGACGATCAGGATCGCCAGACCAATGAGTGCCAACCCGAGGGATATACGGTTCGAGAATAAGTAACCCGGAACCAGGAACGGGGAGGTGACCGGGAACAGAGCCGCGATCGTCTCCAACTTACCCGTGTCGGAACCGCCAATGTTCATGATCGTGATGGTCATCGCGCCGAACATGCCGATGAACAAAAGCAGGGTAAATGACTTCATACGCTCCTGCATCTCTTCCACGCTCTTTACAGAGGCAGCGATAACGCCGCAGATCAGCGAGAAGAACAGCATACCCGCCAGCAGGAAGCAAACCAGTACTACAACACCGATCGGTGTGATCGTGATGTCCACATCTTTCGGGATAAAACTGGTGATCTTACCGAACGCATCCGATACAGCCATGCCGTCAGCTACTACGTGATAGATCACTACAGAAGCCGCAAAGCATACGATCATGGACACGATCTGGAACAGCGTGATCAAAAATACCGCTGCGATCTTACCAAACAAAAGCGCGATCGGGCGAATGCTCGTAAGCAGATACTCAACGACCTTGGAGCTCTTCTCCTGAACGATAGAACTGGAAATGTACTCTCCGCTCATGGAAACCAACATGGTCGTCAACATGATGACAATGAGGATCATCATGTACTGCTGCTGATTGATGCCCTTCTCGTCTTCATCTTCGTCGACCGGTTTTCCGATGCTCTCGATGTCCACATAGTTTGTGTCGGTCTCGATGTCCATATTGAGGATGGCCATCTGCTCTTCCGTAATGCCCACGTGTTCCATTAACTGCGTGTAAACCGTGTTCTGGATCGCATTTTTCAGAAGAGTGAGATCACTCTTTTCGACCGGTGTCTTGGTACCCTGTACCAAAGTGTAATAGAAGGTACCTTCATCTGCCACGTGATGCACGTGCAGAAGGGCGATCGCCTTATCGGTTTCCTTCAGTTCTTCTGTTAATTCGTCATAAGTTTTATCAGATGAAACCATCTTCGGGATCTCGATCTGCTCCAGACCTGCCTTATCAAAATAAAACCAGTCCATAAAATTCAGACCGCTTTCATCGATCACGTAAAGAGTATCGATCGAAGTATGTTTGACTTCGGACACTCCTCCGCCCTCACCGTTTCTCTTAATGGTCTGAGAGATCGGGTAATAAAGCATCGACGTAAGGAGCATGAGGATCAATGTGAATCGAAACCCTTTCGCTTTCATCATCTGGGAAAATGTGAAATTAAACACCTTTCCCGTTCCGTGAAATCTACTGTGCTTCATCTTCTACATTCTCCCCCGCTTTCTCTACAAAAATCTCATGCAGCGACGGCTCACGAAGCTCGAAGCGAACGATCGTCTTGTGACCGGATACCAACTGATCCAGGAAACGGTCTGCCTGCTCCTGACCGGAAACCTTAAGCTGGATACCGTTCGGAGTCTTATTGACCACGCGAAGACCGGAAGCTTCGATCAGATCATCAATCGGTTCCTCGGTCTTTACGAACATATTGACACGTCCATAGGACTTTTTGATCTCATTCAGATTACCCTGAACTACAGCCTTTCCGTGATGCAGGATCGTGATATCCTCACAGAATTCCTCAACGACCTCCATCTGATGGCTGGACATGATGATGTATTTGCCGGCATCTACCTGCTCGTGGATAACCTGCTTAAACAGATCCATATTTACGGGATCCAGGCCGGAAAGCGGCTCATCCAGGATCAGAAGTTCCGGATCGGAGATCAAAGCAGCCAGGAGCTGCACCTTCTGCTGATTACCTTTGGAGAGCTGGTCCGCCTTCATCGGCTTCGGTTTCTTTTTGCCTACGACCGGCGGGTGGAAATACTCAGTGAGCTCCAAACGCTCTACCCAATACTCAATACGGACTTTCGCATCTTCTTTCGATACGTTCTTTAATGAAGCAAAATACAGGAGCTGATCCATCAGCGTGAACTTAGGATACAAGCCTCTCTCCTCCGCGAGATAACCTACATTCGTCTCCATGGTGTCCAGTGGCTTTCCTTTCCACAGAACCTCACCGCTGTCTTTTGCGAGCATACCGAGCATCATACGCAAAGAAGTAGACTTACCTGCGCCGTTGGTTCCCAAAAACGCATACACACCGGGATGTTCCAACGAAAACGAGATATGATCAACTACGGTCTTCTCTCCGTACTTCTTTGAAAGATTCGTTACTACAAGTGACATTTTCCTATCATCCTTTCTTGTATAAAATACTCATTAAATATACCATCCGTAGTATTTATTTACAAGGCGTAAACCTTACGAATTCCTTACAGTTCCCTTAACAAGTGTAATAAATTAAAAACGGAGCGTTGTCACGCTCCGTTTTTTTCTTCACATTGTAGTACCTGTTTTATTTTTCTTCGGTTTTCGAAGATGTGTCCATATCCTTATAGAAACCAAGGGTTACCTCGACTTCATGATCGGAATAGGACCGACGTCCGCCGGTAACGTCCAAAGACTTATAGGAAACCTTGACCTTCTCTCCACCTTCATGGTAGGCCATCTCATTCAGAAGTTCATTCCAAGATGTGA
The DNA here is from genome assembly GCA_017615545.1 of Lachnospiraceae bacterium. Classification (GTDB taxonomy): domain Bacteria; phylum Bacillota; class Clostridia; order Lachnospirales; family Lachnospiraceae; genus UBA1201. Next base: position 70,438 of record JAFZZY010000013.1, read on the forward strand.
CCTTTACACCGTCAATAGCAGTGATGATATCGTAAGCCATGATGCCGGCCTTATCAGCTGCTCCGCCTTCGATGACTTCTTCAACGAATGCGCCGGTTCCTTCATAAACCGACTGGTAACGCTCCGAGCAACGAATGCCGAGAGAGCCCTTCTTCGCCTCATCCGTAACCTTCTGACGGGTCGCGCGGTTCATAAGATCATTGATAACTTCTTCCGCGTCCGTGATCGGGATCGCATATCCCATACCTTCAACGGTTTCATCGGAAAGTTTTGCAGAGTTGATGCCGATCAGGTTGCCATACATATCGAACAATCCGCCGCCACTGTTACCGGGGTTGATCGCTGCATCGGTCTGCAGGAAGGAACGTGTATAACCATCGGAGAATGTAACCTCACGGTTCAATGCGCTGATATAACCTACGGTCATGCACTGGCCGTAACCCATTGCGTTACCGATCGCGATAACGCCATTACCAACCTTCAGGTTGTTTGAGTCACCTACGACTGCGATCTTGATCGCGTTCAGGGTCTCTTCATCGATATCAGAAAGTTTCACTGCGATAACTGCCAGGTCACGCTCTTCATCGGTGCCTTTGACATAAGCAGCGATCTCTTTATCGTTTACAAACTTAACGGAGATCTCACTGGATGTGATGCTCGCGTTGTAATAACTCTCAGGGATAACAACATGTGCGTTGGATACGATCAGAAGTTCGTCGTCATTCTTACCGATGATGACGCCGGAACCTGCTCCCTTCAGTTCCTGCTGACCGGAACCGAAATAACGGGAGAAACTGGTCGAATAAACCGTCTTATTGGTTACTGCAACGACGGAAGGCATAACCTCGTCCACGATCGGGGAAACATCGAGCAATGTCGCGTTTACGTTCTTAGTCGTGTTGATGTCGCTACGGGTCAGAACGGAAGTGGTCGGTGTGGAAGCATCTTTGGTTACTTCTTTAGCAGTATCTTTACCTGCATCCGCAGTCGGCTCGTTCTTAGCAACATCTGCTGCAGTCGTTACATCATCTGCATTATCATTCTTGTTTTTGAGGATCTGGCTTATACCGAGGATGCTTCCGACTACGATCAGCATGGTCAGGATCGCAATGACCGGTCCCATGAAAGAACCTTTGTGTCCGTTGCTTCCGGACGTCTGCGGTGCACTGTACTGGGAAGATCTGTAGTAGTCGTAATACGACGGCAACGGCCGGTTATCCTGCTTCGGCTCCGGTGCCGGTTGCTGCTCGGCTTTCGGTTCTTCCTGTGCCTTTACTTCAGGCACAGAAGTATCCTTCACCTCATCTTCTTTTACGGCTTCAGGTTCCGCCGCCTTCTTATCATTCTCTTCTGTATCGAAGTTGAAATAGAAATCTTTATCATCCATATCCTTATTGCTCCTTTCAGTGACTGTGTATCTGTCACTCACTTTATGACTCTATGATAAACCGAGTCTGTGAAAAAAGTGTGATGGAACATTTACTTTTTCATGAATTGTCACTGAAGTCCCACATAATTGAAATCCGAGTCGAATCCGGCATTTACGCGGATCGTTTCACTCAGATTCTTAACGAAATCAGAGCATTGATAATTCTGGGTACCATACAGATACTCGTGCAATTTCGAGACATTCAACTCAAGATTGATTGGAACGACACAGTTACCCATATATCCCATTTCGGTCCTCTGGGCAAACGGGAAGCCCTGGGAATCGTTGATGTGGACCTTTCCGATACTCGGGACCATTCCGATGAAATAGTCGATGATATCCTGTGCAGATTCGGCTTTACCATCGCTGGCGCCGATCAATGTCGAGGCCAATACATGGTCGACCATGGTGTTCAGAGTTCCAAGTGATGCGGACTTCGCCTTCACCAGCATCTTCGAGATAACTTCACGCTGACGCTGTGCGCGCATAAAGTCAGAGTCTCTCTTACGAAGTCGACAGTATGCTACCGTCTGAACGCCATCGCAAAGCTGCAGGCCTGTGTGCTCGATATGTACGGACGGGATACCGGTCGACTGTACGATCTGGCTGATCAGGCCGTTGATATACGGAACTTCCTCACCATTGATGGTGACGGTCATCATGTTCTCCTTGATGTCCAGTTCCAGGCCGCCCAGGTCATTGACCAGTCTGGCTACGATAGACCAGTCAACGGCGATGAAACCATCGATATCCAGGTCGTAGTTTTTATTCAGCATCTGCATCAGGCTGTACGTGCCGAAATGCGATGCCTCCGAGTTGATCTTACCGAACGCTCCGTCCGAATGATAGAAATACGTATCACGGAAGATCGATACAAGTTTTACGTCTTTGGTTTCATTGTTGATGACAGCCAGCATGATAACGTCTGCGTTACTACCCTTCGCAAGACGTTGCTGGGATTTTTCCGGGTTTTCGGAACTGTCGATACCGAATATGGCAAATGTCGTGAACTGCTTCGAGATCTTCTCCTGATAGCTCGGTTCAACGAAAGCATTCGTAGCGACCGTCTGTCCTTCCGGAACGACTAATACGTTGGCGCCTCCGATCTTCGTACGCAGATAGTACAGGCCGCACATCACGACCAGAAGCAGTACCTCCAGAATGGAAACTACCGTATATTTGATGACGCGGAGACGTTTGCGGCGTTTTCGCTGTTCGCGACGCAGCACACGCGCCTCCTGATCAAAGTTTTCTTCCATAAAAATCCTCTCCTCCCCGCCCGTGCGGGTTTTTCGAACCTCATATTACTAATATGCGTTCTTGTTAACAAATCCCTTAAAGAACGTCAAAAACAGTATCTTGACATCCAGTTTGAGCGACCAATGCTCAATGTAATAGAGGTCGCAGGCAATGCGCTCCGAGATCGATGTATCGCCGCGCCATCCATTGACCTGGGCCCAACCGGTGATGCCGGGACGCACCTGGTGTTTTACCATGTAACGCGGGATCTCTTCTTTAAACTTCTCGACGAAGAACGGACGCTCGGGACGCGGTCCGATCAGGCTCATGTCGCCCTTCAGCACGTTGAAGAACTGCGGCAGCTCGTCGATGCTGGTCTTACGTATGAACGCGCCGACTTTCGTAACGCGCGCGTCGTTTTTCGTAGTCCATTTGTCCTTCTCGCTCTCATCGGTCTGTACGACCATCGAACGGAATTTATACATTTTGAACGGACGGTTATGCTTTCCGACACGCTCCTGCTTAAAGATCACGCCGCCCTTCGACGTAGTCTTGACCAGGATCGCAACGACCAGCATGACCGGTGAAAACAGAATGATCGCAAATAAACTGCCGAATATATCCATGGCACGCTTGATGGCAGCATTGCCCCAACTCATGAGCGGCACGTAACGAATATTGATGACCGGCAGGCCCTGCATATCTTCGGTGTACGGCTGCGTGGGCAGCACGTTCATGTAGTCCGGGATGAACTTCGTATGTACGCCCGACTTCTCGCACGTATTTACCACCGTCTTCAGTTTGCTATGCTCCGTCAGTTTCAGACAGATGACGATCTCGTCGGTCTCATTCTTCTCCAGGAGGGACGTCAGGTCCTCGGTCGTTCCGATCACGGGAACATCCTTGTAAGCGTGGCCTGTCTCCTTCTCATCATCGAGAATACCCACGATGTGGTAGCCCCACTGGGGATTTGCGCTGACGCGGTCAATGTATGCCTTCGCCGTCTCACTGTAGCCGACGATCACGACCTGACTCTGATGCTTACCCTTAGCATACGAGCGATCGATGATCTTTCCTACAATGACACGCTCGATAAACATGAGTACCGTATCCAAAACTGCGAAATACACGAGGAACAGACGGGAGAAATTCTCGACCTTGACGAAGAACAAAAACAGCGTCAGGAACAGGGTTCCGAACACATTGCCCTCGGTGATCAGGAACAAAAGCGCCCCCTTCGACTGCGTCCGCATGTTGCTGTAAAGCGTAACAAACATATAACTGAGCAGGAAAACGGGAAATACGAATGCCATGCTCTTCAGATACAGTTCAAAGATCTCTATGTAGTTTTGGTCATCTAAAAGGACCAGTTTAAACCAGTACGTCAGCCAGTAGGTCGCTACCAGAACGAGCAGGTCGAACATAAAATAGATCAGACCGACTGCGCTTCGTTTGTCATTCTTCACGTTGGATCACCTCAAAAATCAATTTCCTTACTTCTCTTCTTTGTTGAATACGCGCCTCTCCAAAAACTCAAACGTATAGGCAAATGTTCCGAAGAACATCTGCATCTCAATATCCAGATAATTCTTGAAATTCTTACGCTCATACTTCACGCGCTTGCACTTGCGTACCGTTTTCAGTCCTTCTTTCAGACCGCTCAGATATTCCTTACCAAGTCCCATGCTTGCAAAGAAACCGATCTTGATGAGATAGCCGAGCAGGAAGATCGGCGAATTCAGAAGCAAAAGGAGGTTCGGCAGGTTCTTATAGTGCAGGTACAGGCTGTTCCGGGCCGTAAGGCGCACTTTAAACGGATTGTACTTCGAACCGCTCGTGCCACTGCCGACATGGTAAACGATCGCCTTCGGAGCGTAGATGTTTTTGTATCCCTTGATATTCGCACGGAAACCCAGATCGATGTCTTCCAGGTATGCGAAATGCATCTCATCGAAGATTCCGATCTCATCAAACAGGGCACGACGATAGATCGCTGCGCCTGCGCATGCGGAAAATACGCGCTTCGGCTTCCGGTATGCATCAACGGGCTGATGGATGCCGCGCTGGACGGCCCAGCCGAACATCGTATAGAGGTCGCCCGCATCATCCATGAGATTCCGCTTATAAAAACTGATCATGCTACTGCTTACGGAGAAGATGCGGTCATCCTTCTCGATCGCCTTGATCATCTCCTCAACGTAGTGCGGATCCGACTCCGTATCGTTATTGAGCAGGATGACATAAGGCGTCTTGCACTGCAAGATACCATAGTTAACGCCGCCGGCGAAACCGAGGTTCGTCTCCATGACATCCACACGTACCTCGGGATAATTCTCCCTCAGATACGGTACACTCTCATCGACGGATGCATTGTCCACGACCAGGACCTCAAAGTCCTGACAGGTCTGCGCCCGAAGTGAGTTCATACAGGTTTCCAAAAACTGATATCCGTTATAGTTCGGAATAACGATCGTAACTTTCTTCATACTCTTTGCCGAAAACCGGCTTCTCCTTTATTGTTCCAAAAACTGTTTGCGATAAGCGTCGCAAACCTCGTCGGCTTCGCCGATCATGTGGACCTTACCATGGTCCAGCCAAACGACCCGGTTACACATCTCACGGATCTGGTCAATGTTATGTGAAACGAACAGTACCGTGGTACCGCCGCTCATCAGCTCCATCATACGCTTTTTACTCTTCTCCTGGAAGCGCTCATCACCGACCGCCAGGACCTCATCGACGATCAGGATCTCCGGTTCTACAACAGTCGCGATGGAAAACGCGAGTCGCATCAACATACCGGAGGAATAGTTCCGAAGCGGCGTATGAATAAATTCTGCCAGCTCGGAAAATGCAACGATCTCGTCGTACTTCGAGTGGAGGAACTCCTTCGAATAGCCGAGGATCGCACCGTTCAAAAAGATGTTTTCATGTCCTGAGAGATCGTAGTCGAAACCGGAACCGAGTTCCAGCATCGGAACGATATTGGCGCCACGCCAAACCTTGCCCTTCGTCGGGCGCATGATCCCGGAAATGATCTTCAGGAGTGTACTTTTGCCGGCTCCGTTGTGACCGATTAGGCCGACAACATCACCGCGCTGTATGGTAAAATCCACATCTTCCAAAGCATGGAAAACTTTGAATTTCACTTTCCGTTTTGCGAGGGCAGTCATCATCTCTTTGATGCTGCTGATACGATCATTCATCAGTCGGAAATTCATCGAGACATTTTCGACGCGTATCATATCCTCTTTCATAATACTCTGGTCCATACCAAACTCCGCTCGACGGCGCTAGGCCGACGATTATATGTAAAAAATGAACTTATCTTCTGTCTTCTTAAATACCAGCAGGCCGAGGGCGAACATGCCGACGGAAAATGAAGCACAGATCAATGTCTCCTGCGCTGTAGGTACCTGCTGAAGGATGACGATCTGACGCACAAAATCAATGTAATGATACAGCGGGTTGAACATCATCAGCTTCTGAACCGTTTCCGGCAGGATGCCGACGTCGTAAATGATAGGGGTCGCATACATCCACATCGTAGAGAAAACACCCCACAAAAACTCGATATCCCGGAAGAATACCACACAGGATGAAAGCAGGTATCCCATGCCTAAGGTGAATACCATCAAAAACAGAAGGCCGAGAGGCAATGCCAGGATCGAGAAGTTCGGCCAGAGTTTGTTGAACAAAACGATGATATACAGCGGAAGGATCGAAAGCGCGAGGTTGATTCCTGCGCTCAGAACCTTCGTCGTCGGGTAAATGACCTTCGGAACGTAGACCTTCGTGATCAGGGATGCATTGTACACGATGGAACGCAGTGCCTGGTTACAACAATCATTGAAACCGCTGAACATGATGATACCGACCAGCAGGTAAACTGCGTAATGCTCGAGCATCGGATTCTGTCCGCCCATATTACGAAGTTTCATCAGGTTGACAAAAACGAAGTACTGGACCGCCATCATGAGCAGAGGATTCAAAAAACTCCAGAAGATACCGAGAACGGATCTCTTATATTTCGTCTTGAAATCTCTCGCGACCAGCTGCTCGATCAAAAACGAAAAGCGCTGCAACGCCGCCTGGATCCGGCTCAGGACCGTCGGCTTCTTTTTCGAGACCAGTCTTGATCCGAGCAACCAGAAAACGAACAACAACGTCACGCCTAAAACGACGTAGGACCATGTATTCGGCTCCCGAATGACCTGATATATGGATATGCCCAAAAGGTATACGATGATACCATAAAAGGCAAAGGTGATCTTAGTTGAAAAGTTCATGGATGACTCCTCTTAGTTTCGATCGGTGTTTTCCTGACGGGAAAACCACCAGTTGCTGGCCGTGCAGAAACGCACCAGCTTCTTCGGAAGCTTTTTGTATCGCTTACCGAGGAAATACCCTGCGTATTTCGCCACACAGGAGGCAAAGAAAAACAGGAACGAAAAGATCCGTCCGCGATGCAACATCTGTTTGGAAACGGTCTTCACCATGCTCGCGCCCTCTTTCTCCGAGCTGACAGCGGCAAATACCTCCGGATGCTCCGTCTGGGAAACAGCCATGTCAAAGCTACGACGGAAATACTGCATCAATGAATAGTTGTGGGAATGCATGACCATTGCCTGCGGTTCGTAAGCGATGCGATATCCTGCATTGACCACTTTCGCGGCGAACACCATGTCCTCATTAAAGATAGCACCATGTTCGAAACCGCCAAGTTTTTTATAAACATCCCGCCGATAAACGGCACAGACATTGGAACAAAAATAGGTTTTGACACCGAGGTCCTCCAGATCTTCGGAAGATTTGATCCTCTCCTGTGCCGGATAGTTGAAATTCCGCGTCAGGCGCTCGGTCAGATTGCAATCCTTCGTCGGTATCTGGCGCGCATACGCAGCTGCGATGTCGGGATCGGTCTTCAGCGGCGCCGTCAGATACTTCGTCAGCTTCGCATTGACCACCTTCGCATCCTGGGTCATAAACAGCAGAAAATCCGCGCGGGACGATTTCGCGCCCAGGTCGCGCGCATAACCGTGGTCAAACTCAGACTGCGGGATATGCTTCACGATGACCTTGCGGCCGAAAGGCTTCACCAGCGCCGGATCGAAGTACTCTTCGTCCGTGTTGATGATGCGCACGTTCCTCACGGGAACCTCTTGCTTATACAGAGCCCGGATCAGCGCCGTGAGCTCTTTTCCCGGTTTGTAGGTCGGGATGATAACATCGATCGTGTTCATCGTTTAGTTACTGTATCCTCCGATCTTCTGTAAAAACGAGTGAGCGGTTTAGCGATAAATGCAGGCCAGAACCTGCGGAACATCGCGAGGTCTTCCGACGTGCGTCCGTTCTCCATGATCATCTTATTCGTCGTCGCCTCGTCGTGAATGCGATGCGACATCAACACCTCATGGATGTATGAGAACCTGCCCTTTTTGCGTGAAAGGATCTCCCACGCGCTCCAGTCGACGTTGCTCTTCATCTTGCCGGCGAAGAGTTTCTTTGGCATCTTCTCCGTGGCAAATGTCACCGACGGACAGCAGATACCGTTCCCGAAAGCGATCGACGACCGCTTTATGAGTTTGAACGGCTGCAGACAGCGGAACCGCAGCGGGAACAAAAGGATCTTTTTGATCCGAAGATTGACATTGACCGGAAGGGTATCTCCGTTCGTGTCGATCTCGCGGTAATCGGTAAATGCGATCAGCGTATCCTCGCGGAACTCGCGGATCACGCGGGCAGAAAACTCGGGATCATAACAGTCGTCCTGGTGGGCGACCGTGACCAGCGGCGTTTCGCCGGCGAGTCTTGCAAAATCAAAATCGTAACCGATTCCCTTCTTCTCGGGGTTTACGATCACAGGGATTTCGTAGCGCTCTGCGATGCGGTCAATGTGTGCATTCGGCGTGGAAGTCGCGATCACCACCCGGCTCGGGTACTTCTGCGCCAGAACCGAACGAACGCAAGCCTCCAGATACTGCGACTCCTTATAGGCACATATAACGAATGTATGCAGGATCTCCTTTTCGGAACTACTCTTCATCCCTCTTTACCTCATCTTCGTCCATGTGATCCAGAGCATATCTCTGGGACAGTTCTTTGACCTTTGACTCCAGCTGGGAAACGCGGATCGTCATGTAGAACAGCTTCAGCAGCAGGATGAAGATCATAAACAAAAAGAGGAAATTCACCGGTGCCTGGATGCCCAAAAGATCGCAGCACCACGAAGAGATCTGAGGGAAGATGCTGATGATGACCAGACCAAACGCTCCCACGATCCAGAAGATCGCGTCGTCGATCCGCACTTTTGACTGTGATATCTTTCGTAGCGTAAAGAGCAGGCAAAGCACTGATGCTACGATCAATACGACTCTGAGTGTATCTGACATATCCTTCCTCCAAATTATCCTTCGTTCTTAGGGCTCTGATCCTTCAGCCGGATCGGTGAACGAAATACCTGTATGAATAAGATCGAAACGACCATGCGGAGCATATAGAACATCGCCTTCGGCGCATTGAAATAACTAACGCCTGCGATTCTTTCGTCCATTTCGACCTGGACCTCGCTGACCTTCGCTCCGGATTTGATCATGTATGCGACCGAATCGGGCTCCGGGCTGAGGTTTGTATGATGCGCGAACAGTTTGATCATCCGCCGATTATAGATACGCATTCCGGAGGTCGGATCTTTGATCTTTCGAAATGTCGTAATTCGGATGGCTCCGCTGATCAGTCGACTGCCGAGCATACGGATCGAAAGCGGTTTCTTCTTCTCCGCGAAACGGGAACCGATAACGATATCCTGTCCCTTCTCACATTCCGTGAGAAGTTTTTCGATATATTCGGCCCTGTGCTGTCCGTCGGCATCGTACTGGATCGCATAATCAAAATCATGCTTCTCGGCATACTGCATGCCCGCCTGGAAGCCACCGGCCAGTCCCAGGTTCACCGGAAGGTCGATCAGGTTGTATCCCTTCCTCCGGCAGATCTGCGCCGTATCGTCCTTCGATCCGTCATTGACCACCACATAGGAATATTGCGGGTAATCTTGGATCAGGTGGTCGATGACCCTCTCGATATTCTCCCGCTCATTATACGCGGGGACAATGATCAACAGTTTCATGATCTTCCTCTTCTTCGCTGATATTCAACGTAGATATACATTAGTATCGTAATGGCAAACCAAAACCAGACGGTCGGATTGGAAAACCATGTATCAAAAAACGACAGCGTCGCGTAAAGCGCGAGTTCCGCGCACATCAGCAACGTGATCGGATTCTGTCTCTGTTTGCGCTCGTTCAAGCGAGTAATGCCTGCAAGCAAAGCTCCGAACAAGATTGAGAACAAAAGCACGCCGACGAGGCCGAAGTCAAAATAGGCATCGTAGATGACACTGAGGGTCGACAGTTCCTGTTTAAGCAGGTCGGGATCCGGCGGTGTCAGTGAAGGCACCATAAACTTAAGTCCGGTGAGCGCTACGATCGGGAACGCGCTGCGCAATCCATATGTATGCTCGGTCAATGTAAGCGTCATATGGTTGAAGTTCGCATAGTTGTTGCTGACATACATATACAACAGTTGCGCGATCTCCGGAGTCTCGGGATCCTTCATGTCGAAGATCCCCTGCAGATATCCTTCGGGATAGTTCCTGCGGACCGTGAACACAAAGCCGGCCAGCAACAGGACCACTGCCATGATCAAGGCTGCAATACCGATCCGCTTTAACGGCAGGTCGGAAAATTTCTTAAACCGAAGTTTCAGAAGCAGGATCATGACCGGATAGAAAAACACCAGTAAAAACTGAAGTTTGGAAACGCAAAGGATCGGGATCAAAAGCGAAATGATATTCGCGATCAGGATGATCCGCATCCTCTTTTGGGGGCGCTCCTCTTTCTTTGCAAACATCAGGAACAGGACCGTCAGCGCATGTGTGAACATACTGCTGAATGTAAAGTAGTGCAGTCCCGTCACATGAAAGTAATTATATGCATGGGTAAATGTCGCAAACAGAGGAATGTATCTCAGTTTTATTACTTCAGCGCAAAAGCACAGGAACGAGATGCCGGAAGTTATGGGAATGAGCTTATACAGCGCATCTGTCACTCGGCTTCTCGATGCATCATCGAAAACCTCAGGTTCCTTCTTCTGCGGCAGCAACATGCATGCTTCAAAGGTAAGCATGGTAAGTGCATAAAAGCCAAAGAAACTGAGGATACTCGTATCCGTCCACGGCTCGTGCAGATTACTGAGGCGCAGGTTTGCGAGCCCCAGGCCAAACAGCCAGGACAGAGAAAGTAAAGCACGCAGGTCGACCAGACAACCGCTGAGTCTTGCGTAAAACAGGTAAGAACCGAAGGCAGCGAGGATCAACAAGATGCTGACGATCCACTGTCCGCTATCCGGAACGAACCGGCATAACAGGCCGCCGCACAGAGCTACGGCTACGGGATAGGCAAATACAAAACCATTACGGATCGTACTCTTGATTTCCTTTCCGTTTTCCATTGTTTTTATTCTCCTAAACCGTTATTGATCACTGTCATCATGGCGCTGAGCGCCTGATCTTCGTCCTCTCCCTCGCAAACGAACTCGAGTTCGTCTCCGCACTTGATCCCGGCGCCGAGAACGCTCAAAACGCTCTTGGCATTCGCCGTTGTCGTGGAACGGGAAAATGTGATCTTGCTTTTAAATTTCACCGCCTCCGTGCAAAGCACGCCTGCAGCGCGAAGATGCAGACCGGTCGGGTTGGTGATAACAACTTTATGATTAACCAAAATAGGCCTCCAAAACACAATTATAGAACGGGTTCAAACTCCTCCGTCGACATCTCGGGATTCTCCGGTTCGGTCGGGATCTCGGGTGTTACCGGCTCGGTCTCCGGCTCGGTGGGTTCCTCAGAAGTCACCGGTTCAGTTTCCGTAGGGATCTCAGGAGTTTCCGGCTGTATCTCCGGCGGGATCTCAGTCTGAGGTTCCGTCGGAATTACCGGTGGGTCCGTGGGGGGCTCCGTTTCCTGTGTCGGGGGAACATACGGAGTCGTTTTTTCGGAAACGATGATCGTAACATCATCCTTCCGGATCAGCGTACATCCCTCGGGAAGTTCGATCACCGGTGAAAACGTTCTCTCATCTCCGATCTCCATGCCGGCAACATTCACGGATACGCGGATGTTCTCGGTCAGAGGTTTGTCGACCTGATCGGAGTCAAACTCGACTTCGATGTTGTAGGTGTCCTTCGACATCGTATATTCATACAACGGGTTCTTATTTTCCATCTCGATCTTATCGAAACGGTACAGTTTTTGCGGCTTCTTCGTGATGTCCAGCTCCACTGTGATCATGTCGCTCTCATTTTCCGCCAGCTTGATATTCTCAGAAACACTGATCAGATAACGGGTCAGCGAGATCGACTCGGTCTTCGCCTCAGAGAGATTACTGATGTCCGGATCCAGAACGATCTCGGAAATGGACTTCAGATCATCCTTCGGGCCGATAACATTGACCTTTTCACGACTGGAAGTAGCATCACGGAGATAATATCCGTCGGCAGGCGTTCCGGTCGGCTTCACGGTAACCGTAAGCGATTTCGACAGCATAACGGGAACCGTTGCGGTCACCAACTGTGTGATCGGGGAAATGGACGGCAGGTCGGTGCCCGGCTTCAGCTCGTTCATCTTCTCGTCGACCAGGGTCGGCGTATATGTCTCGGTAAATCCTTCGTTGACATCCTGTCCGGAAATATAGACAACCGCCTGATAGATCTTCGAAACATCGGAACGACGTCCGCGGATCGTGATCTCGCTCGGGTTTACGGTAACCTTACCCTTCATGAAATCCGGTGCAAGCGTTACGGAATCACTGATCGGAACGATCGCAAACTTACGTTCGATGAGCGGCTCAGTCTCGACGTCGATGTACACCGACTTCGGATTCCAACTTAAAATGATATTGGCATTGTTGACGGGATCTTTTTTCTCGAGATTGCAACGCTTATAAACTTCGTCGTCACCGTACAACTTCTGCATGTCGGCTTCCACGACGAAATCCGCTGCCGTGATCTTTCCGATATCGAGCAGGCGCGCCTTGACTTCGATCTCGACGGTGATCCTGTCATCAACGATCGTCGTTCCGTTTGCTTCCAGCTGGTCGACATTTGTAAGTTTGACCGGCACGGTCAATGTCTTCGTCGACTCGGGGTTCAGGTTATATGCAACCAAAACCCAAATAAACACAGCGGCAAGCAAGGATACGATCTTCATTAACAGATTATTTCTCAGAAACTTTTTCATTCTTCTTGCCCTTCCTGAACTTGAACCGCTTCGTGGGCGCTTCGATCACGCGAAGCTGCTCCATTCTTGCGACCAGTTTTTCGAACGTGAGGCCACGTGACAGCACGCCGTCCTCAGCTACAGAGACCTGACCGGTCTCCTCGGAAACGATGATGCAAAAGCAGTCCGACACCTCACTGACACCGATGCCGGCGCGGTGACGGGTTCCGAGGGAATGGCTAATGCTCATATTCTTCGAAACCGGCAAAACGCAAGTCGCCGCGGTCACACGATCCCGGCGCACCAGAACGGCGCCGTCGTGCAGAGGTGTGTTCTTTTCAAAGATCTGATTTAATAACTGCGGTGAGATCATGGCATCCAAAGGGATACCTGTCTTCTCATATTCGCCTAAGGGTGTCATGTTCTCGATAACGATCAGGGCTCCGACCTTTTCAGCGCCCATCTCGAAACAAGCCTGTGCGATCGCGTCGCGGGTCTCTTCGCTGAAGCGTTCGTTCTTCGCTCCGTCAAACCATCCGGCGAACCGCAGGTTTCTGCGTCCCAACTGTTCCAGACCACGACGCAACTCGGGCTGGAATAAGATGAACACGGCAATGATACCAACGCCGAACGCACTCTGCAAGATCGACAAGATAACTCGCAGCTGCATGACATAGGCCGCCAGCATGATCGCCAGAATGATGATCAAACCTTTCAGCAATGTCCATGTCTGTGTTTTCTGGAACCAACGCAGAATGTAGTACACGCTGATCGTAAGGATGATGATCTCGACAAATCCCGAGAACCCGAGGCTGGCCCAGACCCAGGAAAAATTATAGCTTAAATAGTCTAGTACTTGTTTCACTCCTCTTCCTCTCTTTCTGAGGTCTCCGTAGCCTCAGGCTCCTCCTCCGTCTTCGGTGCCGATGTGTCCAGGAAGACGACTTGCTCCGAAGTCTTCGTCTCTTCTTTCACTTTTCGTGAATTGATCTTCGTGACGCGTACCTCAGGCGCTGTAACGCGGACCTTCGGAACGGCCTTGACATAGTAATAATATTCATCGTCCTCGAATTGGACATGTTCGACTCTGAGCGAATCCACCATGAAGAACAGGAAATGCAGCACAAAGCCGATGAGCAATGCAAAGAATATGTTCAGGATCAGCGAAAGCATGCGGATCTCCTGGTCCATGACCAGCGCGAAGATCAGCGTCAGCATCAGGTACAGCACAGTACCGATGGCGATCGCGAAGATCCAGTTGTTGTGGAAGAACGTTCTGCGGATAATGAATACCGCGATCGTTACCACCAACAGGATCACGATGCAGGTCCAGATACGGTCATCCAGGAACGCGCCCTTCACGACTGTGATGCCCTGCTTAAAGATGCTTCCGACATCCGAAGTGAGCACCATGAAATTCGAATCGAAGTAATTGACATAGGCAGCGATCATCAGACCGAAGATCGCGGGAACGACCGCCAGCGGTGTCGTCAAAAGTCCGATGATGACTCCGATCGGCGCAGGCAGACCAAGAAGTCCCAGCAACAGCGCGACGTTCGCATAGATCGCATTGCCCGGTTTGAACGAAAAATAGATCAGATACATGATCAGTCCGAGCATCGGAACGAAGGCCGCAAGCAGTTTTGAGACTTCAAACAGATTTATTGTAATAAACAGGATCGAGACAGCAAAACCGAAGCCGCCGGGCAGTACGCAGGCGACCAGGGTCAAAGCGATCAGAAACAACTCCGAATTCATCTGCGTCATATAGCCCGTTTTTACATTGATCGTGATCAAAACGGCAAATGCAAGAATGAAACGCAGTCCGGCGTCGATCCATCGGCTGTACTCACTGTATATCTTCTTCAGGCGTTCCCGAAACACCAGTAGGTTCGTCATAAGACTTTTCTCCTTCTTTTGGATCCGCTGCCTCCTCAGGATAATACTGAGCCAGGCCTTTCAGCAGGGAAAGTTGCTTCTTCGCAAATTTCTCGGCTGCATTATAGCGAAGGAAATAAACGATAAGAGTGATCATCCAGTGCACCACGAGAATGCTGAAATACGTGATGCCGATGACGATCAGGTACTTCTGCCACTCGAAGTCGCGGATGGAGATCAGGTTCTCTTCGACCGCGATCAAAAACGCCCCCACGATGACCAGCAAAAACGCGATCGTCACGCAGAGAAACGATTTGAACAGGTAGAAGGCGATATAATCCCCACGGGTAAAAGTATGCGCATACAGGTGATGACGTTTTTCATTCTGCTCATTCAGCGCGATCTGTGTCATACGCTTGATCTTATCCTGAGTATACATGCGCAGCCTCCTTATCCCATACTCCTACAGATAGCATTATACCATATATTTGCGATAAATGGTAGTATTATTTTAGTCTTTTCAAGCCTGCGGGTTCTGAGACAAAGGTGATGTCTCCGTCCTGATCTGTGCGTAAGATCAGGCATCCGCCGCTTCTCTTGCGCGCCAGATCTTCCAGGCGCGACAGGACATCAACGTCCGGGTGACCGTATGCATTGCCCGCTCCGACACTGATCACGGCGATCCCCGGATAGGTCAGGTCGAGGAAGCGGTAGGAAGTCGATGAATTGCTTCCGTGATGGCCCACACGCAGGATGTCGACATCGCGGATCAGCGTGGCGTACTCGCTGTCGCACAGCGCGCTCTCCGCCTCCCGCTCCATATCTCCCGCGATCAGGATCTTGTGCCCTTCGTGGGCAATGACCACCGCCAGCGAAGCATTGTTCAGATCCTCATAGGGTTCATTCTTCGGCGACACGATCGAGATCTGCGCGGTTCCAAAAAAAAAACTATCCCCGGCCGCCAGCGCACGGATCTGAAAGTTCTGACGCTCTGCCTCTTCTTTCAGTTCGGCAAATGCGCTCTCGCCTGCTGTCGGTGCCGAATAGTAAAGCTGCGTTACCGGCAGCATCTTTTTCTTCAAAATCTCCGTCAAACCACCCATATGGTCCGAGTGCGGATGCGTCAAGATCATCTGCACGTTCTGCACCTCACCAAAGCTCTTCACCTGTTCTGTGACATGGGCAGCATAATTCCAATATCCTGCATCGATGATCAATGCACTCTTTGTCTTCGGATCATAGATGATCGTGCAGTCACCCTCGCCGACATTAGCGAACGTGATGCATAGCGATTTCTCTGGATCTTCCAGTGAATCAACGACCGCAGGTTCCGTCGGCTTCTCCAGCTTCAAAAACGGCAGGAAACGGAAATCTTTACGCACCAGCGGAAAATACAAAAACAGGATCCCGGCGGTGATCAGGCACACCAAAAGAAGGCCTGTCAAAATACGTTTCACAAGCCTGTTTCTTCTGCGTCTTTTGCGGATCCGGTTCTTCAGTTCCTGCTGCTCCCGGAGCCGCTCTATCTCATCTTGTATGTTTTCAGGTTTATTCCCCATCATCTGCCAATATCATTTGTTCGGGATCGAACCCGGCTTCGTCAGCCTCGCGGTTTTTGCGGAATGCATCGCCCGCGTCATCGATCATGTCCTCATAACCGACGAGGGCCGCAAACGGGGCGAACTGCGCCGCGCGCTGTTGCAGAGACATCTGCGGATGCTTCTTCGAGACCGGATGTTCCCGCTCGTAGAGATCCTCATACGGGTCGTTTCCGGCCTGCCCCGAAACCATATTCATGTTTTTCTTCGGTTTCTGCTCCATGCTGTCTCCTCCGGCTGCCGCCGTCTATGCCTTATGGCCGCCGACCTGACGGTTACGTTCCATCGCAGTCGCGCCTTCCTCCAGATTCATTCCCTTGATCACCGCATTCTTGCCATAGCGGTGTTTGATCGAAAGCATCGCTTCCTGGATCTTGCGTTCCTTCTCCAGTTCTGCCCGATGCTTCTCATCTTCCTCTTCCACCTTCTCCGGATCCTCGAACAGCGACAACTGCCGATATTCGTTCGGATCGGGTGCATTTTCCTCGTGTAACACGTGGTTCGCCACCACGTACATCCGGCGCACCAAAAGCTCCGGATCAACGATCCTCTCAAAGAGCTCTGTCACCGCCTCCAGAATGATCTTCGTGGACGATGTCCGCTCCTTCAGGTTGATCGAACCATGCGCATGCTTCGGCACCGCACGCCCGTAATAGTCTTGTTTCACCTCGCCCTGATACTTCGTCGCATTCGGTGAATTCTTCGCGAGATTCGAGATATCATAGCCCACGCTCAGCACCATCTGGTCGGCATTCAGCCGCTTTTCGACCATCGAAAGAACGAGGTCGTCCGTCATCTCACGGATGACCAGGCGCGCCTTCTCGAACGTGTATGGTGTGGGCAATACCTGCCCGACGCTTAAACTACTCTCTGACGGGCGGTACGATTTGATCAGATTGATCGTGCAGGGTTCGTAGCCCCAGGCATGGTCGATCAGAAGTTCGGCGTTGATGCCGAAGAGTTTATACAAGAGTTCCTCGTTATGGAAATCATCGGGCGAGCCGACTGAACAGCGAGCCACATCGCCCATGGTGTACATACCGTTCTGCTCCAAGCGTTTCGCGATCCCGTGACCTACGCGCCAGAAGTCCGTAATGGGTCTGTGATGCCAAAGCAGGCGGCGGTACGACATCTCGTCGAGTTCGGCGATCCGCACGCCATCTGCATCCGCCGGCATATGCTTCGCCACGATATCCATGGCGATCTTACACAGATACATATTCGTACCAATACCTGCCGTCGCCGTGATCCCTGTCTCGGACAGCACGTCACGCACCATGCGCAGCGCCAGTTCGTGCGCCGTGCACTTATACGTCCCTAAATATGCCGTCGCATCGATGAAGACCTCATCGATCGAATACACGTGGATATCTTCCGGGGCAATGTAACGCAGATAGACCTGGTAGATCTTCGAGCTGACCTCCATGTAACGGTGCATCCGCGGCTGGGCGATCACGTAGCCCAACTGCAAAGAAGGGTCCTTCTGCAGTTCGCTCGCATAGAAACTGTCTCCTGTAAAGGTCCGCTTCGGTGCATGCATTTTCCGGTCTTCATTGACCTCGCCGACCCTCTGTATCACTTCAAACAGGCGCGCCCGCCCGGGGATCCCGTAAGATTTCAGTGCAGGCGAAACAGCCAGACAGATCGTCTTTTCTGTCCGGCTGGGATCGGCAACGACGAGGTTCACGTCCAGCGGATCATATCCGCGGTCCACGCACTCGACCGAAGCGTAAAATGATTTAAGATCAATCGCTATGTACGACCTGCTTTGTGTCATCCACCTGTCCTCTCGGCTTAAGCCGCATAATATACTTTCGGTAAACAAAGAAGAAAACTGCGACAGACATCAAAATCGCAATGTAGTCCGTGATGGGCTGGGACAGCGCCACCACAGATTCGGTATGGAATACTGCATTTAACGTGTACAAAACCGGAATAAAAACGAGGCCCTGACGGCTGATCGAAAGGACCAGTGCCGGGATGGCCGCGCCTGTCGCCTGGATCGCGTTCATCAGGATGAACAGGATGCCCAGGATCGGTCCGGAAATAATATACTTTCTTGAGAAACTGAATGCGTACGCGTAAGCGTCATCATTGTCCAAAAACGTACGTACGAGAAAGTCCGCGCCAAAGTAGCAAACGATCGACATGACAATGCTGACGATGATCGCGAGGATCATGGAAAAACGGAAGATCTCCATGTAACGCTTTTTATTGCCCGCGCCGAAGAAGTAACCGAACAGAGGCTGAACGCCGCCGCCTATACCGATCAACAGCATGACAACGATCATGTTTACCTTCATGGCTACGCCGAGGCCGGCTACCGCGAGGTCATCATAGCTGCCCATGACGTTGTTGAGCATGATGTTGGACGAACTCATCAAAATGCTGTTCAGGGAAGCCGGGATACCGATGGCCAGAACGCCCATCGCGATACCGTCTCTCGCCTTGTAGTCCTTCAGTTTGATGGACAGACGCGTGCGCTTCGACAGCAGGTGCAAGAAATAAAATGCTGCGGAACTCAAGTTTCCGATCAGGGTCGCGATCGCGGCGCCGGAGGTTCCCATATCGAGATACAGGATCAGGATCGGGTCCAGAATGATATTGATCATATTACCGATGATCATACCGAGCATCGCGGTGGTCGCCTTACCCTCGGCACGGATGATGTTACTGAACATGTTACCGAAGATCAGGAACGGGATACCGAAGGATACGTACTGCAGATAGTCTTTTGTATAGGACAATGTAGCATCGCTGGCGCCGACCAAACGGCAAACAGGCGTCATGAAAAGCAGAATGAGCACCATGCCGATCAGGCCGCAACCGATACCTGTGTAAAAGCAAAACGAGCTGGCGTGGCGGGCTTCGTCATCCTTGCGCTCACCGAATCTACGCGAGATTAGGCTGGTACCGCCGATACCGAAGAGCATACCGATCGCCATGAAGATAAAGAACGCAGGTGTCGCAACATTGACCGCCGCAAACATCAACGGGTCCTTCGTCTGGCCGATGAAAAACGCATCGGCGAGGTTATAAAACAAAACCATCAGCATACTGATGATCGAGGGAATGATATTGGAGAAGACCATTCTCGGCACACTCAGGCTCTCCAATTTCATCATCTTTGCATTTCTGTCCATTCATTTTCTCCTGATATTATCTTGAATGTATTAATCTCTTAACCATGCTATTATAAACGCTGAAATTATGAATGTCAATTGACGAGACCGATAAAAAATCGGGCGGGGATATTCCCTGCCCGAGCGTTTTCACAATATGTCAATCCTTCGCTGCCACTTCCATGGTCGCATCCTTCAGACGGCAATACAGATAGCCGTCTTCCTCATAGGTCTCAAACGTTCCGACCACACAGATATCATCGCCCATTTTCGGATAATCCTCCGGATATTTGCGTTCATCCTTGCAAAGAAACTCGATGCCATTCGCGCAACATTGCGTCGCATCCGGAATGATGCAGGAAAAATAGATCATCCCGGTTTCCGGACTCTCATATACGCCGAACCAGCCACTCATCTTGATCGTCTTTCCGAGATAATTATCCGGATAAGAAAGGATATCCAGGACCTGCGCATAACAGACCGTCGCGCTCATCTTCGTGAGATCGACCGAATCGCCTTCAATAGTCATCGGCGTCGCGATCTCCTGCGGTTCAAACGGTTCTACGCTATAGCTTTCTAACAGTTGCTCCTCAGGACTCTTGGTCTGTTCCGTTTGAGGTTCCTGCGTGGTCTGAGGCGCCTGCGTAGCTACGTCATTTCGCGCTACAGTCTGCGGCGCGATCACGGGCACGGTCGTCTCCCCGTTCGCGATCTGGTCGATCCTCTTCTGTCCGTCATCCAAACCTTTACCGCAACCGCACAGACTGAATATCATCATAGTCGCGGTCATCGCAACCGCTGCAATCTTATTCTTTTTCATACATACCTCCCGATATCAAAAATTGATAAGTTAACGAGCCCTTCCCGTAGTCAAACCGATGATATAAAAGATCACGAAGCCGATGATATCGGCGCAAACGATCGTGGATCCGACAGGGGTTCCGTACAGGATGGAGACTAACAGTCCGATCAATGTAGCTACTACGGAAAACGCTGCGGAGCACACCGTCACGGACAGGAAACTCTTGAAAACACGCATAGCTGCCAGCGCCGGGAAAACGATCAACGCCGAAACCAAAAGCGAGCCGACCAGTTTCATGGAGACTACGATGATCACCGCGATGATGATCGCGATAAACAGGTTCATCTCGTTGGTCTTCGCTCCCGCTGCCCTCGCGAAATTCTCGTCGAAGGTAACGGAAAAGATGCGGTTATAAAACAGGATAAACAAAACGACCACGACGCCCGAAAGGATCGAGCAGAGCAACAGGTCGGTCTTATTGAGCGTCAGGATCGCCGTGGATCCGAACAGGCTCGTACAAACATCACCACTGACATTGATCGAATTGGTCGAAAGGTTCATGACCATATAGCCGACCGCCATCGCGCCGACCGAGATCATCGCGACCGCCGCGTCACCTTTGATCTTGGTATTATTGCCCGTCCACAGCAGAAGGATCGCCGAGATCACGGTCACGGGAAGGACTAAGTACATCTCCTGGGTCATACCCATGAACGTCGCCACCGACATCGCGCCGAAGGCTACATGGGACAGACCGTCACCGATAAAGGAAAAGCGCTTCAGAACCAGCGTCACGCCCAAAAGGGAAGAACACAGGGCGATCAAAACGCCGACGATCAATGCGTAGCGGACGAAAGGAAATGAAAAATACATTTGAAGCTTATCTATGATCTCGCTCATTTCAATTCCTCCGTTTCCGCTGTATTTTCGAAAGCCGTTACGACCGGCTCATCATCCAGATATTTCTTTCCGATCTTGGAAGCACGATATGCTTCGGTCGTTCCGAAGAATACCTCCTGTCCCAGATGCAGGATATGGGAAGCATATTTCGCCGCCATATGGACATCATGTGTGATCATCAGGATCGTCGTGCCTTCCGCGTTCAGCTGCTCGATCAGGCGATACATTTCCAGCGTCACCTTCGGATCAAGGCCTGCCACAGGCTCATCCAAAAACAGCATGCGTTCGGTCGCGCAAAGAGCACGTGCCAGCAAAACACGTTGTTGCTGTCCGCCGGACAGTTCGCGGTAGCAACGCTTCGCCAGCGAGTCCACGCCCATCCGCTCCATGTTCGTCTGCGCCAGTTTCTTCAGACGCGGCGGATAAAACATGTGCCGTCCGAGTTTGGACTGGCAGCCCGACAGAACGACCTCCCGCACCGAAGCCGGGAAATCTCTCTGGACCACGGTCTGCTGCGGCAGATAGCCGAGCTGATTCGCCGTCAATCCCTCGCCGTAAACGATCGATCCCGCCAGAGGTTTCTGGAGGCGGAGGATGGTCCGCATCAGAGTCGATTTACCCGCTCCGTTCTCACCGACGATGCAAAGGTAGTCACCCGCATTGACCGAAAAATTCAGGTCTGAGATCAGTATTTGATTTTCATATCCCAAAGCCAGTCCTCTGCAGATCAGCTCTGTGCAGAACAAGTCATCCATACTCCATTCTCCTTAAGCGTTTTCGATACACTCGTATAATCTGCGGACAATGTCCGCCTTCTCGTAACCCTTTCCGATGAAGACCAGCTGGTTGCATCGGTCGCCGTACGTTTCGTCCCAGTCATCCATGATGTCCGGGTAATCCTCAACGACGGGCTTTAACTCTTCTTCCGGCCATGCGGCAACCCATGCAGTCATCTCTGTCACGGACGCGTTTCGGCCGGCCTGTTCAAACAACTGGATATGCTTCCAGTCATCGGAAAACCAAATATAACCTTTGGAACGGATCAGTTCCTCCGGATACTCTTCCACCAGTTTATTAAATGCTTCGCGGTTGAACGGCCGTTTCTCCTCAAATACGAACGACGAGATCCCGTATTCATCGACACAGGCTTTTTCGTCGTCATGCTCGCACTCATTGAGCGCCCGCTGTACCGTACTGAAGGCCTCGACCTTCTCGTAATCAAAATCCTCACGGTTCAGCAGAAGATCCAGATCCACGTCGCCGTTCACGCAGCAGATCATCTCTGCCTTTTGCTGAAGTGCGCGCAACCCCGTCTTCACTTCCTCGAGTTGCGCATCCGTCAGCAGATCCGTCTTATTCAGGATCATCAGGTTGCAAAACTCGATCTGGTCGATGATGAGGTTGATCACATCTCCGTCTTCTGTGTCTTCATTCGAAGACAGTTCGTGGAGAAATTCACGGTAAATGCGGTCTACATCGACCACGGAAACGACTGCCTTGAGGTATACTCTCGTATCCTCCGTCATCTCCTCATAATTCAAAAATGCTCCTGCTATGGATGACGGTTCGCTGATCCCGGATGCCTCCACGAAGATCGCTTCGATGGACGTATCTGCGGCCAGTCGTTCGATCTCCTGAATAAAGGCATCGCGAAGCGTACAGCAGATGCAGCCGTTCTGCATCTCGACCATCTCCACCTGGGCGACCTGATTCCCTGTCCGGTTCAAAATGGAAGCGTCGATGTTAACGCTGCCCATGTCGTTCACGATCAGGGCGATCTTTCGCTTTTCCTGTTTCAGGATGTTCTGCATCAAAGTCGTCTTACCGGAACCGAGATATCCGGTGATCACGACGATGGGCACTTCTTTTATGGACATCTGAATGCTCCCTTCGTTCCCTTACTTCAATGCGTCGCGGATCACGGCCAGGTTCGACTCCATGATCGAATAATACGTCGTGCCTTTCTCCGCATCCTTTGCAGTCGTACCCTGCATGGAATTCAGTGAAGCGAGCTTGATGTTTTCGGATTTTGTCGCCGTCTTCACCACCGTTTCGGCGATCTTATGATCATTGCCCTCGATGGTCAATACGGTATGCAGGCTGAGTTCGTCGACCTTACCTGCCAGAAACGCGATCGTCTCGAAGCTGGCCTCGGTCTCAGCGCTGCAACCGACAAAGGCTGCAAAATACTTCAGGTTATAATCGTCCACCAGATAGCGGAACGGGAAGCGGTCGCCGAACAGCACCGTATCTTTGGTACCGGCCTTCACCGCGTTCTTGTATTCCTCATCCAAAGCGTTCAGCTTTGCAAGATAGGCATCGGTATTCTTCTTGTAGTCTGCAGCGTTCGCAGAGTCGATCTCCTCGATCGCCTTATCGATCGCCTTTACCAGCGTCTGCGCATTGCGAAGCGACAGCCATACATGCTCATCGTACTCGGTCTCTTCACCCTCATGATGATGTTCGTGTCCGTCTTCATGGTCGTGCTCGTCGCCGTCCTCATGATCATGGTCGTCGCCATCTTCATGATCATGGTCGTGCTCCATGCCTTCAACGACCTCTTCAGCCTTTACTGCATCGCCGAGTGTTTCGAGCAGGTTCACTACCTTCATGTTTTTGTTTTTCGCCTGCTCCAGGACATCGTCGACCCAGTCATCGGACTCTCCGCCGACGTAAATGAAGAAATCGCAGGTCGAGATCTTCGTGATGTCTTCCACGCTAGGCTGGTAGCTGTGGAGGTCGGTACCCTTGCCCATCAGGAACGTAATGTCCCAGTTATCTTCTTTTCCCTTTATGATTTCCCGAACCCAGTCGTACTCCGGGAAAATGGTTGTCACAATGGTCGGTTTCTTCTCTTTTTCTTTCTTATCGGAACATGCTGTCAGGGATGCGAGCGCCATGCAAAGAATCGCTGCCAGCAGTAAAATCTTCTTTTTCATCATATATCCTCCGTAAATGTTCGTTTGTCGTTGTTGCTTCGTTAAACATCAACGGTCCAGTCGAACTTTACGAGCTACGGGTGTATCTGCCGTGGTGAACAAAAGGCGGACCGCTGCGCACAGGGCCAGAACGACCGCCAGGAAGACTGTACCCGCCGCAGGGATGAGATCCGGCAACGCTCCGAGAACATTCTTCTGCGTCTCCTCCAGGGTCGCACAGATCGGACAATCCTCGCCTTTGCACTCGTGAACCCGTTCCGTCACCAAGAAGAAACCGGCCACGAGGATCGTGATCGCCAGCACGAGCCACAACCCACGCTTGTATTCAGTTGGCTTATTTCTTAAACCAAACATATTGCTCTTACTCTTTCTTTGCTTTCTTCGCGCACTCCTCGCACAATCCGTAGAACACGGTCCGCGTCGAATCGATGGCAAAACCGTGATGCTCAAAGATGTGATGCTCAAACATCTCTATCTCCTCGCACTTCAAGTGGATCAGCTTTCCGCACTCGGTGCATTTCAGATGGTAACACATCCGATGCCCCGCATGGTCGTGCGCCTCATCATATTCAAAACAGGCACTGGACGACTCATCAAACAGATATTTTTTGATCACGCCCTCTTTTACCAACGTATCCAACTGCCGGTAAACGGTCGTCGTGCCGATCGCCTCGCCCTTATTCTTGAAGTAATCGCAAACATCATAGGCCGTAAAATGCTTACCGGTGTTCTCTTTCAAAAACTCCTGCATCTTCTCGCGCTGTTTGGTCTTGTACTTCACTTTCGTTGCTGTCATACTCATTTCCTCATGTGTTTTGCGGGCAATGCATACTTCCTCCCCAATTTGAAAATCATTGCCAAAAGTGATTATACTCGCATTCGGAGGTAAAGTCAATAAGAAAATGAAACTCATTTTCAGATTTTTGAAAACAAAAATACGACGAATGAACCATCCGTTCATTCGCCGTATCATATCATCAGAACTGAGGGAACTCTCCGTTCAGTTTAAACGTTCTGGCCGGTGCCCCGAAGGAACACATCGACGCTGTCGCATCTTCGAAGTACAAAACTTCCATGTTGTCGTCATCTTCGTTGTAAGATGAGCGAAGCTGCGGGTATGCTTCCAGCATCTTCACCTTCACTTCTCTGCTGTCATCGCGAACCAGCTTGCCGGCAATGCGCATCCAGCGTCCCTCACCGAACGCACAGATCTCTACATTCGGGTTTGCCTGGATCTGCTTGGAAACATCCTTACTCTTACCGGTCAGGATGCAGAGCTTGCCGTCGATGATCTCGGCCGTACCGAACGGACGCACACGTGCCTGCGCTCCGTCTACGGTCGCCAGATAGTACGTGCCGCATTCTTTCAGGAAGTTGCATACCATGTTCAGCGGACTGAACTGACGGCGATCCATGGTCAGGCCGACCGCCTTGTAATCCTCTTCCGGATAGTTCACTTCGAAGCAGTCAATGTCCTTAGGATCGCAAACGACCTCGAGAACCTTGTAATAAGCTTCCTTTGCCTCACATTTGCCGTGGAATAACAGCGGATAACTGGTCTCTCTGCGGAAACCAGACAGCCAGCTGTTCTCGTCGAGGAGGTTCCAGAAGGTGACAGCCGTAACGTTTGCCTTACCGCTCTTCTTCGCCTCTACCAGGATCTTGAACAGTTCCTGATAGCGCATTGCGAGCGCATGCATGGACTCCTCGGAAGGATCCGCATTATGCATATCGAGCTCGGTGATCTGGACTTCCAGGCCCAGGGCGCCGTACATTTCCAAAGCCTTCTGATAATCCTTGAAATCGGGATGATCCATCAAAAGGTGGGACTGCATGCCCATACCGTCGATCAGGCCCTTTGCCTTCAACGGCTGAAGGATGTATTCGATGATCAGGTCACGCTTCCAGTCGAGCGCTGTCTCATAGTCGTTGTAGAACAGAGCTACGCCGGGAGCCGCATACTTTCTGGCAAATGTAAATGCCTTCTCAACGAAATCGCGGCCTACCGTACGAAGCCACAGGGACTGACGGAAATCATCGTCGTCGATCGCTTCATTGACCACGTCCCAAGCGTAGATCACGCCGGGATAGTTCGTCTGAACGAAGTCCAGAACGCCGTGGATATAATTCTCCAGACGTGCCAACATGGTCTTACGGGTCGCAAGGCCTGCGTTCTCGTTATAATTCCGATAGAAGAACCACTTCGGGGTCTGGTTGTGCCAAACCAAGGTGTGTCCACGCATCGCAACGCCGCTCGCCTTCGCAAGCTCCAGATACGGGATCGCGTTATCAAACTTCAAAGCCGGAGCCAGATCATACTTCTCCGGGTCTTTCTTACATGCCTCGGTGTCAATGAAGTACATCGGCTTCATATCGTTTTCCGCGGTAAAACTGCTGTACTGAGCCTTCATAAGCTCAACATGAGCCTTTGTATGGATGTTCCAGCGGGACATCGCAACGCCGACTTTAAAATACGGTTCAAAAGCTGTCTTAAGATTCATAAAGATTTCCTCCACACGTACAATTATTGGTTTTTCGTATTAGATCAACTACCTGATATTCTATCTTTTTTTCGGTTTTTTGTCAAGATATTCCCCACTTCTGTAAGCCTAAACTAAATCATATTAAATACTACCTAAGTGGCTAATCAAATGGCCCAAAACGCCCCTTCGATTAGCCGATAGTCCTCAAAATCATGCTACATACGCCCTAAGTGGCTAATCAAATAGTCCAAAACGACCTTTCGATTAGCCGATAATCCTCAAAATCATGCTACATACGCCCTAAGCGGCTAATCAAATAGTCCAAAACGACCTTTCGATTAGCCGATAGTCCTCAAAATCATGCTACATACGCCTTAAGCGGCTAATCAAATGGCCCAAAACGCCCCTTCGATTAGCCGATAGTCTGAAAAACAAAGAAAGACCGGCGCCTCAATCGGTGCCGGTCCTCAAACCAAAACAACTATTATCAATCTTCGGTAAACAGTGCTGTCGAGTAGTATCTGTCGCCGCTGTCGGGAAGCAGAGCTACGATCACCTTACCCTTATTCTCGGGTCTCTTAGCGAGTTCGATCGCGCCGTACAGTGCTGCGCCGGAAGAGATACCTACGGAGATACCTTCCTTCTTCGCGAGCAGTTTCGCGGTTGCAAATGCTGCCTCATTCGGAGCCTTGATGATCTCGTCATAGATCTTCGTGTTCAGTACATCCGGTACGAAGCCTGCGCCGATACCCTGGATCTTATGCGCGCCAGCCTTACCCTCGGAAAGCACAGGGGATGTCTCCGGCTCGAGCGCAACGACCTTCACATCCGGGTTCTGGGACTTCAGGAACTCACCGGTACCTGTCAGTGTACCGCCGGTACCAACACCTGCGATGAAGATATCTACCTTACCGTCTGTATCCTTCCAGATCTCAGGACCTGTGGTCGCTCTGTGGACTGCGGGGTTCGCAGGGTTCACAAACTGTCCGGGAATAAAGCTTCCGGGTGTCTCCTTCGCCAGCTCCTCAGCCTTTGCGATCGCGCCTTTCATGCCCTTCGCGCCTTCGGTCAGAACGATCTCTGCGCCGTAAGCCTTCAGGATGTTTCTACGCTCCACGCTCATGGTCTCGGGCATGGTCAATATAATGCGGTATCCCTTCGCTGCAGCGATCGCTGCCAGACCGATACCTGTATTTCCACTCGTCGGCTCGATGATAACGGAGCCTTCCTTAAGCAAGCCCTTCTGCTCTGCGTCCTCGATCATTGCCTTCGCGATACGATCCTTAACGCTGCCTGCGGGGTTAAAATATTCCAATTTCACCAGAACCTTTGCAGAAAGGCCCAGTTCCTTTTCGATGTTGACAACCTCAACCAGAGGTGTGTTTCCGATGAGTCCCAATGTTCCCTTATAAATGTTTGCCATAAAAATGTCCTCTCTTTCTCGCGTCGCAATACGACGATGTTATAATATCACTATTCGCCTACTATGTCAATAGGGTTATAGAATTTTTTATCCTTTCCAGTGCTTCCCGCAGGATGCTTCGGCTCGTAGCCAGATTGATCCTCTGAAATCCTGCTCCCTGCTTTCCGAAGATGTAGCCGTCATCCAGCCACAGCTTCGCTTTGTTGACGATCAGGTTCTGTAACTCTCGCTCGTTTAAACCCAGTTCGCGAAAATCCAGCCATACCAGATAGGTCCCTTCCGGCTCGATCACATGGATCTGCGGCAAATGCTCCTCCACATACGCCTTCAGAAATTCCAGATTCTCGTGGATATACTTCGTGACCGCCGCGTGCCACTCTTCGCCGTACTGATACGCTGTCTTTGCCGCAACGACGCCAAATGTATTCACCTGACTGTAACCCGCGGCATCGACCTGTTTGCGGAAACGTTTTCGCAGTTCCGGATTCGGGATCAGGATATTCGAGATCTGCAGGCCGGCCAGATTAAATGTCTTGCTGACCGAAGTGCAGGTGATCCCGATGTCCTTCGCTCTCTCATCTACGTTAAACAACGTAATGTGCTTGTGCGCGGGATAGACGAAATCTTCATGGATCTCATCGCTCACGAGGAGCACCCCATGCTCCAGGCAGAGATCCACGACGCGCCGCAATTCCTCCCGCTTCCATACACGTCCCACCGGATTGTGCGGGCTGCACAGCAGGAACAGTTTCACATGATCATCCACGATCTTTTTCTCAAGATCTTCGAAATCGATCTCGTAATGCCCGTTCTTCAAAACCAGATCATTGCTGACCAGTTTGCGCTTATTGTCCAAGATGACCTCCATCATCGGATAGTACACCGGCAGTTGAAGCAAGACGCTGTCGCCTTCTTCCGTAAAAGCACGGACTGCCGCGGCCAATGCAAATACCACGCCTGGTGTTTTTATCACCCATTCCGGTGAAATATCCAGATCATGATGCTTTTTCATCCAGCCCGCAAGCGCCTCGTTATAGTCTTCCCGCGGTTCCGTATATCCGAAGATGCCATGCCGCGTCCGCTCCTCCAGAGCATCCAAAATGAAACTCGAGGTTCGGAAATCCATGTCAGCGACCCAGAACGGAAGCACATCCGCCGGCTTACCGCGGCGAACGGCAAAATCATATTTGAGACTGTCCGTATCCTGACGGTCAATGACTTCATCGAAATCCAGGTTACGTTCTCTTGATGTATTTAAAAGTGCCATAACACTCTCCTCCTTTACGCTCCAAACGAACTAAACGCCTGCTCCAGATCTGCGATCAGATCCTTTTCGTCCTCAATGCCCGCCGATAACCGTAGCACGCGGTCCGTGATACCGTTTGCGAGTCTCTCGGCTTCCGGAACATCCGCATGTGTCTGCGTGATCGGATAGGTCAGCAAGGTTTCCGTACCTCCCAGGCTCTCGGCAAACGGAATCAGTTTCGTCTGCTTCAAAACGTGAAGCGCCAACTCTTTACTTTCCACTTCAAAGGTCAGCATCGACCCGAAACCGCTCGCCTGGCTTTTACAGACTTCGTAGCCCTCTGTCCCCGGAATGCCCGGATAATAAACCTTCGTAACCTTCGGATTCCTCTGCAACCATGCCGCGATCGCCTGCGCATTTTTCTGTGCCTTTTCCAGGCGGATGGGAAGCGTTTTGATACCGCGGAGGATCAGCCAGCTGTCAAACGGTGCCAGTCCCGATCCGACCGTCTTCACTAGGAAACGCAACCGCTCCGCCAGTTTCTCCGACTTTACAACGATAAATCCGGCGAGTGTATCATTGTGCCCGCCCAGGAACTTCGTCCCGCTGTGGATCACGATGTCCGCGCCCAACGTAAGCGGTCTCTGGAAGTAGGGAGACAGGAACGTATTGTCCACGATCAAAAGCAGGCCGTGCCTCTTTGCGACCTCCGCCACCTTACGGATGTCCGTCAACTTCATCATCGGGTTCGTCGGTGTCTCGAGATAGATCGCTTTCGTATTCTCCTTGATGTATTCTTCGATGTTCTCCTTTCCGCAGTCCACATGGGAAAATGTGATCCCGTTCTTCTCACACACATGGTGGAACAGGCGGATGGTCCCGCCGTAGAGATCCGCTTCCGTGATCAGATGATCGCCGGGGCGGAACAGTTCCAAAAGTGCGGTGATTGCTGCCATGCCTGACGTAAATGCCAATGCATCGGCCCCACCTTCAAGTGAAGCTACAACACGCTCCAGCTGCGCCCGCGTGGGGTTCTGGAGGCGGCTGTAATCATAGCCCGTGCTCTTGCCGACCTCCGGATGCACAAAGGTTGCCGACTGATAGATCGGAGTACTGATCGCCCCGGTCGGATCGCTAAATGCTTTCTCACCATCTCCGTGAATGCATTTGGTCGCAAAACCTAGATTTTTCTGAGTTTCGCTCTCTCTCGGCCGTATCCCCCACTGATCACCGAACTGCTTCGGATCGAGATATTTCTCGACCAGGACGCACACGAAATCGGGTTTGAAACCAATCGGGCGTTTGATCGTCGGCTTCGGTCTGCGATGTACGTCATATTCATTCGGAGATACATCCGGGTTGTATACATATCCACACTTTTCGTAGAAGCCCTGCGCACGGTCCTGGCTGGAGATCACAACGTGGGCAATGCCCTGCTCGGCGATCCATTTTTCCGCCTCCGCGATCATGATCCGGCCATATCCACCTTTCTGCTTTTCACGGATCGTGCAGACTCTCTCGATTTTCGCGATCCCGGGTCTCGGGTAAGATATGCGAAGTCCCGCCACCGGCTTGTGATCATCGATGATCACCACACCGTTAAACTCATCTCTCGGGCCGTCCCCGTTGAACTCCCGCTCCACGGGGATATTCTGTCCGAAACAAAACGCGTCCGTGCGTATGTAGTTGTATGCGATAAAATGCCACTCGGGCGAATCTTTTGTTACTCTTATGATCTCCATTTTCTTCATCCTCTTTTCGTTATGTTGTTTGACGCTTCCTGTATCATCAGTCCCAGAGTCAACCGGGCCGACTGTTCCAGTGCCTCGATCGTCGTATATTCTTCGGTGCTGTGGCACTTATTCATACCGCATGCCAGGACGATCGTTTCGATGCCATTTTCATTTAAACGGTTCGCATCGCTCCCGCCATAAGTGGTGAGTAACTCTGGCCTTCGCTCCGGCATTCGTTCCTCCACAACTGTGCAAAAACGTTTTACAACTTCACTTTCATGCGACACCGAGTAGGACCTTATATGTTCGTTCACGGAAAATGCGATCTTCCCGCCCAGGCTTTCTGCCGCCTGTTCGAACACTTCCCGAATCTCCTGCGCTGTCTGAAGCGCTTTTTCATGATTCAAGGACCGGATCTCGCCTTCGATCTCTACATTTTGCGGAACGATGTTACGTCCGCTTCCTCCGCGGATGGTCCCGAAGTTAACGGTGAGATCACTCTGAACTCGTCCTACTTGGATCTTCGAAAGCGCATCCGCCGCGATGCTCAAAGCATTGACCCCGAGTTCCGGTGCAAAGCCTGCATGCGAAGCACGGCCTTCGATTCCTATCTTAAGGGAAAGAATGGAAGGCGCCGCGGTGGCCACCCTGCCGACCGGCCCGTCCAGATCCAGCACATAACCCTGCTTTGCCTTCAGTCGTTCAAACTCGACGAAGCGACTGCCCTCACAGTACGGTTCCTCAGCGACCGTGATCAGGATCTCGATATCCGGATGAACAACTTCATTCTCATGGATCACCGTGAGGGCTTCCAGAATGGAGACCAGCCCGGATATATCATCCGCTCCCAAAACGGTCGTGCCGTCCGAGGTAATGGTCCCGTCCTCAAGGAGGATCGCTTTCTTACCCTTACCGGGACTTACCGTATCGAAATGGGAAGAAAACAAGATCGGATCCCCGGGCTTTGTTCCCTTCAGGTAGGCATAAATGTTGGATGCCGTCCCATTCGAATCCGGATGAAGCGCTGCCAGTTTATCTCCCGCCTGATCTTCTTCCACCCGAAGCCCCAGAGCCTTGAGTTTCTCTTTCACATATTCAGCGATCTTTCTCTCATGAAAGGACTCGGCGTCAAACGACGTCAGCCGAAAGAACTCTTGCAGGATCCTGTTACGATCCGTTTTATATAAGTCAGCCATAGCATTTCTCCTGAACTTTTTGCAAAAAATAGCCCGAGACGTTTTCGTCCCGGGCTTATGTATAACTGAATGGATCATATTTGGATCACAAAAGGCGCACATAAACAAACGCCCCAGCCATACTCTTCGCCCGGGTGTGATACATGCACATACACATGACCTGCTTCTGATCGATGATAGCTTTCGGCATCTTGTGTGCCTCCTTTCGTTTCGTTGTGGGTATAATATCACCATTTACCTACCGTGTCAATAGGTTATTTGAAGTTTTTTCATTTTTTGTTGATTTACCTACTGGTTTAATGCTATAATACAGCATAAGTAAGGGTAGGCTTCAGATCTATCCTGAAATCAGGAGGGAAGTATCTATGATCTCAACCAGAGGACGTTATGCTTTACGCGTCATGATCGACTTAGCACAAAATAATAACGGCAGCTACATCCCACTTAAGGATATCGCTGCCAGACAGGAAATATCTAAGAAATATTTGGAGATCATCGTCAAGGACATGGTCAATGCAGGCCTGATCCTCGGCGCCAGCGGTAAGGGCGGCGGTTATCAGCTCTGCCGCAAACCCGAAGAATATGTCGTGGGCGAGATCCTGGAGCTGATGGAGGGAAGCCTCTCTCCCGTTGCCTGCCTCGCAGACAAAAACTATGAATGTTCCCGGCGGGCCGCCTGCAAAACATTGCCCATGTGGGAAGAGTTTGACACGCTCGTGCATAACTACTTTTACGGAAAAAAACTCACAGATCTGTTATGATATTCAAAAACCGCTTGCAGCTTTCTGCAAGCGGTTTTGTTTTATCAAGCTATCATGAAGTCGATCATCGATCGATCTCACCTCCGGCGAGGACACAACCGTCCTCGTCGTATAAAACCGCGGTCTGTCCCGGAGCGACCGCCTTCACCGGCTCGGAAAACTCCACAAACAGTTCCCTGCCTTTTCTATAGACTTTCGCAGGGACGGCCTGATGATGGTAACGGATCTTCACCCTGGCTTCCAGTTCCTCATTGTCCTCGGGACATGGCATGCCCATGTAATTCACGTCCTTTAGGACGCAGCCGGACGCATACATGTCCTCTTCCTCCGTCAGGACGACCCTATTGTTTTCCGCATCGATCTTCTTAACGAAAATAGGAACGCCTGCCGCTACACCCAGACCTTTCCGCTGGCCCACTGTATAATTGATGATGCCCTTATGACGGCCCAAAACTTTTCCCTCGGTGTCAACAAAGTCTCCCTCGGGAAATGTCTGCCCGGTACGCTCCTCGATAAAGGCCGCATAATCCGTTTCATTTGCAAAGCAGATATCCTGCGATTCGCCTTTGTGTGCGACATGGAGCCCGGCATCTTCGGCGATCTTACGCACCTCATCCTTCGTCAGGTCGCCCAGCGGAAACAGCGTCTTTGCGAGCTGCTCCTGGCTCAACCTGCACAACATGTAAGACTGGTCCTTCAGCGCACTCGCGCCGTTTTTGACCGTGTAACGTCCGTTGGGAAGTTTCTCGATCTTCGCATAATGGCCGGTCGCGATATAGTCGGCCTTGAGAACCGGTATCGCCGACATCAGTTCGTCAAATTTGACCTGACGATTGCAGATCACACACGGGTTCGGCGTGCGTCCCTCGGAGTACGCCTGAATGAACGGATCGATCACGCAGTACTCGAATTTGGAACTGCAATTCCGAACATGGTGAGGGATCCCGAGGGTCTCACAGATCTGCCTTGCATCTTCGATGTCGCGGCTTCTTCCATCCTCATTCTCACTCTTTATGGTCCGCAGCGTAACGCCTTCGACCTCATATCCTTGCATTTTCAAAAGATAGGCCGTTACGGCGCTGTCCACGCCGCCCGACATTCCTACGATGACTTTCATAAATAACTCCTTGTAACTGTTTATGAGAATGAATTATAGATCAATTGGATCATTATTCCGGCTAATGCACTCAAAAAGTTTGCGAATGTACTGTAACAAAAGGCTTTACCCTCAGATTTTTTACCTTTATCATCGGTCATACCGAATGAATATATGCATCCTTCTACGAAAACGACCAGGAGCTCTAAAAGGATCCACACGAACAGGATCTCAAATCCGAGACGCGAATGTAACAGGTAAATGTTAAATGGAATGTTGGTGACAGTATTGGCCAGCCAAAACCAAAACAGGTTCTTTTTCTTCAACGGATAAAAGCCGTTCAGGACCAGAAGCTCGATCGCCAAAGTGATCACATAAGAGCCCAGGATCACAAGAATTCTTTTCACGATCGCACCTGCATTGTGTTCGATGAGAGACCCTGTGCTAAAGTCGAACGAACATTCCGCATTGTACTCCCATTGGTGTAGAACATCACTCATGTGGACCTCTCCATTCATGTCAATGAGTATAACACGAAATGGATTCGGAACCATATACCAAAACCGATACTCACCCGTTTCGTTGCGGCGATACAAGTTGTCTCCCAACGGAGATTCAAAAAATCCCCATCCTTCATACTGAAAATCCTTAAGGTAGTCTTCCACCTTCTGGGTGGTAACCTCATCGACCTTTAACTTGCTGTTTACGCGTGTTTGGCCATATCTTATCTCTCCCAGTAATGCAATATAGTAATCGTCAGGAGCACCGGTCACCTCTAAGTCGATCGATGGCTTCGGACCGGAATCCGCGTGGACTGTTTGTGGAAGCAGTCCGAGAAAAACGATCGTGACGATCAATGCAAACGCATACCAAGTTGAAATCTTTCGTTTTTTCATAATAGTCTCCTCCTCCACGAAATAATTTCAATGTATTTATTTGCTCCTCGGTCGGGTTCAGACGATCCCGTCCAGGATCCGTTCCCGATTTTCTTGAATATATCGTATGTCGCCCAGGTAGGCCTTCATGTGTCCGTCCTCGATATTTTTAGCAAAATCTTCGTTTCCGTTGCCGGCCTGAGCCGCCATGAAATCGGTGAGTGCAGTCAATCGTTTCACCATCATGTCGGGCAATGCTTCTCTCTGTGCCTCGGTCGCTCCGTATGCATCCAGGAACACCTTTGCCTTGCGGATCTGCTCCGTCAGGTCGTCGTAGTGATCCGGATTCTCGGGGCTTGTGAACGGTACCCATCGGTAGACTGCATAGGCAATGTCCCAAAGTGCAGGTCCGGGATGCAGGGTGTCGAAATCGATGATGCCGACCGGTTTTGCATTGACCAGAGTCACGTTGTACGGGGCATAATCCCCGTGGCACATCACCTCGACCGGTTCGACCTTCGGAAGCATCCACGGCTCGCCGCCACGCAACTGCGCGATATATCTGCTTCCGACCTCGTGATATTGCTTCAGAAGTTTTGCCGAAAGGATGAGCATATCATCCTCCATAAACTCCTTCGGGAGTGGATAATTAAAGGCCTTTCCCGGAACGAACGAGAGGATCTCTTTCCCGTCGTCTGTCATGCCGTAGGGCTTCGGTACGTTCGTAAAACCTTCCTCGATCAGGAAGTCCAGAAACTTATGCACATCGGCGGACCAGACATTTGCCGGACGCAATACGCGGTCTCCCTGCTTTTGGATCTTACCCTCGCGGCCGCCGCTTAGGATCTCGTTCCGCAGAGCCTCCGCGCGATCCGGCTCCCCGGCAGCGATGCGCGCCTCGACGATATGGCGGATCTTCGCGCACCAGGCATCGGTCTTCGCGATATCCTCGCACAGATCCTTTAGGATTCTCTCTCCCTCAGCGATAGCCGCTGCATGCGAAGCCTCCGATATTTCCCCGGAAGCCAGCGCGGCATCCAGTTCATCCGTGTCATCGACTTTGATATCGCCTTCTGGAGTAAAGATGACATCCAGATACTTATCGATATAAACCAGCGTCCCGTCTTCGTCCGTCTCGATGCCATCCGTGATGTCCACGTACCATAGCGACGGCTGGTACTGCGGATCCGCAGGAACCGGATAATTCTTCCGCTCCGGATCGTGTGTCCCTTCGGGGAAATACTTCACAGTGATCATGCAGGATTCGCCATCCGGAACCAGTTCCAACCAGGACATCCCGGCGCCGGTCACCTGCAGGCGGCCGGCCTTCGGTGTCTGCCAGTAGTTATTCTCCCCATCCGTAAAACGGATCAGGGCAGCGTATCCGTGGAAAAACTCCTCGTCGATCCGCATCTGATAGTACGGATAGAAATCAAAGCCCCAGCCATGCTTTCCTCCGCGATTCAGTCTTTTATGCTTCATTTTTCCTCTTATTCTTCGGCGGCCTTTGTCATGTCAGCCAATGCCTTCTTGAGATCCTCGCGGATCAGCAAATGCTGCGGGCAGGCCTTCTCGCATTTTCCGCACTCTTTACAGTTTTTCGCAGTCTTTCCGTCGCGTTCCAAGCCTTCCCACTGCCACTTTACTACATCGTAACTCTGGTACATATGATAGCGGTTCCATGCGCTGAAATTAGCGGGGATATCTACACCAAACGGGCAAGGCATGCAATAGCGGCAGGCTGTGCAGCCGTTTTGGATCCTGCTGTTCATGATCTTTTTGATCGTGTCGATCGCCTCGTACTCCTTTTCTTCCATGGGTACGAAATCGGTAAATGTGTCCAGGTTGTCCTCGACCTGCTCCATCGTGGACATGCCGCTAAGCACGGTCAGGATGTTCGGCAAGGTCGCAACGTAACGCAGGGCGAACGAAGCCGCGCTCTTACCGGGACTTACGCTGTTGAAGACTTTCATGATATCATCGGAGAATTTAGCCAGGGAACCGCCCTTGATCGGCTCCATGATGGTGAGCGGAACGCCCTTCTCTTCTGCGAGCTTATAGCCCTTCATGCCGGCCTGCTCGTCGATATCCATATAGTTAAGCTGGATCTGGCAGAAATCCCAGTCTCTGTAGTTGATGATCTCTTCAAAAGCTTCGTAACTGTCGTGGAAGGAGAAGCCTAAGAAGCGGATCTTTCCCTCTGCCTTCAGTTCCTCAAGCCGCTTAACGCAACCGATCTCGACCATCTTCCGCCAGCTGCCGCGATTCATCGCGTGCATCAGGTAAAAATCAAAATGGTCCACCTGCAGTTTCGTAAGCTGCTCATTGAAATATTTGTCGACATCCTCCACCGTATTCACAAACCAAACCGGCAGTTTCGTCGCCAGATAGAACGAATCGCGCGGATACTTCTTCAGCGCCTCGCCGACGAACAGCTCGCTCTCTCCGCCGTGATAAGGGTACGCCGTGTCGATATAATTGACGCCGGCCGCGATCGCCTTATCCAGCATTTTCTGTGCCATGGGGCGGTCGATCTTTCCGTCTCCGGAAACGGGTAATCTCATACAACCGAACCCCAATAATGATACATCGATACCCAATTTTTCAAATCTTCGTTTCTCCATGGTCGTCTCCTTTTTGTGTATTTGTAAACCTCTATTTTACGACGCCTCGTATCGAGTCATCGTTATGTATAAAACTATCTACCATCTTCCAACCGAAGCGGTTCACCCTCAGGCTCTCCGGCGTCGGCCGAAATCCAAGATCATAATATACCTTACATGCCAACCAGGTCAATGTCTGTGTGTGGATCTTCACATGTGTGTAACCCAGTTCGGTCAATATCTTCAAAACATGTGTGATCAGCGGCTTCGACAAGCCCTTACCCTGCGCCTCGCTTTTCACAGCCACCCAGTGTAGCTGTCCGTTTTCCGGCGCATCCTGCGTGTGGATATCGAAAAACGCGGTCGCCGTTGCGACCTTCTCGCCGGATGCATTTTCCACGAAGACCATGCGCGCGGGGAGCATCTCCTCCCGACCTGCGTAATAACGCTTCCAGCATTCTTCACCCTGGGCGCGATCCATGACCTCGCCGGCCGAAAGCTCGATGTCGATCCAGGCCTCACGGTCGCCGGGCTCGTACATTACAAAACGATACCCATCCGGAAGTTCGCGTTCCTTAAGTTGCTCGAGGTTTCCGCAAACGTCTCCCTCAAACATAAGGTCAATGTAACATAACCGATCGTCGCGTGTATGAAAACGCTTCACATCGGGCGCCGGAATCTCCTGAAGCACACGGCGCACTTCAGCCTCCACGGAAGCCAGATAGCGGATGCGGCCGATCGTGCGAACGGTCTCGTCTTCACCAAGCCCGATCTCATCACCGCTGCCTTCCAGTCCGAGCGCGCGACGGATATTGTATTCCAGCCATTCCACCCAGGTATAAGCGACCCCGAACAGTTCGTCGTACGAGTGAAAACCGTTGTCGTACACACCGAGGTACCCGCGATAAAACGCAGCCAGATTTTCCGGATTGAAGCTATCATTGACCGTACCCGACCACTGCAGCGCCAGGTTCAGACTCGACTCGATTGGATTCGTGCGATCCAGGCACTCCAGATCGATCATATGCGCGCGCCCCTCATGCCACATGATATTCTTCGGATCCATGTCGTCATTGCTGACCGCAGACATGGCCGGAAGCATCCGACGCGCTTCATTCAGTTTCTCCTGCGCCTGCGTCAGCAGATACAGGTTCTCCTCCAGGGCTGCGCCGATCGGGCTGTCCTTCTCTTTCGCCAGGCGCAGATACTCGGCAAAATCGATCTTACTGATCTCCGGCTCCTCCGGTTCGACATTTTTCGGATCGATAGCGTGCATGCGACCGAGCAGTTCGCCGGCCTGAAAGCACTGATCCTCCGTGATATGATCCCAATCGGTGATGCTTCCCTCCTGCCAACGGAATACGTAAAAATACCGTCCGTCGGTCTCGAGCATCTTCTTACCCCCTATGGTCAATGCAGGTACGATGGGCAGCTCCTGCTCCTCGAGCAGGCGTTCCAGTTTCTCCGCCCGCGCATAGTTATCCAATACGCCCGGACGTTTCATGATCTCGGGATTCAGACACTTCACTGCGTAACTGCCGCTTCCCGTTGTGACTTTAAACATTTTGTGCATCAGGCCTCCGCTGACCGGGGTCACATCACCTACGATCTCCCCGAGTCCGCTCTGCCTGAATAATCGACTAATGATCTCTTTCATTTCATTCCTTTCAACGGGAACGACCTTTACGACTTCTTTCCGGTCAGGTAATACACTGCCAGCGCCGTCCGGTGCGACAGGTCCTCCTTCGACAGGATCGTCGTGATATAGTTCTTCACCGTGCCTTCGGAGATGCAGAGCTTATCCGCGATCTGTCGGTTCGACAAACCTCCGGACACTGCTTTGATGATCTCCAACTCGCGCTCCGTATAGGGCGATGCATCAAAACCCTCGGCACCGTATTCTTCTTTTCGTCCCGTACTCGTTCCCGAACCATCGCCGGAGAGCAAGGTGCCCTTCGTGATCGATTCGAGGATATTCTCCTCCATAACGCCTGTGCCGTTGTAGACCGATTTGATCATCTGTTTCAAATGCTCCGGCGTATGGTTTTTGATCAGGTAGCCTTTCGCCCCGTTCTTTAAGGCGCGACGCACCAGATCATCATCGTCGAAGGTCGTGAGGATCAGAACCTTACCGAGCCCCTGCTCCACGATGATCTTCGTCGCCTCGATGCCGTCCATCTCCGGCATCTGGATGTCCATCAAAAATACATCGGGGCGCTCCTTCTTTGCGATCTCGATGGCCTCCCGGCCATTCGACGCACACCCGATCACATCAAAATCATCGTCTACATCCAGGATGATCTTCATGCCGTCCCGTACGAACGCGCTGTCATCCGCGATTATCACTTTGATCTTCTCCATACCAACCTCCACGCCCCGCTCACGCGTTACGAAAGCGGAAGCAACATATTTACGGTAAATCCTCCGACGGTCTCGAAATCAAGCGTTCCGCCGACCTCTCGCACGCGGCGCCGCATGCCCGAGATGCCCATGCCATCGGAAAATGAATTGCAGCCCACGCCGTCGTCGCGGATCGTGCACCGCACCAGTTTATTCATCACCCGGATCGTGATCAGGATGTTCTTACACTTCGAATACTTCATGGAATTCGTGACGGCCTCGAAGGAATTGTCCAAAATAACTTCCCAGAGTTTCTCGTTCAGCACGTCAACGTCGCCCTCTGTCTCGAGGTTCGTCTCCACGCCTTTATCGTTACAATCCCTGCACAGATTGTAAAGCTGGATCAGCGCCAGTTCCTTCTTCTCAGGCCGTTCCTTACGCAGGATACCGCGGATCTCGTCCATACCGGTCCGAAGCTGGTCAATGACTGCCTGCGTCATCTCTTTCGAACGCTCGGGGTCTTTCTCCATCAGGACTTTGATCGCTTCAAGTTGATAAATTGAACCGTTGATATTATGCCCCAGCTTATCATGCAGAGCCTGCGACAGTGACGACCGCTCCTCCAGGATACGGTTCTCCGCCATGACGATGTTCTTCTTCAGTTCCGCCTTCGAAGCCTGTTCCCGGCTCTCCATATCCCGC
Organism: Lachnospiraceae bacterium; assembly: GCA_017615545.1. GTDB lineage: Bacteria > Bacillota > Clostridia > Lachnospirales > Lachnospiraceae > UBA1201. The sequence goes on from JAFZZY010000013.1 coordinate 111,073, forward strand.
TTCAGTCCCTGCTCCACGACCGTTTCCTCGTGGATCTGCTTCTGATATGCCACGATCACCAGGTCGTGCTGCACATAGATGACTGTCATCATGGAAGCCACGAGAAGCTGCGTCAGAAAACCGATCGGCGTCGGAACGAAGGCCAGCAAAAGCGGCGTGAAATATACAAACAGTGTAGCTTTGAACAGGGCAAATGATTCGTAGATGAGGTACAGTCCCATCAGGATATATGCATTGCCCCCGAAGACCAGGATCGCGATAAACGCAGCCGCGCCCAGGCCCAGGAAAAGCAGTTTATAACGCTTATCAGCGAACATTTCCTTCAATGCCATCGCGCAAAAATATAACGCAACAAGCAGGAGTATCAGCGGCGATACTCCTGTGCTTGTCTCGAAGAAACCATATAAGCTGAATACCAGCATGATAACGATGCGGACCACCGTAAAAAAGTTATCCCTTAAGCGTTCCCCCATTCGTCTACCTTCTTCACTTTCAGTCCGAGGCTGCCCAGACTGATGATCAAAACGAGATATGCTACTGTAACACATAATAACATAATCGGGGCCGATTTGTCACCTGTAAATATCATTTCGGTGCCATCCATGAACCAAGTCTGAGGCATCAATTTCGACAGGATCTTCAGGGTATTCGTGGTGTAAGTCAGCGGGAAATACAGGCCGCTCAGCATCGAAGAAAGGCTCCAAAGGGTAAATGCAGCTACGTTTGCGCTCATCACGTCGCCGAGCAGAACACCCATCATCAGGCTCAGCGAACTGAAGATCAATCCCATCAGGAAGATCATGCCCAGAAACTCGAGCCGGTTCATGCCCAGGCCTTCCATGTCGATGAAGATGGAGCAGCCCGCCATAACGCCCGTCAGCAGGACCGCTACGAAGAACGACGCCAGCAGCTTCGACACAAAGTACGAAGAGATCTGTGTGTTGGAGATGCGGATGCGCTTTACTACGCTATCCTTCTGCTCCCCGATCGCGATATGTGAGATAAATACGCCGCCGAATACAAAGCCCATGGTCATGATGGCCAATGCATAGCCCATGCGGGTACGTTTGTCGATCTGGTCATGCGTGAGCTGGTGCTCTTTTTCCGCAGAGAAACGGATCACCTCTCGCTCCGGGATCTTCGCATCTGCTGCTTCCAAAGTCTTCAGGTCGCCCCCGGCATTTCCGATCTTCGTCAGCTGCAATGCCATATCATACATGAAGATCTCCGTTCTCGCATCGTCCGACTGGATATAAAAACGAACTGCATTTTCGATGTCTCCGCTCTTAGCAAAACTGTCGAACTCTGCCGGAATGACCAGGGATGAACCCTTGCGGTCCTTATAGTTTTCCAGCTCGATCTCCTTTTCTACGGCCGCCATATTCCGGACGTCATCCTTCTGTTCCGACATCTTCACGCGGCAGAGGCGGAACATTCCGCTGGCTGAAAGTTTTGTCAGATAGTACTCAGAAAGCTCGCTCTCGCAGAAATCGTAGACCTTAACGACATATTGTCCATTTCCCGCATAATACGCGAGCTTCTCATCAAAGCTTTCGAGGTCAGTGATCTTATAAGAATCCTCGTAGGAATAATATGCGAGACTGTTCTGCTTCATGTTCAGAAGCACCGTGGAAAGGATCGGTGTCAAGAGCAGGAAAAACCAAAAACTCTTCATCCGAAGCAGTATCTTTAATGTTGATTTTACCAGAACTTTCATGCTCTTCCTCTCCTTCTCAAAACTCCGGCGAGCACGGCCGATGCCGAACAGCCCACACACATGGAACCGGAATAGATCAGCGCGCTGCCGATGTAATCACTCTTACCCATACAGGACAGTTCCACCAGACACCGGTTGATGTGATACAGCGGCGAAAACTCCTGCACGCTTTGCGAAAAACCGGAATACATATAGGTCTCAAAACTTCCGCCCAGGAAGCCCCAGATCCACACGATGGCGAATACCAGGATGACCGTGATGATCATGCTGTCGAAGAATGCATAGATCATCAGGCCGAAGGCAACGGCCGCCATTACGGACATAATTACGATCAGGCTCGTCCACAGCAGGTTTCCGAAGTGGACGCCGAAGATCAATGTACAGAACACGGCTGCCAGGCCGACGCCGCAGCAAACCACCAGGACCGACGGCAGAAACTTAGCGAGGTACAGTTGCAGTTCGTTGAGTCGCGTTACCCGCAGTTTCTTTCCGATCTTGTACTTCTTCTCGCTGATGAACAGACCCGCTGAACAGATCACGGCGCACCAGCCGAAATAATTGATCTCGATGATCCCGTAGTAATCCGTCGAATCGATCGCCGGCATGTAGTCCGTGGTCACCGTCTGGATCCTCTCCCCGGATTCCGCCGTCGCGCCCGAAGGTGTTCCCATGTTCTCAAAGAACGCATGGAGCGTATAGGTTAACATCTGCGCTTCAGTACCCTTGTCTTCATTGACATAGACAGTGTAATTGTCGCCGTCCAGAACGACGAAACCACCCAGGTCATCGTCCCTCACCAGTTGTTTCGGGTCCCCCTCATCGTACTCGACCAGGGTGATATTCTGTGCAGACGTCACCGTTTTCAGGCCGCTAACGACCGCCTGCGACATACCGCTCTCTGCGGCCCGATAGCCGACCCGGAAGCCGTCCACCCCTTGATAACTCTCCATCAGGGCAGAAAAAGCACTGGACAGGACCGCGATGACCGTGAGCGGCGCGATCACGAACAGGAGGATGTTGGTCATGCTCCGTCCCATGATCTTCAGATTGTTTTTTACGAGATAACGTATCATATCAATAATCCCTCAGTTTCTTTCCGGTCAATGTCAGGAAGACTTCCTCCAGCGTGATGCTCGAAGTGTCCTCGACCACCATCTTCTTCAGTTCCTCACTCGTTCCCGTCGCGATGATCTTACCGTTATCCATGATCGCGATGCGCGTGCAGATGGCCTCGACTTCCTCCATGTAGTGGCTTGTATAGATGACGGTGGCGCCGTTCTTATTTGACTCTTTGATCCTCTCGAGGATGAAGTTTCTCGACTGTGGGTCGATACCGACCGTCGGCTCGTCGAAGATCAGCATCTTCGGATGATGTCCGATAGCGCATGCGATGTTCAGTCGGCGCTTCATGCCACCGGAGAACGTTCTTGCGTAGTCGTTCTTCTTCTCAGAAAGTCCGACATAGGACAATGCTTCGTCTATCCTCTCCTTCAGTGTCGCGCCCTTGATCCCATAAAGCGACGTAAACAGTTCGACATTTTCCCAGGCCTTCAGGTTCCCGTGGATCGCCAGTTCCTGCGGAATGTAACCCAGATAACCGATCAGTTCGCGGCGGTTCTTCCGGAAATCCTTCCCCAAAAACTCCACGTTTCCGAGCGTCGGCCGTACCAGGTCGCAGATCATATTCATGGTCGTGCTCTTGCCGGCCCCGTTCGGTCCCAAAAGGCCGAAGATCTCGCCCTCCTCGATCTCGATATTCAGATTATCCACAACTACCTTACTTCCGTATTTCTTCGTCAGGTCATTTGTCTTCAGTATCGTCGCCATCGTATAACTCCTTACAAAAAGAATGTGCCAAAGAACCTCTCATTCATTGACACATTCATTATAGTTTGCCGTATTTCGCATTTGTAGTGAGAAAAGAAACTTTCTCACGTGACTTTCGTCACCTTTTATTCCGAAGTTCTAGTTACCTTCCTCACGGCGAATGACCGACACGTGCGAGATATCATTGTCCGAGTCCGGATATTCCTTCCAAAACTTCATGCCGATCGACTCCGCAGTCCGCATCGACGCTATATTCGTATATTTGCAATAGGAGTAAAGCGCCCGGAAGGACGTGTTTTTGAACGCCCAGTCGCGCACGGCGGCGGCCGCCTCCTTCGCATAACCCTTGCGCTGCATATCCGCGCGCAGGTGGTAACCGATCTCGGGAAGCATCTCCCCGTCGATGTTCTGGAACGTCATGCCGCAGTCGCCGATCATCTCGCCGGTCTCCTTCAGACAGACGGCGAACAGGCCGAAACCATACTGCTGATAACGCGTCCGGTTCCGCTCGATCCAGCCACGCACACGCTTCTCATCAAAGGTATAGGGATAATGCTGCATGATGTCGGAGTCAGCCAGGACCGCATAAAGCGCGTCGTAATCCTCGGGCTGCAATTCCCGCAGGATCAGCCGCTCGGTCTCCAGACAAAACGGCACGACCATCTCCTCGAACGCCGCATGATCCGCGAGAGACTTCTTCGTGTCGATCTCATAATCCACGACCATACAGTGTGCCTGAACGTCATCGAAATATTCGCGCACGCGCACGCCGCCGAGCGCCTCCATCGTCTTCCAGGAAGCCGGGTTCTCCAGGTCGGCATCCATCAACACCGTCTCGATCCCGTACTGGTTGCAGATCTTCAGGCCCAGGTAGAGATTGATCTTGTTATACCCCTTCCCTCGCTCCGACGGGCGGATGCTGTAGCCGATATGCCCGCCATACGCCCGCAATCGTTCGTTCAAAGCAATGCGGATATTGATCAAACCGACGATCCTGTGATCACTCTCCCGCACGAAGAAAAACTCTCGGGCAGGGACCCTCGATTCATCCGGGATCCAGAAATTGTACTCCTCTGTCATCTTCAGCCAGCCCTCGTAATCATCTGCGCGCTTATTCAAGCCGCCCGAACCATTCATCTTCGAGCCGTCTGCCTCATATTCACGGATCAGTTCGAGCGCGTCCGCCTTACGTTCGATGCCCGGAACCTCCAAATAAAATCTTTCCATAATTCTCCTTCAACCCCCTGTATTCTTTTTGACTTTTCCCCTGCGCGGTAGTATAATTATACAAGATCAATACAGGAGGACGTGTATGATGGGAAAAGTAATGATCATGGACCATCCGTTGCTGCAGCATAAGATCGGCATCATGCGGATGAAAGAAACCACAACCAAAGATTTTCGCGATCTGGTCAATGAAGTCGCGATGCTGATCTACTACGAGGCCAGCCGCGATCTGCCGCTCGCCGACAAAGAGATCGAGACCCCGATCTGCAAGACGACCGTTAAGGAGATCGCAGGCAAAAAGCTCTGCGTCGTTCCGATCCTGCGCGCCGGCATCGGTCTGTGCGACGGTATCCTGCGGATGAACCCGAACGCCAAAGTCGGCCACATCGGCCTGTTCCGTGATGAGAAGACCTTAGAGCCGCACGAGTATTTCTGCAAGCTACCCCACGATGCCGCTGAGCGTGATATCTTCGTGGTAGACCCGATGCTCGCGACCGGCGGTTCCGCCATCGCTGCGATCGACATGCTGAAGAAGCGCGGCATTTACCGCAATCGTTTCCTGTGCCTCATCGCAGCACCGGAAGGACTGGAAGCGCTTCGTAAGGCGCACCCGGATGTAGACATCTACATAGGCGCCATGGACGAGCATCTCAATGAGAACGGTTACATCGTACCCGGTCTCGGAGACGCTGGCGACCGTATCTTCGGCACCAAATAACGATCCTGACCATCTTTCAAATAACACTGCCCGCGACAGGCTCTGCAGAAACAGATGCCGACCGCAGGCAGTGATTTTTTATGCTTTCAGATCATTGATCCTGATCTTCGTAAGTAAAGCGGATGTTGGTGATCGCGCATTGATCACCGGACAGGGCTACAAAAGTCAGTCCCTTTCCGTGGTTGATATGCGTCGTATTCTCGATCGAGATACCGAGGTTCTCGGTCTTCGTCGTCACCCAATCCTCTCCGCAGGTAAAGGTCACAGTAACGTCGACACCTTCTCTGTGCCGGTCTTTCCAGTAGTCCCAGCCCTGGAAACCATCTTTCGTGACCGTCGCGTTGTTTTTAACATCCACGCCGTCCCAATACTCACCATCCAGACGGATCAGCGCATACTCGCGATAGTTTCTGCCGTTCACTTCGCCGTCATCGGAATGATATAAAACTATATACGGACAATGCCAGATCAGGCGGGCGGAAGGAAGACTCATCGAATGGAAGGTCATCTTCATATTGTTGGTGACCGGTGTTCCGTGTGAAATATCCGACCGGAAGGTATCGACCTGCACGTTCGGGATATCACCTACATTGCCCTTGATATAACTGATCTCTTCCGCGATTCTCGGGATCGTTTCAGCGTCCGAAGCGACATCGGATCGCTCGATCTTAACATCGTCGATCGTACACTGCTCGCCGGTCAGTCCGATGTAGCAATAGCGCGTGCAATCCGGGAAGGCAACGATCACATCAAAGGGTTCATTTCCGTTATCGATCGTGATCTTCGCGTGATCCTTAACACGTACGGCACGGATCACATACTCTGTAGATTTTCCCTTGGCTTTGGTTTTTTCGGAATTCCGACGGACTTCCATCTTTCTCGCGCCAAGGCACTTCTCTGTACCGTCCAGTCGGATTTGTCCATACTCGAAGCAAGACAGGTCGCGGGCCGCACGCTCATCCCTGTAGAAACGCGCGTCAAGCGAATCAAAGAGGATGATCGAAGGATACGGATCCGTGTTCTCGCTGTCTGGTGCATAATGGAATCGGATCGTGACCTCCTGCGATGAAATCAAGATGCCTTCGGAGACTGCGCTTCCGAACTCTGCGCATCGGATCTGACCGTTGCCTCTTAAGCCGGTTGCCTCCGTAATTTCCTTCATCATGTACTCACTGTCGATATCAATGAGATACTGCATCGCTTTTGCAAACTCGGGATCGAACTGCGTCCCCGAATTCTTTATGATCTCTTCGCGAACGATCTGCTGCGGGATCGCAGCACGATAACTACGCGTAGATGTCATCGCATCGTATGCATCCGCGACGGATATGATTCTTGCGGCCTCAGGGATCTCCTCTCCTTTCAAGTGATCCGGATATCCCTTTCCATCGTAGCGTTCATGATGATAATGCGCGCCGACGCTTAAGTAAGGATAGTCGCGAATACTGGACAGGATCTGGTTACCGATCACGGGATGCTGCTTGATCGCCTCATATTCCTCGTCGGTCAATCTTCCGTTTTTGGTGATGATGTGATCCGCTACACCGATCTTTCCTACGTCATGCAAAAGCGCCGTGTAATAGATCTTCCGGCACTCTTCTTCACTCTTTCCCATACGCTCGGCGATCTTCTTGGAATACTCAGCCACGCGCACGGAATGACCTCGTGTATACTCGTCCTTTGCATCGATCGCATTTGCCAAAGCCGTAGCCGTCTGTTCAAACAAGCGTTCCGACAGCTCTCTTTGCTCCATCAAATGTTCGATCTTGATCTTATTTGCCTTATCGACCTTATCATTGATGTCCAGATAGGCGAATATGTAGACCAGGATCGACGTGATCATGATCGAGATATTTCCCAAGGAAAAACCATAGGTAAATACCTGTGCGACGGATGCGATCGCCGGACCCAGCAAAAATACCAGCAAAGATATGAAAATGATCTTACTGAAACGAAGTTTATGTTGGATAACGACCCATACCATCAATGCGGTACAAACGATTGGAATAATGTAACAGATGATGTACGCGGGGCCACGGTGATACTGATTCAGATCATCGATGTAGAACAAGAAATCCGGGATCAGGGACGCGATCACTACGAATCCCGCACCTGCGATCGACAGACCGCAAACCCACCACAGTCGTTTCGGTATCTTCAGGTTCAGATCCTCAACGAACAGGTTCATGATGTAATGATCGAAAATAAACGCACACAACGGACTGAGCAGGTACAAAAAGAAATTGCTCACTCGTACCATCGTGAAGCCCAGTTCACTGACATTTCCGTCATAGATATATGCAAGGCGGTCGCAACACAGGAGTGCCGCGGCGATCAGTTCGATAAAGACGATCACCAATCGTCGGCGCCAGGATAGCGCTTTCGAGAGGAGGATCAGGACCGCGAATGCAAAACCGATTCCGATCAGCGCCAGCATCAGATCCAGTTGAAGTTGTTTCAGCATATCCATAATGCCACCTGTCCTCTCGTTAACGTTTTAACTCCGGATGGTCCTGATAGAATCGATCTTTATCTGCATACATTCTCTCATCCGAGATATGCAGCGCCTTCAAAATGTCCTTGGAATCCTCGACAAAACACTCACCGACTGCAAAGCATGCGCTTCCGAATCCAAGCTCGCTGTTACGTACCTGTATTGATTTTTCAATGAGCGTTTGTTCCGTCGTATCCGGAACGATGACCATAAACTCGTCGCCGCCTGCGCGGAAAATGCTTCCCTCCGGGAAGACCTCCTGCAACGCGGCCGCCGCCTGCTTCAGCAGCTGGTCGCCCGAAATATGGCCCTTATCATCATTGACCCGTTTCAGACCATTCAGGTCGGCAAATACGATGCCCAGATTGCGCATCTGATCCTCGCCCGAAACGATCCGGTCAATGCGGTTATTCATTTCATTACGGTTCATGACGCCCGTCAGCATATCCATCGAACTCAAGATCTTCAGTCTGTGGAGAAGCTGGTCATTTGCGATCTCTGAGGTTACAAAATACGTGGCCAGTTCCAAGGTTTCTTTGATATGATCGGCGTTCTGCGTCTCGAAATTCGTGGCCCACATGTAACCAAGCAACTCATCGCCGATCTTCAGTGGGAACAAAACGATACTCCAAACGCCTGCACCGCGTAATGACTCATACCAACGGGGATTCTTGGTTTTGACGTAGTCCATCCCGTTTTCATCTTTTACGATCAGACAGTTGCTGCCTCCGATCGTATCTTCCCATGTCTCCGCGATCTCATAGAAGTTCGGGTCTCTGCGAACAACGGAACGCATCATGGACTCTTCCCTTCGATCCTCACGATCCTCCGCCAGCACCTTACAGGATCTGTTTTCAGTATCGATCAGCATGATCGAACAGGCTCTGGCCTTACAAAGGCTACGGATATCTTTCATGACCTCGGTCATCGTTTCTTTGAAGTCGGCAGATCCATGCAGTTTCAGACAAATGTTAAGCACCTCGGATGCAGTATTCGCGGACAGCGTCGCCATCTTTCTCGTGTCCCCCTGCTGAGAAACCTGCTGTGTATACGTGCAGTAGTATATATTCCCCTCGTTGCACAGCGGCAGCAGGAAGAGGTCGAACCAGAAATCAAAGCGATCGGGATGTACATAGGTATGCACGGGCACTTTTTCGACCGCCGCGCGGTAACAAACCGTCTCGAAATTCAGATCCTTTGGGAAATAATTTTGATAGAGACTGTTCGGAACGAACTTCGTGCTCATCAGCTGCGGTCCGTCCCAAACGGTCTCTATCGATTGAACATATGCTTTATTTCCGACCACGAGCCGGATATCCCCGTATTTTCCGTCCTCTTTCATCTCAACGGAAATAACACAGGTCATAACATCAATATTGTCGACAAATGCTTGAAAATCCATATACCAGATACCGTCCTTCCCGACCAAAGACACGCCATCGCGGTCCAACGAAAACTCTAGTATCAGTATACGACTTTTTGCACGAGAAATCAACACATCCCTGAGGTTTGCGACTACTTTTTACACGCGATCGTGCACAGTTTTCCCCTGAGAATGTAACCGATCTTCTCGTAGCAGGCATTGGATGCGACATAGTCCGCATCCGTGTAGAGCATCGGCAGGAATCCGGCCTCTTTTGCGATCATCGTGACCCGGTATACCAGGTTCTCTGCGTAGTGCTTTCTGCGTGCTTCCGGCCTCGTGTAGACCAGACCGATCGCTGCCATTCCGTTATTCGGAAACCAGTGACAGCTCGCGACCGAACGCCCCTCGGGATCCTTCCAGAAGTAGAGTGCACCATGCGCTACTCCCTCTGTTGCCTTCTTCCGGTACACCTCTTCGCTTTCATAGTCCGCGTCGATCGCATGATGGAACAGATCGTAAAACTCGACCAGTTCGTCGATATCTTCTTCGGTGCACTGGTGCAGGCTTCCCTCACAGGTCGCGCCCGGTGCGATCGGCGCAGGATTGTCGTATGCGAACATATTGGTCTCCACGGCAAATGCAAGCCCGTCCCTTTCGGCACGTTGGATGAAGTATTCCGCCAGCTCGTACTTGATGTTAAAACGATGCTCGCCGTCCATCAGGCCGTTCTCCTTCGAAAGAACGTATGCCCTCTCCAGTTCCTCTTCCGTCGCGTCATCCGGCGTCCAGATCCACACCGGGAACGGATCTTCCGAAAAGCAAATGATCAGCCTCTCATGATCCGACAAAAGCAATGTGTTCTTTCCGCCAAAAAGGCGTTTCAGTACGAAAAACGTGTATTTATCACCTTCGAGCAGTTCATAGTCCCGCTCATTTACAAAATTATCCATTTGTCATTCTCCTTAAAGATCTATGAATGATCCCAAGGCACTATCTTCACTGTCTAGAATGGCGTGATCAATCCGATGCCTGCGGTGAGCAGGTTTGCCACAACGGCATAACCGAGCGCCTTTTTCTTCATGTTTCCGTTTTTATCTGCCAGAGCAAAGTAATAGACGATCGCTTCGAAGAACATGATGACGATCTCGAAGAGGAACAGAGTGAGGAAAAATCCCGAAGCTCTGTTTTGCGGTTGTGTAAAATACAGGTTCAACGGAATGTTTGTGATCGCATTTACCACGATGACCGAAATAATGTTTCGAGCCTTCATCGGGTATGCAAACGCGATCAATATAACAAACTCGATCACAAACGTCAGGATATAATTTCTCGTGATCGTAAAGATGCGCTTCATAAGAGCATCATCGCGTAATTCCTTCAATTCACCTGCGGCATAATCGAAACTGAACTCCGCGTTGAACTCGATCTTCTCGATCGGATCACTTAAGAGGACGTTTCCGTCCATGTCAATGATCATTACCCTGAAGTAATCCGGTGTCATATATCCAAAGTGAAAAACTCCGTCTTCATTAGCACGCTTGTAATTCGTTCCTACGGGGTTTTTGAAATAACCCCAACCGTCATAGGCGAAGCTTTTTAAGAATGCCTCCACGCTTTCATCGGTCACGTTATCCAGTTTTAATGCACTTCGGCCTTCCAGGCCTTCTTTCTTCTCGATCAGTGCGATGTAGTAGTCCTTGGGTCCGTTTTTTACGGTAATCTCGATCGACGGTTTCGGACCGACGTCCGCCTGAATATCCTGCGGGAACAGGATGATCGTGTTGATCATGAGCAGCATGGCCGCCATAAACATGGTCATAAGATTGTGATGTCTTACTTTTGATCCTTTCAACATAGTGTTATCCTCCTTACATTGCCCATCCATCTTGGGCTTGTTATAGTGATAACGCATCGTTCGATCAAAACACCACAATATTTTCTCAATTTTCAAACACGATCAGCGGGATCAACATTTCATCCTCCGTCAGACTGCCATGCATGGACACGAATTCCTCATCGACCGTCATAATGGACAGGTCTCCGGTCGCGATGGCAATGTAGTTTCCGAGCATCGAGCGGAACATCGGGTGTCGCTCTCCCGTGCCAAACAGGTCCGCTTCGATCGCCTGCTCCATGGGCATCAGGTCGAAACGGTCACCGAACAGGCGGTTGAACTCGCTGATGAAATACTTCTCCTTCTCCGGCTTCACGAAGAGGTTCAAGACCCGCGGCTCCAGCGAAGGCATTCGCTCGAGACATTCGACGAGTTGCTGATAATCCCGCATCATGACCTGTTCGTTGTCGATGTGCCCGTGGTCCGCCGTAACGATGATCAACGAATTCGAAAGTTCCGACGCCAGTTTCGCAACCTCCTGCTCCAATTCGATCAGGTTTTCATGTGTCTCATCGGAGCCGCACCCCTTCCGGTGCAGGATTCCGTCGGGTTGGTTCCAGTATGCATATACGTATTTCTTTCCCGGGTTTTTGCAGAACTCACGCACGCAAGCGGTAAGTTTCGTGAATTCATCCAGCGAAGGGTCCAAAAACGGGGCCGCGATGTAAGCCTGACCGCCATGACGTTTGATACGGTCAATGACGCCCTCATACGGTGTATGGGTCCAAGCCAGGTTGTAATCGGCCGCCGGGACCTCGGTACCCTGAACAAAATTATAAAACACCGTAACGTTCTTATCTACCTGCGGGTAATAACAATCCCACCCGAGCCAGCTATGCTCGCAGGGCTGCAGGCCCGAAAGCATCGAGGTCGTCGCCGCTACCGTCGTGGACAGAAACGTCGATTTATATATCCCCGCCAGATGGGAACGGAACGGTCCGTCCTCCTTCAAATGTCGCTCGAGGATCGCCTGGCCCATGCCATCCAGCAGGATCACGATAACATTCTCGTAGTCCTTCTCCAAATACGGATCCACCAGCGGCAGCGTCTTTCCGACAGGCTCCGCGTCGAATTTCTTCAGGATCGAATTCGGCAGGTTTGCGATACAGTTTTCATAATCCGGTTTTGTCATCTTACTCATAATAGTTCCTCCCATTTCTTCTGCTTTCCAGGCACGTCATTGGCTCAGGGCGAGCAGCTTCGTAACGATATCGACGTCCGGCTTCATACCCTTCACGGCGATCTGAAATTCATCCTCGTACAGGATCTCGCCGGGCGCCTCCTCGCATTCGGACATGTAAAACTTCAGCCCGTATTTCGCACCCATGGCCCGGTAGAACTTCATCTCCTCCCAGATGCGGTTTCCCTCCGGCGTGTCCTTAAACCACGTGATCGCGCCGTCCGGGTTCCCCTGCTCATAAAACGGCGGCACCGGCAAGACTTCCTCAAAATACTTTCGGTTATCCCAGTACTCTGCGGTTTCCTGCTCGGTCAATGTCCCTGCATCGACCAGTTTCCCGATGGCTGTGAATATTCCTCGCGGCTGCTGCGTGATCCAGGCGATATCCATGGTGTGAACTCTGAAATACTTCATTTTCTGATCCTCCTCTTTCTGCCGCTATCCGGGTAAAAAGTATACAAAAAACCGCTTACCCGGATGGATAAGCGGCTCATGTACGAAACTCTGCACCTATTCTGCGCTCCACTCTCATCCGCATACGAAAACAAGACCATGGTCGTATCGATCCATGTTCATGGTGACGTAATCATGAGAATGAGAGTCAAATCTAAACATCAACAGGTGCTCCTTTCTGAAAGTATTTCGCCCATTATACAACGGTGATTTTCGAATGTCAACCGCTTTTTTCAAATAATTTTACGTTTATTCGCGATCTTTCAGAACTTCGGCGGGCGTGATCCGGTTGATCTTGCTTTTCTCCGGTACGGCGTCGGCTTTACCTGAAACAGTCCGTGACGGTTGCAGTACGCGTAGAGTTTCACGACTCTGTTGATCTTAAAGCGAGCCTCCGCCTGACCCTCAGGATACAGTTTGACGAACTGCACGCCGCTGTCGGACACCGCCGCGAGGAAGGAAATATAGTGCTCCTTCTCCATCGGATGATCGACCGTGACATAGTACTCGTCTTCCACGATCTCCATGCGGATCGCATGGTCTTCATCGGCCGCCTCCGCTTCCAGCGCGGGCAATGTGATCCCGCAGCAGCTGATCACTGCCTCGCCGACGGACCAAACCACGTTCCCGCAGACCGGGCAGACGTAGCATTTTCCCTTAACGATATTGGACGCCGGGTTTTGGTTGCGGACATCCTCGCCGGACAGCAACTCGATCACCGAGATATCCAGTGCCTTCGCGAGCGGCTCGAGCAAACTGATATCGGGAAAGCCCTGACCGGTCTCCCATTTGCTCACCGCCTTACCACTGACGCATATCTTCTGCGCGAGCTCCTCCTGTGTCATCTTCTTATCTTCCCTCAGTCTGCGTATCACAGAACCGGTTACATAGTTATCCATAACATATGCCTCTTTTTTTTCTTCCATGATAGCATACGATCATAGTAAGCACTACCTACGCATCGTGGAGTTGCTCGTCCTGTTGCTCGGCCTTTGGCTCCTCGTGCGCGGGCTCTTCCAAGCCGAGGCGCTTCATCTGCAGGTGGTACGTCTGCACCATCGGAGCGCTCGAATTCTTCACGGCCTCCCAAACCCGTTCCATAAAGGCAGCCGCCTCCTCCTTCTTTCCGTCTAGAACACAGAGCTCGGCATTGATCATAAACGGTGCGGGGTTTTGCTTGGCGTACTCCGATGTGTACGTCAGCGAACGTGCCGCGATCTTCTCCATTTGATCATGATCCTTCAGCATCAGATAATATTCGAAATCAATGGCATCCAGCATCAAGCGAAACGCGTCATCGGTTCTGCTTCCGAAGCGTTTGTGCGCCTCCTCCCACGTCTCGCGAGCTTCATTTTCCCGACCCATACGCGCCAGCGAGGTCAGACGAATGCCCAGATACACCAGCAACGAAACACCCTTGTCGAGCAGCTGAAGACTCTTGCTTCGGATCTCCTTCGGTTCTAAGACTGTCAGATAGCGATAGGCATTTTCAAAGTCCTCGATCTGGTTGAGATAATCCGCCGTGAACATCACATAGTCTTTGAGGTAGGCGATGCTGACCTTAAAACCATACGAATGGTCGCGGATCACCTCTTCGGCGATCGCATAGGCTTTCTCCGTGTAACCGTTTGTCAGGTACTCGTTCCGAAATTCGAGATACCGGCTGCCCGCCGAACTGTTCTTCTCCTGTCTCAGCATAACTTTCATGAGCACGAACGCCACGGGAAATGAGAGCACGCAGAACACACAGAATATGGTCAATGCCGCCTTATCATTAAAAAATCGCACTATGAGGTACACAAAGACTCCGGCCAGCATGACCAGAAGAACCAGCAACCCATAGACCAACACATGCATACGTTTCATTGAAGCCCTCCTACTGCATTCAATTTCATCCTTTTCCTTCGATCAAAGCCAGCACCTCAAGCCCTTCCAAAGGCACGTATCGCTTCCATCTGCGGGCTCTTCTCGTCGAGCTTCATCAGTTCGATCTTATTGCCATCCGGATCGTGCGTCCAGCACTGCCAGTTGAAGTCCGCGCCCTGCTTCGGCGCGTCGTCCTGCGGCGCTCCCGTCTCGACGATCTTCCGCCACGCCTCCCGGATATCATCGACCTCTACGCAAATGTGGAAGAATCCGATATTCTCGTCGCGGTACGGGATCTCCTTCGTCGCCCCGTAGAACAACTCGATGAACTGACCGCCACCGCCGTACATATACACGATCCACGGCTCGCCGTTCTCCGGCCGGTCGATGTCAAACGCCTTCTTAAATCCCAGCGTCTGCTCATAGAACGCGATGGTCCTGTCCATGTCCTTGACGTTAAATGCTACGTGTCCGATTCCTTTGATCATTTTGTAAACCTCCCAAAGTTTATATTCTATTTTGCTTTCACACCGATCAGAAACCTCAGCACCGGTACGCGCATGAAGATCTCTGACACGGCAAATGTTACCCCATAAGCGATGATGACAGGGACCGCGTACAACAGCACGATACTGACCTTCAGCGGCTCTGCCAGCAGATACTGCATTACCACCAGGCAGGTGAAATGCAGGCTGTAAAAGGCAAATGAGCGACTCGACAGATAGGTCGCCACCTTGCCATGAAAATCCAAATGTTTCTTCCCGAAACCGATCAGTCCCAGGATCATAAACCATTCCGAGACAAATTTAGCGATCCGGTTCGCCAGGCCGAAATCCTTCCCGGACCACAGGAACATGTAGGTGCTGGCAACTCCTGCAACCACACCGATCAACAGGAACAGCACGCCGAACTTCTCGACCTTCTCCTGCGCTTCCTCCGAAGCGAAAACATAGTAGCCGATCAGGAAGAGGTACAAAAACTCGACCAGACTCTTGCCGCCCACCGACAGCCAGTCGTTGATGATCGGCAGCGGCAGTCCGAGGCACAGAATGAGCCAAAGCGGCACCTTTACCTCCGACCCTGAGCGTATCTTCTTCACGAGGGCAATGATCCCGATCGCCACGAGGGATATCACAAACAGGTACAACAAAAACCAAAACTGTCCGAACGAAAAACCTCCGTCGCCGCCGGTCAGGTCGGTAAACTTCGTAAAGAAGACGCCGTAGTGTTCGAAAAATCCACCCTCATACCCGTAGTTATAGCGGTCCGCAATATACGTCATGGGCGGCACGAGAACGAGCACACCGAACGCCAACGGAACCACCAGACGCTTCACTCGCTCCGTGATATATTGGCCGTAAGAACGTTTCTTCAGCGCGTAACGCGTGCTCACGCCCGCCAACAAAAACAGCAGTGGCATGATGAACGCCGAGAAAAACGTGATAAAACTACTCGGAACTTTATTTCCCTCAAAGTTGAGGTAATTCGCCTCTCCCCAGGTATTCCACGCCTGGGCCGCGTGGTACGGGATCAGAAGCAGGATCACCATCCATCGCAGGTTGTCGATATAGTGTTTTCTCATGATCCCTTTCCTATCCCAACAGAGCCTTCAGTTCGGCCCAATCCTTGATGCGGACCACATCGTCGTGATCCTCCTGCTCGTAGTCCACGTGCGCCGTATACCATACGGGGAACATGCCTGCCTCCCGCGCGCCTACGATATCGCAGTTGTAGTTATCGCCGACGTACCAGACATCCTCCGCATCCAGTCCCGCCTTCAAGAGTGCGAGGCGGAAAATGCGAGTGTTCGGCTTGCGAAACAGGTACTCGCTCGTCGCGATGATGAATTCAAAATCATTATCCGGAAGGAGCCTGTGAATGCGCTCTTCCACGACCGTGCCTGCGTAACTGATGTTACTGATGACGCCGGTGCGGATCCCCTGTGCACGCAAAAACGCCAGAAAATCTTCAATACCTTCCGTCGGCTGTCCCGGTGACGCTGCGTCCCAAAACGCGCGGTCGATCACCTCCGCCGTAGCGTCGATCTTAACCCCCATGGATTCGTACAGATAGTGCGTAAACATGTGATTCGGGATCTCGACGATGCGACGCTCTTTCGCATAGGCCGGGTCGAAGCGGCGGATCTCACGATTGATCGCTTCTGCTTCCGCCTGGACCTCCTCGACCGAGTAGCCGAAGCGATTCTCACTCGCCATCGCCAGAACCGCCGCCGTTCCGCGGATCCCGTTAAACGAAGCCTCCGCGATCAGCGTCTGACCATAGTCAAACAGGATCATTTTCGGTTTCTTCATGTTAATTCTTTCCTGTAAATATCTTGTGTTTCTTAGCTTCTTCGATGAAGGCTGCAAGCCTTCCGTCCTCCAGGATCGCTTTCTTCAATCTATCATTGAAAAGGCCGGCGACATCCTCGGCCGTTTGCTCCTTCCAAAAACCGCTCGGCAACTCTTTATAAAACTTCCCGCCGAATGTATTGCCCGCAGAGGAACCTGGGGACGAAACATCCTCTTCGATCACGACCTTACCATCGCGTGCGAAGATCATGGTCAGCACCGTGTTCTCAAACGCAGGCCTGAAAAAATACTTTGCAAATATGAAATCCGAAGGGCGGAAATTTAAGCCCAGATCCGTCGCCAGTTGTTCCGCGTAGGAATTCAACGAACCACGGATCAGCGTATTGTTATCCTTAAAGATCTGCTCCAGCTTCGGTGTGATCTCCATCTCGGTGATCGAGTCCGGCAGGATCAGTTCTTTCAGCGTTTCAAACCTCTCCAGATACGAACTGTCGATCCTGCGGAAACCATAAGTATAGCATTTCAATGTATCCGTAAGGAGCAGCGAGATCTCGGCTGGATCGGTAGCATTTTCCTTGCGAAAACTCTTGAAGATCTTCTCGAGTTTGTCGCCAAACTCATTCTCACAGAACTCCTCATCACCGATTGCTTCGATCTCCAACGCATAATCCCGGTCGGTGTAATGATACATCAGGCCCATCGTTTTACCTCTTTCTCAGTTGAAAAGTTTCTCGGCGTTTTGTGCGGTCGCCCGTCGCTTCGCCAAGGTTTTTTCAAACAGCTGATCCGCTGTCTCCGGGAAGCCCTCATAAACGACCTTCGTGCCTTCCATCGTGATGCCGCCCGGCGTAGCCACGCGGTTCACAACATCCTCAAACGTCATATTCTTCTGCAGCATCAACTCGCCTGTCGCACTCATGGTGTTCATGACGATCTTCACGATCTGCTCGTCCGGGATCGTCGTATGCTTCTTCGCCGATCGGCAAATGACATCAAATATGGACGCGATAAAACCGGGCATGCAGCTGGCCAGTTCCGAGCCCATACCCATCTCATTTTCCGGAAGTTCGATCGCATCGCCGATGGTCGCCAGAAGCTTCGTGAGCTCCGCCTTATCCTGCTCCGTCACCAACTCGTTGTAGCAAACCAGTGACTGCGAGCGGCCGATCTCCGCAGTCACGCTCGGGATGACCTTCGCCATCTTACACTTCACGATACGCTCCATGTGTTCAAACTTCACACTGCCGTTCAGAGACACTATGAAAATTTCATCCTTTATATCGTCTTTGATCTCGTCCAAAACGATCTTGATATCCGCAGGACGCACGCATACGAAAAGTATGTCGCAGGCTTTTGCAGCCTCGACATTCGTGCAGACATTCGCGATCGCAGCCGCCTCCTGTACCTTCGCCGCAGTGCGGTTCGCAACGTACAGGTCCTCCTTTGCGACCACGCCCGATTCAAAAAACTTCCAGAGAAGCATTTTCCCCATGCTTCCGTAACCTAAGATTCCTGTTTTCATTTTCCACTCCTTGTGAAACCTACGGCAGCGCCTCAGCCGCAGGTACTAAAAGTTCGATCCGTTCCAGCCCCAATCCGTCGTCGATGAATACTTGACGTAGATGTGGTCGGCTGCAATGCCCAGCACCTCGCCAAAGATCTTCGAGATCTCCGCGGTCAGCGCGGACAGTGCGCTTTCGGATGATCTTCCATATACGCTTACGTCGACAAACGCGGTCGGCTGGCTGTTATCCCCGCGAAAATACAGGTGATAACCATCCTCAAAACCGGTCATCAGCCACGCCTCGCTCTTCCCCGGCAGCAGCGCGATCGCCTGCCCCAGACGGGCCTTCAATTCCTTCTCCTGATCCTCTGTGATCTTTACACTGATCTTTGAATTAATAAACGGCATATTCAATTCCTCCTCACCTTATAAAACGTTGTTTACTTGCTAACTGACTTGCCTTCTATCTTACCATCTTTTCGTCTGAAAAGCAAGAAAAGATACGCCCCCGGAGCTATCCGGAAAGCGTATCTTTTGACACATATTTCAAACTGTTTTTACTAGGTCAATGTGTTTTGCACATGCCGCCTTCGCCGATCAGGCCGGATCCGTCGGGAACCGCCTCCTGCTCGCTGTAGTACGCTTCCAGACGCGGACGCGCCGCCACATAGAAACGCTCCAGCTGCGGATCGAACTGCGTGCCCATGCCCTCCATGATGATGGAGTCGGCCTTATCAAACGGCATGCTGTCTTTGTACACTCGCTTGCTGACCAGCGCGTCGTACACATCGGCGATCGCCATGATGCGCGCCTCGAGCGGGATCTCCTCGCCCTTCAGGCCCTCGGGATAACCCGAGCCGTCCCAGCGTTCATGGTGGTAATGTGCAACATTTTCCGCGATCTCGTGGAACTCGACGTCGTCCGTACCTTCCAGGATGGCATGGACGATATGTGCGCCTTCTTTCGCGTGTGCCTTCATCTTCTCGAACTCCCACGGCTCGAAACGGCCGGGCTTTCGGAGTATGACGTCATCGACCGCGATCTTACCGAGGTCGTGCATGGGCGCCGCTTTTATGACATTTCGTATAAAATCCTCGGAGATATTCAGGGTGTTGTCCTTACGGATCTCATCGGTCAGCATGCGCACACCTTCGCTGGTGCGGCGAATGTGACCGCCCGTCGAATTGTCACGACTTTCAACCATAGTCGCCATGCCCAGGATGAGTTTTTCATGCATCTCGACGATGTGTTCCGTCTTTTCGGCAACCTCGTCCTTCAGGCGCAGATTAAAGTCGTTCAGCAGCTGTACGTACTTCTGCCGCTTCGTGTCGTCGGTCAGAAAGAACTGGTAACCACCCTTTCGCTTGCCACCGTAGAGATAGGTCAATGTGACCAGGTAGCTGTTGTCTCCAATGTGATAGCGGAAGGAGTTTTGTGTATTGTCATGCTCGAAGGTGTCGAGCCAGCGATTTACCTGATCCGACACGGAAAGATTGGCCGGAATGATCTTATCGACCTGGACGTCCGCCAGTTCCGGAAAGATCGCACGTGCGGTCTCATTGCTGCCCAGATAACGACGCTTGAAGTCAAACGAGATGAAGCCCTTGTCGCCGGTCTGGACCATCGTATCGATTCCGGTATCGGTGATGTCGTAGAGGCACACCTGGTGGATGATGATCAGATACATGATCTGGGCGAGTACATACGCCGCCGGTAGCATCTCGATCTTATCGGTAAAGATCTGGCGTACGCCGTAGAATACGAAGATCGCGACTAGTTCAGGGATGAACATGAGCAGGATGATCTTGTTGGGAACGTTCTTCTTGCGGATCGCGCTGTAGATCATGGCTGCGAAACTGATGGCAAACAGGGCCAGTATCATGGTCACATAGGCCGCATGGAACGGGCCGTACTGTTTGTTGACCAGCCGTCCCACGCCGTCCTCGATCACGAAATCGCAGGATTTGTAAAACCACTGCATATCTCCGACCGTCAACGCCATCAGGAACATCGCCGTGCTGATCACAAACATCAGGATCCGGATCCATTTGTTCACCCGGATCTGACACAGATTGAGTATGGCGAGCGTAATGATCAGCATCAAAAACGTGCCGCCGAAATACGTGATCTTATTCGCGAGGATCGCCTCGGACAGGTTCTCCGCCTGCGCCGTCATCACATTTCCGAGTATGGCGATCGGCACCATGGTAAAGATCAAAGTAACGTGCACATCAAAATGCTTATGCCACGACATGATGTACAGAAAAGTCAAAAAAATCGAAACACCCAGAAGAATTTGGTAGTAAGCGATGATCATGCTATTGCCTCCCGACCCGGCCCCAAACGCCCCGTGAATCTGCCACTTCACGACCGCTAGGCCACTTATTCCTCCCCTTGAAAATACTATAGCATAGCAGGCTAACGCCGTCAATAATCGCAGGGGATTTTTGATAATAACAGCGCTGGTTTAGATGCTTTACGGCTGGATTTAATAAACTTCGCTTCCAGCCGTAATCATTCTCGATCCTTTACGGCTAGATTTCATAAACTTCGCTTCCAGCCGTAATCATTTTCGAACCTTTACGGCTAGATTTCGTGATTTGCTCTTCCAGCCGTAATCGCTCTTTACACTTTACGGTTAGATTTCATAAACTTCGCTTTCAGCCGTAATCATTCTCGATCCTTTACGGCTAGATTTCATAAACTTCGCTTCCAGCCGTAATCATCGTCGATCCTTTACAGCTAGATTTCATAAACTTCGCTTCCAGCCGTAATCATCGGCGATCCTTTACGGCTAGATTTCATAAACTTCGCTTCCAGCCGTAATCATTCTTGATCCTTTACGGCTAGATTTCATAAACTTCGCTTCTAGCCGTAATCATCGGCGATCCTTTACAGCTAGATTTCATAAACTTCGCTTCCAGCCGTAATTTATCCCCCTCACGCCACGAGCCGCCGAGTTACCCCGACGGCCCGTGGTTTTGGAGAAAAAGAAAATGAGAACAAATATTTAGTAAGGGTTACATCTGCCGCAGGCTTTATACCCTCTGTCTTTCAGTTCCTCAACAGTGCCTTCGAAGAACTCCTTGTTCTTCTCTTTCATGTCGTTGACTGACGGACAGTCCGGCAGGTGTGCCCGTTTGGTATTCTTGTTTAGTACTAGCTGTACGATCTCCGCATCTGGCGCGATGGTCCGCTCGACGATATTGCTGTCGCCAGTAGCGTAGTTGATCTCGATCCCGGGCTGCACGTTATAGCACCACACGCAGAAACGCATTGTCGCATCCTCGACGGCCTCAGCCTCGATCAGCACTCCCCGCGCCACCAGTTCGTCCCCGACGAAGTACGGCGTCACGCGGTACAGCACATGATTTCCGGTCTGCTTCACGTAGTCGCCTACCTGGTTTTCATAAGGCAGCATCCCCGACATATTCAGGTACCTGGTTCCCGTGATCAGGTTCGACTCGTTCGCATTTTCCCCGCCCAGCTGCCAGCCGATCAGGTGGCAACGATTGTACAGGTACAGATCCTCGATCAACTCGGAATACTTCACGGTCTGCCAACCGGACGGCTTCACCATCCCGATGGCCCCGCGCTCCATCCCCGCACCCGGCATGCTCTCGGGTCCCACGCAAGCATACACGGTCCCGCACCGGTCGAGCGCATCGAGGTCCGGGTACACCTCGGTCCCCGGCACCCACGCCAGCCGCTCAGCGTCCGTGAAGAACGGTACGTTGTTATTCACCACCACTGACGCTTCTCCCGCAAATGCGGGTATCGTAGCGTAGTCGAATTTGGCTTCAGTCAGTTCCTTGACCGGGATGGCTTTCGTTGCTTTTGTAGCTATATTGTTGGCCTCGGTCAATGCTTGTGTTGCTAGTTCAGTGTTCATCGCGGAATAGTTTCCCGTTTCTTCTATTGTTGCCGCGATAGGTTTGTCAGACGGATTACTGAGCAATTGCATCAAAATAGAGCATCCGGTCAAATAGAAGCAACACAAGCATGTGACCAATACCAACCCCAGTCGGGATCTCATTGACCCCCGGAGGTTATTTGAACGGAGGATAGGATCCGGTGAGGTTCTATTCAGTTTTTGTAAAATAGTCCTTACCATGTCTATGCCCCCATTTCATTTGTTATTTTGGTTTGCAATGTCCACAAGCGGAATAACCTTGTTGCTTAAGCGAAGCCAGAGATTCATTTGAAGTAGCATAATTCTCTGGGCTGATTTTCTTAACATCACTACATGTAGGGTAATGGATCTTCATACGTTTAGGATTTGTATTCAAAACCCATTTAGCGTTGGTCTGCTGTTGTTCCGGATTGTCATAAGTGTTGAAATTGTTGTTGCCTCCTCCGGATCCGCCATTATTTCCTTTGGACAACTGAGCCTCAGCTGCAGCCCTCTCAGCTGCTAATCTTGCTTCTTCAGCTAGTCTTGCCTCCTCAGCCTTTCTTGCTTCTTCAGCTAGTCTTGCTGCCTCAGCCTCGCTAGCTATTCTTTCCTTTTCTGCCGCTTCCGCCGCCAGTCTACTTTCTTCCGCAGCCTTCTCCGCCGCCAGTCTACTTTCTTCCGCGGCCTTTTCTGCCGCCAGTCTGCTTTCTTCAGCAGCCTTCTCCGCAGCCTGCCTACTTGCTTCTGCAGCCTTCTCAGCCGTCCCTATACTAGCTTGAATGGCAGCCTGTTCTGCCGCTTGTCTGCTTTCTTCTGCGGCCTTCTCTGCTGCTTCTTTCTCAGCTTGGATTGCCGCCAACTCTGCTGCCTTTGCAGCTTCCATCTCAGCTACGATTCTTTCCGCCGCTTCCTTACTAGCCTGAATTGCAGCCTGTTCCGCCGCCTGTCTGCTCGCTAACGCCGCTTCCGCAGCCGCCCGCTCCGTTGCTTCCTGATCCTCATCGTTTGCCTTATTCGGCATGCCGCGTACCAGTTCCTTCTGTGCTTCGGTAGCCTTCAATTCAATTGCATTATTCTGTGCCACCGCCTGCTTCTGTTCAGCAGTCGCCGCCCCGGTCTGCTCCTGTTGAGCCACGACCACCGGTTGCTGAGCACCCGCTACATTGGGATCCGAAGAACCTGATGCCGCGCCCGCGAAAACGATCAAAAAGAAGCCCCATGCAGCGCCGAGCACACCATATTTCACGCCATTGTTCATGCTTTTCTTTCTCATCAAGAGCAACGTCAGCGGCAACGGAAAGATAAATATCCATCCCAAAACCCACATCCAAGTCTTGCTCTTTCCCGACGCTGCCTTAGTTCCACAGCATAAACAAGTCTTGGTCTTTTCATCTATATTCGCCCCACACTTTTTGCATGTCATATTCTTCACCTCCCGTGTATATAGGTCCTTTCATTTTTTCAAAATATAAACAAAAAAAGCATTGCCATTCGGGCAATGCTTTTCGCATCAACGGTTGCAGCTGACTGCCATTTTACAGGCTCTAGAGCTTTGCGTCGCAGCCTTTCGACTGTTTTGCCCTTTATTTATTCTAAATTATAAATTACAACCGTTAAATTGTCAATCAGTTTATAAAACTTTAATATATTGTCAGTTCATTCAAGCCTTTAGTTCCTGATAATCTCCAAACCTTCTTTGACACCGATCATCTCGGTATCACACGATACACGCAATTCCTCCAACGCTTGGTTCGCGCTCACATCCAGTTTATCGAGAAGACATTCGTACAAATGAAACGTTTTCAGCGCTTTATTATGACTTACATCAAAACTCGTCAGTTTTTCCTCCATGATGTACAATACTTCCAACTCCGGATTACCACTCAGATCCAGCGAACGCACCTCATTCATGTAACTGGTGAAATTTATAAGTTTCGGATTATGCGAAACGTCGATCGTATCCTGCTTTACTCTCATAAGGAACAGGGTTTCCAGCATAGGATTTTTACTCAAATCCAACGAGATCGTACCACAGTCATTCAAAGTGAGTGATTTTAACTTTGTATTATGACTCAGATCAAGTCTGGACAGTCTCGCCTGCTCGATACACAACTCCTCCAACTTCTGGTTTTTACTTAAATCCACCTCTACCACATCAATGTTCCCCCAAAGGGTGAGCTCCTTAAGTAACGGATTGTTGCTCGTATCTATGGTACTCACTCCTGTATACCAAACTTCCAAGTTTTCCAGTTCAGGATTCATGGATATATCGATCGAATTTAGTTTGCTACCGCAAATAACCAGTTCTTTCAGTGCCGGATTATGGCGAACGTTCACTTCCGTGATCTTCTCAGACATAGTGGATGAACCGATTTGCATACAATCCAAATGCTCCAGGTTCTTAAAGTATTCGATTCCTTTCACACTGGCGATCAGGGTGATATCCGTACCGTTTCCCTCAGCTTCACCTATATCGATATGTGTCGCCGCCTGACGCTCCGGGCCATCCAAAATATCATCCTCGTTATTATCAAATTGACTCTTTATATACTTACGGAAATATCTATCGGGAAAATGCTCTTCGTCGATCGGTACTGATATGTTGATATCCTCGATTGCCTCATCAATGGACTCAGTTTCCGTTGTTTGTTCCTCTTTCGTCGTCCCTTCCGTTTCTTCAAATACAAACGAGGTCAGCACCTCTGTCTCGGTCGGTATTACCGGGATCTCCGTCGGCGCCTCTGTGCTTTCCGCCTCGGTCGTTGTGACAACGTCTCTTCCACGATCCGGATTCCAGAAGAATACAAACAACAGGATCGCTGCCGCGGCCAATGCAACGGTCGATGTGATCCACAGGATCGTTATGACCTTATTAGACTTTTGGCGCTCCTCCTGTGCTTTAAGTTCCTCATCCTTGCTTTCCGAATGCATTACAAACGGGGTCTGAGGGGTAACATTGCCCGCTTCGGCTGCCTTAGTTTCTGTAGTAGCCTGACCTTCCGGCTGCTCCAGCCGCTTCAGCTCCTCTTCGGTATAATCAGCCTCCCGGACGAACTCCTCCCGGATCTCGCCGATGTTGTCCATCAATTTCTGTTTTGTGATCTTTATACTCATACTGTCACACCTGCTTTCTCCAAGTCCAGCTTAAGCTTGCTTCTGACACGGGACAGGATGGTGCGAACATTGGTCGGAGTCAGACCCAACGCTTTGGAAATCTCCTCGACCGAACTGCAATACCAGTATCTACGCACGAAGATACGGCGATTCTGCGGGGACAGTTCGACCAAAAACGAATCCAGGATCTCACGGATCACCATGTCGTCCACGATCTTATCCTCGCTCTGAACAGAAATATCCGGCATGCACTCTTCCAACTCATCGATCGCGACCTCATAGTTTCCGCCGCCACGCTTCAGCGCGGTCGCCTTGTTGAATCGCTTCAGAGATAGATTTCGCGTGATCTTCCCGACGAAGGTCTTGAGACAATTCGGTCTCGTCGGAGGTATAGCATTCCAACTGTGAAAAAGTGTATCATTAAAGGTCTCTTTCGCAGTTTCCTCGTCGTTTAAGATATTTCGCGCGATCGTCCGGCAATAGTTTCCGTATTTGTCGGACGTTTCCTTCAGGGCTATTTCGTCCCTTTGGAAGTAAAGCTCTACGATCTGTTCATCTTGCATCATGTTAATATTCCTTTCCCTGCCTAGCCGCTGAGCGGTAAGGAAGCGGCTTGATCATTCAAACCTCTTCACTTATCTACTACCAAACCGGAGAAAAGTGTCACAGTTTTTTCAAAACTTCTTTATCATAAAAATATCATCCAAATACGTTCCATCGTCGTATTTGTTTCCGTTCGGAATGCGACCGCACTCCTTAAAACCGAGCGTCTCGTACAAATGGTACGCCCGGTCATTGCTCTCGACCACGACCAGTTCGGCCTGCTCGTAGCCTGCCGCCTCCACATGTTTCATCAGAGACTCCATCATCAAACGTCCCAGACCAAGGCCAGTAAACCTCTGTCGGAGGGCAATGCCTACCTCGGCGCGATGCTTCGCTCTCCGGCTAGCTCCGCCCTTGCTGTTAAACGAGCAGTTTCCGGCATGCTCGCCATCCACAAACGCCAGCAAAAGAAGGGCATCCTCTGCCTCATTATGCTCCTTCAAAAACTCGAGTTCGCTCTCCGTCGTGTACTCCACCTCGTCCGACTCACAAAACAAAAATCGTGTTTCGCCCGTGACCAGCTTCAGATACTCGATCAGCATGTCAGCATCCTCCGGCCTCGGACAGCGAAGCACGACCTCCCGCCCGTTCAGTTCATATCTCTCTTCATCAACGATCATGATGCGTTCTCCTATTTGTCGATAATATACGCTTTCGTCTTCTTCATCACGTCCGCCAGCACTTCGATATTCCTGCTTACATCCTCGCATTCCAGCGAGTGATTACCGCCCGGATAGATGTCCAACGGAATCCCCTGCTCGCCTGCCATTGCCCGAACCACGTTAAGGTCCGACCACGGGTCGGCATCGCCGATAAACGCGATCACATCGCGGTCGCCGAATCCAAACGTTACCTCCACGGGCGTGTACCACACCTGTTTCGCGCAGATCTCATGTGCCTGCACGTAACGCGCCAGTGCGACCGCTCCGATGCTCTTCCCGATGAAAACCACCTCGGAAAATGCATCCCAGTCCACCTCGGCGAGCTGCTCCTCGCTCTGCACAAATGCCAGCTCCGCCGCTTTCTGCATCATGGCAACATCCCCACGGATCTTCTGTGGCATTGACCGATACTCAATGTGGATCGTCTCGTATCCGAGACTCCGAACCAGTTTTGTCGCATAGTATAGCAGCGGTTTGTCTTTATGATAACCGATCCCCGGAAACAGGATGGCCAGTTTCTTTTCAGACATAATAGAATTCTTCCTCCTCATCCTCATCGGATCTGTCCTTACCACTGCCATGCGGTCCTTTCGGTTTCTTCAGCTGCATTAACTCCAGGCCGAAACATACTAAACCGATCCCGCTGATCAGCGGGCGAATCCTGTAACGAACCCGGATCACTCCGATCACAAATAACAGCGTCCCCAGTACGATCAGGACCTTCGGCGCATTTGAACACATCCGCATGATCTGGGCTATGATGATCAGGATCAGACCGAAATAAAACACGGTCATGGCCCAACTTTCCGTGGCCACATGATTCGCCCATGAAAGCCTACGAATGTAGAAAAAGTCCGAACCGATCCGGGCAATGAGGATCAGAATGCCGATAATGACCTGCCAGGAGATCTTCTCCAGTCTTCCGAGAGCGATAAAAAACAGTGCAAATAGTCCTTTTGCCGCGTCCGCCAACCAGCGCTCACGATAGGTCATGATGATATCCTCCAGTGCTGCGCCCTCACCGGTCCATTTCACGGACAGGCGCGGAACGACTGCCCCGATGAAACACATGGCGATACCGATGATCACGATGATCGTCTCGATCTTCTGCGCCAGATCCTTCGGATCTTTCTTTTTCTGTTCAACCTGAACGGATTCAACTTCGTTACTCTCCATACCGATCCCCTTTCGGCTATGATCTTATCTCAAAAAACCATTCACGATCTGCTCTTCTGCCTCTGATTCCGAAAGGCCCAGAGTCATGAGTTTAATGATCTGCTCTCCCGCGATCTTTCCAATGGCAGCCTCGTGGATCAAACTTGCGTCGATGCTGGAAGCCGAAAGCTGCGGGCTGGCCAGTACCTTGGCATGATCCATGATGATGGAATCACACTCACTATGGCCTGCGCAAACATTATTTCCGTTGAGCACGCTGATAAAATGCTGCGTACTGTTGTCTTTTGCTACCGTACGGCTGATCAGGTTGCAACTGCTTCCCTCTCCGTTCAGATCCGCCGTGAAATCCGAAACCGCATTCTGCTCCCCGGTGGTCATGACCTTCTCATGGATCACCAGACTCGCATGATCTTCAAGTACGGCCTTCGTTTTACGCAAAGTATCATCGATTCCCTTGATCTGGGTCGTCTCCATTTCCATGGACGCTCCCTCGGAAAGATATACCTCCGTGGTCGGATTCATGAGGCGCTTACCGCGGCCCTCGCCCTCTCCGTAATGCTTCTCAATGTAGCGAACCTTAGAGTTCTTTCCTACATGGAAGGTGTGGATACCGTCATGCGCGCTGTCTCCGGCGCCGCAATTATGGATACCGCAACCGGCCACGATGACCACATCGCAGTTCTCCCCGATAAAGAAATCATTATATACGCTTTCCTTAAGTCCGGCCTCGGATAAAACTACCGGGATGTGTACACTTTCGTGAACCGTTCCGTCCTTAATGATGATATCGATGCCCGGCTTATCCTGCTTCGTCACGATATCGATATTTGCCGTAGTATTTCTGGCAGCGCTCTTACCATTCGCGCGGATATTATATGCTCCGACGGGAAGCGCATCCAGTTCTGCCACTTTTTTCAACAGATCCATCTGAATTGCATCCATGTCATCAACCTCCGATCTTTTCCTTCAAAACTCTGCATTCGCTCACAGGCAGGCCCAAAAGCAACGGAAGGACTTCTTCCTTCGGTCCGTACTTTTCTACAGCGCCATCTTTGATGTAAATGATCTTATCCGCTATATTCAGGATCTTCTCCTGGTGGCTGATGATCAGAATGGTCCCCTGTGTCTTTTCATGCATCTTTTCAAACACGCGGATCAGATTCTGGAAACTCCAGAGGTCAATGCCTGCCTCCGGCTCGTCGAAGACGTTAAATGAGGTCTGACGGGCCAATATCGTGGCGATCTCGATCCTCTTCATCTCGCCGCCGGAAAGGCTATCGTCCAGTTCGCGGTCCATATAATCCCTGGCGCACAGTCCGACTTCCGACAAAAGATCGCAGCAATCTGCGAATTTGCGGGTATTTCCCGTAGCAATGTTCAAAAGGTCCTTGACTTTCAGTCCTTTAAAACGCACGGGCTGTTGAAATGCAAAACTGATGCCTTTTTTAGCCCTTTCCGTGATCGAAAGTCCGGTGATATCCTCACCGTTATATAATATCTGTCCTTCGCTCGGCTTGTAGATGCCTGCAATAACCTTTGCTAAGGTCGACTTACCACCGCCATTGGGACCCGTAACGGCAACAAAACCATCTTCTATCCGAAGATCGATATTTTTCAGAATATCCTTTCCGTCTTCCGTTATATAACTAATGTTTTTAAGTTCCAGCATATTCTTATACCTTTCTATGCTTATATTTGCAACCTCATTATACACGGAACGTGCCTTTTTATCAAGTATTCCCAGAGCCCGCAAAAAAGGGGCTGCCGCTATGCGACAGCCCCTTTTCGCGACGGTTCCTATATAGCAACCGCCATCCGTACAGTTACTTGTTAAATACAAACCTTACGGTCAATTCTGTTGTTTCGAAGGTATCCGTGAACTTCGGAATGTAGGTGAAGACAACGTCCACACTGTTTCCGGTGTAGTCGGCAACCTTTGAGTTCGCAAGTTTTGTGTCTTTGAACTTGTAGGTTCCTTCGGTCTGATACTGCCATAGTGCCCCGAATAGTTCATCTTGAGCTTCGGTCCATCCTTCACGATCCCACCAACGATACCAGTCTTGGCATGTCTCTGTATAAGGGTATATCAGTGACCATCTTATAGCAACCTGACCAAATGTCGAAAGATCACCGCTGAAATAATCTTTCAAGCCCAAAGGTTCTCCGTTATCCGGCCCATAGTGTTTCAGAACTGTCTCCACATCAACGACGAGCAACGTTGCTCCGATCATATCTGCCTCTTCTTCTCCTACGGCATTCACGACTGCGAGAGGCACTTTGATAACCTCATCCTTCGACTCATGGCAGCGATCACACTCATAATGCTTGTTTCCGACTTTCCAGTCTGTGCAGACATCATTACTGTCTATTACCGGTTCCGCAGGCGTGCTGCTCTTCAGTTTCCAGTCATGTCCGAGAGCCGCCACCGTGACTGTCTTCGTCTGCTTTGCAAACGCAGTGTTCTTAAACGTAGCGGTATATTCGGTCTCACCGGCTGTCGTACAGGTCACCGTCGACTTAACGTTAGCTGTTGCATTGGCCGTTTCTTCCTCGAATACTGACGGATCCGTGCGGCTCGTGCGTTTCGCAGTTACCTTCGAGTTATCTGCAGACCAGGTATAGGTCGGCTCACTCCAGTTCGGATTCAGTTTCTCAATGTTCGTAATGGTCTTAGACTGTGCGGTAAATGCCGGATTGGTAAATGTTGCGGTGTAGGTGGTATCACCCATTGCATCCAGCGTCGCAGGTTTCGTGACGGCCGATGTCGTCTTCACGGTCTCGGTCTCCACATGCGACTTATCGTTCTTACAGGTGCGAGTAGCCGTTACCGAACTGTAATCTGCAGACCATGTGTAGGTCGGCTCGCCGAAGTCATGTCCGGTCGGCGCCAGATCCTCGTAGAAGTACTGCTTACAATCTGTGCACTGACGTCTCTGTCTGCCGCGGGTCTCGCATCCGGGCTTCGTTACGACTTCGAAATCCGAGTAATGCAAGTGATTATTCGGGTTCTTCTCGGTCTCGACTTCCTTCTTCTCTCCGCATACAGAGCAGGTGTAGGTGCGAACGCCGGGCTTCGTACATGTGCCTTCCTGCGTCAGCTCCCAATTCTTCCAATCGTGAGAACCGGCAGCCTTAACGACTTCTTCCTTCGTCTTTCCGCAAACAGAACACTTGTAAATATCTAAGCCATCCGTCTCACATCCGGGGTTCTTTTCATGATGATCGAATACAAAATCATGCGAACCGATCTTCTTTTCGACGTTATCAAATGTCTTGCCGCATTCCTTACAGGTGAAGCGTACAACACCATCGGTTTCGCAAGACCTCTCTGAAATGACTTTACCTTCGTCCCAAGTGTGGGCATCCGGATCAGTATCGCCGACGACTTCCCATGAGTAGTCGCAGTTGATACACTGCCATACGATCTTGCTGTGGATCGTACAGGTCGCCTTTACTTCCCTCGAAGGATCCATTTCTGCTTCATGAGGAAGCGGGGAGATAACAGAACCGTATTTTAAACGCACACCACATCTGCTGCATATCACGTCGCCGGTATATCCCCAGGATTGACAGGTCGGTTCTTTCACACCTTCCAAATGTGTGATGGAATGCTGGCCATTCGGTTTTGTTGCATGTCCGTCTTCAAGCTTAACACCGCAATCCTTACAGTAAACATCTCCGGAATATCCTCCGACGCAGGTCGGCTCGATATAGTCGCGCAGTTCCGTATTGCCGGTATGGTTTTCAGGGTCGAGTTCCAGTTTTCTCTCGTAAGTCTTATCGACCGCGCCACAATAGTCACAACGTCTTCCCATAATACCATGGGTCGCGCAAGTGGATTTGGATACTTCGTATTCACTAAAACTATGTGCATTCAGATCGATCGGGATCTCCGTACCCTTACCGATCAGGCCGCAGACGGTACATACCTCACCCTGACGGCCCGGCGACGAACAGGTCGGCTCGGTTCTGCCACCCTCTTGCGCCCAAACGTGTTTATGCCACGAAGCGATAACTCGTACAGAACCGCGAGGCATGATGAAATCATCCTGCATGACCGTTCCATCTTCAAACTTCCATACCAGATCCAGTACATTTCCTTTATCGTCTTTCTTCTCAGGGAGTTCCGGACGTTTCGGCTTCGTACCGATCTCACAGGTCACGTCATGATCTTTGCCATCATAACTCCAACTGATCGTCGAGAAACCGATCGTCTTTCTTCCGTAGAGCGTCAGTTCGTTTGTATTGGGCATCTCTGCCTTCAGATCCAGTTCGCTCGAACGATCATCCTTAGAAGTACGCCAAGCGTACATATAGTCTCCACTGGTCAATGATTCCGGTACGTTTTGGTAAATGCGCTCGCCGACGCGAACGATGCCCTCGGCACGTTTTCCGTCATCCGTGATCCAAATGACCTTACGCTCCTCACCCTGATAGATCGCATGGAGGTAGATCTCGCCCGGGACGCGGCTATCGCCGTTGATCTCGTCTCCGTCATCTGTGAACCAACCGACAAATGTACATCCGTCCTTCTGGAGCGATTTCGTCGTGAATTCGAGTTTCTCACCGATGCGCTGCGTCGTCGTGTCGATCTCATTGTCCCCATCCATCCAGTGGAGTTTGCATTCCTTACCGGTCAGGACACCGATCACGAGCACATCCGACACGATCTTCGTGTCTGATTTCACAGGTGTCAGGCCGCTAAGATCTCCTTCTTTCACTTTCGTTACGACATCGTATGCCAGTCGGCACAGATTCTCGTTATGCGACGACTTGTAACGGATCTCGCCCGTGCTATTTACATAGTACCATTCGAGGGTATAATCATCCGTACGGTAGTTCTGAATAGCCTCGGGGATATATTCCACCATGTTCTGGTTCTGCAGCATGTAGGTGAATTTCGATGTGGTGTAATTGCCCCAACGGGTCGCAACATTAAAGTATTTATCCGGAGTTCCGTCACAACGGATCACCTGATCCTTCTCGGGATCATAAGCGATCCAAAGCGAAGGCACGTCGATCTTCAGGAAATGGACCTGAATGACCGTCTCGTTATCACGCAGAGTGAAATAGGTCTTACCGTTTTGCTCCTCGATCGCCTTCTTATTGTTATCGAAATAGTCCCAATACAGCGAACTGTAATACAACAGTTTTGTATGAGCCAGATCCCAAACCTTGCAAGCTTCATCCGCGATCTTCTTATTCTCTTCGGTCTTATTCTCCAGATATAAGCCCCACTTCGAATGCATCCTCAACCGTGCGGTTTCTTCTTCCTTGCAAGCTTCATTGAAGAGCGTGCTCAATTCCTTTTCATCCGGGAAACCGAGGTGGATGAGACGATAGCCCGGGAAGAGTCCTACACAGAACTCAGGGGTAATGTCCACGTAGCAGCGAACGCCTTCGTAACCACTTACAGTACCATTGCCTGCCAGTTCCCAGTCACGGATATCTTCGCCGTTGTTGTAGTTCTTTTGAACATAATATTCCACACGTGCAGTCTTCTTGGTACCCTTCCAGTGAACATATACGGTACGCTGGAATTTCCGTGTGTTGAAACCAAATGCGTGGTTTTTATAGGTGAATACGACTTTTCCCCAAAGTTCGTTCTTCGTGCTGTCCAGCGGACAAACGTAGATCTCATTCGTGCCCGGCAGGTACTGGAACGAAGATGCTCCCTCAACGACTTTGCCGTTCTTTCCGGTCAGGTCAAAACACTCGACCGTGAAATTATCCTCATGGTTCTGCGTCCAGGTACGCTGCGTAGCGAGGATCAGACCGTTGGTATTATTTCCATCCGTGCCTGTGATGATGTTTGCGGTATGCGTCACCGCGCCCTCCGTGCAGACATGTTTGGAATCCATGTTCTTCTCTGAAGTTTTGCCACTGTTGAGCGCCATCAACTTCATATCAAAGAGTTTATCGTCAACTTTTACCGTATTCTGCCCGTCCGGGATCTCTACCGACAGTTTCGGATCGTCCGTCTTGATCACAAAATCCAACGGGAAGAACTCGCATCCCAGTTTCAGGAGCGGAGTTTTGGAATTATACAGGCTCCAGCTCTTAGAAGCTGTGCCAAAAGCAACCTGAACTTTCACGCTGATATCGGTGTAGATACCCATCTCGAAATAGAGGGAACCACACGCTTCGAAAATCGCGTCCTGGCTTCCCGACTTCACATAGGAAACATACAGGAAACCATAGAGTTCCGCATAAGCGCCGGCCGATGCTACAACACCGACAGAGTCCAGATCGGTACTGAAGACACCGACACGCAGATCAAGGCTGACGCCTGCGCGAACGCCGATCATACCGAATGCATAGAAATCGGCGCGGAACTCATTCGCGAGTTCTTCAACGCTAGAGCCCAAAGGCATGGAACTGACGTTATTGCTGTTCAGTTCGGGACCGCCGCCCCAGATCTTTGCGAGGAAAGCATAGGAATAGTGCTTGGCGTTCTCATAGCTGACGCCCGCTCCGAGCATCGCATTGATCTTCAGCGAAACATTGAAATTGATCTTCATTCCCGCATGGATAATGCCCGCGGGATCGATCGGAATATCAAAGCTTCCCATGTCCACATCCACGAGTTTGATATACTTTGCGTCATTCGACAGCATTCTCGAATACTTTGTGGGCAGGTCGCCGCCGACGCCCGGAGACGTGAACTCCTGGCTCTGAGGTTTCTTGCTTCCGTTGTCATTGTTATTACTAGTGCTCCAGCCATGGCCGTTTTCTTTATTCTTCTCTTTATCGCTGGACTTCTTCAGGAGGTCTCCGCCCTTGATGAGTAACTGGGCTGCAGCCGTACGGTCTTTCAGAGCATTCGGGTCGCCGTTATCCAGGAAGCCGCCGACCATTTCATTCCAGTCCTGACCCGCCTTCGGGTTCGGAGCGTTTTTCGTCTGCGCTGTAACAACAACGCCGAAGCCGGTATAGGTGCCGGCATCCAGGCCTGCATCAATGTAGAGGCTGGAGGTACGGCCATGATATACGTTTCTCTTCACCTTTACGGAAGGTGTCAGAAGGATTTCCTGTTCCAGAACGATGGCAGGTTGGATATCCAGGGTTCCTGCATCGCCGATCTTAACAGAAATGGTAAGCGTTACTGCCGCTTCCGCGCGGAGGCCCTTCTTATCCTTGAAATGGGACAGTTTGTAGTCCAACGTAAAGCTAAAGGAAATATCACTGACAGTTACCACACTCGCGTCGTCAGCCAACAGGCGGATATCCTCCAGTGTCATATCCTGTCCGTTGGTCTTGATGATCATGTTCTTCAGCTCGTCGCCATGCTCGAGAGAAGCAAAATCGATCTCATCTCCCGTCAAAAGGGACATGAACAGCTCGGTCGTCTCGTCGACGATACCACTCTGCTCGATCTGCTGCTTCATCTGCTCCTCGATCTTCTTGCTGTCAACTTCGTTCATCACGATATCAACTTCGGAAAGTTTCGTCTCCAGCATGATATCGGTACCGTTTAACTTCTCATCCGATATGATCTCATACTTAAATGTCGTCGAATGGTTTGTGTTGTTTGCCGGAAGCTCGTCTTCGCTGATCTCCGTGATCTTTCCGTACTTCGTCACCTTATAATCGGCACCGCCGAAAGTACCGGTATAGAACTCAATGAGATCACCGACCTTGATGACGGTCGTCGCATCGAGGCCATAAGCGCGGTATGCTTCGTTTGCAAAATTCAGTTTGGAATTCTCAACCGTTACGGTGCCTGCTGCGGAGCCGTCGTCCCGGATCGGGATCACGTTATCCAGAGCCAGGATGTTCTCTAGGCCGGCATATTCGTACGCATACGTGCCGTCCGCCTTCACTTCGGTGATCTTGACATAGGCAACATCTCCGTCGCCCAGACCGGTCTTCGCGTCGAAGCTACCCTTGTGGACAGCGATCACATTGCCCACGGAGAATTTCTCAGCGCCCTTATAGGTCATCACGCCCGAGCCGGTGTTCTCGTTAGCCTTCACATCGCCGTTTTCATCGGTCTCGACGTTCAGGATGCCACGGAACTCAACGCCTTCGACCTGCGTCGCATTCACATGGATCACGCGGCTGTCAATGCTGATATTATTGACTTCCTTATGCGGAATGGTAATGTTGTATTTTACCACTTCTGCCGCGGTGACTTCGCCATCATATACGAAACGCAGTTTTGCGGTATCGTTGATGCCTACCGTATACAGAGTTCCCGTCTCCCATTCGCCCTGAGCAGGCGTCAGGATCCAGTGGTCTTCACGGAGTGTCTTGTTACCGTAGAGGAGGTCTTCCAACATCAAGACCTGTTCTACAGAAAGGTGAAACTCCTCACGCCAAACGCGCTCCAAGCTGTCGTCTTCCGACAGGCCGTAACGCGCCAGGAGATCCGCCTCCGTCGTGGTGGCAAAATCGATACCCAGCGTCTGGAGTAACTCATACGTATCGTCGTCCAGTTCGAGGAAGTTCTGATCATCTTTATCCAGATAGGTCTCCAGACTAAAATGATTCAGGATAACGCTTACGGCGTCCTCCGGAAGATCGATATAAGATCTGCTCTTATCATTTGAAAGCTCCGTAAGAAGTTCCTTCAGCGACTGAGGCTCACCATTCTCGAGTATCTCTACCGCGGTCCTCTTGGCATCTCTCTCGCTCTTCTCGACCAGATTCCAGACTGCGTTTGCAGTCTCCTCATTCAGCCCCAGTTCCTCAAGCCACGCAAGTTCTTCCTCCTCACGCAGGGAGCGCAGGTTAAACTCTACCGTGCTGCCCGCCATGCTCGAATTTACCAGAGTGATCTTCTTCAGGACCTCTTCCTTCGTCAAACCGTAGGAAGCAAATTCGATGGGATAATTCGTAGGAACGTCCTGCTTTGTGACATAGTCGTAACCCTTCACGCCCGACATATCTTCAGTCGCTACGAAGCGAGGATACAATGTGAGATCCTTCGTGATCTCATCCTCAGCGTTCGCCCGCTGTGTTCCGGCGGCATCATATGTCCACGACAGGAACATCGCGCTGTCGCGAGTCGCTTCATCCAGGTCTCCGACCTTCGTGCCCGACTTAACCTTCACCTGCTCCGGCAGGGTGGTATTCACCCGATCCGGTTCGGTCGCCGATTCGGGCAATGCGAAACTGACGACGTAGTCACCGTCTGCGTCCGTCGGTCCCTCCGGCTTCGTCGCCTCGGTTGCGTTAGCCACATCGGATGCATTCGTAGGATCTGACGGATCTACGGTCGGTTTCTGTTTGCCGAAAATAACGAACAGAACCACGCCGATCACCGCTGCCAGCGCTACTGCCGATGCAACAATAATTGGTGTGCGCTTAGACTTCATTGTTCATTTACCTCCATTTCACTTTCTAACAATGTATATACCCTTTCAATTGGAACTGCGATATTTAAATTCTGTCCGCCGTCATACGTTCCGCTGATCACGCCAATTACCTTTCCGTTTTTGTCGAACAACGGTCCGCCGCTGCTGCCGCTGGCAACCGGAGCCGTGAACAGGATACGATCGCTATTTTCGGTAACCCAGAAACCACTCAGAATACCCGTCGTGATCATGTTTGTTATACCGAACTGGCTGCCGATCGCCACGACTCTTCCGCCTCTGGTCGGATATCCATCCACTGGCTGAAGCGGCATTATATCCACTTCCTCGGGGAGCTGCGTTATCCGCAGTACTGCAATGTCCATGTCCTGATCTACGGCGATCACATCACGAACTTCAAATGTGTCGCCCCAGTCCATGGTCGCTACCAAATGATCCATATTTACGATCACATGGCAGGCCGTAACCAGATACTGCTTATCGAAGATAACAAATCCGCTGCCTGTGCAGATCCGGTCGCCCTTAGCGTCATAGGTCTCAAGTTTCAAAACAGACGCTGCTGCCGCCTCGAGTTCCCACGATTTGTCGATCCACTCCTTCTCCTGTACGGAAGGCATCTCTGGCGGAAGCGCCGGATTACCGCCGATATCCGGAGTACCGCCCGGTACCGCTCCGTCCAGCGATCCCGGATCATCCGTGGACCCTTCCGCAAACTCTACCGGAGGTAAGGTGTTATCCTCCGTACCATCCTCGCCCGGAGACATCGTTCCCTCCTCACCGGGACTCGCTTGCGTCGTACTGACCACGGCAACGTCACCGCCGGATCCTCCATTCTTGCCGACCCGCACGCCCACACCGGTCAGAAGTACAATGATCAGCGCGATCGCCAAGCCGACGGATAAACCGCCCAGCGCGCACATCCTCCCGTACGTCCTTCGGCTCCGCACTTCTCGTCCTCTATGAACGATCTCGCGGATCGCATCATCATCTGAATATTTCATGCAAAAACCTCCTGAAAATCTACTAAACCATCTGCACCAAACAGCAGAAAAAATCACTTATCTGTCCTTTAGTTGCAAGTGGGAAGCATTTTACCCAGTGAAAGTTTTATTTTTGGTTGCTTTTTAGGGCCTGTAGGTGGTTGCTGGCGGGGCTGGCGGCAACCAAACTGCAGGGAATTCGACCTTTTGGTTGCTTTTTAGGGCCTGTAGGTGGCTACCGGCGGGGCTGGCGGCAACCAAACCGCAGGGAATTCGCACTTTTGGTTGCTTTTTAGAGCTTGTAGGTGGCCGCCGTCGGGGCTAGCGGCAACCAAACCGCAGGGAATTCGATCTTTTGGTTGCTTTTTAGAGTCTTTGGATGGCTACCGGCGAGGCAATCGGCAACCAAACTGC
>JAFZZY010000014.1 GCA_017615545.1 Lachnospiraceae bacterium
GACATCGGTCTCAAAACCGTTGGTGCGGGTCACGTATTCGTCGCCCTCATCGCGGTAGAAATTCCATGAATAGCTGACGCCGGGCGCGGTGACTCTCTCCATGATCTTTCCGAAGTCAGCCTGCAGGTAAGTGAGCTCATCGCCCATGGAACCGGTCGTATCCAAAATGAACATAACCTGTGTATTGGTATAGTTCTTCGATTCGGTGTCAACGGTCAGAGCGACCTCTTCGGGATATGCGGATGTACGGGACTGGCTATCCGGAACACCATCCTCCGTCTTTCCGGGCAGGGCGTAATCCTCTGCTCCGGTATAGACGACATTGCCCGCTGCATCGTAGATACGTACCTTCCATGTACGGTCTGCGGAAGTCGGCAGGAAGAGGTAGGCGGTACCCTCTTTATTGGATACGCCCGACCAGATGACGCTGTTGTCGTCACTGTACACCGCTTCTACCTTGAGTCCCTCCACGGCAGCTCCGCTCTCGTTTTTGACCGTGACCGCGGATCTGGACACAGGATCCAGACCATACGCGGGAAATGCGATCTTTCCGGTTGAAGCGAGGTTCCTGAAGAAGCCCCAGTTTGCGTTGTCGTTCCACCGGCCCGCAGTCAGAACGCCGATCTGATCGTCAGAGATCTTCCTGTCTTCCCCTTCAACGGGTGCAGGGACCACCGAACCCGGAGCGCTATCGCTTCCCGCACCGTATGCTGCGGGGGCTGCATCGTATGCCCCGTCCATCTTCATAAGGGAATGGTCGACCATCTCCCTCGGTTCGTCCTTTCCGGAATTAATGATCGCGGTAGCTTCATCCCCGATCCGCTCGCCCTCGATCACAGCCGCAACCGTGCCTTCCGGCGTAGGTACTGTCACATCGGGCGTCGTAGGCGCTACCGTATCCGGTGCAGTCGTACCTACCGGCTCTTTTGCGTTGCTGCAGCCCGCCAGCGGCAGTGTGCAAGTCATTACCCCCGCCATCACCATGGCCGTCATTCTTTTATGATTGGTTTTGAAATACTTTCTCATATTCAACCTCCTGTTTGGATTTGTTTCCTAAGGAACGGAGCTAAACGAAGGTTTCCTACCGGGAAAAATAAAAAAGGCGGCCCGATTTTGGGCCGCCCTCTTTGAATACTTCCTAAGAAGCATCTTATATCATTTTAAATTAGAACTTACCTGCCTTAGCAGCTTCCTCGATGGAAACAGCAACTGCAACGGTAGCACCAACCATCGGGTTGTTACCCATACCGATGAGGCCCATCATCTCAACGTGCGCGGGAACGGAGGAAGAACCTGCGAACTGCGCGTCGGAGTGCATACGGCCCAGAGTATCGGTCATACCGTAGGAAGCGGGACCTGCAGCCATGTTATCGGGGTGCAGAGTACGTCCTGTGCCGCCGCCGGAAGCAACGGAGAAGTACTTCTTACCAGCCTCGATACGCTCCTTCTTGTAGGTACCTGCTACCGGATGCTGGAAACGGGTAGGGTTTGTGGAGTTACCGGTAATGGAAACGTCAACGTTCTCCTTCCACATGATCGCAACGCCCTCACGAACGTCGTTCGCGCCGTAGCAGTTAACCTTAGCACGAAGACCTGTGGAGTAAGACTTACGGAATACTTCCTTAACCTCGCCGGTGTAGTAATCCATCTGAGTCTCAACGTATGTGAAACCGTTGATACGGGAAATGATCTGTGCGGCGTCCTTACCCAGACCGTTCAGGATGACACGGAGGGGCTTCTGACGAACCTTGTTAGCCTTCTCGGCGATACCGATCGCACCTTCTGCAGCTGCAAAAGACTCATGTCCTGCAAGGAATGCGAAGCAATCGGTCTCCTCTTCGAGGAGCATCTTACCGAGGTTACCGTGGCCCAGGCCAACCTTACGCTGATCTGCAACAGAACCGGGGATACAGAATGCCTGCAGGCCCTCACCGATCGCAGCCGCAGCATCTGCAGCACGACGGCAACCCTTCTTGATCGCGATCGCAGCGCCTACAGTGTAAGCCCAGCAAGCGTTCTCAAAGCAGATCGGCTGGATCTTCTTAACCTGATCGTAAACGTCCAGGCCGGCATCCTTGGTGATCTTCTCTGCCTCCTCGATGGAAGCGATCCCATAGCTGTTCAAAACGGAATTGATCTTATCAATTCTTCTCTCATATGATTCAAATAATGCCATGTTGCTTTCCTCCCTGAATTAGATTTCCTTATCCGTTCTCGGATCAATGATCTTCACCGCGTCAGCAACACGACCGTACTGGCCGCAAGCCTTCTCATAAGCGGTGTTAGGATCGTCGCCCTTCTTGATGAAGTCGGTCATCTTACCAAGGTTTACAAACTTGTAACCGATGATCAGGCCTTCCTCGTCAAGAGCGATTCCGG
Source organism: Lachnospiraceae bacterium (assembly GCA_017615545.1). Classification (GTDB taxonomy): domain Bacteria; phylum Bacillota; class Clostridia; order Lachnospirales; family Lachnospiraceae; genus UBA1201. The sequence continues at coordinate 2,380 of JAFZZY010000014.1, forward strand.
TAACATAGCCTTCTGCCATCTCCAGATAACGAGGTCCCTTCTGCAGAGTACCGTACATGGTACCTACCTGAGAACGAAGACCCTTACCGAGATCCTCGAGACCTGCGCCTACCGGCAGACCTTCCTCGGAAAATGCGGACTGTGTACGTCCGTAAACGATCTGCAGGAACAACTCACGCATAGCGGTGTTGATCGCGTCACAAACCAAGTCAGTGTTAAGAGCTTCCATAACGGTCAGGCCGGGAAGAACCTCAGCAGACATAGCTGCGGAGTGAGTCATACCGGAGCAACCGATGGTCTCAACCAGTGCTTCCTGGATGATACCCTCTTTAACGTTCAGGGTCAGCTTACAAGCGCCCTGCTGCGGTGCACACCAGCCGATACCGTGTGTCAAACCGGAAATATCCTTTACTTCTTTTGCCTGAACCCACTTAGCTTCTTCCGGGATCGGCGCTGCGCCATGATGCACACCCTGCTTCACAACGCACATGTTCTGAACTTCCTGTGAAATAATCATGAAATTCTCCTTTCAAACCCTATGTATTACTTATTGTAGTTAACGATCTTACCGAAATCAGCCTTCAGGGAAGCGCCGCCTACCAGGCCGCCGTCGATGTCGGGCTGAGCGAAAAGCTCGGGAGCGCTGCTTGCGGAAACGCTGCCACCATACTGGATGCGGATCGCAGCTGCGGTAGCCTCGTCGTAGATCTCAGCGATGCAAGCACGGATCGCGCCGCATACTTCCTGAGCCTGCTCGGTGGTAGCCACCTTACCGGTTCCGATCGCCCAGATGGGCTCGTACGCAATCACTGCCTGAGCAGCCTGCTCTGCAGTCACGTTCAGGAACGCGATTTTGATCTGCATACGGATCCAGTCCAGAGTGATGCCCTGCTCACGCTGGGTGAGGGACTCACCACAGCAGATGATCGGGGTGAGGCCGTGCTCGAAAGCCTTCAGGACCTTCTTGTTAACGGTCTCGTCTGTCTCTGCAAAATACTCTCTTCTCTCGGAGTGGCCGATGATCACATACTTAACGCCAACTTCTGTCAGCATGTCGGGAGCGATCTCGCCGGTGTAAGCACCCTTCTCCTCGAAATACATATTCTCGGCGCCAACCTGGATGTTGGAACCTTTTGCTGCCTCGATCACGGGGATAATGTCGATCGCGGGTACGCAGAATACTACGTCCACGTCGTCGTTTGCAACCAGGGGCTTTAACTCATTTACCAGGGCAACTGCCTTCGAAGGAGTCATGTTCATCTTCCAGTTGCCTGCGATAATCTTCTTTCTCATGTTCTGATAACCTCGCAATTATTTGTCGTCCGCTGCTGCTACGCCCGGAAGCTCCTTACCCTCAAGGAACTCAAGGGAAGCGCCGCCGCCGGTGGAGATGTGGCTCATCTTATCACCGAAGCCGAGCTGATTAACTGCTGCTGCGCTGTCGCCGCCGCCGATGATGGTGGTAGCATCAGTCTCAGCCAGTGCCTTCGCTACAGCGATGGTACCCTTTGCGAGGATCGGGTTCTCGAATACGCCCATCGGTCCGTTCCAAACTACGGTCTTAGCGGACTTCACAGCGTCTGCGAAAAGCTTTGCGCTCTTCGGGCCGATATCGCAGCCTTCACGCTCTGCAGGCATATTGGTTACATCATAAACCTCGGTCTCGACCGGAGCATCGATCGGGTTCGGGAACTCAGCGATGGTGACAGAGTCAACCGGCAGAAGGAGCTGCTTGCCGAGCTTCTTAGCCTTCTCCATCATCTCTTTGCAGTAGTCAAGCTTCTCATTGTCCACGAGAGACTTACCGATCTCGTAGCCCTGAGCCTTCAGGAAGGTGTAAGCCATACCGCCACCGATGATCAGAGTGTCGCACTTCTCAAGCAGGTTGTTGATAACATTGAGCTTATCTGCAACCTTTGCGCCGCCGAGGATCGCTACGAAAGGACGTACGGGATTCTCTACAGCATTGCCCAGGAAATCGATCTCCTTCTGCATCAGGTAACCAACAGCGTTGTCGCCGCCCTTAGCGGTGATGAACTTGGTAACGCCTTCTACGGAAGCGTGTGCACGGTGGGAAGAACCGAAAGCATCGCAAACATAGCTGTCTGCCAGATCAGCGAGTTCCTTAGAGAACTCCTCGCCGTTCTTTGTCTCTTCCTTACCGCGGAAACGGGTGTTCTGAAGAAGAACAACATCGCCGACCTTCATATCAGCAACTGCCTTTGTAGCTGCTTCGCCGGTTACGTTGTAATCTGCAACGAAAGTAACTTCCTTGCCGAGCTTCTCGGAAAGACGCTTTGCAACGGGAGCCAGGGACTCCTTCTCGTTCGGGCCTTCCTTAACCTTACCGAGGTGAGAGCAAAGGATAACCTTTGCGCCTTCGTCCAGAAGCTTCTGGATGGTGGGCAGCGCTGCTACGATACGAGTCTCGTCTGTGATCTGTCCGTCCTTAAGCGGTACGTTAAAATCACAACGAACCAGAACGCGCTTACCCTGAACCTGAATGTCGTCAATGGATTTCTTGTTTAACATGTCATTACCTCTCTGATAGTTTTGGTGGTTGAATGTGAAAAAGAGGCCCGGTCCAATGGACCGGACCTCCCGGAAACGGTCTGCCTTATAACGCAAACCTAAAACTCTTAGTTAAGCTCTGCGAAGTACTTAATTGTACGAACCATCTGGCTTGTGTAAGAGTTCTCGTTGTCATACCATGAAACAACCTGTACCTGATAGGTATCCTCGTCGATCTTGGAAACCATGGTCTGGGTTGCATCGAACAGAGAACCGTATCTCATACCGATAACGTCGGAAGAAACGATCTCGTCAGTGTTGTAACCGAAAGACTCGGAAGAAGCTGCCTTCATAGCTGCGTTGATGCCTTCCTTGGTTACGTTAGCACCCTTAACAACTGCGGTAAGGATGGTGGTGGAACCGGTCGGAACCGGAACACGCTGAGCGGAGCCGATGAGCTTGCCGTTCAACTCAGGGATAACAAGGCCGATAGCCTTTGCAGCGCCGGTGCTGTTCGGAACGATGTTCGCAGCGCCTGCACGAGCACGACGAAGGTCACCCTTTCTGTGAGGACCGTCCAGGATCATCTGGTCGCCGGTATATGCATGGATAGTGCTCATGATACCGCTCTGGATGGGAGCGTAATCGTTCAGAGCCTTAGCCATAGGAGCGAGGCAGTTTGTGGTGCAGGATGCAGCAGAGATGATCTGATCATCCTTTGTAAGGGTCTTCTCGTTTACGGAGTATACGATGGTCTTCAGGTCGTTGCCTGCAGGTGCGGAAATAACAACCTTCTTAGCGCCTGCCTCAATGTGAGCCATGCTCTTCTCTTTAGAGGTGTAGAAACCTGTGCACTCGAGAACTACGTCTACGCCGATCTCGCCCCAAGGAAGCTCGTTAGCCTTAGCCATAGCGTAGATCTTCAGGGTCTTACCATCAACGGTAAGGGTACCAGCTTCGTCATCAGCGGTTACGGTGTGAGTATTCTCACCGATCTTGCCGCAGTATCCGCCCTGAGCGGTATCGTACTTAAGAAGCTGAGCCAGCATGGAAGGCTTTGTAAGGTCGTTGATCGCAACTACCTCATAACCCTCTGCGCCGAACATCTGACGGAATGCCAAACGACCGATACGGCCGAAACCATTAATCGCAACTTTAACTGCCATTTTGAAAATCCTCCTAAATGTGTTTAATTATTCCTATAACCGGCCATTTCGAGGTTTGTAAACCACCCTCTTCGACCGATACAGTAATGTTGCCTAAAACGACAGATACATTGTAACGCGAACGAACCAAAAAAGCAATACCCTTTTTCAGCAAATTGTGATTTTTTTATCAATCCTCCGGGACGCCGATTACTGCCCCTGCATCGGGCAGCATCCGCTGCATCCTCCGGACGAGCGTTCAAAATCGGTATACTCGTTCAGCAGGCAGATCGCCTGCGCGGCGATGCCCTCTTCGCGCCCCGTAAACCCGAGGTGCTCCTCCGTTGTCGCCTTGATGCTCACGCAGTCCACCGGGATAGCCAGCACCCGCGCCACGTTCTGGCGCATCTGGTCGCGGTAAGGCGCCAGCTTCGGATTCTGGGCAATGATGGTCGCGTCGACGTTGCCGATCGTAAAGCCGTAGTCGTCGAGCAGGCTTCCCACCTGCTTCAACAGCTGCATGCTGTCCGCGCCCTCATACGCCGGGTCCGTGTCGGGGAATAATTTTCCGATATCACCCAGGGCAGCCGCGCCCAGAAGCGCATCCGCGATCGCATGCGCGCACACGTCCGCGTCGGAATGGCCTAACAGGCCCAGACGGTGCGGGATCTCGACCCCGCAAAGTATCAATTTACGGTCGGGTACCAATTTATGTACGTCATACCCCATACCTATCCTCATAAAAACCTCCTTCAAAAATTGCAGGCGTGCATCGGAAATGCACGCCCGCAACGCGTATTTATTCGTTTAGGCTTACGCCTCGTCTTTTGCTCTTTCAGCGATCTCTCTCTGCTGAACATCGATCGGAGCCTGCTCGTAGCGAGCGAACTCGTAGGAGAAATCACCGATACCGCCGGTCATGGAACGCAGGTCGGTCGAATATCCGTACAGTTCGGACATCGGAACTTCCGCGTTGATGATCTGCTTGCCGCCTGCGATATGATCCATACCCAGGACACGGCCGCGTCTGCGGTTCAGGTCGCCCATAACATCACCTGCGAAACGGTTCGGAACGGTAACGCTGAGGGTGCTGATCGGCTCGAGGAGAACCGGGTTAGCATCCAGAACGCCGCTGCGGAATGCCAGAGTCGCTGCGGTCTTGAACGCCATTTCCGAAGAGTCTACCGGATGGTACTTACCATCGATCAAAGTAGCCTTAATGCCAACTACCGGATAACCTGCCAGAGGACCTCTCAGAACAGATTCCTGAATACCCTTTTCAACTGCAGGGAAGAAGTTCTTCGGAACTGCACCGCCGACAACGCGCTCGGAAAACTCATAAGGTTTATCCAGATCGCCGGAGGGCTCGAATTCCATAACTACGACACCGTACTGGCCGTGGCCGCCGGACTGCTTCTTATGGGTACCGGTTACGGTCGTCTTCTTGCGGATGGTCTCGCGGTAAGCTACCTTCGGCTTCGCGAGTTCGATGGATACCTTATAACGGTCGAGAAGCTTACTTGCAACAACTTCGAGCTGCTGATCGCCCAGTCCGTAGAGGAGCATCTGGCGGTTCTCGGCGTCATTTACGTGACGGAGAGTCAGATCCTCATCCATCAACTTCGCCAAAGCACCTGCGATCTTATCTTCATCGCCCTTATTGGTAGCCTTATATGCCTTATATGTGTAAGGAACCGAGATCGGAACATTCTTGTATACTACGCTTGCGCCCTTTTCGGCCAATGTATCGCCGGTCGACAGGCTGTTCATCTTCGCCAAAGCTCCGATGTCACCTGCAACGAGACGCTCAACTTCGGTAACTTCCTTACCGCGCATCACGTAGATCTTCGAGATCTTCTCTTCGGTCTCTTTATTTACATTATAAAGAGTCGTGTCGCCGGTCAGCGTACCGGTCATAACTTTGATCAGGGAATACTTTCCGATGAAAGGATCCACCATGGTCTTGAAGACCTTAACACTGGGATGCTTCGTGGAGTCGTAGTTGATCTCCATGAGGCCGTTGGTCGCCAGATTCGTCATCTGTGCGGTCAGCTTATCCGGTGACGGGAAATACTTCTGGATCGCGAGCAGCAGCATCTTCATACCCTGCGCGTTCACACCGCTACCCATAAGCACGGGAACGACATTACCGCTCACAACGTTCTCCTTCAGCGCCTGGGATACTTCCTCATAGGTGAACTCTTCACCGGAGAAATAACGATCCATGAACTCTTCGCTGGTCTCGGCAACCGCCTCCATCAAAGACTCACGCGCTGTGGTCAAATGCTCCTGCAGATAGTCGGGAATATCACATTCCTCATATTCGTAGCCGTTGGTAAAACGACGGCCCTTCATCTTTACAACGTTAACGAAGCCGACGAACTTCTCGTTCTCACGCATCGGGATATGGAACGGAGCGACTTTACGTCCGAACTTCTCGGTCAGGGCAATGCTGACCTGACGGAAACTTGCTTTATCATCGTCCATTGCCGTTACGAAGAACATTCTCGGGATCTGATACTTCTCGCAGTAGTCCCATGCCTTCTCCGTTCCGACCTGAACACCGGATTTCGCATTGACAACGATAATGGCTGCGTCTGCGGCGGAAAGTGCCTCTTCTACCTCACCGGCAAAATCAAAATATCCGGGTGTATCCAGGAAATTGATCTTGGTATCTTCATATTCGATCGGGATCAGGGAGGTTCCGATGGAGAACAGTCTCTTCTGCTCCTCCTTATCGAAATCGCTGATCGTGGAGCCGTCCTCCACGCGACCCTGACGCTTAATAACGCCGGTAACGTAAGCCATCGCTTCCATCATCGTCGTCTTACCGACCCCGCCATGGCCTAATACAACCACATTTCGGATCTGACTCGTCTCGTATTGCTTCATGTTGTTTACCTCCGTATTCTCTTTTTGCGAAACCTTTTCACAGATATGGTCTCCCCTACGCATTTCGCTCTCGTATCGGGTCACTTCAAAACATCTGTTATTATTCTACTAAAAGAGGCGGAAAATGTCAAGAAAAAGATAAAAGGCTGTGCCCCGAAATCCGTCGGGACAACAGCCTCTTTATCACTCTTCTGTCTGAGCCGCGATCACCTGCTGCATATCATACAGGCCGGGCCCTTTATCATACAAATATTTAGCTGCGGATACCGCGCCTTTCGCGAAGATCGACTTCGAATAAGCGGTGTGCTTAAACTCGATGACTTCGTCCAGACCGGCATAGATGATCTCGTGCTCGCCCACGATGCTTCCGCCGCGGACTGCGCTGATACCGAGTTCCTTCTTCTCGCGCTTTTTGCGCACCTGGGAACGGTCAAATACATATTCCAGCGACTGATCGAGTGCGTCGTTGATGCTGTCGGCCAATGCGAGCGCGGTGCCGCTCGGCGCATCCAGCTTCTGGTTGTGGTGACGCTCTACGATCTCGATATCGAAGCCGCTCTCCGACAGGACGACCGCTGCCTTCTTCACCAACTGAAGCAGCAGGTTGATGCCCAGGGACATATTGGCCGAACGCAGGATCGCTACGCTCTTCGATGCTTCGCCGACCCGCGCGATCTGCTCGGGAGACAGGCCTGTCGTACACAGAACGACCGGGACCTTCTTCGCCAGAGCGTAGTCCAGCAGGTCATCGACTGCCTTTGCGGATGCGAAGTCGATGATGACATCGGCGTCGACCGTGCAGTCTTTGATCGAGGGGAATACGGGATAGGGATTCGAGATCCCGTCGTACGGATCAACGCCGGCTACCACTTCCATATTCGGCTCTTCTTTCGAGATGATGCCGTCCAAAACGCGGCCCATCTTACCGTTGCAACCATGTAAGATCACACGTACCATCAATCGATCACTCCCATCTTAACGAGTTCCTTACGAAGAACCTCGAGGTGCTCCGGTTCCATGTCCGTGAGCGGGCGGCGGCAGTGGCCGCTGTTATATCCGAGCAGGCGCATCGCATCCTTTACAGGGATGGGGTTTACCTCGCTGAACAGTGCCAGAATGAGCGGGATCGCGTCGATCTGCATCTTCGTCGCCTTTGCGGTGTCGCCGTCAAAGTATGCCTGGCACATATCGTGTGTGTACTGCGGCATAACGTTCGACAGAACGGAGATAACGCCCTTTCCGCCGAGTGCGAGCAACGGAACGATCTGGTCATCATTGCCCGAGTAAACATCGAGGCAACCGTCTGCCATGCTGATCAGAGTAGCGATCTGCTTGAAATCGCCGCTGGCTTCCTTCACCGCTACGATGTTCTCAACTTCTCTCGCGAGCTTAACGATGGTCGCCGGGGTGATGTTCACGCCCGTACGTCCGGGGATATTGTACAGGATGATGGGCAGCTTTACACTGTTTGCGATGGCCGCAAAGTGCTCATACAGGCCCTTCTGAGTCGCCTTATTGTAGTAAGGGGAAACGAGCAGCAGAGCGTCTGCGCCTGCCTTCTCGGCTTCCTGGGACAGGTAGATCGCTGTCTCGGTGCAGTTGGAACCGGTTCCGGCAACGACCGGGATACGGCCTGCGACCTGCTTTACTGCAAAGCGGATGCAGTCGAGATGCTCTTCGTGTGTGAGCGTGGATGCCTCACCTGTGGTTCCGCATACGATGATCGCGTCCGTGTGGTTTGCGATCTGATCCTCGATGATCTGGGCGAATACCTCGTAGTTAACGCTGAGATCCTCGTTGAATGGTGTAACGATGGCTACACCGGCTCCTGTGAAAATTGACATTTTGTACCTCCTTTTACGATACGTTCACGGCTTGCTTTGCAAGTCCGGGTGAAAGGAAGGTTCGTTGCTAAAAAAACAGGAGCTGACCGATCGGTCAGCTCCTTCTATGTGTCTACGGGAATAAAATTATTCTATGATCACACATAATTAAGCAGCGCCCCATCCGTCTTTGGATGACAGTCATAAAGCTCTTCGCCTTATGCCCAGGACTGTGACTCGCGGTGTCCTCACATCCTTCGGCGCGTTTGCCTTTTACGGATCATCGTCTGCGCCGCCGCATCCGATCCGCTACTCTTCATTCGCGCAACCTCTACTTTAATTGGTTCAACGTTTCGCAGTGGACTGCTTCAACGTTACGTGTATTATAGTGCGAAGGACTGCGCTTGTCAACCCCTAATTTGTGACAAAGGGGACGGTTCTTTTTGTCACCTGTCACCGTGTGACAAAGGGGACGGTTCTTTTTGTCACCTGTCACCGTGACAATGGGGACGGTTCTTTTTGTCACCTGTCACCGTGACAATGGGGACGGTTCTTTTTGTCACCTGTCACCAAACGGCAAATAATGACGAAGCCATCTTCTGCCGCCCTCAATGTGCCAAAGGAAGCGTCTCCTTTTGGCACTTCACTGTGTGAAGGGCGGCTGGGGCCACCGCAGGATGCGTTTGTGAGCGGGCATCTGAACGAGTTGTAGAAAAACACCACAAGTGAGATGATGGATGAGGGGAGAAAAGCGATTTCCGAGATCGCTTTTCGCGCGAGCTGATGGCGTTTTCATCAAGAAAACGCCATCTGTCGAAGCGGGCCCCCTCGAATCCATCATTGAACGAGTGGATTGTTTTTCACAACGAGCGAACTGCCCGAGAGCAAACGCATCCTGCGGGGGGGAAGGCCCCGGCCGCACACAACAAAAAAAGTGCCAAAGGAAACCGTCCCTTTGGCACTTTCTCTATCAGTTCTTTTTGAATCCGGCGCGTTTGCGCATGATCGGATCGAGGATCTTTTTACGTATGCGGAGCGACTTCGGCGTTACCTCCAGGTACTCGTCGGTGTCGATGAACTCGAGGCACTGCTCCAGACTCATGACCTTCGGAGTGATCAGGCGGAGCGCCTCATCGGCTGCGGAGGAACGGGTGTTGGTCAGCTGTTTCTTCTTGCAGACATTGACCTCGACATCCTCGGGCTTACCGTTCTGGCCAATGACCATTCCGGCGTAGACTTTCTCGCCTGCGCCGATGAAGAGCGTACCACGCTCCTGCGCGTTGAACAAACCGTAGGTTACTGCCTCACCGGTCTCGAAGGCAATGAGGGATCCCTGCTTACGGTAGCTGATGTCGCCGGCCCACAGGTCGTATCCGTCGAATACGGTGTTGAGGATACCATTACCCTTTGTGTCGGTCATGAACTCGCCGCGGTAGCCGATCAGGCCACGGGCGGGAATGCGGAACTCCAGACGTGTGTAGCCGCTGTTATTCGCGGTGGACATGCCCTGCAGTTCGCCCTTACGGGAACTGAGTTTCTGGATGACGTTGCCGGAGAATTCGTCCGGAACGTCGACATATGCCAACTCCATGGGTTCGAGCAGGCGGTTTCTTTCGTCCGTGCGGGTCAGGACCTGTGCCTTACTTACGGCAAATTCGTAACCCTCACGGCGCATATTTTCGATCAAAACGGACAGATGGAGCTCGCCGCGGCCGGAAACCTTGAAGGTATCGGTCGAATCGGTCTCCTCAACGCGCAGGCTGACGTCGGTGTTCAGCTCGCGGAACAGACGATCGCGCAGGTGGCGGGAAGTTACGAACTTACCCTCCTGACCGGCGAACGGGCTGTCATTGACCACGAAGTCCATGGACAGGGTCGGCTCGGAGATCTTCTGGAACGGAATGGGCTCCATGCCCTCTTCCGCGCACAGGGTGTCACCGATGTGGATCTCGGCGATACCGGAGATCGCCACGATGGCGCCGTACTTAGCTTCATTGACCTCGACTTTATTCAGGCCGTCAAATTCATACAAACGGCTGATCTTAACACGCTGTTTCTTCGACAGGTCGTGCGCATTGACCAGGAACATATCCTGATTCACACGCAGGGTGCCGTCTTCGACCTTACCGATACCGATGCGGCCAACGTACTCGTTGTAGTCGATCGTGCTGATGAGGATGCGGCCGGGAACGTCCGGGTCGCCTTCGGGCGCCGGGATGCTCTCGACGATGGTCTCCAGCAGCGGGATCATGTTCTCCTGCGGGTCGTCCAGGTTGCGAACGGCAAAACCGGACTTCGCGGACGCGTAGATGAACGGGCAGTCGAGCTGCTTATCGTTCGCGTCCAGTTCGAGCAGAAGCTCGAGCACCTCGTCGATGACCTCCGCGGGGCGCGCCTCGGGACGGTCGATCTTGTTGATGCAGACGATCAGGGACAGGTCGAGTTCCAGCGCCTTACGAAGCACGAACTTCGTCTGGGGCATCGCGCCCTCGAATGCGTCAACAACGAGGATAACGCCGTCGACCATCTTCAGGACACGCTCTACCTCGCCGCCGAAATCGGCATGTCCGGGGGTGTCGACGATATTGATCTTTGTATTCTTATAGTATACCGCAGTATTTTTGGACAAAATGGTGATGCCGCGCTCACGCTCGATATCGTTGGAGTCCATGACACGCTCTGCCACTTCCTGGTTTTCGCGGAACACGCCGCTCTGCTTGAGCAGGCCGTCTACCAGTGTGGTCTTACCATGGTCTACGTGGGCAATGATCGCAACATTTCTTACATCTTCTCTTTTCGACTGCATATGCTTCCTCTTCTTCTGATAATGTACAATTCTTCTTCGCAACGGGTCGCGTTTTCTTCAGACGCAATCCCAATGTATTTTAGCACGTATTTTTTCGATTGCAAGTACTTTTTTTCTCAGACAGGCGCGTCAGCGTAGCCTTCACCGATCTTTTCGTACCGGATCTTACCGTTCACGGCGTTCGTCAGCGCCTTCAAAACCGCGTCCGCTCGGTCCTTCGGAAGACCGACGCAAACCTTCACATCGGACTCGTACCGAATGTCCGTCGGGGTCAATTCTTCCCTCGCCAGCAGGTACTGTACCTTACCGAGTTCGGTGTACTCGAGCGCCAGTTCCATGTAGTCGACACTCACCTTCTTCACCGGAACGGCGTCCGCCACAGCATTGGCCGAAGCCTGCGAGTAGGCGCGCACCAGACCGCCGGTCCCCAGGAGCACGCCGCCGAAATACCGCGTAACGATGACGCAGACGTTCGTCAACTTCCGACCCGCGAGCACGTCCAGCATGGGCCGGCCGGCCGTTCCGCCGGGCTCGCCGTCGTCGGAAAAACGCATCAACGCCCCGTCCTCTCCCAGGATATAAGCATAGCAGTTATGCCGCGCATCCCAGTATTTCTTCTTATGTGCTTCGATCCGCGCCAGCACTTCCTCTTCCGACTCCGCCGGAAAAACAAACGCCAGAAACCGCGATTTCTTCTCTTCGTATTCGCCGAAGCCTACCTTCGAAACGGTTATATAGTCCATTCGTCTGACACAACTGCTCCTTTCTTTGGTTCATAACGGGCCGAAGCCCACATCATTATATTATAGAACTGCGGAAAATGTAAAGAGGAAGGCTTCTTGATTCGCCTTCCGATAAGTAGTATAATATGTTATTGAGGATAGTATGTCCTCTGATCACCGATGACCATCGATCATAACCATGCAAGAAAAGGCAAGGATACTATATGAATTTTAACAAACGAAATCTGGACCGTGCCATCCGGCGGATGTCTTCACCGCCCGGCCGGATCTATCATAAATGTCTGCTTTGGCTCGTGCGGATCTCCATCTTCGGAAGCATCGCCGCCGTCCTGCTTTTGGGAGCCTTCGGCGCCGGGACCATCCAGTCCCTGCTCGACCGCTCGCCGGACATCAGCGCGATCGACGACGTGCCGCTCGGCGAGCACTCGCAGATCTTCGACTCCTCAGGGAATCTGGTTCAGACCCTGGTCGCTGCCGGCGCCAACCGCGAGTCGGTCTCCATCGACGAGATCCCGATGCAATTGCGGCAGGCATTTATCTGTATTGAAGACGAACGTTTTCTCGAGCACAGCGGCATTGACCTCAAAGGCATCCTGCGTGCGGCCTACATCGGCATCACCTCGGGCAATTTCTCCGAGGGCGCCAGCACCATCACACAGCAGTGGGTGAAAAACCGCTTCTTCGAAGGCGGACGTGAAAAGGGCCTCGGCGCACAGATCGAACGTAAAGTGCAGGAGCAGGCCATGGCCCTCGCCGTCGAGAAGACACACTCGAAGAACATTATCCTGGAGAACTACCTCAACACCATCAACCTGGGCAATAACACCCTGGGTGTGCAGGCGGCCTCCAAGCGGTATTTCAATAAGTCCGTCTCCGACCTGACATTGTCCGAATGCGCCGTGATCGCAGCGATCACGCAGAACCCTTCGCGTTACAACCCCATCCGCTTTCCCGAGTACAACCGTGAGCGCCGCGATGTCGTTCTGGAGAAGATGAAAAACGCGGGTTGCATCTCCACCGAAGAATACGACGAGGCGATGGCCGACGATGTTTACAGCCGCATCTACGCGGAGAACCCGAACGCCCCGCAGCAGTCGGTCTACTCCTATTTCACGGACGCGCTGATCCAGGTCGTGATCAACGATCTGCAGAACAAGCTCGGCTACACGCAGCAGCAGGCATGGAACATGCTCTACTCGGGCGGTCTGAAGATCGAGACGACGCTGGACTCCGACATCCAGAAGATCGTGGATGAAACGGTCAATGATGCGTCCTTGTATCCCTACACGTATTACAGCCTGAATTATCGGGTCAATGTCACCAGCGAGGACGGCAGCGTCCGGATGATCAACGAAGACATCATCAACAGCTACGCATTGTCCCTGGGAGTGCTCAGTAACGGTCGTTACTACACGAGCATCGAATCGATCGAAGACACGATCGACAAATACAACAAATCACACGACATCACCCCGGAGAATTCCGAGGTCATCTCCTACAGCACCACGCTGGAGCCGCAGGTTTCCATGGTCATCATCGAGCAGTCGACCGGCCATGTGATCGCCATCTGCGGCGGCCGCGGCGAGAAGCCCGGTAGCCTGTCGCTGAACCGCGCGACCGATACGACGCGTCAGCCCGGTTCCTGCTTCAAGGTTCTTTCGACCTTCGCTCCGCTCCTGGATACCATGGGCGGAACGCTCGGATCCACCACTTACGCCGGCCCATACAGCTACCAGAACCACGACATCAACGACTGGTGGGGCGACGAATGCCTCGGCTATGTCAATGTCCGCGACTGCATCGCCTACTCCATGAACCTGGGCACCATGCATTTCCTGATGGATCAGGTATCCATCAATGTTGCTTACGATTATCTGCAAAAGCTCGGCATCACCACTCTGGTCGACTCCCGTCGCCAGGCCGACGGAACGGTCCTGACCGACCGTGTTCCTTCTATTTGTTTGGGCGGTATCGTGGATGGAGTGACCAACCTCGAACTGACCAACGCCTATGCAACCATCGCAAACCAAGGCACCTACACGGAGCCCGTTTACTACACGCGGATCACCGACCGCAACGGTAAGGTCATCTTGGAAAATGAACCGTCCCGCCGAAAGGTTTTGAAATCCACGACCGCGACGCTTCTGACCTACGCCATGGAAAGCACCATGCAGCCGCCGTCGGCGTCAAAGTATCTGGAGATCAATCCGAACATCATCCCGACCGGCGGTGACTGCGTCTTCGACGGTGTGCGTCTGGCCGGCAAATCCGGTTCGACCACCGACCAGAAGGACCTCTGGTTCGTCGGCTACACCCCGTATTACACCTGCGGTGTATGGTCCGGCTACGATGTCGGCCAGGCAGAAGAAGCCGGCGGCATCTACCACAAACTGATCTGGCGCGAGGTCATGAGTAAGATCCACGCCACCCTTCCCGATCGTGAATGGGGCCCGGAAAGCTCCGATATCGTGACCGCGAAGATCTGCTCGAAGAGCGGTAAGCTCGCCATCGAAGGCGTCTGTGACAGCGAAGAATCCAACTCGGAAGTCTACACCGAATACTTCACACGAAGCACGGTACCGCATGAATACTGTGACTGTCACAAACTCGTGACCATCTGCACCGAGTCTGACAAACCTGCAAACGATGACTGCCCGAAGGATTGTTGCGAAGACCACGTCTTCATGATCCTCGACGAAAAGATCATCGCCCTCGACGTGGAAAGCGACGACACCAAATACGCATTGCCCGAAAAATACAAAGACACCGAATGCGACATCCACACGCCGCCCACCACAGAGGCCGAAGAA
>JAFZZY010000015.1 GCA_017615545.1 Lachnospiraceae bacterium
CAGGAGATAAACTCCTGCGTATCTATGCCAAATCTTAAATAAGAATATATATCTTTATGCGTTCTTCTTTTCTTCAGAGCGCTTCATAATGCTATCAACAGCGCCGGTGAACAGAGCGTAATCATCCTTCATGGACTTCAGGCGCTTGCGGCCCTTTTCGGTGATCTTATAGTATGTACGAAGACGATCGTCAGCGTTCTTCTTACCGGACTCGGTAATGCACTTTGCTTCGATCAGACGGTAGAATGCAGCGTAAGGATATGCGATACGGCACTTCTCGGGGATGTCAACATTGACTTCCTGGATCAGCTCGTAGATGTACATAGGACGGATATCCAGTGCATTCAGAACCAACAACTCGGTCATACCTTTTTTCAGGTTTTCGATCAACGCGCTCTTCTCAGGAGCGTTTTTCTTTCCACTCTTTTTCATAGCAATTTCTCCATTCATGTTATTGTGTTTTTGATTTTTTACGGCATGGCTATGTGCGAACACCTCTGCCGGGTGATTTTTTAAAATCATTTATAGTCTAATAGTAGACGATTTGAGGGGTTTTGTCAACCCCTTTTTTGAGTTTATTTGTAAAAATCACATTTTTTCTTTTCGGAAAATGGATTTTCAGCCAGTTTGATTGCGAAGGTGTTAGTTTTGTGATATGATACTTATAGTGAAAATGCGTGAAATGTGGAGACTTTCGGTGAAAACGATCGCCGGAACGATCCCTTCAGAGTTGAATGAGAGGAGGCGCAAGCCATGGATGAACAAGTAAAACAATTTGCCGAATGGATGAAAGAGTACGGAGATGTGGTCTTCTTCGGCGGAGCCGGCGTTTCCACAGAGAGTAAGATCCCGGATTTCCGAAGCGTCGACGGATTATACAATCAGTCGTACAGCGTGCCGCCTGAGACGATCCTCAGCGCAACTTATTTCCATGCGCACACGGAGGAGTTTTACCGTTTCTACCGCGAAAAAATGATATTTAAGGATGCGGAGCCGAACCCCGCGCACACGTCGCTGGCGCGGCTGGAAGAGCTGGGGATCGTGAAGGCAGTCATTACCCAAAACATCGACGGCCTGCACCAGAGAGCGGGCAGCAAAGAGGTCCTGGAACTGCACGGAAGCGTGCACCGCAACTACTGCATGAAGTGCCGGGCATTCTACGGCCTGGATGCGATCATCAACAGCACGGGCGTGCCTAAATGCGAGAAATGCGGAGGCACGATCAAGCCGGATGTCGTACTTTATGAGGAAGGCCTCGACTCGTACGTGATCGACCGCTCCGTGTCTCACATTCGCCGCGCTAAGATGCTGGTCATCGGCGGCACGTCGCTGGCGGTCTATCCGGCAGCCGGCCTGATCAATTATTTCCGCGGAAATAAGATCGTGCTGATCAACCGCGACGCGACTTCCCGCGACAGCATTGCGGACCTCATTATCCGCAGACCCATCGGTCAGGTCATGAAGGAAGCGCTGGAGTATATCGAAGAAGGGAAATAAAGAAACATGGAATTTCAGATTGGTGAGATCATTACGCTGAAAAAAGGGCATCCCTGCGGGAGCAATGCATGGGAGATCCTGCGCGTCGGCATGGATTTCCGGCTGAAATGTACGGGCTGCGGGCGGCAGATCATGGTGCCGCGGAAGCTCGTGGAGAAGAATTTGCGCATGCCGAAAGAGAAAAAACAGGAAGCGGATGAGAAATAAAAAAAGTGCTTGCAATCCTTGCGTATCTATGGTATAATCTCGATTCGTGATATATTATTTATTTCCTTGCTCCTTAGCGAAACGGGCGTTTTACGGATCGTATGATCCGCACTCGCACAGGACGCAGAAAGGGGCCAGAGACCAAAAGGAGGTACAGAACGCATGAGCAAATACGAAATGATTGTAGTTGTCAGCGCAAAGCTCGAAGATGAGGAAAGAACTGCTGCTCTCGAGAAAGTCCAGAAGTATATCACACGTTTCGGCGGCACCGTTGAAAGTGTGGATGACTGGGGTAAGAAGAAGCTCGCTTACGAGATCCAGAAGATGAGAGAAGCATACTACAGCATCATCAACTTTGAAGCTCCGGCAGATTGCCCCGCTCAGGTTGAGAACCGGGTTCGTTTGATGGAATCCGTGCTTAGATTCCTTTGCGTAAAGAAAGAAGTTCAGTAAGGCTGGACTGCCACAAGCCTGTTTACGGTACAGGCGGGAGGTAATTTATGAATAAGGTTATTTTAGTTGGTCGTTTGACCAGAGATCCGAATGTGACATATTCCCAGGGCGAGAGACAGACCGCGGTTGCCAGATTTACATTGGCCGTAGACCGTCGCAGAAGTCGCGCCGCAGAAAATAACGGACAGGAGCAGACCGCAGACTTCATCAGCTGTGTAGCTTTTGATCGTCAGGGCGAGTTTGCAGAGAAGTACCTGCATCAGGGAACGAAGGTTATTCTTACCGGACGTATCCAGACCGGAAGTTATACCAATCGTGATGGACAGCGCGTGTACACCACCGACGTGGTTGCCGAAGACATCGAGTTCGCTGAGAGTAAGGCCGCAGCAGCCGGAAACGGCGGCGGATATACCGAGTCCCGTCCGGCTCCTTCAAATGCTTCCGCATCGTTTGATACCGGTGCTGCAGCATCTCAGGAAGGTTTCATGAACATTCCGGATGGCGTAGATGACGAAGGATTACCGTTCAATTAAAACCGATGAATTTTTAAGGAGGCAACTATAATGGCATACAATAAGACCGATAAGGCTGACGCTTCGAAACCCAGAAGAAGCGGTATCCGCAGAAAGAAGAAAGTTTGCGTATTCTGCGGCGATACAACGCCCATCGACTACAAGGATGTAGCAAGATTAAAGAAGTATGTTTCTGAGAGAGGTAAGATCCTTCCCAGAAGAATTACCGGTACTTGCGCAAAGCATCAGAGAGCTTTGACCATCGCGGTTAAGAGAGCAAGACACGTTGCTTTGTTACCTTACACGGTAGAATAATCTAGGCGCGGATTTCGCGTTGACATATGTTTGAGAGCAAACGGGCGACTGCAGACGCAGCCGCCCGCTTCTTTTGTGAGGCGAACTCTTTTATTCGCGCCGTGCGGCTTTTGCGTGGCCAGGTTCACTGCGCTGAAAAACATGCCCCTCTTTCGGAGGAGAAACTTGAGGGCCCGGCTCGAACTTCGGCGTTCCCTTGATGGGAACCCCTCGTCGGCCGCAAAAACCAGTCTTGGACGACATGGTTTTTGCCTCGGTTTCTCCTCCTCATTCGGGGTGTTTTCCGACGCTCGTTCACATGCCCGCGTCAAAGCCGCACGGCGCGCTCGTCACGGGTTCGCCCGCCGGGGAAGCGCCTGCAGTCGGGGGGGAGTTTTTGACGACCTGATTTCATTGTTGAAGTGAGGCTCAGATATCCACGAGCGAGTCTTACTTGGATTTGGATGAAGCATTCTTTTTGCCTTTTTGGTATATTTTCCCACGGGCAATCTCGGGGAGTAGGGCGGGGCGGCCGGGGTCGATCCTCGACGGGCATGTGAGCGAGCCTTGGAAAAACGTTGCGCGTGAGCTGCCGGATCAGGGACGGAGGACGGTCCACAAGACCGGCCGGAGCGCTAGACGAGGAGTTTTCATCAGGAAAACTCCGAAGTTCGAAGCGGGATCCCTGAATCCGGCTGTGAGACGCACGACAGTTTTTCCGGCGCAGGGAACCTGCCCGGAGGGATCGCACCCCGGCCGCCCTGAACATGTACAGCGTCGGGGAGGTATTGCCCGCGGGAAAATGAAAGTGCTTTATTTTTTGCGGGAAAAGTGGTATACTAAGACTGGTATGGTGCCCGACGGGATCACCCGTTTGGCGCAGATTTGAAACACTTCGTAATCACAGAGACTTATGTTAGTACCTAGGGGGTATGTGAATGCAAATGCGTAAACATAACCTGAAGCGTGGTTTTTACGCCAGCCTTCAGTGGCCCATTTGGATGTGTCTGGTCTTGATCATCGCAAATGTCTTCGTATATATGAACGATCGCCGCAGCGGTTATATCGTGAGCGGAGTGATCGTGCTGTACATCGCGGCGTGCATATTCTTCTATATGTACCGGCGCAAGACGTTGCTGAAGGATCTGATCGAGTATGGGTCGGACTATGCGCAGATCCAGAAGAACCTTCTTACCGACATGAAGGTGCCCTATGCGATGTGCGACGAGAGGGGACGGTTCCTCTGGGCGAACCGTGCATTTTCCGCTCTGGTCAATGATAAAGAGTTCAAAAAGAAGACGCTGTTCACCCTGTTCAGTACCGAGGACGGCCATCTGTTGCCGCGCGAGGGCGAGGACGAGGCGGAGGCAGACGTAGTCCGCGAGGAGCGCAATTTCCACCTGACGGCGCATCGCATCGAGATGACGAACCTGATGGACGAGATGACGCGCGACGTGGACCGGGCGGACATCGAGTTGTTCGCGATCTACCTCTACGATACGACCGAGATCCTGCAGACGCGGAAGCTCTACCAGGATAACAAGCAGGTCGTAGCGCTGATCTACATGGATAACTATGAGGAAGCACTGGAGAACCTCGAGGACGTGCGTAAATCCCTGCTGGTGGCGCTCGTAGACCGTAAGATCAACCAGTATTTCTCCGAGTACCACGGCATTCTCCGTAAACTCGAGAAGGATAAATACCTTTATATCGGTACGATGGAATATCTGCCGGCGATGAAGGAGAACCGCTTCTCCGTTTTGGAAGAGGCGAAATCGGTCAATATCGGTAACGACATGTCAGTCACCATCAGTATCGGTGTCGGCATCAATGGCGAGTCCGCGATCCAGAATTATGAGTACGCCCGCACGGCGATCGATCTGGCGCTCGGACGCGGCGGCGATCAGGCCGTAGTTAAGAACGGAAAGTCGGTCGAGTATTTCGGCGGCAAGACACATACACTCGAGAAGACCACGCGTGTAAAGGCCCGTGTAAAGGCGCATGCGCTGCGTGAGCTCATCGAGACGAAGGAAAAGGTCCTGATCATGGGCCATCATTTCAGCGATGTCGATTGTATCGGCGCAGCGATCGGTGTGTACCGCGCGGCGAAACATTCCGGTAAGCGAGCATACATTGTCCTGGAGCGCGTAGGCCCCGCTGAGAAGCCTCTGATCGACCGTTTTACGGATAATCCCGACTACGAGCCGAACCTCTTCATTAAGTCGGAAGAGGCGCTGGCTATGGCGGGCGGCGACACCGTCCTCGTCATCGTGGACGTCAACCGTCCCAGTTACACCGAGTGTCCTCAGCTGGTCAATGCGGTGAAGAACGTGGTCATCCTGGACCACCATCGCCAGACCGACGAGCGCGTGGAGAACGCGGTGCTGTCCTACATCGAGCCTTATGCTTCCTCAGCCTGTGAAATGGTTGCGGAGATCCTGCAGTACTATGCTGAGGATCTGAAGATCAAGCCGCTCGACGCGGACGCCCTGTATTCCGGTATCGTGATGGATACGAGCAACTTCCTCAACAAGACCGGTATCCGCACGTTTGAGGCAGCAGCCTTCCTGCGCCGCAGCGGCGCGGACGTTACGCGTGTGCGTAAGATGTTCCGTGACGACATGCAGGAGTACAAGATCCGCGCGAACACCATTAACCACGCGGAAGTATTTTGCGAGAATTTTACCATTGGCATCTGCGCAGGCAACAACTGCGATAACCTGAACGTCGTAGCGGCTCAGGCGGCCAATGAATTACTGAATATCCGCGGGATCCAGGCCAGCTTCGTTCTGGCGGATTTCAACGGAAAGATCTACATCAGCGCGCGTTCGATCGATGAGGTGAATGTGCAGGTCATCATGGAGAAACTGGGCGGCGGCGGCCATATGAGCGTAGCCGGAGCACAGCTGGCCGGCATCAGCATTGACAGCGCGTACGATCTGGTGAAAAACACCGTATGTCAGATGCGGGAGAATGGAGAGATTTAGTCAATGGAGATCATACTGTTACAGGATGTAAAATCCTTAGGTAAGAAGGGCGAGATCGTTAAGGTAAACGATGGCTATGCCCGCAACTTCCTCCTGCCGAAGAAGGTCGGCATCGAGGCAAATAATAAGAACCTGACGGACCTCGCAGCGCAGAAGTTCCGCGCGGCGAAAGAGGAAGAGGAGCGTGAGGAAGATGCACGCCAGCAGGCCGCTTCGTTCGAGGGTAAGGTCGTGACCATCCCCGTGAAGTGCGGCGAAGGCGGACGCGTGTTCGGCTCCGTATCCACGAAGGAGATCGCCCAGGAGGCGAAGAAGCAGCTCGGTCTGGACATCGATAAAAAGAAGATGCAGCTGGATGAGCCCATCCGTATGGTCGGCACCGTGATCGTACCGATCAAACTCCACAAAAACGTGACCGGACAGCTTACCGTGAAGGTGACGGAAGGCTGACGAATAACTGCGGCGGCACTGCCGCCTGAGGCAAAGGAGCGGTATGGAAGAGGATATCATCAAACGGGTCATTCCGGCAAATAACGAGGCGGAGCGCGCGGTCATCGGTTCCATGCTGATGAGCCGGGACGCGATCACCACCGCCACCGACAAACTGAAATCTTCGGACTTTTATAACAAGCAGTATGGTGTCATGTTTGACACCATAGTTGAGATGCACGATTCCGGCGAGATCCCGGATGAGAGCGTAGATATCGTAACTTTGCAGAACCATCTTCGCCAGAAGGATTTTCCGGAGGAGATGCTTTCTTTGGATGCGCTTCGTGACATCCTGTACACCGTGTCGAGCTCGGTCAATATTGGCCAGTACTCGCAGATCGTGTACGAGAAGTCCATGATGCGCCGTTTGATCAAACTGAATGAAGAACTGTCGTCGATGTGCTACGGCGGTCAGACATCGCTGGAGGAGATCCTGGCACGCACGGAGAAGGATGTCTTCACCTTCCTGCAAACGCGCGACGCGGGCGACGGAAAACCGATCAGGAATGTCATGATGGAAGTTATCGAGAAGATCGAGAGCGCGTCGAAAAACAGTTCCACTATAACCGGTATCCCGACCGGATTTACTGATCTGGACTACATGACCACCGGCCTGCAGAATTCCGACCTGATCCTGATGGCAGCCCGTCCTTCCATGGGTAAGACTGCCTTCGTCCTCAACGTGGCGCAGTACGCCGCAGTAAGGAAGAACTACTCTGTAGCGATCTTCAGTTTGGAAATGTCGGCCTCCCAGCTGGGTAACCGTCTGCTTTCCATGGAGTCCGGCGTTGACTCCCAGAAGCTTCGTACCGGTAAACTGAGCGACACGGACTGGTATGACATCGTAGAGGCGACGAACCGCATCGCGAAGGCCCGCCTGATCATCGACGATACCCCCGGTATCACGGTCAATGAACTTCGTTCGAAGTGTCGTAAGTACAAATTGGAAAATGACTTGCAGCTCATCATCATCGACTACCTGCAGCTCATGAGCGGCAGCGGCCGTTCGTCCGACAGCCGTCAGCAGGAGATCTCCGAGATCTCGCGTTCGCTGAAAGCGCTGGCCAGAGAACTGAAGGTGCCCGTGATTGCATTGTCCCAGCTGTCCCGTGCCTGTGAGACGAGAACCGACCACAGGCCCATGCTGTCTGACCTGCGTGAGTCCGGTGCCATCGAGCAGGACGCCGACGTCGTTATGTTCCTGTACCGCGACAACTACTATAATAAAGAGTCGGATCCCGGCCTGGCCGAGGTCATCGTGGCGAAGCAGCGTAACGGCCCCACCGACACCGTGCAGCTCGCATGGCTCGCGGATCGCACGAAGTTTGCAAACCTCGAGAAGAGAGAGCAACAGCATAACTGATAAACATAAAAAATCCGCCCGGTTTGGTCATCCCAAACCG
>JAFZZY010000016.1 GCA_017615545.1 Lachnospiraceae bacterium
GCGTCGCGGTGGACCGCGGATCGCACCCGGACCTGAAGTACATTCGCCACGAAAAACCCGCGACGATCGGTGTGGACGACGTGAGGGAGCAGCTCAACGGCGACATCGTGATCCGCCCATACCGCGCCGACCGGAAGATCTACATCATCGACGAGGCAGAACTTCTGAATGTGCAGGCGCAGAATGCGATCCTAAAGACCATCGAGGAGCCGCCGTCCTACGCGGTGATCCTCCTGCTTTCCAACAACCGCGACGTTTTTCTGGAGACGATCCGCTCGCGTAGCGTGCTCGTCGAGTTCCTGCCGCTCCGGCGCGAGGACGTCGCAAAATATGTCGAAGCGCATTTCCCGCCGACTGCCGAGCGGAGTTTTGCGCTGGACCACTGCCGCGGAAACATCGGCCGCGCCCTGCATTTGATGGAAAATGAAGACGCGCGCGAGTTTGTCACGGCGGTCCATGGGATCCTGGAGAAGCTTCCGCAGCTGTCCGTTGTTGAGCGGATGAAGGCGCTGGAGGAGCTGTCGCAGGACCGCGAAGATGTGAAAGAGGTGCTGGAACTGTTTCTGGCCTGGTACCGCGACGTTGCCGTTTTTAAGGCGACGGGCGATGCGAAGCAGGTGCAGTCCGGCGACCGAAATATATCGAAGATCGAGCAGGCCGCGCAGGCGTATTCATTCGCCGCGCTCGGACGGATCTTCGAAAAGGTCCGGGAGACGAAAGAGCTCCTGCTGGCCAATGTAAACCCCGAATCGGTATTCGAGAATTTGCTGCTCGAGTGCGGAGTCGCGGGCTAAATCGCCGATGGCGGCGCGGGATGACACGGCCGGACTTCGGAAGAAAGATGAGGATAGATAGAAATGCAAAGCAACGAAAACATCGACAACCAGGGAAGCCCTGAGATCCGCGAGACATCGGAGAGCAGGGAGAACATGGATGTCAAAGAGACAAAAGGTGTGACCGAAGCGAAGGACGCTAAGGAAAACCGAGAGAACCGGGAACCCCGTGAGAACCGCGGCGGACGCGACAACCGGGAAAATAAGGAATCGAAAGACAACAAAGAGGCGCGCGAGCCCATTTCCCCCGATGAGCAGGTCATCGGAGTCAAGGTGGATAACAACCGCAAGATGTACCTCTACCTGACCGGCAAGAAGCAGGTTTCACGCGGACAGCGCGTGATCGTGGAGACGGCGCGCGGCGTTGAGATCGCCACGGTCGTGATGAGCCCGCGGCGCTACGAGAAGCGGGACCGCGATCTGAAGAGGATCCTGCGTGTCGCGACGGAAGCCGACTTAAAGAGAGACGAGAAGAACCGCGAAAAAGAGGCGCACGCATTCGAGATCGGTCTGGAGAAGATCGCCCAGTACGGTCTGGAAATGAAGCTGGTGCGCACCGAGTATACATTTGATAATAACAAGTTATTGTTCTATTTCACGGCGGATGGCCGCGTGGATTTCCGTGAGCTGGTAAAAGGCCTGGCTTCGGTCTTCCACACGAGGATCGAGTTGCGCCAGATCGGCGTGCGCGACGAGTGCCGCATGCTGGGAGGACTGGGCGTCTGCGGCCGTGAGCTCTGCTGCAAGAGTTACCTGCCCGACTTCGCGCCGGTATCCATCAAGATGGCGAAAGACCAGGGCATCCCCCTCAATCCGCTGAAGATCTCCGGCGTTTGCGGCCGCCTGATGTGCTGTCTGAAGAACGAGCAGGAGACCTACAACTACCTGAACAGCCGCCTGCCCAACCCGGGCGACGACGTGACCACGCCGGAAGGCCTGCACGGTAAGGTGCACAGTGTGAGCACCCTGCGCCAGCTCGTGCGCGTCATCGTCGAGACGGATAAGGACGAAAAAGAGATCCGCGAGTACGAGGCGACCGACCTCAAGTTCGCGAAGCCGAAGCAACGTCGCAGAGATAAGCGCATGGATGTTTCGGAGGAAGAGGCAAATAAGCTCGAAGAGATCGAGAAGATGGAGCGTAAGACGCTGTACGAGGAAAGAGAAGACTGATCATGGAGCGTGTGGATAAACTGACGGCGAATGGTTTCCGGATCCTGCAGGATACGGACGGTTTCTGCTTCGGGATGGATGCGGTGCTGCTGTCGCGGTTCGCGAAGGTGGCCCCGGGAGAGACGGTGCTGGATCTGTGCACGGGCACGGGCGTGGTGCCGCTGCTGCTCGCGGCGCATACCGAAGGGAAGCATTTTACCGGGCTGGAGATCCAGGAGCGCGTGGCGGACATGGCGGGTCGGAGCGTTGCGCTCAACGGCGTGGAGGATCGTGTGTCGATCGTCTGCGGCGACCTGAAGGAGGCCGCGACGCATTTTCCGAAAGCATCCTTTGATGTGGTCACTTGCAATCCGCCGTACATGAGCCCGCAGGGCGGGCTGGTGAACCCTTCCGATGGAAAGGCGATCTCGCGCCACGAGATCAAATGCACGCTGGCGGATGTGATCGCGGCGGCGACGCAGATGATGAAGAGCGGCGGGCGGTTTTACATGGTGCACCGGCCGCGGCGATTGCCGGAGATCTTCGCGCTTTGCGCGGAAAATGGTTTGCATATCCGGACTTTGCGCACGGTGCAGCCACGGATCGGCGAGCCGGCGAACATGGTACTGATCGAGGCGATCCGCGGAGGAAACGCCCAGTGCAACATTGCCCCGACATGCGTGATCTACGATGGCAAAGACGAAGCGGGACGGGACACCTATACCGACGAGATCCGGCGGTATTTTGAGGAATAAGATATGAGCGGTACACTTTATGTATGCGCGACCCCGATCGGAAATCTGGAGGATATCACGTATCGGGTGGTGCGGACGCTGCGGGAGGTCGACCTGATCGCGGCCGAAGACACGCGCAACAGTATAAAACTGTTGAATTACTTCGACATCAAAACACCGATGACGAGTTATCACGAGTACAATCGCTTTGATAAGGCGAACTATTTGGTGAAGGAACTCCTGGATGGTAAAAATATCGCGCTGATCACGGATGCGGGCACGCCCGGCATCTCGGATCCGGGCGAGGTCCTGGTGGCCATGTGCGTGGAGGCGGGAGTGACGGTTACGGCGCTGCCGGGCGCGATGGCGGGGATCAATGCTCTCATCATGTCGGGACTGCCGACACGGCGTTTCTGCTTTGAAGCCTTCCTTACGAACGAGAAGAAGGAGCGGCAGCAGGTGCTGGAGGAACTGGCGCACGAGCATCGTACGATCGTGATGTACGAGGCGCCTCACCGGCTGACGAAGACGCTGCAAGTGCTGGAGGAGCTCTTCGGGGCGGATCGCAGGATCGCGGTCTGCAGGGAGCTGACGAAGAAGCACGAAGAGGCGGTTCGGGGAACATTGGCCCAGGTGCGAGAGCATTTTGAGCAGAACGAGCCGAAGGGCGAATTCGTGCTCGTGATCGAGGGCGCGTCCTACGAAAAGGAGCGCGACGAGAAGGAAAAAGAGTGGGCCGAGATGGACCTTTCGGCACACATGAACCTGTATCTGGAGCGGGGAATGGACCGCAAAGAAGCCATGAAGCAGGTGGCGGCGGACCGCGGGATCTCAAAGCGGGACGTATATAAAGAATTACTGGAGGAAAGCGGAGAATGAAAGATTCCCAGAAGATGAAGGATGAGGACATCCGCCCGATCCTGTTTGACTATTTGGATGAGCAGGGAGTGCGTGGGCGCTTTTTTGAAGAGTTTGTCATGGGACGCCGGACGCGGGCCGACGCGCTTTTGGTGCGCGAGGATCTGATCGGTTTTGAGATCAAAAGCGACCGCGACACGCTGGCGCGGCTGAAACGGCAGATCAAGGGCTACCACCAGTTCTGCGACCGCAGCTACATCGTGGTTGGCGCGAAATACCTGGATAAAGTGCAGGAGGAAGTCCCGGAGAACTGGGGCGTGATCCTGATCAAAAAGGGTGAGAACGAAGAAGAGAAGCCTTCCCTCGAGATCCTGCGGGAGGCGCAGCCCGGACCCCGCGAACATTTGCGCTCGCAATTACACTTATTGTGGAGATCCGAACTGATCGAGATCGTTCGCAACCATAACCTCGGCGGAGTATCCGGAAAGAATAAGCAGCGCCTGCGCGAGATGATCTACCACGGACTGCCCCGCGAGACCGTCCGTAAGGAACTCTGCGAGGCTCTGATCCAAAGAGACTACTCATTGTACGAAGGCGAAGAGCAGGAAGAATAAATAATAACAATAGCCTATTGACACTACTCGATTTTTATAGTATATAGTAATTACAAGGTGAAAACCATATAGAATGGGATGGCGTGTTTTCACAAGATACGTTTTCGGAAACATTTAAAAAATTTACTTGGAGGTACATGTATGAAAAAACGCAGAGTAGTTTTGTTAAGTATTCTTTTGGGTTTGTTGATTATTCAGTCTATTGAAGTAATGGCGTTACAGCGTTCTAATCGAATTCCGAATTATTATTATCATAACGAATACACAAACGCTTTGCAACCTTATGCAAGCGTAACATTCAAGAATGGTATCGACATTACCAAGAAAGAGTCGGGAGCTGAATCGTGGTCTGATTATCCCTTTACCGACACAAGCGTTAATGCAACTTTTTATTGGTTTGAAGTGGATAATAATCACATCATAATTGGAAGCGGGTCGAGTTATGGTTCAGATGGCGCTCAAGGAGGCTCAGCCGTTGAAGCCCCTTCCTTGACTAATGAGTGGAAATATTATTATCAGGTTATTTCGAACCATACTGCGTCGTGCTCTTGCCCTATCGTATATTATCCGGGACTTACAACGTTTGAACCATAATGCATACGATGCGAAGGAGGTTCATATGAAATATAAGTTTATATGGATCGCGTTATTAGTTGCACTTTGCTTATCTATATTTTCGTCATGCAAGAAAAAAGCTTCTATAGTCGAAACGAGGACATCGTCTGATGCTGAAACAATGGTTCAGGCTTCAGAAGAGAGTGTTGGTACAGCAAGTCCTGATGAATCCTGTTCATATAGCCCTACTACTGATACCACTGTGCAATATACGGATATTGCTCCGGTCACAATGGAATCAACTGTTTCATATAGCTCTACAGCTGATACCACTGTACAATATACGGATATTGCTCCAGTCACAATAGGATCAACTGTTTCCGACAATGAGACGGAGCCCTCCAAACCAACGCTTATATGGGCATACATAGATGTTATGCCTGTCAACGATAGGGCAAAGGAGTTAATAGCGCAGGTGCTCGAGGAAAAGGGAATCGAGTGCAACATTGAGTATGTCACCACAAGCATTTTAGATGTAGACAGTTATCCTTCTTGGGTCAAAAATCAAAGGGAGAGCGGCCAAGTACTGGATATTCTTCATACGTCGTTTTGGCATCATGGAGCGTATGATTTTTCTGATTTTGCGCAGGATGAACTGCTTCCGTTAAATGATTATCTGGAATCCGACGAGGGAAAAGAATTCAGGGAAGCATATTCGGAAGCGGAATGGAGACGAGCTTCATTTGGCGAAACGATATATACTCCGCCTTTTCGATCCGGGGAAGGAGAACTCTACTATTTTGTCAACAACAAGTATATAGAAGATTTTGAAGCGATTTTTGATGGTTCTTATCAATCTCTGAAAAGAATTCTTGAAAAGAATTCTGAATTCGAACCGGTTATCGGAGCAGCAAACGTGGGGGATGATATCGGGACAATTTGGTTAGGCTATGAACGGAATGGATTAGAGACTTATGAGAATAAAACAGGTAGGATAGTTGATATTACGAGACAGCCCAAGGCTAAAGAAATGCTTCAACTGATCTATTCGGATATTCAAAGAGGGGAGTTGGTTATCAATCCAAATCCAGAGCTTATCAAAAAAGAACTTTTGGTATATGTTGCACGCAGGTTTAAACCTGAAATGGAGGGCTATACGGCGTATAGAATGAGCCCGAACCACAATCATTCCGGTTTTGATTTCTTCGGCATATCGAAGTATTCTTCGCAGAAAGAACTTGCGCTTCAGGTTCTGGCGGCTGTTTATTGCGATCCCCGAATAGCTTCTCTGATCAATTTCAAAAGAGAGGATCCGGAGGGGTGGGTCAGCCAGGCTGAGTATTTAAAAAATTCTCTACAGATAAGTCCTGTGATGGGGTTTGTTGCGGATTTGTCTTTGGAGCAGAGGGAGGCATTGGTTGATTACTACCTGACAATTTACCCGCTTTTCTATACCATGATAAATATATCCGGTGGAAAATCAGAAATTAATCAGTCATATTTAAAACAATTGGATGCTGTCTTTGATACCCCAAAAAATTATGGGGATTTATTCGATGTAATAAATTCTCAACTGGACGAATGGTTGAAAAAACATAAAGAATAATGTATCGACCGCTCCGTCGGTTTATCCGGCGGAGCGGTCGGCGGCTACAAGGGGAAC
>JAFZZY010000017.1 GCA_017615545.1 Lachnospiraceae bacterium
GATAGGTCGACTGACCTATCACATGTCTGCGTAATAAGCCAGAGCAACCTGCCCATATTTTATACTTCGATATATCCCTGGAGCCAAATGTTGCCACGGAAGCGGCGGTCAATGGCCGGCTCACCCCGAAGATCGGATGCGCCCACCGCGACGGTGATGATGGTACCGCACACGGAAACGTCCAGGATCCAGACGCGCTCGCCGGAAATGTCGTTGCTGACCTGACGGGCAGCCACGATGTCGCCGAGGATCTGGTAGGTGTCACTTTCAAACCCTTCGGGCAGAAAGAATGTGTCGATGATCGAGTAGAGATCGTCCCGGCCCATCATGCGCATCGAGGCGCGGCCGGACAGATCGTTTTGACGCATCACGCGGTTGGATGCGGCAAAATCTCCCTGGGCCCACGCTTCTTCATCCCGTTTCATGGTCTCCAGGTACTTCTTTTGGAACTTGCGGTCCTCTTCGGTTTTCTCCATCGGGATCAGGATCATGCCGTCGGCAGCGAGGCCGGAAAGGCGGACGCCGGTCGGTTTCAGCTCCTGTCCGGAGAGCGGGAGGCTCTCCATGTGGTCCCAGGCATTGACCAGATGAAAGATCGCCGTGCAGCCGAAGGCAGGATAATCCCAGACGCCCAAGACCGAAAGTCCGTCATGGCGGGGATAGATCTCACATTTGGCAGCCGGTGTGCGGGTGGTCCCGATCACGTAGGGGTAGTAATACACGCGGCGGAAGCGGCTCTGCACGACAAAACCGCCCTGCGAAAGGCCCAGGCCGCCGTCGAACTCGCGGCGCGCGATACGACGACTCTCGCCACTGTTGGGCACCGTGAACAAATGCTCCTGCGTCGGGTTCTTCGACGCCGTCGCCAGCAGGTTCCGAAGCTTCGTGTCGGGAGCGTTCTGAATCTCTTTTAATCCGATGGAACAAAGATAATTCCGCATACGTTCTCCCCCCTTCGCCTGCTCGTTTCTCCTCCTGTCCGACGCGGCATTTGCCGCACTCACAGTGTCTATATTTTAATCGTTTTTCACGGCAATGTCAAGAAAAACAAGGCTTGCTTTTTCGGCGTTAAAATCTGCATCCAACTCCGCTGTTTTTGGTTGCATTTTCCCACAATTCATGGTATACTTACTGTAATATAGATAATTGTACCCTGAAGGCATGAATAATGTACGATTTCATGCCGAAATAACACGGAACGGTCAGGGGATTTAGGGCCGGTCCGTGCAAAAAGGAGGGATCCTTTTGGAGAAAGAACGACCCCTGGTGGGTATTATCGTAAATGAGGCGGACCAGGCCTATCTCTCGGGCGCTCTCTATTATATGCAGCAGGAATTTTTTAAAGCGAACATCGACGTGGCGATCTTTTCCAGCCTGATGACGATCGACGACCGAAAGTTCACGGAAGCGGAAAATGAGATCTTTCACCTGATCAATTATGATCTCCTCGATGGGATCGTTTTATTTCCTGCGTCCTTTTATGACTTGAAGACGAAGCAGGAGATCATTACCCAGATCCGGCTGAACTTTTCGAAGCCGGTGATCTGCATCGACGAAGAGATCTCCGGGTTTGATTCGGACGCGATCGAGGACCCGTCCGGCGCCGAACAGTTATTGGAACATCTGGTAATGCGTCACAATGTGACCGACGCGGTCTTTGTGACGCTTGAGATCGTGCGCCCCGTTGCGCAGAAATTGCAGGAATATATCCTGTCCCTGTCCGAAGAGATCGGCTGTCCGATCGACAGCGATAAGGTCTTCAAGATCTCCGGAACAGAAGCATCCTACGATACGCTCTTAGATACATTGATCCAGGAACATCTGCCGCAGGCGATCATGTGCTGCAACGATCTCGTAGCAGTCAATATCATCCGCAAACTGGCGGATCGCGGCTACTGCGTGCCGAACGACGTGATCGTTACCGGCTACTGTAAAAGCGAGCCGCGAATCGCGGATTATTTCAATCTTACGACCGTGCAGCGCAACCAAAAGCCGATGGCGGTCTACGTAGCGCGTAAGCTCGTGGCCCAGATCCTGAAGGGTGACATGGTCACGATCGATTTCGAAGACACCTACTCTCTCATCCCGGGCTTCTCCTGCGGATGCCGCCCGTTGGATCTTCGCGGCGTTGCAGCCGGAGCCATCGATTACCGTCCCGGCATCAGCTTTAACCGCGATCACTTTGACTCTTACTACAATTTCATGTCCGAGATGCTGATGGAGGCAGATACCTTCGACAATTTCCTGCAGACCCTGCAGGGCTCCGCGAAATATCTGAATGACGTCAAAGGCTTCTGGCTGTGCCTGAACGACGGCGTTATGCGGGACCCGCATCCGGCTAAAGAATACACGGACAGCATCTACGTTCCGTACGAGTACGTCGACGGGATCGGGGATATCAATCATTTCCGCAGTTTCCCGAAAGAGCAGATGCTCGCCAAGATCTTTGAACCGCGCAACAAGCCCCAGGCATACATTTTTACTTCCCTGCATTTTCTCGGACTGAATTACGGTTATACCGTCCTCTCCTACGGGGATTCAGGTCGTGTATACAATGAGCATTATGTCAAATGGCTTCGTAAGGCGACTTGCGCGTTGGAGAACCAGCGTAAGCACCTGATCTACTCCGATACCATCATGGATACCCAGGTCCGTGACGCATTGACCGGTCTGCTGAATGTCCGCGGCTATACCCGCATCATGACAGAGCGCGCCGGCAAATTCGACGATCCGGATAAGATCCTTCGCGTCATCTCGATCGATGTCGAGAATCTCAAAGGGATCAATGAGACGTACGGGCACGAAGAAGGCGATCGGATGCTGGAGCGTCTGGCTGCGATCCTGACCGTAAGCGCGGGCGACGGAGACCTTTGCGTACGCGTGACCGGCGACGAGTTTTTCATCGCCGGAATCCTGAATTCGGCGGATGATTTTGATGACGTACCGAAAAACCTCGAGTACCAGATCCAGGCGTACAATTCTTCTCCGGAGCGTGAATACAGCATTAACCTGCATATGGCGCGTGTGACTTCGCCGCTGACCGGCGCCGAAGTCATCGCCAACCTGCCGTATGAAGCCGAATACCAGCGTTCCATGCAGAAGCGCAACGATCTGAAGATGCATCGGAAACCGAAGGCGGACGCCGACATCTCGGAAGATGAGCAGGAAGAGCGCAACAACGTGATCCGCATCATCAACGAGAACCTGCTGACCTATGTATTTCAGCCCATCGTGGATGCGCGGACCGGCGAGATCTACGCCTATGAAGCGCTGATGCGTTCCGGCAGCAAATACAAACTGTCCCCGCTGACGATCTTAAATCATGCGGAAGACCTGGGCCGGTTAGGCGATATCGAGCGTCTTACCCTGTTTAATACGTTGGAAGCCTATAAAAAACACCGTGAACTGTTCGGCAAGCGAAAGTTATTCATCAACTGTATCCCTGCTTTTATCCTGTCGGATGCGGATTTCGAGCAGCTCTATTCGCTGTACGGCGATATCATGGATCAGATGGTGCTCGAATTTACCGAGCAGACCGAGATGAGCCCGTCCCAGTTGGCGGTCCTCCTGAAGCGAAGCAAACGCGCCAACTATCAGATCGCCATCGACGATTACGGCACCGGCTACTCCAATATCAGTTCGCTCCTGAACTTCATGCCGAACTACGTGAAGGTAGACCGTACCCTGATCGCGAATATCAACACAGACCGCCGCAAGCGGCATTTTACCAAGAACATCATCGATTATGCGCACGATAACAATTTCCTCGTGCTGGCGGAAGGTGTAGAAAAGCCGGAGGAATTGGAGACCGTCATCGCCATGGATTTCGACCTGATCCAGGGCTTCTACACCGCCGGCCCGTCGAAAGAGATCGTCCCGGAGATCCCGTTTGCGATCCGCGCGGAGATCTCGGAAGCAAACCGCGCCCGCGGCACGCATCGCACGCAGAAGACGTTCTTCACGCGTGAGGACATGGAGATGTCCATCGCCGCGCTCGAGTTTGAAAACTACACCGACATCATGGTGACGAAGAAAAACTTCACCCTCATCGGTAATCGGGAAATGGACTCTTCGATCGCCATCCACATCATGGATAACAGCGAATGCACCGTCCATCTGAAGGATCTCATGTTGCGTGAGGAAAACAGCGGAAACAGCATTTCCCTCGGCGTCAACAGCAAACTGATCCTGGATATCCAAGGCGAGGTCAGCATCCACGGCAGCATCAAGGTTCCGGAGCACTCGGAGCTGACGATCGTGGGCGACGGCATTCTGAACATGGTTTCCGCGTCCGACCGGCCGTACATGATCGGCCATGATCTTTCGCATTCCCATGGCAAGATCAACCTGATGCTGAACAACACCATGCGGCTCCATATGGACAGCGCGAACAGCGTCGTGATCGGCGGCGGCTCGAATATCGACGGCAATCCGATCACGATCCGGACGAAAGAACTGATCATCGAGCAGACCGGCCGGGAGGCGCTGGGCATCGGATGCCACGATTCCAAATCGTTTATCCATATTGAAAACACGAAGCTCTCCTATGACTCCCGCTGTTCGCTCAGCGCTTTTATCGGCGGCCGCGGGGTCGAGGTAAACCTCAAAAACACCGAAGTCGACATCGTATCCTTCGGTGACCGTGTCTGTGGGATCACGACCTACGCTTCCTCAGGCAGCAGCGTAACAGTATACTCAACAAAGATCAAAACGTTGTTCCGCAGTAAGGAAGTCTACGTCATCGGCGGTCCGGATTCGATCATGGATACCGCCATGATCGACAGTTCGCTCGATATCAGCGCCGAAGGCGCGCATGTGGTCTGCTTCGGTAGCAACAACAAGAACGGTTCTGTTTCGTTCTACCGTTGTGACGGCCACGTCGATATCCGTTCGGGCAATGGCGCTCTCTTCGGCGTTCCCGAAGACAAAGTCGAGCAGGAAGTCTGCGACATCGTATTTGAAAGCACCATATAAGAAATCCAAAACATAGCCAAATACAAAAGAACGCGGCAAATAATCATATATCCGTCAGCATTTGGCAGAACACAGTCCACCAATCCCACAAGTCTGCAAAATCCATAATTCAAATA
>JAFZZY010000018.1 GCA_017615545.1 Lachnospiraceae bacterium
AACATGAAGCGATTAATAGCATACGTTGTGATGGCTTTTATTTTGGTTACCTCTTTTGGGTGCAAGCATGCCGATACAGAAAAAAATACTTCGGATGCAACAAACTCTGATACGCATGCATCGGGCTCCGAGCCTGAAACAACGTTATCGGAAACTCGGGAAGAGAGGGATAAGGTCCTGTATGAGAGGGGAAATGCGTTTTCGGAGGAATATGCATTTTTCAGCAAAGGGGCGCTGTATGTTTTTAACGTCTCTTCAGGGCAGAGCATGCCGTATTGTCTGGATCCCGGATGTGAGCATATTCGTCCGGTGCGTGATGACTTGACCGGAGAGTTGCTCACTAAATTTTGTATGGCATATGATCTCGGTGGCAAAACGTTTTGTTTGCGCGATGATTGCAGCTATTTCTTTTCGTTCCCGATCCTCTATCGTGCGGACAGAGAAGGTGCAAACCGGCGTGTAATAACCGAATTGGATTTGAAAGAGCCGTTTTGCAATGCGGATATGTTTACGGAAGATTGTTATTTTCGGTTGTACACCAGCAGTCAAGAGATAATCAAAGTTCGCGACGAAGATACCGGTGAAGAGCACGTTTTTTTCGGGGGACCGCTGGAAAAACAGAAGGTCGGTATTATCCGGATCGATCTGGAGACTGGAAAAAACGAAGAGATATTCAGTGCGGATGATCTGTATGATCTAAGTGTTCTGAACCTGGCAGAGTATAATGATCATTTGTATTTTACATGTATCGGGCTTGATATCCCGTATGAGAAACTTCCCAATATTGCGGAAGACTGGGAAGCATATGTTCAGGCACAGAAAGAACATGATTTCACACGAGTATATGATTACGATATAGCGAATAGCAAACTGAATCTGATCATATCAGAGCAGGGCGTCGGCGGATATGACTTTGTGGACGGCTTCATCGTTAAGCCCTCAGGAAAAGACGAACCCGGAGTGCTTTTTGACCTGAAAGGTGGTCGTATTCGTGACTTGCCGTTTTCTCCGGGACGTTTGGTCCGCAGTGATCGATATGTTTTCGCCCAGAATTACTCAAATGGGCATAATGTGTACTATCTGTACGATCCGTCAGAAGATAAGATGTTGCAAACAGTGGAACTGAGCAGCAGTTCGTTCTACCCGCTCGTGGCGGTCGGAGACAGTTATTATGGCATTTCTGATAATAAGTACTGGTATATTTCAGCGGAGAATTTTTGGAATGGCAAGATCAATCAGATGATATGTATGGAAAACGAATAGAGCGGGGAGCGGGCTCCCCGCTCTATTTACGTTGAACGAAAGAAAGCCGGTTTAATAATCGGCTCATTTATAGCGAAATCGACAAAAATCCGCTTGCTTTATTGACGGGACGTGTATATAATGGTATGTGGTTAAATTTGTTTTTTTAACAGTACTACTATTATGGAGGGCTGATAGCAATGAGCAACACAGCACAGACCCAGGCGGGTAAGCGTATTTTATCGCTGCTCGATCAGGGGAGTTTTGTTGAGATCGGCGGACGTGTGACCGCGCGTAATACCGATTTCAATCTTCAAAACAAAGAGTTGCCGTCCGATGGCGTTATCACCGGTTACGGCACGATCAATGAAAGTCTGGTATATGTTTACAGCCAGGATGCAAGCGTACTCGGCGGTTCCATCGGCGAGATGCATGCGAAGAAGATCGTGAAGTTATACGACCTTGCAATGAAAACGGGCGCGCCCGTGATCGGTTTGGTCGACTGCGCAGGTCTTCGTATTCAGGAAGCGACGGACGCCCTGAATGCATTCGGCGAGGTTTACATGAGCCAGGTCTTGGCATCGGGAGCGGTACCTCAGATCACCGCGATCTTCGGTACCTGCGGCGGCGGCCTCGCGCTCGTTCCTGCACTTACCGATTTTACTTTTATGGAGGAGAAAACGGCGAAACTGTTCGTGAACTCGCCGAATACCCTCGACGGAAACATCATTTCCAAGTGTGACACATCTTCCGCTGATTTCCAGTCGAAGGAAGCAGGTCTTGTAGACGGCGTCGGAAGCGAAGACGATGTGCTCGCACAGATCCGTACTTTGATCAGCATCCTCCCCTCAAATTATGAGGACGATATGTCATATACAGAGTGCACGGATGACTTAAACCGCCTTTGCGACGGCATCGAAGCAGGAGCGAAGGACGCAGCTTATGTTCTTTCCGTGATCTCCGACGATAA
Source organism: Lachnospiraceae bacterium (assembly GCA_017615545.1). GTDB lineage: Bacteria > Bacillota > Clostridia > Lachnospirales > Lachnospiraceae > UBA1201. The sequence goes on from JAFZZY010000018.1 coordinate 2,213, forward strand.
TTTCTTCTTCGAGACGAAGAAAGAATACGCAAAAGAAATGGTTACCGGATTTATCCGTATCAACGGAGCGACCATCGGTGCGGTAGCGAACCGCAGTGAGCGCTTCGGAGAGAACGACGCGGTAGAGCAGGAGGTCGAGAAGTTCGATACCACATTGACCGCACAGGGTTGTGAGAAGGCAGCCGCATTCGTTCGTTTCTGTGATTCGTTCGGTATCCCGGTACTGACCCTGACCAGCGTGACCGGTTTCAAGGCTACGACCTGCCAGGAGAAGAAGATCGCGAAGGCTGCAGCGGCGCTTGCAAGTGCATTTGCCGATGCAACTGTACCGAAGGTAAACATCGTGATCGGACCGGCGTATGGAACTGCTTACAATGTTATGAACTCTAAGGCGCTCGGCGCTGATCTGGTATATGCATGGCCGCAGGCCAGCATCGGCCTGATGGATGCGAAAGCAGCCGTTAAGATCATGTATGCGGACGAGATCGCGAAGGGCAATGGTGCCGACGTGATCGCACAGCGTTCCGCTGAATACGAAGCTTTGCAGAACGGTGCGGTCTCCGCTGCAAAGAGAGGTTATGTTGATGATATCATCGAGCCGGTAGAGACTCGTCAGTATGTAGCGGCTGCTTATGAACTTCTGTTCACAAAGCGTGAGGATCGTCCCGCGAAGAAGCACGGCGCTAGATAAGGGAGGCACTGTCTATGGTATACACATATTTGGCAGCGGCTGCGGAAACATCCGGATTTGATCTGGGAGAAGCGATCCGTAACACTGTAGTAGGTATGGGCACCGTTTTCGCGGTCCTGATCCTGCTTAGCGGTGTGATCGCCCTGTTCCGGTTCATTCCTAACACGGATAAAAAGCCGGCAGCGAAGCCCGCTCCGGTGAAGGCGGCTCCGGTCGTAACGCCGGCAGTTACGGAAACTGTAGAGGATGATACCCAGCTGATCGCCGTTATCACGGCAGCGATCGCTGCATCGATGGGGACCACATCCACGAACGGTTTCGTCGTTCGTTCGGTCCGCAGAGTCAGCGATAGTCGTTGGAAGAAGTCATAATTATACAAGGAGAATAGAATTATCATGAAGAACTATATCATCACCGTTAATGGTGTATCTTATGAGGTATCTGTAGAAGAGACCGGCGCTACAAGCGCTCCCGCAGCAGCACCTGCGAAGGCAGCAGCTCCCGTAAAGGCAGCGGCTCCCGCAGCAGCACCCGCAGCTCCCGCTAAGGCAGCAGCGCCCGCTGCAGCAGCAGGCGCAGGCTCGATCAAAGTCGCAGCCGGCGCAGCAGGTAAGATATTTAAGATCGAAGCAAGTGTAGGCGCCTCCGTTAAGAAGGGCGACGCTGTCATCATTCTGGAAGCCATGAAGATGGAGATCCCGGTTGTTGCTCCCGAGGATGGAACCGTGGCATCTATCGACTGTGCAGTCGGCGATATGGTGGAAGCAGGCGCAACTCTCGCCACTTTGAACTAAAAAATGGACCCGTCACGAGGTGTGACGGAATACGGAGGTTATCATGCTTGATATTTTCAATAACCTCCTGCATCAGACGGCCTTTTTCAACCTGTCGTGGGGTAACTATGTAATGATCCTGGTCGCGTGCGTGCTTTTGTTTTGCGCGATCAAATTACAGTATGAGCCTTTGCTTCTGATCCCCATTTCGTTCGGTATGCTGCTGGTTAATATCTATCCGAATATTATGGCAGAGCCGGGCATCGATGAAAACGGCCTTGAGACAGCAGGTGGTTTATTACATTACTTCTTCAAATTGGATGAGTGGGCGATCCTGCCTTCCCTCATCTTCATGGGCGTCGGTGCCATGACGGACTTCGGTCCCCTGATCGCCAATCCTATGAGTTTCTTCTTAGGAGCGGCGGCGCAGTTCGGTATCTACGCAGCATACTTCATCGCTTTGGCGATGGGCTTCAACGGTATGGAGGCAGCGGCAATCTCCATCATCGGCGGGGCGGACGGCCCTACATCCATTTTCCTGGCAGGAAAATTAGGACAGACGAGCCTGATGGGCCCGATCGCGGTTGCGGCATATTCCTATATGTCACTGGTTCCGATCATTCAGCCGCCGATCATGAAACTGTTCACCACAGAGAAAGAACGTAAGATCAAAATGGATCAGCTTCGCCATGTTTCTAAACTGGAGAAGATTTTGTTCCCGATCATCGTTACGATCGTTATTTGTATGATCCTTCCCACTACGGCTCCTCTGGTAGGTATGCTGATGTTGGGTAACCTGTTTAAGGAGTGCGGCGTCGTTCGTCAGCTGACCGAAACCGCTTCCAACGCGCTGATGTACATCGTTGTTATCCTGTTGGGCACTTCCGTAGGCGCGACAACGAGTGCGGCGGCGTTCCTGAATGTGAGCACACTTAAGATCGTAGCTCTCGGTCTGATCGCATTCGCATTTGGTACGTGGGCCGGCGTTATGTTCGGCAAACTCATGTGCGTATTGACGCATGGAAAGATCAATCCTCTCATCGGATCCGCCGGTGTATCCGCGGTGCCGATGGCGGCGCGTGTTTCGCAGAAGGTCGGCGCGGAAGCAGATCCGACGAACTTCCTGCTCATGCATGCGATGGGTCCGAACGTAGCCGGTGTTATCGGTACGGCCGTTGCGGCAGGTACCTTCATGGCTATCTTTGGTAAGTTTTGATTAGAAGGAGAAATAAAATGGCAGAAACAGAGATTCAGAAAAAGCCTGTTAAGATCATGGAGACCGTTCTTCGTGACGCGCATCAGTCATTGATCGCAACGCGTATGACGACAGAGCAGATGCTCCCGATCATCGATAAAATGGATCAGGTCGGCTATCATGCCGTAGAGTGCTGGGGCGGCGCGACCTTCGACGCTTGCCTTCGTTTCCTGAAGGAAGATCCGTGGGAGCGCCTTCGTAAGCTCCGCGCGGGCTTCAAGAACACGAAGCTGCAGATGTTGTTCCGCGGCCAGAATATCTTGGGATATCGTCACTATGCCGATGATGTGGTAGAGTACTTCGTACAGAAGTCCATCGCAAACGGTATCGACATTATCCGTATTTTCGACTGTTTGAACGACCTTCGTAACCTTCAGACGGCGGTCAATGCTTCCCGTAAGGAAGGCGGTCATGTTCAGATCGCACTTTCCTACACCTTGGGCGATGCTTACACCCTGGACTACTGGGTAACCATGGCAAAGCGCATCGAGGAGATGGGAGCAGACTCCATCTGTATCAAGGATATGGCAGGACTTTTGCTTCCGTATAAGGCAACCGAGCTGGTTACTGCGATCAAATCCGCTACGAAGATCCCGCTTCAGATGCATACACATTACACTTCCGGTGTAGCCAGCATGACTTACCTCAAATCGGTCGAGGCAGGCGCAGATATCATCGATACCGCGATGTCTCCGTTTGCACTGGGTACCAGCCAGCCGGCGACCGAAGTTATGGTAGAGACCTTTAAGGGTACTCCTTACGATACCGGTTATGACCAGAACCTTCTCGCTGAGATCGCGGATTACTTCCGCCCGCAGCGTGACGCTGCTCTTGAGAGCGGTCTGCTGAATCCGAAGGTTATGGGTGTTAATATCAAGACCCTCCTGTACCAGGTTCCGGGTGGCATGCTTTCCAACATGATCTCCCAGCTGAAGGAGCAGAACGCGGAAGACCGTTACTACGACGTGCTTCGTGAGATCCCATTGGTTCGTAAGGACCTCGGTGAGCCGCCTCTTGTAACTCCTTCTTCCCAGATCGTAGGTACACAGGCAGTCTTCAACGTTCTCCTGGGCGAGCGCTATAAGATGGCGACGAAGGAGACGAAGGCAGTTCTGTCCGGCGAATATGGCCAGACCGTAAAGCCTTTCAATCCGGAAGTTCAGAAGAAGGTTATCCAGGATAAGAAGCCGATCACCTGCCGTCCGGCAGACCTGATCCCTGCAGAGCTCGATAAGATCGAGTCCGAGATGTCCCAGTACAAGATGCAGGACGAGGACGTTCTTTCCTACGCACTGTTCCCGCAGGTTGCTGTTGACTTCTTCAAGTACAGAGAAGCTCAGAAAGAGAAGATCGACCCGACCGCAGCAGACACCAAGAATAACGCATACCCTGTTTAAGAGGTAGAGTGATCCATGAAAAGCGCTACGAAATATAAAGTGGAGCAGTCGCTCCTCGAGCATATTACGAAGAACGCGTTCGGCGTCAAGCCCATCAGCGTCCAGGCGATCGATGACGGTTCCTTTAACGCAGTATACCTGATCGAGGTACCGGATGGCCGCCGCGCCGTACTGAAGGTGGCACCTTGCGACGATGAACGTGTCTTGCGCTATGAAAAAAACATAATGTACACCGAGGTCAGTGTGATGCAGAAGATCAAGCGTCACACGGCCGTCCCGGTGCCGGATCTGTACTATTTCGATGCCGCTCACACCTCGTGTCCGTCCGATTACTTCTTCATGCAGTACATTAACGCCTCCAACTATCATCTGGTGGAGACGCAACTGTCGGAGGAAGTCCGCAACCGGATCGATGAGCAGATCGGAATGTATAACCGCTATATCAACGAGATCAAAGGACACCTGTTCGGATACTTCGGACAGGAGCGCCGGCAGAAAGAGACCTGGTACGAAGCATTCTCCCGTATGTTGGAGGACATCATCGCAGACGCGAAGCACTACAACGTGGAGTTCGGTCTGGATGAAAACGTATTCTACCGTCTGCTGGAGAGCGACGAGGAGGCGTTCAACGCCGTGACCGAGCCGCGCCTGGTCCATTCGGATCTCTGGGCGGGCAATGTCTTCATCCGCGAGGATAAGATCGTCGCCATCATCGACTGGGAGCGCTGCCTCTGGGCGGATCCCCTGATCGAACGCGGTTTCCGCAGCGAGTACTTGAAACAGTCGTTCCTGCGGGGCTATCAGCGCGAAGAGCCGTTCACGGCCCAGGAACGCAGAAGACTGCGTTGGTACGACCTGTACTACTACATGACATTGGCCGTGGAAGAGTGCGCACGCGAATACGACGACGAAAACTACCACGACCACGTATGGAAGCAGTACCATCAGGCACTGTCCCGATTGAAACTGGATTAAATTTTAAAATTATAAAGGAGACCTTATGTATTCTTTTGATGAAATCAAGAAGACGGATCCCGAAATCGCCGCAGCGATCGCTTCGGAGGTTTCCCGTCAGAACAGTCACATTGAGTTAATCGCATCGGAGAACTTCGTAAGCAAGGCAGTCATGGCAGCCATGGGCAGCCCCCTTACGAATAAGTATGCCGAAGGATATCCGGGTAAGCGTTACTACGGCGGTTGCGAGTGCGTAGACGTAGTAGAGGAGCTAGCACGCGAGAGAGCGAAAGAACTCTTCGGTTGCGAGTATGTTAACGTACAGCCGCACTCCGGCGCACAGGCAAACATGGCCGTATTCTTCGCTGTATTGAATCCCGGCGATACCTACATGGGCATGAACCTGGCACACGGCGGCCACCTGTCCCACGGCAGCCCGGTCAATATGTCCGGTAAGTATTTCAACTGCGTGCCTTACGGTGTAAATGATGACGGTTTCATCGACTACGATGAGGTTCGCCGCATTGCCCTCGAGTGCAAGCCCAAGATGATCGTTTGCGGTGCTTCCGCATATCCTCGTGAGATCAACTTCAAGCGTTTCCGCGAGATCGCAGACGAAGTCGGCGCAGTACTGATGGCAGATATCGCTCATATCGCAGGTCTGGTAGCTACCGGCCTTCACATGAGCCCCATCCCTTACGCTCACATCACGACCACGACCACACATAAGACCCTTCGCGGACCGCGCGGTGGTATGATCATGTGCTCCAACGAGGTCAATGAGCGCTTCAACTTCAACAAGGCAGTATTCCCCGGCATCCAGGGCGGACCTCTGATGCACGTGATCGCTGCAAAGGCTGTAAGTTTCAAGGAAGCTCTGTCTCCTGCATTTAAGGAGTACCAGACACGTATTAAGGCAAACAGCGCAGCTTTGGCTAAGGCTATGATGGAGCGCGGCTTCAACCTGGTATCCGGCGGTACAGAGAACCACCTGATGCTCGTAAATCTGCTTAACCTCGGCGTTACCGGTAAGGCGACCGAGAAGCTTCTCGACGCGGCAAATATCACCTGTAACAAGAACGCCATCCCGAACGATCCTGCATCCCCGTTCGTAACCAGCGGTATCCGTCTCGGAACTGCTGCAGTCAGCGCGCGCGGCATGCAGCCTGAGGATATGGTGACCATCGCAGAGGCGATCAAACTGGCCGTGATCGACAACGATCAGGAGTCTGCTAAGGCTTTGGTAAAGACATTGACCGATAAATACCCTCTCTACGAGGAACTTGCGTAAGTCAATTGAAAAAATAAGCAAAAAATAATCAAATTTATGGCGGGAAATGACTGGATTTTTTCAGCAGTTCCCGCTATAATGTTATTCAGAAGAAATGCGCTTGATGACCATCCGGACATACGAACCGTTGGGAAGGGGAGAAGAGCGCGTCTCGGAACATAAAAAACAGGAGGATTCATGCACATGAATAACATTCCCAAAATTAAACTTGGTATCGTTGCGGTAAGCCGTGACTGTTTCCCTGAGTCACTTGCTGTCAACAGAAGAAAGGCATTGGTTGCTGCATACGCTAAGAAGTATGACGCAGCTGATATCTATGAGTGCCCGATCTGCATCGTAGAGAGTGAGATCCACATGGTACAGGCTCTGGAAGATATCAAGAAGGCAGGCTGTAATGCACTTTGCGTATATCTCGGAAACTTCGGTCCTGAGATCGCTGAGACACTGCTTGCTAAGCACTATGACGGACCTAAGATGTTCTGCGCAGCTGCAGAGGAGAGCCAGGATAACCTGATCGGTGGCCGTGGCGACGCTTACTGCGGTATGCTGAACGCAAGCTACAACCTGAAGCTTCGTAACACCAAGGCTTACATCCCGGAGTATCCGGTAGGTGACGCTGAGGATTGCGCAGATATGATCCACGAGTTCCTGCCCATCGCACGCGCACTCGTTGGTCTTTCCAAACTGAAGATCATCGGCTTCGGACCTCGTCCGCTCAACTTCCTTGCATGTAATGCACCGATCAAGGCTCTCTATGACCTTGGTGTTGAGATCGAAGAGAACTCCGAGCTCGATCTGTTCGAGGCTTTCAAGAAGCACGAAGGCGACCCTCGTATTCCTGAGGTGGTTGCTGACATGGCTGCAGAACTCGGCGCAGGCAACAAGAAGCCTGAGATCCTGCCGAAGCTCGCTCAGTACGAACTGACACTCCTTGACTGGGTTGAGGCTCATAAGGGTTATCGTGAGTACGTTGCGATCGCAGGTAAGTGCTGGCCCGCATTCCAGACCCAGTTCGGTTTCGTACCTTGCTACGTTAACAGCCGTCTGACCGGTCGCGGTATCCCGGTATCCTGTGAAGTAGATATCTACGGCGCACTTTCCGAGTTCATCGGTACCTGCGTATCCGAAGACATCGTTACCCTGCTCGATATCAACAACTCCGTTCCGAAGGATATGTACGAAGAGTCCATCAAGGGCAAATTCGACTACACACACAATGATACATTCATGGGCTTCCACTGCGGTAACACCTGCTCTAAGAAGCTTGCATTCTGCGACATGAAGTATCAGCTCATCATGGCTAGAGCTCTTCCGGAAGAGGTTACCCAGGGTACCCTCGAAGGCGATATCGCTCCCGGCGACATCACTTTCTTCCGTCTGCAGAGCACCGCTGACACCAAGCTTCGCGCTTACGTTGCACAGGGTGAGGTTCTCCCGGTTGCTACACGTTCGTTCGGCGGTATCGGCGTATTCGCGATCAAGGAAATGGGACGTTTCTATCGTCATGTTCTGATCGAGAAGAACTACCCTCACCACGGCGCCGTAACTTTCGGTCACCATGGTAAGGCTCTGTTCGAGGTATTTAAGTATCTGGGCGTTGCTATTGAAGACATTAACTTCAATCAGCCTGCAGGTATGATGTATCCTACAGAGAATCCTTTCAAATAAGATTTGAAAAAACATCGATAAAACGAGACGGCCTGTCGTGAAAACGACAGGCTGTTTTGTTGCTTTTTGGGGTGGGGTGTGATAAACTAAGAATGATACGAAGTCGGTGTAACAGGGCCGACGTTACGACATGATGGGATAGTGAGGTACGACAGTGGCATCGATCCAAAATGACTGGCTTTCGGTGGTTTCCCCGGAGTTTAGGAAACCCTACTATAAAGAATTATACGAGTTCGTCTGTCGCGAGTACCAGGAGCACACGGTGTATCCGCCGGCGCACGACATCTTCAACGCGTTCCATTTCACGCCGCTGTCTAAGGTGAAGGTAGTGATCCTGGGGCAGGACCCGTACCACAACATCGGCCAGGCGCACGGCCTGTCATTTTCCGTACAGGTCGGGCAGGAGATCCCGCCGTCCTTGGTAAATATCTATAAGGAACTGCAGGAGGATCTGGGCTGTTACATCCCGAACCACGGCTGTCTGAAGAAATGGGCAGACCAGGGTGTGCTCCTTCTGAACACGGTGCTGACCGTGCGGGCGCATCAGGCATTTTCCCATCAGGGAAAGGGCTGGGAGATGTTCACCGACGCGGTGATCCGGGGCCTCGAGCAGGTCGACCGTCCCATCGTATACATGCTGTGGGGAAAGCCCGCGCAGGAGAAGCGTAAGATGATCACGAACCCGAACCATTTGGTGCTTATGGCGCCGCATCCGTCGCCGCTCTCGGCGTACCGCGGATTCTTCGGGTGCAGGCATTTTAGTAAGGCCAATGCGTTCTTGAAGGAGCATGGGCTTTCGACCATAGACTGGCAGATAGAAAGTGTAGAGGATAGCAGATCATGAATAAAACGATCGTAGTTTGCGTCATCCGCAAGGCGGAGAACGCTGAAGATATCAAGGCCTGTGTGCCGAATGTGGACCGCGTCGCGTCGGAGATCACGCTCGCGGATATCGCTTATGTTGCCGAATACGGCGAGGACCATGCGGTCGTAAAGCGCATGGACGGACGGGCGGCTGCGCTGCTCGATAACACCGCCCGCGACGAGGAGTTCCAGGTGAAACTGACGCTCACCGGCCTGACGCCGCTGGTTTCTTTTGCCGTGTTCGTATATGACGAGACGGAGAAGATCAGCCGTTATCGCCGCGTGGCGAATTCTGCGGGCATTCTGGAGTTCGTCTGCGACATTCCTGCCGGCGGCTACGGACTGGTTCTGCAAAATGCGTAAAAACCGGCGTTTGTTCACAGTTTGAACATAACAAAACGTTAGAATAACCATAGAGAGAATACCTTTATACAAGGAGGGATGATTATGGACCAGCCGAAGATCATGGTAGTGGATGACGAGACCAGGATGCGCAAACTGTTGCGCGACTTTTTGGTGAAGGAAGGTTTTCAGGTGATCGAAGCCGAAGACGGCGCGAAAGCCATCGATATCTTCTTCGAGAATAAAGACATTGACCTCGTGCTTCTGGATGTTATGATGCCGAACATGGATGGCTGGGAAGTGACGAAGTGGATCCGCCAGTACTCCAAGGTGCCCATCATCATGCTCACGGCGAAGAGCGAAGAGCGTGACGAACTGAAGGGCTTTGAACTGGGCGTGGATGAATACGTTACCAAACCGTTCAGCCCGAAGATCCTGATGGCCAGGGTCAATGCCCTCCTGCGCCGCACGGGCACCGTTTCGAACGGCGACGTGATCGAGGTAGGCGGCATCGTGCTGAATAAGAGCGCGCATTCCGTGACGATCGACGGCAATCCGATCGATCTGAGCTTTAAAGAGTTTGAACTTCTGGCGTTCTTCCTGGATAACCAGGGGATCGCATTGTCCCGTGAGAAGATCCTGAATTTCGTGTGGGACTACGATTATTTCGGCGACGTCCGCACCATCGATACGCACGTGAAGAAACTGCGCAGCAAGATGGGCGAGAAGGGAAACTACATCAAGACGGTTTGGGGCATGGGTTACAAGTTTGATCTGAATTCGTAAATCGAGGTAGGCATGAAGTACAGAAATACATTTCGCTTTCGGTTTACTGTACTGTTTCTGATCGTTTTGGCCGTGGTCTATGCGGGAACTTACCTTGTGTTCCGCCAGTTCCTCGCGCCCTATGCCCTGGAGAAAAAGAGCGATCTGATGGAGTCGGTGTGTCTGGATCTGCTGGAGATGGACGCCGGCACGAATGACCGCATCAAAGGCGTGACTTCTTTCGCGGAACTGTTCCAGGAGGAAGAGGCGTACTATCAGGAATACCTGGATTTTATCAAGGAACAGTACGGTATCTCCGTATATATGGAAACCACGTTTCAACGGGTACATCCGGCCTACGGTTCGCAGCTCCAGACGCTGCGCATCGCTTCCCGGGACGTTGACGCGGATTACATGAAATCGCGTTTGAACAATCTGAAGCGCACGTATGCGATGCAGAGCCGCCGCGAGGATTCAAACACGATCGTAACGAAAGAAAACTACACGATCCGATACAATGCCGAGTCCTCCTCGGATAATAATCACATCGACGGATGGGGCGGGGCCGACGGCTTCCAGTTCCTCGTTTCGATGACTGTGGCGGATGTCCGCAACAACATCAAGATCGTGCAGTCCTTCTATATCTATGTCGGCCTGGGCGGCTTTTTGATCGGTGGCATACTGATCTTCCTCGTCATGCGCAGGGCGACCCGCTCCGTGACGCGACTCACAGACATTTCCAATCAGATGATGGAGATGGACTTTAGCGCGAAGTACATCGGTAACTCGAAGGACGAGATCGGAGTGCTCGGGCAGAACATGAATGCATTGTCCGAGAAATTGGAACATACGCTGTTGGAACTGAAGACGGCGAACCTCGAGTTGATGAACGACATCGAAAAGAAAAACGAGATCGAGCAGCAGCGGACGGAGTTCATCTCCAACGTTTCGCATGAACTGAAAACGCCGATCGCACTGATCCAGGGATATGCCGAGGGCCTCAGCGAGGGCGTCACCGACGATCCCGAGAGTGTGCGTGACTACTGCAACGTCATCGTGGACGAGGCGCAGAAGATGAACCGCATGGTGCGTCAGCTGCTGAGCCTGAACCAGATCGAGGCGGGCCAGAACATGCTGGACATCAGCCGTTTCGACATCACAGAACTGATCAACGGCGTGGTAGGTGCGCAGGAGATCGAGCTTACGAAGAAGAAGGCCCTGGTCATCGTGCGGCAGCATGATCCCGTATTTGTAATGGGCGATGAATACCGCATCGAAGAAGTATTGACCAACTACATCTCCAACGCGATCAACCATCTCGCCGGAAAACGTGAGATCGTGATCGACACGACGACGAAGGACGGTGTCGTGCGCGTCAGCGTGTCTAATACAGGAAAGCAGATCCCGGAAGAGGAGATCGACCGCATCTGGGAGAAATTCTACAAAGTGGATAAGGCACGCACCCGCGAGTACGGCGGCCACGGCATCGGCCTTTCGATCGTTAAGGCGATCATGGATCGTCACCACGGCAAATGCGGCGCGTACAATACAGACACAGGCGTTGTATTTTGGTTCGAACTGCCTTGTGGCTGACAAATAAGAAAATCCGTAAAATAATTCTAAAAATTTATATTTTCTCTTTTAATTCCTCGGAAAATACGCTATAATTATAGTGTTAGTTCCGAGGAATGATTCGTGTGGCGGCATTTTCCGATTCATTCCCCAATAAAACTGTAGAATGACATATGAAGATATGGTCATATCGAGAAGGAGGCACCTATGAAGAAACGGATATCATTTCTGATGGTAGTGATCATGTTGCTGTCGCTTGCAACTTCGGTCGGAGCATCGGTCGTGGACGAAGACACGTTTAAATCCCTGAAACCGGAACATGTATCGATTCAGTGGATGGAGGGAAACGATTCCCCGACGACCTGTACATTGACCTACAGTATACCGACGGTTATCTCCGAGTTTTTCACGAAGAAGGACGAAGCCGAAGATAAGGAAGCATTCTGGGCGCAGTTCGGTCTTACGGACGGCTGGGTAAACGTCCAGTTTGACTGGGCGCTGGATGACGTGAATGATCCGGTATCCGGCTGGCATTACAATAAGTATTGGGACGGCGACCCGACCCACGGCCTGGGCCGTGACAGCGATGGCGGTTACCATTACAGCGATTGGGATGGTATCGAATACGGCGTCGGAAACATTACGGAAACGGTCGACGACTTCTGGGTCTTCCGTGGCCTTCCGAATGATGACCGCTGGAACGGAAATCCGGAAACCGGATATATCGGTCTTAAGGATCAGCTGAGAGAAGATCAGTATACCTATGATTATGATGAGGAGTGCCTCAAGATCGATTTCTCCAAACATACCATGTATGTTCGCGTTCGCTTTGTATTTACCTTGCGCAAAGACGGGGAAGACGATCGGTATATATTCTCGGATTGGTCGGATATCGCCAGCTGTGGTAAGGACGCGAAGAAATATGAGCCGCTCACGGCGAAGGACATTCCTGCACCGGTGATCACGAACCTTCGGATGACCGATAAAGAGTTCAACGGAAACCCGATCGTTGCCTATACATTGACCGTTCCCGATGATCTGATGAAGAAATCGGTCGAGGTCGAGGCAAATGGCGGAGGCATCGTGATCGAAACGTTTGCGCGTGTAAAGGGCGACGCCGAGTGGACCGGCATGGGTAACAGTGACTGGGAGATCAAACCCGGTGAGATGGAGTGTGCCCTTTTAACACTTATGAACGAAGCACATCCGAAGATCGACGCGAACACGCCGATCGAACTTCGCGTTCGTTATCGTTGCGATCAGCCCGGACTGGATGACGTTTTCTCAGAGTATTCGCAGACTTTGGTTTTCGAAACGACGGAGATCTCGAACCCGACCCAGCCCGTGCCGACCGAAACGCAGCCGGAAGTTACGAAGCCTACCGAAGAAACAACGACCGTGGCGCCTGAACCTGAGAAGGATGATAAGTGTCCGCTCTGTCACTTCTGTCCGCAGCCTTTGGGACTGTGCATTTTCATTTGGCTCTTGATCATCCTGATCATCGTCGTAGTCGTATACGTTGTTATCCGTGTTGTTAAGAAGAAAGATAAGAACGAGGGCAATAAGTAGAAGAAACCTGAATAAATAGGATATTTCCGGACCGATCCCCGTGCATAAATGCACGGGGATTTTTCTGCACCGGGTACACTTGAAAAAAAGTTGAAAAAAATTCAAAAAAGGTGTTGACATTTAAATAGAAGCATGGTAATATTTAGAAGTTCGCCGCGAGAACACCTCTGAAAAGAGAAACGAAGCAGCGAACAGCACCTTGACAATCAAATAGTATACTCCAACCTTGAAAATTCAAAAGAGAATTAAAAGATTGAGAACAGCTTAGAAATAAGCAAACCTAAAGAACAGTAAAGACAGGAACGATGA
>JAFZZY010000019.1 GCA_017615545.1 Lachnospiraceae bacterium
ATCTGTACATATAACCTATCCAGAACAATGTACTCTTTGAATATTTGATCTTTCCGTAACTTGATGGTCCAAACTGCTCCAAGATACTGTTGATTCCCTCATTAACATCTAAAGACAATGCATATGGGTCGTTGGTATCCAACTTTCTCAATAGATCCGAATGCAAAAATCTTCGGATGAACACCCCGGTCGAACACCCTAATTCAGACGATCTTTCAAACAGTTTCGCCTGATACTCAGCCAGCAATAAACCTTTATGATCCAGTTTTCTCATTTTAACACTTCCTCAATGTACAAGCCTGTCTTAAATTCTCTCTTTGCCAGTTTCAGTTTTGTGTCTATCTCATAACTCCGTTCGATCAATTGATGCCTACATTCTTCCCTCTCCGGGTTGCAAAGGAAATACCTTTCGATCGGTTTCAGTCGAGTTATCGCTTTTGGTGTTCTGAATATATATTGCGACCCAAGGCTGGAAGCTGAAAGCGAATGAAGCGCAACATCCGCATTGATCTCCCCTTCCGTAAACTGAGTCATGATATAGAACATTTTGTTATCAGCTATTGGCGCTATGACAACATCTGCAGCCTCGATCTCGGAAACAACGCTCCTTACCCTGTCATTGTGAGCATATTCTCCAAGAGTCCCACGATAATAACAGATCGCCAACATCCACTCTAAAGAACATTCAAATGGTTTAATTTTCAACCCCTCAAGTGAATACTCAAACGAATACACAGAGGACTTTTCATTCTCACATACAAAAGCTAAGGCTTGATAATATGTTTCTCCCAGATAAAAACCTTTCCCAAAATCACAGTTTGCTCTCGAACCGTCAGCAACGATTTCCGTTAAACCATCTTTTGAACCGTGAAACAAAACATGTTTGTATTGTTCCCGGGCCATCTCCTCTTTTACACTGTTGATCCTGTATTTACTCCTATATGCATAAGCATAAAACTTTTCACATACACTATCCGTGGTTTTCTTTCCCTTTGCGATCTCGTCTATAGTCGTCCGTGAAATCTTTGTTCGCTCCGATAACTCCGAACAGTTTAACCTTTCAGCCTCAAGTATGAAACCGAGATCCTCTTTTATTCTGTACGAACACCTTGTCATGATCATATCTCTCTCCCCCACTTCGAAGATTGCTTCCTACTCCACTGGTATTATAACGCAAAAAACTTGTTTGTTCAAGTTGAACAAACAAGTTTTTTCAGACCTCGATAAAAATACCGAACATTCCGTTCTCCGCTTCCGCACAGATCTTGCCGCCGAGCAGTTCGGTGAACTGCTTTGCGATCGCGAGCCCCAGGCCGGAGCTGCCGTTCGTACGGGAGATATCCGTCGTGTAAAACTCATCGAAGACGCGCGACACGTCGATCGCCTCCGGGCAGGGATTGGTGAAGCTCAACCGGTATCCCTCCTCCATCTTCTCGGCGCGGATCGTCAGGTCTCCGATGCCGTGCTTCTTCGCATTTCCGATCAGGTTATCAAAGATACGCATGAGCATCGCATAATTCGAGTCCAGCATCCATTTGCGTCCCTCGCACTGCAGGTCGATCTTGCGCCCGGCGGCGGAGAAATCGTCGTAGGCATGCGAGACCGCCTCCTCCAGCGCCTGCACCAGGTTCATCGGCTCCTTCTTCGGCTCCTCTCCGCGGGAAATGATCGACGAAAATTCAAAGAACGAATTGATCAGTTCTTCCAGGCGGACCAGGCGGCGCCGAACGATCTCGAGTTCGCGCTCCTTCTCCTCCTCCGGCAGGTTCGAGTCCAAAACGAGGTTCATATAGCCCATGGCCGACGTCAGCGGCGTCCGAAGGTCGTGCGATATATTCGTCAGCATCTGGTCGATCGTATGGCTACGCCGGGCATACTCCACGCGGATCGTCTGCATGCGGGTCAGGAGGGAATTGACCGTTTTGATCAGGTCCGCCCCGAGCCCGTTCTCCGTGTGCACCAGCTGGTTCGTCGAGGCCCCGATCAGTTCCGAGAGTTGGCGGTCAATGCTTTTCATCTCCTTGCGTTGCTGCAGGAACAACACGAAAAACACGGCGCCCGCTGTAAAGCCGACCGCCGCCAGAAGGATCATGATCACCATAAATATGTCCATAAACCAGCCCTCTTTTCGTATGTTTTTCAAAAATGCGGAAGCATATGCCGAAGAGGACCTTCGGCATATGCCCGCGTCTTATATCCGATCACAGTTCACGTTTTTTGAAAGAACTGTATCCAATCAGGAAAGTCAGAACCGTAATTGCAACACATGCGATCAGGATGTTCCGATAATACGATCCCATAAAATCTATCCCGCTTCCGATGTTAAACATCACCGTGCTGACCTCATACCGGATCACTTTGCTCAGGAAGGAGAAATCCTTCAAGCCCGGAATAGCCATGCAGATACCGAGGATAACTTCGAATAAAAACGGTGCGATGATCATGACCGAGTTGTATGCCGCTCCCTTACGGAACAGGAAAGCAACCGTCACAAATACGCTCAGCAGCATCACGATCAGCGGAAGCTGGCCCATGACCCGGGACATGTAAACTCCGAAATCGGCTCTTCCATAGTCCGAACGGAAGATCGCGTACAGACCGTAAAAACCAACATTTACAACCAGGAAGACCAAAACGCCGTAAACTACGCAGATCACATATTTGTATACAAAGAAGCGTGACTTGCTGATCGCAGAACTGATGGTATTCTTAACGATGTGGTCGGAAAACTCGCCGACCACGATCGAGAACACGGGCATCAACAAAAAGAAATAGAAATTGAAATTACCCATCAAAAACATGATGTCTTTTGTATAGGTCGGCATTTCGTCCGTGTCGATCCCGACTCCCAAGCCGATAGCGCCGATAGTATTTGTAGCAAGATCCAGGATAACGACCAGAAGGATCAGACCCCAGAAAATATAGAAACCTTTGGTTTTGGTGAGGCGGTATTTCTCCGCGCGAATCATGTTGATCATCTTTCTTCCTCCTCGATCACTTTCTTGAAATACTCTTCCAGCGAAATACCGGCCTCGAAGATCTGCGATACTTCGATGCCGCTCTGAACGAGCGAACGATTCAGGCCGGCGGTCTTCAAGTGCTCATCGTAAATGCGGATCTCCCCATCGTCGATGACCTTGAAGTTCTTGATCTGATGATCCCTCTCGAGGATAACGCAGGTGCCCTTAACATCGTTTACACGAAGGACGGTCGCGCGGCTGCACTCATTGTCCAGTTCCTCTTTCGAGATCTCTTTGAGCACACGTCCGTGGTCAATGATCAGGAAGCGGTTTGCCAAAGCGTAGAGTTCGGAAAGAATGTGGCTGGAGATCATCAGCGTCATGCCTCTCTCGTGTGCCAGCATGTGGAACGTATCACGAAGTTCCGCGATGCCGATCGGGTCCAGACCATTGATCGGCTCATCGAGAACGACGAGGTCCGGATTATCCATGATGGCAAATGCAATGCCGAGGCGCTGCTTCATACCCAGCGAAAAAGTCTTGAATTTCTTATTCTTAGCATCCTGCAGATTAACGAAATCGAGTACCTCGTCGATCTTCGACAGATCTGCGATGCCTTTCTGATAACAATAGTAGCGAAGGTTCTGATAAGCGGTCATGTTCTCGAAGAACGCCGGGTTCTCGATCAGGCAGCCGACACGGCGGCGGATCGATGCCGAGTCCTTCGAACTCTTTCCGAAGATCTCATAATCGCCGTCGGTCTGGTCGGTCAGACCTGTCAGTATCTTCATGGCCGTCGTCTTTCCGGCTCCATTCCGTCCGATCAGACCGTAGATATCCCCTTGGTAAATGGTCATGTTCGCGTTCTCAAGCGCCGTGAACGAACCATATTTCTTAGTAAGATTATGCGTCTTGATAACTACATCGCGCATGGTGTTTCTTTCCTCCTTAAGTCTCGGCATTGCCGTGTGTTTGTTTCTTACATGTACATCATAACAGCCATGTCTAAACAAACCCTTAAGACAATCCTTAAGAAAGTCTTATGATTGATACCAGGCTCGAAAAGTACCGAACGTGCATGCTTGCATGCACAGGGCGGACAACTTACTTCTTAAGCCGATATCCGATGCCCCAGACAGTCTCGATATACTCTTCGTCCGGATTGCATTCCTTCAACTTTTTGCGCAATTTACTGATATGTACATTCAGCGCGTTATCATCCACGCCATCATCATAATTCCAGATCGAATCATAGATCATACTCTTCGTGCACGTGCGGTTGCGGTTGCGCACGAACAGTTCCAGCAGCGCGTACTCGATCGCGGTCAGCTCGGCATCCTTGCCGGCGCACTGCACCGAGTAGTCGTCCGTGTTGATCTCCAGATCCTTAAACGTTAATATGTTTGCCTTTGCGGGCAATGCTGCCTGCCCCGCCGCACGAAGCCGCGCCGTGATACGCGCCAGCAGTTCCTCGTTCTGGAAGGGCTTCGTCACATAATCATCCGCCCCCAGCGACAACAAATCCACTTTCGACATCACATCCGTGATCGCACTCAACACGATCACCGGCGCCTTCGATTTCTCCTTTATCTCTTCCAGGATCTCGCTTCCGTTCTTCCCCGGAAGCATCAGATCCAGCAACGTCAGATCCACGGAAGCATCGCACACCAAAAGCGCCTCCGTCCCGGAGTACGCGCTTACCGTCTCATACCCGTTTTTTGCCAGCAAGATCCGCAGCACATCCTGGATCTGCACATCATCTTCAACGATCAAAATCTTCGGTGACATTCCTTTTCCCTTTTCCTATCTATTATTTGAAATAATAATCGCCTTCTCTATATGCCCCTCCCAAAAATCCGTTGATGAAATATAGAAAATTTGATTGTTTTCGTTTCCATAGTAACTCTCCCCGACTGCCGCCTCCAAAAAGAACCTATTTGATCCGTTGACCTTTTGAAGAATCTTGTCATCGATCGGATCATAAAGATAATACCAGTATTCACCATTCATGGCCCATGAAGCCAATATATAATGATCACTCTGTACCAGATGGCCCACTGGAAATGGCAATTCACGAATCCACTGGCCGGAATAATCATACAAAACACCGGGTTCATCCGCTGCAGAGCATTTCACTATATAACCATCTGCAAAATCATATTCTCCACTCTCAGATGCAGAAAGCGTTTCTGTCAAATCTGTCAACAATCCTTTTGTTATATCGTAATCGAATACCTTCGTATAACTGTGCTGTTTTAAAGCTTTGTAATACCCTTCCATATCCTCCTGAATACTTGGAAGACTTCCATAGGGCACATCCAAGCCGGACGTGCAAAAAAATAAATGATCATTATATTCTTTTAAGTTATGTATCGAAAGGTCATATAAATCATCTTCACAAAACACCTCTTTTTGTTCACTTCCATCTAATGGGATCATTATGATCACGACTTTACGTCTGTCCAGAGGTTCTCCGATCCACCAACTATGTTCCCCGTTCTCATCTATCTGTTCAATCATTTCATTTGAATAGGTAAAACTTCGAAAATAGTTAGTAGATGTATATATCTCCTGAACAAAAGATAGTGAATCCGGAAGTTTCAGTTCTGATACTGTCCGTCGGTTTTCCCCTTTAAGATCTGCCCGAACCAGATTTGGATAATCAAAAAAGAAACAGCAGTCCTTTTGAAAGGCTATTGTTTTACCACCGAGGTCGAATGCCATACAAAAGTCGGATATCAATTCTCCTGTAACAAAATCATATTGCGGAGGCTTATGTTCACATCCCGGATCAAAGCAATAGTAATTGCTCTGTCCTGTCGATACATCAAAAAAATGGAGTGAAACGCGACCCTGATCCGAATGCTCCTGAAACAAGGCATATTTCTCGGCAAATGTATTGCAAGAATACTCATAATATAACACTTTGTCACTTTTTGCATTTGGTTCAACTACCGCTGTCGAAGGTGAGCCAATTGAGGAGTCGGCAGCAGCCGATCCGATTTCTTTACTATCATCAACCGGTTCATTTTTCTTGCAACCAGATAAAACAAGACAAAGCACCGATATGAGCAAGATTCGATATGACTTACGCATCTTCTAACCTTTCATTTACAACTAAACCTCTCGATTACAAAGTATCCACGTCTTTAATAGATCTCTTTCTTCAGAAAGTCTATTATCTGTGTGTTCAAACTTCTCAAAAATCTCGATACTCATATGTATCCATAGATTTTAATACAGCATCCATAGCGTATTCATCATTTATTGTCCATCGATACATCTGAAGATCCTTATCATAAATATATGACTAGCATCTCCGAAAAGAGATTCATGTATGGATATTGTGCAATCAGTTCTTTTTGCTTATCCGTTAGGATTGGCGCAAAACCCTGAAGGCTTCCTATCTTCTCCGTTAACATCAATTCTCTTCTCAGTGATCACTAATGGTGTTTATTGTTGTTTCGGGCACATCTGGATCAACATTTGATTCTTTAACCACATCCCACAAAGGACAAGCAAAAGCACTATACTCTTTTTCATTCAAACACCCATTTAAAAAACCGACGGCGAAATCGAAAACAACGACCTCGCCGCCTGTCTTTATACATTTTTCACTAACTACGGAATGGTCACCAGACTAGGAACATAAAACACGCCTTGATGATAATAAGCGTAATGAGTTGATTCAGCACGATAGAAACGATAATTATCATTTGGAACATTCTTCGGGAAATCGCACCCAGTCGGTCCACTATTTCCACCATTATACACCCCAGTCATTCCAATGTAATTGCCGGACACTCCCACATAATAGTATGTAGCAGTCACGGAAACCGAAGAGTCATTATTTGTGCCGGAAATCGTTGTATACGCATTCGCATATTTTTTATCCGCCCTGATATAATTTTTTGCTACAACATGGCAATTATCAATATATCCTTCTTGTATAGATTCATAATCATCCTCATTTGCAAAACATAGGGCGATATTCATAACTACCACTGTGATACAACAAATCAATGCCACAATTCTCTTTTTCATGAAAGCGCCTCCCGACAAACCTAATTAGTTGAAATAATACATGTATTATATCATATAAAAAGCCAAATTTCAAGAAACAAAACGTTATGATTTATGACCTTACGTTTCTCCGTCCCTTTCATTCTATTCCTTGCAGATCGTGAGCCCGCATTGACCTGCGGCAAATGAGAGGTCCACATGGTAGCCATCTGCATGGTACGCGGAATAGCAGTAAATGACCACGCCATATGTAGTCTGGTCCTCTTCTTCCGCATCGATCGTAAATCCGCAGTCCTTCAGTTTCGCCGCGTAGGCCCGGATCTGTTCGACCGTGACATTCTGAAACGCCACGGTAAATTCATCTTCGGAAGTGTTTGCAGCCAGGATCGGGAAGTCGGGCTTCGGAACCAACCGCGTGAATGCATTGTCCGGCCAGTTACCGCCGTACTGCACGGCGTTGCCATCCTCCGTCTTCACGGTCCATGTGCCATCCGCATTCTGGACGAAGTCCACGCCGTCGCCGCCCTTTATGGTCATGCGACCGTCTTCATCAAACGCAACGTCATACCCCTCCGCTTTTGCCGCCGCGATGATCTCCTGCTTTGCCGAAGCATCCAGCTGCCCCCATACCGTGTTGCTCGAGCCGTTCCCGGCCACGATGGCCGAAAAATCCGGCAGGTTCGCCGCCGTATGGGCCGGAGCCGCCTCGGTAGCGTCGTTATCTGCGCTCTTCGTAGTCTCTGCGCCGCGATCCACACGCGTGAGCGGCGGATCATCATCCACCGTTGCCGCCGTGGTATTTCCGCCTTTGTCGGCGCCGCCGTTGCAAGCGGTCAATGCCAGCATCGCCGCGAGCAGACCTGCCGATATAGAATACCTTATCTTCTTCATATATCTATCCCTCATACTTATATCACTTGGTAAAATCGATCACGACCACAGGCGTGCCATCGATCGGCGCGAAGACCGTACCCGGATCCTGCGCGAAATCATTGACATCATCTACCTGCCCCTCTACCTTTCCGTTATGCTCGACGCGGGAAGAAGAGATCAGTGTCATCTTTGACAGATCGAACGAATCGACTTTGATCTCGGTATAACCGATGCCGCCGACAGCGGCCATCGAGTCATCCCTCCAGGCCATGATGCGGTTGAGCATGAAGGACGTCTCGTCCTTCGCCAGTTCGAGCGAACCTCCCACGTTCACCTTTCCGGTGGTCTCGTTCACGGAGAGTTTCATCTTCCCCTCCACCGAACGCCGCAGGACCGACACGGTCCGGGCTTCATCCCGGATCTTTTGGTAAGCGCCGTACGAATAGAGCACGCTCTTTACCTGTGCAAATCCCGGCGTATCCTCCAGATGTGTCTCCAACGGGGAAATGTCTTCCTTATCAAACTCCAGCGAGATGGTACCGGTATAATCGCCGGCCATTCCCGCGCTGCCATTAACTAATTCACCTTTCACCGTCAGCCGCATGGTATTCTTCGGAATGCCCCAGATGGTACACTCATACTTCTGCGTAGTCTGCGGGAATTTGATCTTCCAGATGTTTTGGCTGTCGTTTTTTTCGGCCAGCGCGACCGCCTTACGACTGCAGGTCGCGTAGAAATCGTTCGCGACCTCGAGGGTTTTCTCCACTCCGGACAGGAACTCCTCAAACTGCTGTTCGCCTTCTTTCAGGCCTTTTGCGGTGATTGCCGTCGAAACGACCGAGCCGAGGATAGGAACCGCCTTCGCGCCTGCCTTTGTGACCTTTCCGGCCACTTTACCGGCTTTCAGCGTGACCTCCATCGACTTCTCCACCGCCATCTGAGCCGCAGTGATACTGTTCGAAGTCACCGCCGGCAAAACATCGTCCTTCTTAAAATATGCGTAGACATCGCCGGGTGTGATCGGGACTCCCGGGATCGTGATGATCGAGAGTAACGCTTCCAGGCTCTGCTCTCCCCAAACGGCCGTCGCCCGGTTTTGCAGCTGGTGCGCGAGTTGATTGATCGCGACGACATTTTCAACGGTCAGGTTTTTCTCGGCCAATGTCTCCCGGATGATCTCATTCAGTTCTTTCATGCTCAGGCCAAATTCACCCGTCAGTTCGCCGGTGAATGTCAGGTCTCCGAGACGCAGTTCGACAGGGTGCTTCGCGGTCCCGCCCGTTTTCTGCGTGATACGGTCATAATCGATGCCGTAGATGATGTCGGAACGGTCCGTTTCCACATCGGCCGAAGCCGTGAAAATGAACAACAGGGAAACCGTAAATACCAAAACGATCGGAAGGATCTTCTTCATCTTCTTCATGGCTCCACCTCCATTTCCTCGCCGGCTCTCAGGAACGAGCTGCGCAGTTTTAGTAAGCGTTCATCTTCGGGAAATATAGCCAGGCCTTCGTCGACGTAGCTTCCGGTCAGCGGCAGATCCTGCGCAAGCAAAGCACAGGCCGCGGCATTATTCCAGACATCGGCCGAAAAAGGATCGGCTTTCAGCGCCAGGCGCGCATACGCCAGTGCTTTCGCATAGTCTTCCGCGTCTACACTCTCGGCAGAAAGGCCGAGCAGGTAGTCCGTATGGTACAGGTAACGGTCCCATTCACGGCCCGTCAGGTTCGGAGTATACGCCGTATATATCTTCTCTTCGAGGTCGCGCAGACGGTCCCGCAACGCGTACAGATCTGCGACCTCCATCTTCTTCAGGTAATAGAAATCCAAGCCTTCGACGGGAAACGCAGGCATGATGGATGCGATCGAATAGGGCTTGAGGCTTTCCTCGTATTTGCCCTGAATCTCGAGCAAAAGCCCCTCAAAATAACTGGTGTAGGGGGAGGCGTAGTTGATCTCGGCGATCGTGTCCCAGCCGGAGTATCGGCTGTCGGCCGTGAAGCTCGCGAGCGTGTCGCCCTCGCCCTTCAGCCACAGGATGTACTCGACCGCATAGCGCAGCGCGCTCGTCGAAGCCCCGGCAAATGAGTAGTAATACTCGCCGGTGGCCTGCAGGCCCAGCTGCGTGGTCTTATCTCCGCGCTCTTTGATGCTGCTCATGAGGGCAATGAAATCGTCACACGAGGTCGCGCTTACCGAGTCCGCATTGCCCGCGTTTCCACTCGCCGTATTTGCTTCCCCTGCCCCGGCCGTCGTAGCGTCCGTTGCGTCGTTTCCCTTACCGCACGCGCACAGCGTAGCCGCCAGCAAAACCGCAAGCAAAGATGATAAAACTCTTCTGGTCAATGTACTGCCTCCTTTCCGGATCAGTTATAGTTGGATGAGGACAGATCGTAGTTATCCGTCACATTTCCTCCGTTTTCATCAAGGATCTTCACACAGATCATGTGGTCTCCGACCTTACCCAGGTGGTATACGAGTTCATCGTCCCGGTCTGAGTCATCACGATATACTTCGAGCTTATGTCCGGGCGCCAAAGAACCGTCCGAAATGCTCCACTGCATGCGCCGCATACCCGGGATGGAGGGATCCTCCTCATAATCACCGTAAACGGAAATCGAGAGCGGTCTGGGCAGGATGGTGTAACAAGGCTCAGCATAACTGAGACCATACTGTCCCGTGACATCCCTTCCCGTGCGATCGGTGATCCGGATCGACTGCTCCGTCAGTTCGAAATTGTATTCCCCGACGTTGCGATACTTCTCCAAATCCTCCACCAAGACCGGCTGGATCGTGATCGTATCGCCGTCACGAAGCCGACCTGAGAGCATATATCCGTTCAGGACCCTCGAACCGGCCATCTGGCCGTCATAAACTTTGATAAAGCGCTCGTACACGACGGTGACCGATAAATACTCATCATCATAATCATCTTCTATGTACTCGTCGCCGCCGGAGATCATTCCGGAATGTCCGGGTGAACCGGTGACCTCGACCGGGATCCACCCCGTACCGTCAATGTATATTTCGACCCATGCATGTCCGCGGTTCGTCGACACGGTCGTCCATTTTCCGGGACGTCCCTGCTGCATAAAGCCGAGGACAAAACGTGCAGGAATTCCGTACGAACGGTACATCAGGGTCGCTGCCGCAGCATAATGCTGACAAATGCCCTTTTTACTCTTCTTCAGGAAATACAGGACCATGTCCTCATCTTCCGGAAATACACCGAAATCAAAGGAATATTCTGCCGCGTTTTGAATATATTCTGCGATCTCCTCGATGAGGGTGGAACTACTCTCATCCAGGCCGGCATTGCCACCCAGTCGCAAAAGTTCTTCTTTCACATCATCAGGGACATCCAGATAAGTCGAATGCACAAATTCTCTGTAGTCGGACTCCCTGCTGTCGGTGCTGGCCGGGATCTGACCATACCTATAGAAATACGTTTCGCATGTGTACTTTCCGGGCTCTCCGCCATCCATAGCCGCTCCCGACATGAAATACGGGTAGACCGGGTGGTCTATAGCCAGGCCCGATATTCTTACAACGTCGCGATAGCCTGTCCCGTCGTCCAGGATCGCATTGCCCACCAGGTAGTCACACCAGGGTTTGTATGCTTCCTCTCCTGCGGATTTCTGGAAACCGCTTCCGTTATATTCGCCGTACGCAAACTCTTTAAAGTAGTACTCGCGGTCGCTCTGAGCGTAGAAGGAGAACACCTTCGCCGCATTATTCTGCTGCTCGCCAAATTGGAAGCCTTGCGAGCCGCCAAATTCCGCGCCATTCCGGGATAACTGGAAGCCACTCTCGTCGGCAGTTGCGATCGTTCCCTGACCGCTGCCGCCACTGCCGCCGCCCGGATATCCGCCGCCGCCCGGGTAGCCGCCGCCACCG
>JAFZZY010000020.1 GCA_017615545.1 Lachnospiraceae bacterium
CCATCAACTACGGGCCGTACCATTTCCCGGAGAAGCTGATCCCGCTCATGATCTCACGTGCATTGGCCAATGAGGAACTGCCCGTATATGGTAAGGGCGAGAACGTTCGTGACTGGCTGCACGTTCTGGACCACTGCGTAGCGATCGATCTGATCGTACGTAACGGCAAGGTCGGCGAGGTCTACAACGTCGGCGGACACAACGAGCGCACCAACCTCGAAGTCGTTAAGACCATCCTGCGCGCTTTGGGTAAGCCGGAGAGCCTGATCAAATATGTAACCGACCGTCCCGGTCACGACATGCGTTACGCGATCGATCCCACGAAGATCGAGACCGAGCTCGGCTGGAAGCCGACCTACACCTTCGATACCGGTATCGAGATGACTATCAAGTGGTACCTGGAGAACCGCGAGTGGTGGGAAAACATCCTGAGCGGCGAGTATCAGAACTATTTTGAGAAGATGTACGGCAACAGATTATAATTTCGGAGAGGTTTACAAACATGAAAGTATTGGTAACAGGCGTCAAAGGCCAGCTCGGCTATGACGTTATGAAGGAACTGGCGAAGCGGAAGATCGAGGCAGTCGGCGTGGATATCGAAGACATGGATATCACCGATCCGGTGGCGGTCGAGCGTGTGATCACAACGAAGAACGTGGATGCGGTCATCCACTGCGCGGCTTACACCGCGGTGGACGCTGCCGAAGATGCGCAGGAGTTGTGCCGCAAGGTCAATGCGGTGGGTACGCGCAACATTGCCCGCGTGTGCAAAAACATCGACGCGAAGATGCTGTACATCAGCACGGACTACGTGTTCGACGGCCAGGGCGAGCGTCCCTGGGAGCCGGACGACGCGAAGGCACCGCTGAATTTCTACGGCCTGACGAAGTACGAAGGCGAGCTCGCCGTGCAGGAGTTTCTGGAGCGGTATTTCATCGTTCGTATCTCCTGGGTATTCGGTGTCAACGGTAAGAACTTCGTGAAGACGATGCTCCGCCTGGGTCAGGAGCGCGGCGCGGTCGGCGTGGTTGCCGATCAGATCGGTTCCCCGACCTTCACGCCGGATCTGGCAGTGCTTCTGGTCGACATGATCACGACCGAGAAGTACGGCGTATATCATGCGACGAACGAGGGTTACTGCAGCTGGTACGAGTTCGCATGCGAGATCTTTAAGACGGCCGGAATGGACCAGGTAAAGGTAAGCCCGCTGACCTCGGATGCATTTCCCGTAAAGGCGAAGCGCCCGGCGAACAGCCGCATGGATAAAACGGCGCTGGACCGCGCAGGTTTCAACCGTCTGCCCAGCTGGCAGGATGCGCTGAAGCGTTACATCGAAGTTTTAAAAGAAAACGGAACTATTTAAGGACATACAATGCGAGTAAAAAAGATAATAGCCCCGATCCTGCTTTTGGCGTGGATGGGCCTGATCTTTTACATGTCATCGCAGCAGGGAGGAGAGTCTTCGTCATTGAGCAACAAGATCGTTTCGAAGCTCTTTTCCCTCTTTCCTTATTTGGGCGACCCGAACGACACAGAGGCGGAGATTTTTCTTACATTTTCCTTAATTGTGCGTAAGACAGCCCATTTTACGGAATATTTGATCCTCGCGGTACTTGCTTTTTTCTTCATTTCCTCGTATTATGTATGCATGGGCGCGTATGTGTTTTCGTGGATTTTTGCCACGGTCTACGCGATCACCGATGAGGTCCACCAGGGCTTCGTGGCGGGGAGAGTGGCCGCCGCGCTTGACGTCTGCGTGGACAGCGCAGGAGCACTCTTCGGAGTATTCCTTTGCTATCTGGTGATGCGCATGCTAGAGAGACAAAAGCGCGACCGTGCAGGAGGAAATACCGATGAGCTTTGAAGACAAACTGAGAAAGATCAAGCCCTACGTTGCCGGCGAACAGCCGCAGCAGGACAATGTAATAAAGTTGAATACGAATGAGAATCCGTATCCGCCGGCGCCTGAGGTTCAGGAGAAGAGCCGGGAATTTGTGACCGATATCTTGAAAAAGTATCCGGATCCGGATATCCATCTTTTAAATGCGGCCCTTGCAAAATATCATGGTGTCGACGAGTCACGGGTGTTCTCCGGCGTCGGCTCCGATGATGTTCTGTCGGTGGCCTTTTTGTCATTCTTTGATAGCAATCTGCCGATCCTGTTCCCGGACATTACGTACGCGTTCTATCCGGTCTGGGCGACGCTGTATCGCATCCCGTTCACCGAGATCCCGCTTGACGAGAACTTCCGCATCCGCCCCGAGGATTACTACGGGGATGTGAAGCCGAACGGCGGCGTGGTGATCGCGAATCCGAACGCTCCGACATCCATCGCCGAGAGCGCTGCATTTATCGAAGATATCATCCGCCACAACCCCGACAGTGTCGTTGTGGTCGATGAAGCATACGTGGATTTCGGAGCGGAGAGCGTGCTCGAGCTGACCGAAAAATACGAGAACCTTCTGGTCGTACGGACATTTTCCAAGTCCAGAAGTATGGCGGGTATCCGCATCGGTTATGCGGTCGGAAGCCCGAAGCTGATCGCGACGATGAACGCGGTGAAGCAGTCCATCAACTCGTACACCATGAACCACATCACGATCGCTCTCGGCGTTGCATCCGTGGAAGATGAGTCTTACTTCAGAGAAGTTCTGGCGAAGGTCACGAAGACCCGCGAGGCTGCAAAAGAGCGCTTGCGCCAGATGGGATTCATTGTCCCCGATTCGAAGACGAACTTCCTGTTCGCGGAGTATCCCGGCGTGCCCGGCGAGTACATCTTCACCGAACTGAAGAAGCGCAATATCTACGTTCGCTGGTGGCCGAAGGAGCGCATCAAGAACCGCCTGCGCATCACCATCGGCACCGACGCCGAGATGGAGACCGTATATAAAGAGATCGAGAAGATCGTTGAGGCGTATAAAAACCGATAGAGGAGTCGGAAACGGAGGATAAGTCATGACATTGCTTTTACTTCTCGTGATCCTGCTCAGCCTGATCGTCATCATCGGAATGGTGAATACGAAGTTTTTCAAGATGCCGGCCGATATCGCGTTGGTCGCGTTTTCGTTGGTGATCGGGATCATATTGGTGGCTCCTGAGCATTTCGGCTGGTGGGACTGGGACGTCGAATTCATCACCGAAGTGGATATCGAGCACTTCCTGCTGGAGGGCGTTCTGTGCTTCATGCTGTTCTCCGGTGCCAGCAAGGTCCATTTTTCGAAGTTCATCTCGAACATCAAGCCCATCGTTCTGTTGGCTTTGCTTACGACCTTGCTTTCGTCCACATTTTACGGACTTTTGTTTTTCCTGTTCGCCCAGATCGCGCACCTGCCCATGGATTTCTGGACCTGTGTGCTCCTGGGATGTATCGTCTCCCCGACGGACCCCATTGCGGCGACCAGTATCCTGAATAAACTGGGCCTCTCGAAGAGCGTGACGAGCGTTATCGAGGGCGAGAGCCTGTTCAACGATGGTACCGGCGTTGTTCTCTTCGTATTTGTGAAGAGCATGGTCGGCGCCGGCGCGCAGGAGAATTTCATCGTCCTGCTGGGTAAGGAAGTCCTCGGCGCATTTGCCGTCGGCTTCGGAATCTCGTTCCTGACCTTTGAATTGTATAAGCGTACGAAGGATCCGGTGCAGCAGATCATGATCAGTCTGGTAAATGTTGCATCCGTCTACGTGCTCTGTGAGCACTGCGGTTTCTCCGGCATCCTGGCGAGCGTAGTCTGCGGTATGTTCTACGCCTTCCGCTGCGAGCGCATCAAGCGCGAGCGCGAAGTGTACGATCACAACCACCTGTACCAGGAATTCTGGGACATCATCGATACGCTTTTAAACAGCATCCTGTTTGTGCTTTTGGGCATCACGGCGTTCTCGCACGAGTTCTCCGAATATGCCATCATTTTGATCCCTGCGTCGATCCTGATCTCGCTGTGCGCGCGCCTCTTCGGCGTGACTGCGTCGTCGCTGATCGTCGGCCGCAACCGTCTCCCGAGTAATTATTCCCTCGTGGAATTTGTTTCTTTGATGACATGGAGCGCGCTGCGCGGAGGCCTGTCGCTGGCCCTGGTTCTGGGCTGTAAGGAGTTCCTGGCGGCCGATGTCTACCTCATCCTGCTGAATGTGACCTATCTGACGGTCTTCTTTACGATCCTGGTCCAGGGTCTCACGACCGGAAAGGTCTACCGCATCATCGAGAAGAAGAAACTGAAGCGGAACATCGAGGAGAGAAAACAGCATCAGGCTGTGCAGGGAAAAACGATCACGGAGGATTGATAAGGGATGAAGATAGTTATCGTAGGCGCCGGTGGTATCGGCTCCTGTTTGATCAATTTTTTAGCAGAAGAACATCACGAGATCACCGTGATCGATTCGAAACCGCGCGTGGTTGAGGCCATGACGGATAAATATGACGTTACCGGTATCTGCGGCAGCGGCGCGAGCTACAGCGTGCTGAAGAAGGTCGGAATGGAGGCAGTGGACGTTTTCCTCGCCATCACATCGACCGATGAAGCGAATATCATGGCCTGTATGATCGCGAAGGAGCTCGGCGCGGGTCACACGATCGCGCGTGTACGTGGCCGCGAGTATCTGGAGGACATCGATGTGTTCCGCGAAAAGGTCGGCATTGACCATATCATCAATCCCGAGCTGGCCGTGGCAAATGAGATCATGCGTCTCCTGAAGATGCCCATGGCGGTAAATGTACAGTCCTTCATGGACGGTAACGTGCTCCTCGCAGAGCAGAATATCACAGAACATCATCCGATGGCGGGCCTGTCCCTCATCGATGTACATAGGAAATTTGGCATCTCCATGCTGGTCGCAACGGTCACCCGTGGTAAGAAAGCCCTGGTGCCGCGCGGCGATTTCGTCCTGCAGCCCGGCGACAAGATCAGCATCCTGGCCCAGACGCAGCAGATGGAGAAACTCTTAGAAGAATTAAAGGTCGTGCAGCGTACGGTAAAGAAAGTGATGATGGTCGGTTGCGGAAGCATCGGACTGTATCTCGGCGAACTGCTGCAGAGATCGGATATGAAACTTAAGATCGTGGAATTCGATAAAGAACGCTGTCTGGAACTGGCGCGGCTGCTGCCGGACGTTTCCATCGCCTACGGTGACGGCATCGAAGAGAAGATCCTGGCGGAGGAAGGCCTCGCGAAGTGCGATGCCTGCGTTTCCCTCACCGGAGCGGATGACCGCAACCTCGTGGTTTCGATGTTTGCGTGGTCGCTGGGCGTACCGAAGATCATCACAAAGGTCCTCAACGTCAGCTATGCATCCGTCCTTCGCGGCGTAGAACTGGACAATACGGTATCCCCGTATGTCATCAGCGCGAACAGCATTCTCCGCTACATCCGTGTTCTGAACAACACAGAGCATGCGGAGCAGATCCAGAAGCTCTACCGCATGGCAGACAACCAGGTCGAGGTGCTGGAACTGTCAGCGGAGAATTTTACGAAGTTCGGTGTTCCTTTCATGGATCCGGCATTCAAATTGCATCCGGGTATCCTGGTGGCGACCATCATCCGCGACGGCGTGGTGCACATCCCCAACGGCAAAAGCACCATCGAGCCGGGCGATGAAGTCATCGTCGTTTCCACCGCAGCGGTGAAGATCCGCTGCCTGGATGATATCCTGGAAGCTTAGTTTCATAGATTATTTCTTGGGAGTATCTGCTATAGATGCTCCCAAATTTTGTATAAGGAGGTGTCGATATGGTTATTCCGGAAACGATCCGGACTTTGATCGACGGAAAAGAATATATACTGGACGACCTCGGAAAATCCGGCTCGCAGATCATGATCTTTGACGACTGCGTTTTGAAGATCATGAAAAACGGGTACGAGGACGAGACCGCCACCGTAGGTGTTATGCGTTGGCTGGACGGGAAACTTCCGGCGCCTAAGGTGCTCGCCTACGAGAAGGATGAAGAATATCAGTACCTGCTCATGAGTAAGGTACAGGGTCAGGTGAGTTGTGACGAGTATTTTCTGGAGCATCCGAAGGAACTGTTGGCACTTCTGGCGGAGGCCCTCCGTATGCTGTGGAGCGTGGATATCGCTGACTGCCCGAGAGAGCGAAGCCTGGATGCGGAACTGGCGGAGGCGGCGTATCGCGTCGAGCATGGTCTGGTCGACGTCAGCGACGCCGAACCGACGACCTTCGGCGAGGGAGGTTTCAAGGACCCGCAAGAGCTGCTTCAGTGGCTCATCGATAACAAACCGGAGTACGAGCCTGTGCTGTCCCACGGCGACTTCTGCCTGCCGAACATCCTCATTCAGGATGGAAAGATCAGCGGATTCATTGACCTCGGGGACACGGGCGTCGCGGATAAGTGGCGGGACATCGCCCTGGGCTACCGAAGCCTCCGCCACAACTTCGACGGAACCTTCGGCGGCAAGGTCTATCCCGACTTCGACCCGGATATGCTGTTTGAGGCGCTCGGGATCGAACCGGAACGGGAGAAACTGAATTATTATATTTTGTTGGACGAACTGTTTTAGGAGGAAGATTATGGAATTATGGGATTTATATGATAGTGAGCGAAGGCCTCTGGGGCGCACGCATGTGCGCGGGGAGGCATTTGCCGAGGGAGAATACTACGTGTGCGTGGAGGTTTGGATCCGCAACTCAAAGGGTGAGTTTTTGATCCAGAAGCGCCACCCGGATAAGAAGGCCGGAAATCTTTGGGAGTTCGTCGGCGGCGGCACGGTCGCGGGCGAGACTACGCTGCAGTCGGCTGTGCGCGAGGTCGGGGAGGAGACGGGCATCGTCGCGAAAGAGGAGGAGTTTACGCTCTTCGCGACCTACCAGCGGAAGAATTACTTCCAGGACCTCTACCTGCTTTGCAAGGATGTGGATATTAAGGATATCGTGCTCCAGCCCGAGGAGGCGATCGATGTCGCCTGGGCGACGGAGGAGGAGATCCTGCAGCGGATCGCGAATGGCGAGTTCGTTTACACGTGCGGCGTCCGATTCGAGATGTACCGCGAAATGGTACGGTCGAAAGGACTGTTCTTTGAAAATGCGTATTTCATCATCGGAAATGCTTACGCCGGGAAATCCACCACAGTGAAGGAACTGGCGAAAAAGCATGACGGCATCGCGTGTACGGAGAATTATCACGATAATTACCCGAAAGAACTGGACGCGAAAGAGTTTCCGTGCCTGACCTACACCAGGGATCTGGTAGACTGGCATGATTTCATCCGCCGCTCGCCGCAGGAGTATAAGGCCTGGATCGACGGCGTGAAGAAGGAGTGCGAGATCCTGGAGCTGCGCATGCTCCCCGAGATCTGCGCGCAGGGAAAACCGGTTTTTGTGGACACGAATATCAGCGTCGAAACGTTGCGGCAGATCACTCCGGAGGATCACGTTCTGGTGATGCTTGCGGATCCGCAGATCTCCGTACGTCGTTTCTTCGAGCGTCCCGATCCGGAGAAGCAGTTCCTGTACCGCCTGATCCTGGACGAACCGGACACCGAGAAAGCCATGCAGAACTATCGGCAGGGTCTGGAACTGATCAACTCACAGGAGTCCTACGATACACTGCTGAATTCAGGCTTTCACGTGATTCTGCGGGATGAGGGAAGAACGATCGAACAGACACTTACATTGGCCGAAGAGGCATTTGGAATAAAGGAGAAATGAAAAATGATACGTGAAGCTACGGTAAATGACGCACGCCGGATCGCGGAGATCGAAGTCGAAAGCAGTCGATATGCCTACAAGAATATCGTTGCGGACGAACACTTATATCAGAATCTGTCGGTCGAGGGCCGCATCCCGGTCTATGAAAGATGGTTATCCGAAAAGCGTTTTGCACTCTATGTGTACGAGGAGCCCGAAACCGGGAAGATCCTGGGAATGATGGGCATCGGCATGTGCGAGGACGAAGATAAAACGAACGCATTTGAGCTGCATTTTATTTATGTCGATCCTGACTATGTGAGAATGGGCATCGGTTCGGAAATGCTGGCGTTCTATGAAGAAGCAGGCATGGCGCAGGGTTGCCCGGACTTTGTGATCTGGGTGCTGGAAGAGAACGAGAAGGGTCGGAAGTTCTATGAAAAGCACGGCTACCGGCTCGATGGGCAGGAGAAGATCTTCCGACGCTGGAATAAGCGCGAGATCCGTTATGTGCTCAGCAAAAACTGATCGAGGCGTCGGCGATCGCGAAGGATGTAACACTGGAATTTATACAGTCAAGTTTACAATTTTGAAAGATTTCTAATGTGTCATTATTTACATGATATAATGATCCAAATAGTTTGTGGGAGTATGCCCAGTCGCCTCCCGGAAACTATGGGTCATCTTTATGATGACACATTTCAGGAGGAGTTTATATGGTTTCTAAGGAGATACAGAGTATAGTTCGACTCTTCTTTGATGAGGAACCGGTTTCTGCGAAGGTGGTCGATTCGAGTATCGGAGATGAGGATTTCCGGAATGCGATCATCATTGAGACAAAGGAAGGAAACCGATACGTCATCAAGATCGCGGCGAATGACTACACAGACGCCGGGAGGATCCGCGTTTGGAAGCGGACGATCGAAGAGTATCGCGCGCTCGGGTATTATTGCCCGAGGATCTACAACGATAAAAGCGGAGGCTTTCCGACCATCACCTACGAAGGGCGAGAATGTGTTGCTTACGCGGAGGATTATTCGAAGCATAGGGTGTTTGAAGAGCGGGCGGCTGTGGATGAAAATGGCCGGAACGCGGACAGCACAGCATTTTTTGAGGACATCTGGTCCATGACCGCGAAGATCGCGGCGAAGAGGTTTGCATATGCGGATTTTCCGTCGGGCTACTGTCTGTTCGAGAAGTTCTGCCCGAGCTACGAGACTGATGAGGTTTTGGAAAATGCGCAGCACTGGAAGACTGTTGCGGACGGACTTCCCGAGGAATTTGCCGCACAGACGGAGCGCATCTGGAAGCTGTGGAACGACAACCGTGAGGCGCTGCGCGAACCATATTTCAAACTGCCGGTGTCCGTGTTTCAGGCGGACCTGAACAGCACCAATCTTCTGGTGGACGATGACGGGAAGTTCGTCGGCGTGCTCGATTTTAACCTCTGCGGGCACGATGTGTTCTTGAATTACCTGATGCGAGAGAATTTCGGCTCGTTTGAAAGGGAGGTTGCGGACATTCGGCGCGCGCTTAAGATCGCAAGCCGGTATTATACATTTTCCGAGGAGGAAAAAGCGATCGCGCTTCCGCTGTTCCGATGCCTGAAACCCTTGTGGTACATACGGGTCACGGAGCTTGAGGAGGCAGGGCAGGATCGCGAGGCCATTAAACGATGCCTCGACCGGACGGAGCATTACCTGACGGCAGACATCGATTTCCGAAGTTACATGGAGTAAGAGGTTCAGACATGGTAAAAGCAGTTGTATTTGATCTGGGCGGCACGCTGATGGAATATAAGGGTATGCCGCTGAATTGGGAAGAATACTATTACCGCGGGATACAAAATGTAGACCGGAGCAATGATCTGAACCTGAGCGAGGAGGCGGTCCTGGAGGCTGTCCGGGTGCTTAAGGCATACAATCCGCGAAACAGCGGAAGGCAGGAAGAGATCGCCCCGGAGGTCATTTTCAAGGATGCGACGGTCGGGTGGAAAGCCCGTCCGGAGATCGGAAAGATCATCGAAGACTTCTTTTCGGGGATGTCCCTAGAGGCGCTGGTTTTCGATTATTCGGAGAAGATCCTCCGAAAAAGCAAGGACGAAGGACTCTTCGTGGCGTGTCTCACCGACTTGCCGAACGGCATGCCGGATGCTTTCTTTCGCAAGTCGATCACGACGATCGAACCGCTGCTGGACCGGTATGTTTCGTCCCAGATCTGCGGCGTTCGAAAGCCAAATAAAAAGGGCTTGGAGTACATTGCCCACGAATTCGGGATCGACGTTTCCGAGATACTGTTTGTCGGTGATGAGAAGAAGGACGAAGAGACCGCGAAAAACGCCGGGTGTAGCTTTGAATATATTGGCGAGTTTTTGAAGAAGAATGCCTAAGACTTCTCAAAAAGCATGATTTAGGCATAAAGTCGCAAGGAGTTACGTGGCCGAACGAGAGGGAAAATGACTAAAGCTTCTCAAGAATCTCGATTTAGGCATATAATAGAGTAGAACTGCGTGGCCGAACGAGAAGGAAACATGACTAAAACTTTTAAAGAACCTTAATTTAGGCATAAAATGGTGTAGAGTTATGAGTCTGAATGAGAGGAAAACAGGCCTAAAGAAACTCATGAGCCTCGATTTAGGCATAAAGTCGCAATGATGTCGTAGCTTGATTAAAGAGAACAGTGCCTAAAGCGAAGAGATACGGTCGATTTAGGTATAAATCGCCATGAAACTCCCATGTGAAAAAAGAAAGACAGGTGAACATAAGATGAATGAACTTTGTAAGATCATAAAGGAGACGGTGAAACCGAATTTCCTGAATATAAGAACGTCGATCCAGACGTATGACCGGGAGGCTTTGTTCTACGGGGCGCCGTGTTGGCGTTGGGTGTACCATGCGCTGCATTCAGCGGACAAATGGTTCATCAATCCGTTCGTGTATGAGGAGCCGGCCTTCCATGTGGAGGGACTTGACGATCCGGAGAAGCCCTGCGATGTGGTGCTGACCGACGAGATGTTGCTCGAGTATCTGGATCAGATCGAGAAGAAAACGATGGATTATCTGGACGAACTGACCGATGAAATGTTGTATGAGAAGCCGGAGAATAGCCGGTATACCCGGATGGAGTTGATCTTGCGGCAGTTCCGCCACATTTCTTTCCATACAGGACTGCTGAACGGGCAGACGGCTCTGGCCACCGGAGAGTTTCCGATGTGGGTTTCCGAAACGGAGAAATACGTCGACGACGGCATCTTCTTCGGACGATACCGAAAAGGAAAAGTTCAAACGTGATGAAGAGGAGAAACGATCATGGCAGATTTGATCGTGGTTTGCGGGCCGCAGGCGGTCGGAAAGATGGTCGTCGCCGAGAGCCTGCGGGATAAATTGAAATTCAACATGATGATGAATCATGACAGCATAGAGGTGTCCGACAGGATCTTCGGGTTCGCGACCCCGGCGCAGAAGGAGTTCAACGCCTTCTTTCGGGAGAAAGCATTTGAACTGGCGGTCAAACATGATGTGGATCTTGTGTTCACCTATGTTTGCGCGTTCGAGATGCAGTCGGAGCGCGACTACCTGCAGAGCCTTCACGATCTCTTCGTGAACAGCGGCGGACATTTCTATTTCGTGGAGCTGCGTGCCGATCTTGAAACCAGGATCGCGCGGAATGAGACGCCCTACCGGATGGAGCGAAAGGCTTCAAAGAAGGACGTGGAATGGAGCAGGGGCGATCTTCTGCGGGTCGCGCAAAATCATAAACTGAATACAGACGAGGGCGAGGTCTGGTTTGAACATCACCTGAAGATCGACAACACAAACCTTACGCCCGACCAGGTCGCGGACAGGGTCATAGAGGCATTTTCCCTGGTCGCAAACGAAAAGGACGAGAAGGAATATCGGTTCGGAGTTTAGGAGGGGTAGTATGGAAATCGTAATGAGACCGATCGGATATGTTCGTAATGAGGTAACGCAGAGAAAGGACGTTTCATGGGGAAATGATGTGTCTTCCATCGTTTTGGAGGAGCCTTACGTCTCCGGCTTAAAGGGACTGGAGGATTTCTCGCATGTCACGATCCTGTACTATTTGGATAAGGCGAACTACGTCAGAGAGAAACATTTGCAGCGCAGGCCGCAGAACCGCGAGGACATGCCGCTGGTGGGGATATTTTCCCAGAGGGGAAAAGACAGGCCGAACCAGATCGGGATGACCTCGGTTGAGATCGTTTCGGTCTCGGACGACGTGCTGGTCGTGAAAGGGCTGGACGCCGTGGACGGCACGCCGGTGCTCGATATCAAGCCATATTATCCCGTGTACGACAACAAGGACGCGCGGGTTCCCGAATGGGTCGAGCGCTTGATGGAGCATTATTTCTAGAAAATCGAAAGAGGCATTGAAGAAAGAATATGGAGAAACAAGATATAGCAGTGCAGTATTTTGCCGAAGGGATGCATTGCTCGCAGGCAGTCCTTTCGGCATATGCAAAGGAGTGCGGGATCACCGAAGAGATGGCGATGCGGCTCGGCTCGTGTTTCGGAAGTGGCATGCGCAAGGGCGAGGTCTGCGGGGCATGCACGGGCGCGCTGATGGTGCTGGGACTGCTGTTCGGAGAAAAACGCACGGGCGATCCGGAGACTCGCAAAAGATCCAACAGGATCAATGAAATGATGATGGAGCGGTTTGCGGAGGCAAACGGAACGTACATCTGTAACGATCTGCTGGGGTATGACATTTCCACTCCGGAAGGAGCGCAGGAAGCTAGAGCGAAGGGGCTCTTTAAAGAGTTCTGTCCCAAGATGGTCGCAAGTGCAGTTGAGGTCCTGGAAAAGATGATCGAAGAGTTACAGGAATCGTAGACAAAAACAATGAAGGAAATAAATATGCAGATTCGTAAGTGTACACTTCAGGATATTCACCGCTTAGCGGAGATGAACAAATGCCTGATCGAGGACGAAAGAAGTAGCAATCCGATGAATTTGGAGCAGCTCACCGACCGAATGAGGATGTTCCTGGAAACCGAATATGACGCGTATCTTTTTGTAGAAGACGACGCGACTGTCGGATATGCGCTGGTCAGACGAACCGTGTCGCCTTTGTATCTTCGTCAGTTTTATATTGTCCGAGAGTTTCGCCGCCGCCATTACGGGCAGGAGGCTTTTCGCGCGTTGCTGGAGCACCTCCGGACGGATACAATCGACATCGAGGTGCTCCCGTGGAACGAGAGAGGGCTCAAGTTTTGGAGAAGCCTGGGCTTTACGGAAACATGCATAGCTATGCGGCTTACGAAGTAAGAAAGCAGTTATTATAGAGAGGGATCGGTATGGATATGATAAGATTAAAGGCAGCGACACGAGAGGACATGGAGAACATATGGAAAATGCAGATCGAGGCGTTCTCGGGTCTGCTGGAGAAGTATCAGGACTATGATATGAGCCCGGCAGCCGAGAGTTTTGAGAAGGTATTGGCCAGATTTGAACAGCCGTGGACTACGTATTATTACATCGTTGCCGGGGACGAAAACGTCGGAGCGATCCGGATCGTCGATAAGAAAGACGGAAGCAGAAAACGTATCTCCCCCTTATGGATCATGCCGGAACACCGGAACCAGGGTTATGCTCAGGCCGCCATTTTAGCGGCCGAGCAGATCCACGGTCCGGAGCATTGGTGTTTAGACACCATTTTGCAGGAAGAGGGGAACTTGCATTTATACGAGAAGATGGGGTATAATCGAACCGGAGAGATCGAAAAGATCAATGACAGGATGGATATAGTTTTTTACGAAAAAGATTGACCGAGGGATCGCTATGGACGAGATGTATTACGGAACCCGAAATTCTAACGAAGCGATGATCAAGTTGCAGGAAAAGAGAAACGCGGCCGGCAAAACGATGCTGTTTATTTTGTTTGGCGCCCTTCTTATTTTGATCCCGCCGATCGGACTGATCATGATCTTTTACGGGTGCTCGAGGATGAATAAACTCAGGGCAGAGATGCGGGCGCTGTATAAGGACGCGTTCGTTCGGGAGCCGCTGGAAAACAATTTTGAAAATGTGCTTTATGAACCGAACGGCGGATATTCCTATGATGTGATCGAGAGTTTTCGCATCTGTGAAATGGGAAACCGCCACTGGTCAGAGGATTTTGTCAATGCGACTTATGCGGGTGTGAATTTCCAGATCGCGGAAGTCAACGTGAGAGAAGTGGATGAACGGGATGACCATACATCTTCAACGACCTATTTCGAAGGCAGGATGATGGTGTTTTATTTCCCGAATAAACTGGTCAATTCCGTGTCTGTCTTCAGCCGGAAGTTTAAACATAGGGCGCTGAGCCGCAGGGAAGAAAAAGACACGAAGGTCGAACTCGAGTCGGCGAGATTTAACAAAGAGTTTGACGTGTATTCGCCCTATGAGCACGATGCTTTTTATCTGCTCACACCACATTTTATGGAACGTTTGGAGTTTCTGGGAAGCAAATACGAGAGCATTGCCATGACCGTGTACGGGAATCGCGTGGTCCTCGCGTTCAACGAGCCGGGTAAGAATGTATTTGATGCGAACGTTGAGATCGGCAAGTTGGATATCGAGCAGGAGATGGCGAAGGTGCAGTCGGAGATCGACGACATCAAGATGTTCATTGCTACGATCCTGGGATGAGCCGCGGAGGATGCATTATGGATAAGCTGGTTTTTGATACAGCGAGGATAAAAGATATTCCGGAATTAGTCCGGCTTCGGATCGCGTACATGATCGATGATTACGGTTCGGTCAGCGATGCGGATCGCCGGGCGATGGAAGAACAGTTGCCGGGATATTTTGAAAGAAAACTCGGAAGAGAACTGGTTGCTTTTGTGGCCCGGGACGGGGAACACCTGGTGGCGACGGTCTACCTGCTGATCATCGAGAAGCCTGCAAATCCGGCGTTTCTGAACGGCCTGGAAGGTGAAGTTCTCAACGTGTTCACCGAGAAGGAATACCGGGGACGCGGGATCAGCACAAGACTGCTGAATGAGATGATCGCGTATGCGAAAGAGAAACAACTGTGCCGGATCGACTTAAAGGCGACCGACGAAGGATACAAACTTTACAAGAAACTCGGGTTCGTGGAGATAACACAGAAATACGTCAACATGCGGTTGAAACTGTGAGGTTTTGAGAGTAGATATGTGCGGAGCGGAAGGTTTCCGCAGGAATATGCCTAAGGCGAGAATGGATCGACGCCTTAGGCATAATTTTTTTGAGCCGGACGCATGGCTGAAACTTGTAATTATGCCTAAAGCAAGCTTTGAGTGAAGGTTTAGGTATGAAACTGTCTGAAAGAAACATCTCGGAAACCGGAAAAAAGGCTTAGTGTTCTTCTTGAAAGTATGATATAATGTCTAGAACAGCGCAAAAATGGTTTCTTAGTCATAAAATGGCTGAGATGGTAGTGAAACGTAAGAGTGAAAAAGTGACTAAAGTGAAGCAGATCCGGTAGTTTAGATATAAAACGACCGGAAGGAGGGAACTATGCCTGTAATCAAAGGACAAGAATGGACATTCAATACAGTTGCAAAAACCTATGAAAAGATCCGCCCGGGTTATCCGAAGGAGTTGTATCAGGCAGTGTTTGCATACGCTCCGCTGGACACTTCCAGCAGTGTGGTGGAGGTCGGAATCGGAGGAGGTCAGGCGACCCCGCCGGTGTTGGAAACTGGCTGTAAGGTGACGGCCGTGGAGTATGGCGATCAACTGGCGCAGCTGTGCCGGGAGAAATTCAAAGACTACCCGGGTTTTTCCGCGATCACCGGTAAATTCGAGGATGTTGATCTTCCGGATGACACTTACGACCTGATCTATTCGGCGTCCGCGTTTCACTGGGTGCCGGAGGAGATCGGCTACACGAAGGTGTTCCGGAAACTGAAGCCGGGGGGCGCATTTGCCAGATTTGCAAATCACCCCTATATAGCGAAGGACGATCCCGAACTGTTTGACGAGATCCAACGCGCATACGCCGATTACTATTATCCGTTCTATAAGAAAGAGCCCAAAAAGATCAGCGAGTACACGGAGCAGGAGGCTGCCGATCGGGCAATGATCGCCGAAAAGTACGGTTTTACGGATACGAAATACATGCTGTTTCACAGAACCCGAATTCTTACGGCGGCGGAATATCGCGCACTGATCAGTACCTATTCCGATCACATTGTCCTCGAGGAGAGTATAAGGGAGCCGTTCCAGGGTGCGATCGAGGCGGCCATCGAGCGGCACGGCGGGAAGATCTCGATCTTCGATACGCTCGACCTGCAACTGGCACGCAAACCCAAGAAATGATCTCGGGAGACACCGAAAATACTACAAGACATGCATCAGGAGAAGCCATGGATTTTTCACGAGAAGAAATACTGAAGAAATATATCTCCATCTTCAAGCAGCACGTAGCTTCGTATGAGCCGGACTTTGAGGTTGCGGAGGGTACGACACGTTATGTGAAGTTCAACGACGCATGGCGGTTTCTGGACCCGTACGATAAGTTTCTGATCTCGCGCCTCACGAACAAAAAGAACACCTATCCGAAGGTGCCTTCGGCGAAGATTCCGAAGAACGCGGCCCCGGAGAATTACGTCACCCTGCGGTTTGATCCTGCCGGCGAGCTGAAATGGTCGAAGACAGGTTCCGATAACGGCGAAGGAACGGTGATCCTATACGTATCGAAGCAACTGTCGATCGGATATTTCGTGCGATCGTCCCAGGGGAAGGTCACTTCTCACAAACTTGCGTTTTTCGAATGGTACGAGTACGATGATGCCGGAAGGCTGATCGCTGCAGAAGAATACCGCGGAAAAGGGATCCCCGAGGAGGGTGTCCTCATCAATTGCGAGTATTATGAGTATGACGGCGATGTGCTTTCACGCGCCTGGAAGTTTGATAAGTTTGAATCGCACCCGATGCCCATGGTGATGGATCTGGTCCTGCGAATGGTCCCGGACCGCATCATGAATCCGGAGCGGTTCGCGTACACGTTCCGCCGCGTTTCGGACGGACTGGATTACACGCTGGAGCAGTTTTACAGGAAGTCTCAGACCATTACCCACGAGGGGCATATTCCGGAGGCGGTGCTGGAGCATCTGGCGGCCAATGAGATCCGTCTGGTGTGAGACCGTTTCGGTCGGAGGAGAGAAAAATGGCTAAAAAACAAGTACTCGTTGAGAAATACGATGCGGCCTGGGCGCAGGATTTCCGGCAGATCGAGCAGGAACTTAAGGAAGCTCTGGGGGATCTGGCGCTTCGGATCGAGCATGTCGGGAGCACGTCGGTAAAAGGACTGTCCGCGAAGCCGATCATTGACCTCGATATCGTGATCCCGGACTATTCCCGCTTCGATGCGGTGGTGGCCGCGCTGGAGACGATCGGATATAATCACGAGGGAGACCTCGGGATCCCGGGGCGGGAGGCCTTCAAATACTCCGGAAAGGAGCATCTGCGTAGGCATCATTTGTATGTCTGCACGGAAACGTCGGAAGAACTGAAGAGACACCTGGCGTTTCGCGACTATCTGCGTTCGCACCCCGAAGCGGTGCGCGAGTACAGCCGGGTAAAGGAGGAGGGAGCCGCGTTGTATCCCGAAGACATCGACAAATACATCGAGTATAAGTCGCCGTGCATCGAAAAGATCTACCGGGAGCTGGGGTTGTAAAACCGGCCGGAGATGATGTGAAAATTGCGGAATGCATGAAATAGGAAGTTGCATTTTCCGCAGACTTATAGTAGAATGGATGCGTATTTTTTTATACGGAGGTACTACTATGTTTAAGATAAATGAGAATTACCTGAAACTTCCGGGAAGCTACCTGTTTTCGACCGTAGGCCGCAAGGCGCGCGAGTACAAGGCAGCACATCCCGATAAAAACGTGATCAGCCTCGGTATCGGTGACGTTACCCAGCCTCTGGCACCCGCAGTCATCCAGGCGATGCATGCGGCTGTTGATGAGATGGGCCAGGCGGCGACCTTCCGCGGCTACGCTCCGGACCTCGGCTACGAGTTCCTGCGCAGCGAGATCGCGAATAAGGATTACAAGGCACGCGGCGTGGAGATCGCGCTGGACGAGATCTTCATCAGCGACGGCGCAAAGAGTGACTGTGGAAACATCGGCGATATTTTCTCTGAGGATAACCGCATCGCAGTTTGCGACCCCGTTTACCCGGTATATGTGGACACCAACGCCATGTCCGGACGCTGCGGCGACTACATCAAGGAGAGCGAGCGTTGGAGCAACGTGACCTACATGCCTTGTGTAGCGGAAAATAACTTCGTGCCCGCATTGCCCGAGGAGGCAGCGGACGTGATCTACCTGTGCTACCCGAACAACCCGACCGGCGCAGCAGCTACGAAGGAGCAGCTGCAGAAGTGGGTGGATTACGCACTGGCACATCAGTCGATCATCGTT
The DNA here is from genome assembly GCA_017615545.1 of Lachnospiraceae bacterium. Classification (GTDB taxonomy): domain Bacteria; phylum Bacillota; class Clostridia; order Lachnospirales; family Lachnospiraceae; genus UBA1201. The sequence goes on from JAFZZY010000020.1 coordinate 18,056, forward strand.
TTCGACGCGGCTTACGAAGCATACATCCATGAAGATAACATTCCCCACTCGATCTACGAGTGCGAGGGCGCGAAGAAGTGCGCGATCGAGATCCGCAGTTTTTCGAAGAACGCAGGTTTCACCGGCACACGTCTCGGTTTCACCGTGATCCCGAAGGAGCTGACCGCCGGCGGCGTTTCCCTGAACAGCCTTTGGGCGAGACGTTGCGGAACCAAGTTCAACGGCGCTCCGTACATCATCCAGAGAGCCGGTGAGGCGGTTTACAGCGAGGCCGGTCGCGCTCAGACACGCGCACAGATCGAGTACTATATGAACAACGCGAAGGTCATTCGTGAGAGCCTTACGTCGGCCGGTTACGAGGTTTTCGGCGGGGTCAATGCACCGTACATCTGGCTGCGTACTCCGAAGGGCATGACGAGCTGGGATTTCTTTGATTATCTGCTTGCGAACGCGCAGGTGGTCGGCACACCGGGTTCCGGTTTCGGACCGAGCGGTGAAGGATACTTCCGACTGACCGCGTTCGGTAGCTACGAAAATACAGTTGAGGCGTTGGACCGCATCAAAAAGATGGGCTGATCAATGCTTCGCACATGAAGTTTTAGATGGGGCTGGCGCACCAAGACAGTCCCGATATGGCGCCGGTTTAGAAATCGGCGCCTGTTTTATTAAGTGCGATCGACGGCGGGCAGTTCACTGCGCTGTGAAAAACTTGCCTCTCTTTCAACGAAGAATTACGGGCACCGCATCGATGTCGGCCGTTTTCTTGATAGCGCCAGGCTCCCGCCTGACGCGAAAACGCCCTCGGCGATGCGCAAAAACCGATCTCGGATGATCGGTTTTTGACCCTTATTCTTCGTCTCGTTCGAGGAGTTTTTCTACAGCTCGATCAATGCCCGCCTTACGATCGCAGCTTAATTAATCGCGTGATTTCTAAACCGGCGCCGCGGGGAGGACTGCCCTGGTGCGCCAGCCCCATTTACCGGCATGTAGGCTCGAAGCATCAGATCAGCCTGCCCCGCGGAGATGCGAGGAGGGTAGATTTGGTGGCTGCCTCTTAGAGAATGAAAGCAGGATGATATGGAGTTAAGTAAAGACAGGGATAAGTTGATGCAGGCGGATATCGAGAGGATGTTGGCTTTGTTTGAGAAGATCCGGGAGGTGGACACCGAGGGGGTGGAGCCGATGCATACGTTGCCGTATGAGGGGGCGTTTTCGGCGGTGGCTTCGTTGGAGGCTTCGGCGGACGGAGCGAATGTGCCTGAGAGGACGGTCGATGTGAGGAAGCTCAACGCGGCCCAGATGCGGGGAGCGCTTTTTGAGGTGCCGTATACGCTGGAAGGGGAGGCCGGAAAGAATGGGTGAGATCAGGGATCGCGTGAGCGAAGCCATTGAGAAGATCCGCGCGGTCGATCCGGCGTACCGTTCGTTTGTGACGGTCTGCGAGGAGCGGGCTTTGCAGGCGGCGGAGAAACTGGAGCGGGCCATGCAGGGGCTGTCGCAGGAGGAGGCGCGCAGGCGCTTTCCGCTGGCTGGGCTTGTGTTTGCGGTAAAGGACAATCTGTGTGTGGAGGGCGTGAGGACCACGGCGGCTTCGCACATTTTAGAGAATTATATATCGCCGTATTCGGCGACGGCGGTCGTGCGCCTCGAGGAGGCGGGCGCGATCTGCGTCGGCAAGACGAATATGGATGAATTTGCCATGGGGCAGACCACGACGACGGGAGCGTTCGGGGCGACGAAGAATCCGCGCTATCCGGAACTTTCGGCCGGCGGATCGTCGGGCGGCAGCGCCGCAGCGGTCGCACTGGGCCTGGTGGATTTCGCCCTGGGTTCGGACACCGGCGGATCGATCCGTCAGCCGGCGGCACTGTGCGGTGTGGTTGGATTGAAGCCGGCCTATGGAGCGGTGTCACGTTACGGATTGATCTCGTATGCATCTGCGTTCGACGTGATCGGACCATTGACACGTACGGTAAGTGAAGCGCGGATGATCTACTCCGTGATCGCAAGACCGCACGAGCTGGACGCGTCCATGCGCGATGCTACGTATTTTCAAACTTCGACGGAAGACAACAAAGATCAAAAGTGCAGCGGAGCATCTGTGGATCAGGATGGATCCACACGGGAATCGATGAATGCTCAGTCTTCATCTAAGGTAAACTCTGGTCGCCTTCGTGTTGGTGTTCTCGGCGGAGAGACTTCCGCGGTAGCAGCAGTTCTACGAAAAAACCCGACTTTTTGTGAAAAATACGAGATCCGATACATCGAGCTTCCCATGCTCGAGTATGCGGTTGCGACGTATTATATTTTGGCGTGCGCGCAGGCGGCTTCGAATCTGGCACGCTATGATGGCGTGCGCTATGGTTTTCGCGCGGAAGGCTACGAGACCCTGGACCAGATGTATGAGATGACACGGGCGGAAGGCTTTTCGCCGGAGGTGCAGCGCCGCATCCGCATGGGCCGGTTCGTCCTGGGCCAGGAGTCGTACCACGACTGGTACGAGCAGGCGGCGCGTGTGCGCAGGCGCATCTACGACCAGGTGCAGGAAGCATTGGCCGGAGTGGATGTGATCGTGTCGGAGACGCTGGCACGGCCGTATCCGCGCGCGGATTTCGCGGGCGACAGCGAAGCCTTCCTGAACGGTTACGAGCAGGACAAATTGACCGTGCTCGCGAACCTGTGCGGCCTTCCCGCCATCAGCGTGCCCGTTGAAGCGGCGGGAGACGACGCGCCGCTCGGCATCATGGTCACGGCCAATGCGGGCCGGGAGGCCGCGATGTTCGAGGTCGCGGAGCGGCTGGCCGCGCCATTTACACCCTGTGTGAAGGGAGGACCTGCCCATGAATGATTACGAGATCGTGATGGGACTGGAGGTCCACATCGAATTGGCAACACAGCGGAAGATCTTCTGCCGCTGCAAAAATACATTTGCCGAGGCGGCGAACACGAACGTGTGTCCGGTCTGCTTAGGCCTGCCGGGAGCGCTCCCGGTGCTCAACCCCGAGGCCCTGTCCTGCGCGGTGCGCATGGGACTGGCGCTGCAGGGGGAGATCAACCGCAACAGTAGGTTCGATCGTAAGAATTATTACTATCCGGACAATGCGACGGCTTACCAGATCACGCAGTTCTACGAGCCGATCCTGAAGGGCGGCCGGGTCGAGGTGCAGACCGAGACCGGCGAAACGAAGGTCATCCGCATTCATGAGATGCACTTGGAGGACGACGCCGGTAAGCTGACGCACGACATGGAGCGGCGCGTTTCCCTGGTCGATTTCAACCGCAAGGGCGTGCCCCTGCTGGAGATCGTGACGGAGCCGGACTTCCGCGACGCAGACGAGGTGATCGCGTTTCTGGAGAAGATCCGTATGTTCGCCCTGTATCTGGGCATCTCCGACGGAAAACTGCACGAGGGCTCGATGCGCGCGGATGTCAATCTTTCCCTGCGTAAAGCGGGAGAGGAAGCACTCGGCGTGCGGACGGAGATGAAAAACCTGAACTCGTTCGTGAGCATTCGCCGCGCCATCGCCTATGAGGCGGAGCGGCAGGCGCAAGTGCTGGACGCGGGCGGGCGGATCCTGTTTGAAACGAGAAGATTCGACGAAGCGAGCGGCACGACGAAGACCACGCGGACGAAGGAAGAAGTCATGGATTACCGTTATTTCCCGGAGCCCGACCTGCTGCCCGTACATTTGCCGGAGGAGTATATACGGAAAATGGAGGAGCAGATGCCGGAGTTTCCGCAGGCGAAGGAAGCACGGTATCGCAGGGATTTCGGCCTGACCGAAGAGGAGGCGAGGATCCTGACGCGGCACCCCGCGACGGCGGCGCTGTTTGAGGAGACCCTGCGGCTGTGGGAGGCAGGAACGGCGGGCGTATCGGATGCTTCTGCGAAGAACGACGGACAGCCCGAGGACGCGGAAACGCGACGGCGCGCGAAGGCGGTCGCGGCGCGGATGTGCGGCGACCTGATGTACCTGTGCCGCGAGAAGAAGGCGGATCCGGGACAGTGGAAGATCACCCCCGAAGCATTGGCCGAGCTGTTGCAGATGCAGGAGGCAGGCGCGATCACAACGAAGACCGCACGCGATGTTTTCGCCCTCATGTTTGACAAAAACATCGAACCTATGGTATATGTAAATGAGTATCATCTTTTGATAACAAAGGATGAGGATGCTTTGACGACCGCGGTGGATGCGGTGCTTAAGGCACAGGAAAAATCGGTTTCGGACTACCTCTCCGGAAAGGAGAAGGCGGCGGGACATTTGCTCGGATGCGTTATGAAAGAGACGAACGGGCAGGCGGATCCCACGCAGGCGAGAGAGCTGCTGCTGAAGAAACTGGCAGAGCGGAAAGCCGCCGGGACCACGTAAGACAGAGAGGCAAGGGAGCCTCGGAAAGATTCAGGAGGAAAGATTTTGGACAGCGGTGACATAATACGGCTCATCGTATTGATCATTTTGATCGGTTTATCGGGATTTTTCTCGTCGGCGGAGACCGCGATCATGACGGTAAATAAGATCCGTCTGCGCGCGCTGGCAGAGGAAGGAAATAAAAAGGCGAAGAAACTGCTCGCCATCACGGAGGAGCCCTCGAAGCTTTTGGGCGCGATCCTGATCGGCAACAACGTCGTCAATCTGTCGGCGTCGTCTTTGGCGACCCTGTTCACGACGAAGGTGCTGGAGCAGAATTTCGGCGCTGGCATCGCCGTTTACGCGGCCGGAATCGCGACCGGCGTGCTGACGCTTTTGGTGCTCGTTTTCGGCGAATTGACCCCGAAAACACTGGCGACGGTGAAGGCAGAAAAACTGTCGCTCCTCTATGTGACGCCCATCAGCGGCCTGATGTGGATCCTGACCCCGTTCATCTTCATCACCAACGTGCTCGCGGGCGGCGTGCTGAAACTGCTCGGCGTTTCGAAGGGCGATAAGGAGAAGGCGATCACGGAGCAGGAACTGCGCACCATCGTGGACGTGAGCCACGAGGAGGGCGTGCTGGAGCAGGAAGAAAAGAAGATGATCAATAACGTGGTCGATTTCGGTGACGCGAAAGCGAAGGACATCATGGTCCCGCGTGCCGACATGACCATGCTTGATGTGAACTGTTCGTACCAGGAACTGGTGAAATGTTTCCGCGAAAACCGCTATACACGTTTTCCCGTTTACGAGGATTCAAAGGACAATGTCATCGGTATCCTCAACGTGAAGGACCTGCTTCTGGAGAAGCCGGGCCGGACGTTTTCCCTGCGCAGATACCTGCGCAAACCGCACTTTGTGTTCGAGAACCGCCGTCTGGGCGAGATGCTCGCGCAGATGCGTGAGGGCGGCGTGAGCATCACGATCGTGCTGAATGAATACGGCGCGCCGGTGGGCATGATCACGCTGGAGGATCTGCTGGAGGAGATCGTCGGGGAGATCCGCGACGAGTATGATGAGGAAGAGAAGGACAGTATCCGCAAGATCGGGGACAATGAATACCTGATCGACGGCGCGATGAAGCTCGATGACATCAACGAGCAGCTGGGGCTGGAGCTGGAGTCGGAGGATTACGACTCGCTCGGCGGCCTGATGATCGAGCTGCTGGATGCATTGCCCGCAGGCGGCGAGCGCATCAGCCACGAGGGCATCACCTACGTGGTCGAGAAGATGAACCGCAACCGCGTGGAGAAAGTTCGCGTAACGATCGAAAAAACCGAAGAAGAAGAGAGCGAAAATCCTTGAATCAGCCTGTAAAACAGTTGACAAGAGCGCATATTTGAGTTAATATGATAGATGCGTAATTTTATGCACCTTTATAAATGGAGGACAGTTTCATGAAGAAGATCAAGACATTGACCAAGAAGAGCCTGAAGGCATCTATGGTAAAGGGCGGCTGCGGCGAGTGCCAGACATCATGCCAGTCCGCATGCAAGACTTCCTGCACCGTAGGAAATCAGAGCTGCGAGAACAAAGACCGCTAGTTTATTGGGTTGCTGCGCGGATACGTGCGGCATCCCTTTATTCTTGTTTATAGGGATATGATGACCGATCCCCTGATCAAAGGAGGAGGAGTTTTTGATACATCAATATAAAAACAACGGATACAACATCGTTTTGGATGTGAATTCCGGTTCGGTCCACGTGATGGAGGACGTCGCTTACGACGCCGTCGCCCTGATCGAAGCGTCCGGTGCGGGCGCTGCCTACGATTGCGATGCCATCACGAAGGAACTGGGCAAGACCTATGCATACGCGGATATTCAGGAAGCTCTGGATGAGATCGACACCCTCGCAAAGGACGAACTCCTGTTTGCGGAGGACATTTACCGCGATTTCGTCATGGACTTCAAGAAGCGCAAGACGGTCGTGAAGGCACTGTGTTTGAACGTGTCGCACGACTGCAACCTGGGTTGCAAATACTGCTTCGCAGGCGAGGGCGCGTATCACGGCAGCCGTGGTCTGATGAGTTTTGAAGTCGGAAAGAAGGCACTGGATTTCCTGGTAAAGAATTCCGGACACCGCATCAATCTGGAAGTCGATTTCTTCGGCGGCGAGCCTCTCATGAACTGGGAGGTCGTTAAGCAGATCGTGGAGTACGGACGGAGCCTGGAGGTACCGCACCATAAGAAGTTCCGCTTTACGCTGACGACGAACGGCGTGCTGGTGGATGAAGATGTCATGGAGTTCTGCAATCGCGAGATGGCGAATGTCGTCATGTCGCTGGACGGACGCCGCGAGGTCAATGACAACATGCGGCCGACGCGGAACGGCAAGAGCAGTTACGACATCATCGTTCCGAAGTTTCAGGAATTCGCAAAACGACGTGGGGATAAAAGTTACTTCATCCGGGGTACATTTACCCATTTCAATACGGACTTTGCAAATGACGTGATCCACTATGCGGATCTGGGATTTGACAAACTGTCCATGGAACCGGTGGTAGCGCAGCCCGGAGATGCCTACGCGATCACCGAGGAGGATCTGCCGAAGATCCTCGAAGAGTACGACCGTCTCGCGGTCGAATACATCAAACGGCGCAAAGAGGGGAAGGGTTTTAACTTTTTCCACTTCAACATAGATCTGGATCACGGTCCTTGTGTCGCGAAGTGCCTGGCCGGCTGCGGTTCGGGTACGGAATACCTGGGCGTGACTCCGTGGGGAGATCTTTATCCCTGCCACCAGTTCGTAGGGCAGGAGGAGTTCTGCCTTGGAAATCTGGACGACGGGATCGTAAACACCGAGCTTCGTGATGAATTCAAGCTTTGCAACGTTTACGCGAAGGAAAAATGTAAAAACTGCTTTGCGAGGTTTTACTGCAGCGGCGGCTGCGCGGCGAACTCGTATAATTTCCATCACAGTCTGACGGATGCGTACGATATCGGCTGCGTAATGCAAAAGAAGAGGATCGAGTGTGCGATCATGATCAAAGCCGCGCTTGCGGAAATGGATGAAAATGAAGAAACAACCGGGGAAGATATCCCGGAATTACGGAGGTAAATAACGATGCGCGATCGAAAGGGAACAGGCGTTCTGAAGTTGCTTTTCGGATTGATCCTGTTAGGCTTCATGGCGTGTGTGGCTTTTATCGGATTTGATGAAGAACAGTACGGAAGCCTTTACGATGTTGATTTGGGTTTGGACCTGGCCGGCGGTGTTTCCATCACCTATCAGGCTGTAGATGATAATCCTTCCTCTTCTGCGATGTCAGATGCTAAGGAGATCCTTCGCAAAAGAGCAGAAGTGTATTCAACGGAAGCTTCTGTCTACATGGAAGGTACGACCCGTATTTGTGTTGACATCCCGAATGTAAAGGATGCAAATACGATCCTCGCAGAACTCGGTAAGCCGGGTACTCTCGAGTTTAAGGATGAATCCGGCAACGTTGTTCTGGATGGTAATGACATCAAGACGGCGCAGGCGGCTTCGATCCGCGATAACGATGGCATCCAGGCGAACCAGGTCGAGTATATCGTTCAGCTGGTATTGACTCCAGAAGGCCAAACGAAGTTTGCGGATGTTACTGAAAAAAACAAGGGTAAGACGATCTCGATCGTGTATGACAACGAAGTCGTAAGCGCTCCGTATGTTCGCGAAAAGATCGACAGCGAGACCTGCCAGATCGACGGTCTGGATTCTCTGGAGAGAGCAGAAAACCTCGCCAGCACGATCCGTATCGGTGCGATCCCGGTATCTCTTGAAGAAGTTCGTTCCGACGTTGTCGGCGCAAAACTCGGCCAGAAAGCGATCCAGACATCCCTGCTCGCAGGTGCGATCGGTCTTGCGATCGTTATCCTGATCATGATCATCCTGTATCGTGTTCCGGGTATTGCTGCATCCCTCGCTCTGATCTGCTATGTAACGATGATGATCGTCGTTATTGCAGGCTTTGATATCACGTTGACACTGCCCGGTATCGCAGGTATGATCCTGTCGATCGGTATGGCGGTCGACGCGAACGTTATCATTTTCGCACGTATTAAAGAAGAGATCGGTTCGGGCACAACAGTCCGCACAGCGATCAACAATGGTTTCTCGAAAGCATTGTCCGCGATCGTCGACGGTAACGTTACGACCCTCATCTCTGCGATCATTTTGAATATCCTGGGTTCCGGTACCGTACGCGGTTTCGCTCAGACGCTGGCAGTAGGTATCATCCTTTCCATGATCAGCTCCCTCGGAATCACCCGTCTGTTCCTGACAGGCTTCTACGATCTGGGTATTCAGGGTAAGCGCGCATATGGCGAGACTACCAAGACGACAAAACTCAACGTCATCGGCAAGCGCCCGATCTTCTTCACGATCTCCGGCATCGCCGTGGCTCTGTCGATCGGCCTGTTGATCTTCAACGCTACACAGGGCGAGATGATGAACTATAGCATCGACTTCGTCGGCGGTACTTCTTCGACGATCGATCTCCCTGAAGAAATGACCCTGGAAGAGATCCAGGCACAGGTCGAGCCCGAGATCGCTTCCGCGATCGGCGAGACCAATATGAGCAATGTCACCTCGAATAAGGTGGTAGACAGCTCGCAGATCATTGTCCGCACGAAGACCCTGAACCAGGACGAGCGTGTGGCTCTGACCAACATGTTGAAAGAAAAGTACGGTGTATCCGAGGACGGTATCCAGATGCAGAACATCTCGGCTGCCATCGGTCAGGAAATGCGTCGTGACGCTTTGATCTCCGTAGCCGTTGCAACCCTCTGCATGTTGCTTTATATCTGGTTCCGTTTCCGTAACCTTACATTTGCCGCAGCTTCCGTTCTTACGTTGCTGCACGACGTATTCATCGTTATCCTGGCATATCTGTTGTTTAACTGGACCGTTGGTACGACCTTCATCGCATGTATGTTGACCATCGTCGGTTACTCGATCAACGCCACCATCGTTATCTTCGACCGTGTTCGTGAGAACCTCTCGTTGGATGGAAGCAAGAGACTCACGCTGAAGGAGATCTTCAACCGGAGTATCAACCAGACCATGACACGAAGCATCTTCACATCGTTGACCACCCTCATCATGGTCGTTGTACTGGCCATCGTCGGTGTTGCTGCGATCCGTGATTTTGCACTGCCTCTCATCGTCGGCATTCTTTGCGGTGGTTTCTCCTCCGTATGTATCGCCGGTGGCCTGGCTCATCTGATGATGCGCGAGAAGAAGATGGAGCAAAACGCATAAGGAGACTGAATGTTTACGATTCGGACCGAAGACGGCGCGGCGCGGCGCGGAAGTTTCACAACCGTGCACGGCGTGATCGAAACTCCTGTTTTTATGAATGTCGGAACGGCTGCTGCCATTAAAGGCGCCCTGTCCACGGAGGATCTGAAGACCATCCACACACAGGTGCAGCTATCCAATACATACCATCTGCATGTGCGGCCGGGTGACGAGGTGATCAAAAAACTCGGCGGCCTGCACAAGTTCATGGTTTGGGACCGCCCCATCCTGACGGACTCCGGCGGCTTCCAGGTGTTTTCCCTGGCAGGCCTGCGTAAGATCCGCGAAGAGGGCGTGACCTTTCATTCGCATGTCGACGGACGGCTCATTTTCATGGGGCCGGAAGAGAGCATGCGGATCCAGGCGAATCTGGCATCGACCATAGCGATGGCGTTCGATGAGTGCCCGCCTTCGAAAGCGGAGCGCAAGTACATCGAAGAGTCGGTGGCGCGCACCACACGTTGGCTGAAGCGCTGCAAGGACGAAATGCATCGCCTGTCGCAGTTGCCGGATACGATCAATCCTGATCAGATGCTGTTCGGCATCAATCAGGGCGGTATTCTGGATGATGTTCGGATCTCTCATGCAAAGGAGATCGCGGAATTGGATCTGGACGGCTACGCGGTCGGCGGTCTGGCGGTCGGCGAGAGTCATGAAGAGATGTATCACATCCTGGATGTGACGATACCGCATTTGCCGAAGGAGAAGCCCCGTTACCTGATGGGTGTGGGGACTCCGGCCAATATCATCGAGGCGGTAGCCCGCGGCGTCGATTTCTTCGACTGCGTCTATCCGTCACGAAACGGTCGCCACGGCCACGTGTACACGGACCGCGGACGGCTGAACCTTAAAAACGCGAAGTATGAACTGGATGACCGGCCCATCGCGGAAGACTGCGACTGCCCGGTATGCAAGACTTACTCACGTGCCTATATCCGCCACCTGCTGAAGGCGGGCGAGATGTTGGGCCTGCGGTTCTGCGTTATGCATAACCTGCATTATTACAATACTTTGATGGAGCAGATCCGGGATGCGATCTCGGAGCACCGTTTTGAAGCTTTCCGGAAGGAAAAACTGGAGAGCCTCGCGAGCGGCGAGGATGACTGACCGTCAAAGTCAAAACGTATCGGAGGATTTTACAGATGTTAAGTTCATTGTTGGCATTGGAAGCAACAACAGAGGCGCAGCCCGGAGGCGGAAACTGGCTCGTTTTGATCCTGATCTACGGCGCATTTATCTTTTTGCTTTACTTTTTCATGTTCCGTCCCCAGAAAAAGCAGCAAAAAGCGTTAAGAGAGTTACTTTCTCAGCTCGAGATCGGAGATGTTGTATTGACGAGTTCGGGATTTTATGGTACAATCATAGATATAGCAGACGATACGGTTATCGTCGAGTTTGGAAACAACAAAAACTGCCGTATTCCGATGCAAAAAACTGCGATCGTTGATTGCGAGAAGCAGGGTCAGGTCGAGCCGGACTGAGAATAAGTTAACAGTATCCCGGCAAACCGATTACCAGGTATTATTGTAAGGGAGGTGCTGAGTATGTTCTTTTTATTTGGAGGCAAGCCTAAGAAAAAAACGTATGAAGATAACAAACCGGCTGAGCGTAAGCGTAACTATGTTACCATGTTTACGTTCTCTCGTGATAAGGTATATTTCCCGATCATTAACGCAGCGGGAACCGACGGCCGGACTATTTCTTTGTATGTAACGTTTTCATTCCGCATCCTGGATATGGAGGAATTCCGAAACAGTGATCCTACAGCCGCGGATATGATGGAAGAGATGGGTGAGACTTTAAAACAGTACCGTCGTCAGTACCGAAGCATGGATCTTTATGCCGGAGGCGGAGCGATCATCTTAAAGCTCTGCACCGACCTTCTGGCGAAATATTATCCTTGCGTCAGCGTAAGCGACGGACTTTGCGAAGTTGTCACACTGGATAATGATTAAGATCTTATAGAATTTTGCACAGCAGGCACAGCAGTCATATGCTGTGCCTGATTCCGCTTTACGGGAGGAATTTTCATGGCATCCGAAAGTAAAAAAGTCAAGTTTCATATGCCCGGACTTCGGGGAAATCTTCCGCTGAACATGATGATGGTCAGCCTGCTGGAGCAGTATCCGCAGTATTTCCGCGAAGGCGTTGCCTTTGCTTCTTTTTTCGGTGAGTTCCCCACCTCGCTGTGGGCGAGCGGCCGGTTCACGTTTGAGGATCAGTGCGACGCGGATTTCGTCCGCGTGGCGATCAAATCGATCAACGACCTGGGCATCCCGGTGCGTTTCACCTACACGAATCCGACCATCACGAAAGAAGAGCTTTCCGATCCGTATTGCAACTTCTGCCTGCAGGTGGGTCATAACGGCATGAACGAGGTGCTGGTCACTTCCGACATCCTGGAAGAATACATCCGCAAAAACTATCCGAAGTACACCATCAACAGTTCGACCTGCAAATGTCTGCGGACGCTGGAAGAGGTGGAAGCGGAACTTGCGAAAGACTACGGCCTGGTGGTCCTGGACTACAACCTGAACCACGAACTGGACACCATCTCGAAGCTTTCCGATAAAGACCGCATCGAGATCCTGGTAAACCCGTGCTGCCAGCCGAACTGCCCGCGCCGTAAAGCGCACTATGCGCACATCGGCGAGTTGCATCGCCAGGTGTTGCAAAACCGGAAACTGCCGCCCGAGAAGCAGACGCCGCTAAAGACCTGGTACTGCGACTACGGTGAGAAGAATACCCTTTACGATGTTTTGGATTATCCGACGGTCATTTCCCCCGAAGAGATCTGGAATGTTTACGTTCCTATGGGCTTCTCGAATTTCAAGATCGAGGGCCGGACGGGCAATATCCACAACCTGATCGAAACCTATGTGTACTACCTGATCAAACCGGAATATCAGGGAAAGACACGCATCCTGCTTTACACAAATCTGGAAAGTGCGGGCGTGCTTCGTCTCATCAAGCCCAGACGCGGTCAGTGGCCGTAAAGTTTTTTGAAAAAAGACTTGAAAAGCGAGTAGAAACAGGGTATCATAGAATGGATATCTTTTACAGGAGGCTCTGTTATGGAGTTTAAGGTAGCTTTGATTCCGGGTGACGGAATCGGTCCGGAGATCGTGACCGAGGCGTGTAAGGTTTTGGACCGCGTCGGCGAGGTTTACGGACATACGTTTTTATATAAGAAACTTCTGATGGGAGGATGCTCCATCGACGCGTACGGTGTTCCGCTTACGGACGAAGCCGTGGCTGAAGCAAAAGCATCCGACAGCGTGTTGCTGGGAGCGGTCGGCGGTAAGGTCGGCGAGAGTTCCTGGTATCAATTGCCCCCGAACCTGCGTCCGGAGGCGGGACTTCTGAAGATCCGTAAAGAGCTGGGACTGTTTGCAAACATTCGCCCGGCTTACCTTTATAAAGAGCTTAAGGCAGCCTGCCCGCTGCGCGATGAGATCATCGGCGACGGTTTCGACATGGTGATCATGCGTGAGCTCACCGGCGGCATTTATTTCGGCGAGCGTCACACCGAAGAGGTGAACGGCGTCAAGAAGGCCACCGATATTTGTACATATGATGAAAATGAGATCCGCCGCATTGCGGTGAAGGGCTTTGAGATCGCGATGAAGCGTCGTAAGAACGTCGTCAGCGTCGATAAGGCAAATGTCCTCGATACATCCCGTTTGTGGCGTAAGGTCGTGGAAGAGGTCGCTAAGGATTATCCTGAAGTTACCTATTCCCACATGCTTGTAGATAACTGCGCGATGCAGCTCGTCCGTGATCCGGGCCAGTTCGACGTCATCCTGACCGAGAACATGTTCGGCGACATTCTGTCCGACGAAGCCAGCATGGTAACGGGTTCCATCGGTATGCTCTCCAGCGCATCCTTAAGCGAGACGAAGCTCGGCATGTATGAGCCCAGCCACGGTTCCGCTCCGGATATCGCAGGAAAGAACATCGCAAACCCGATCGCGACCATTCTGTCCGCAGCGATGATGCTTCGCTACTCCTTCGATCTGGATCGCGAGGCGGATGCAGTCGAAGCTGCCGTCCAGAAGGTATTGTCCGAAGGTTATCGTACCGTGGACATTATGTCCGAAGGATGCACACAGGTTTCCACCACACAGATGGGCGACCTGGTGGCAGAACGCATTTGATGATTTGAAAACAGTAATCTCAAAATATAAAACGGAGGTACAAAGATGAAAAGTGATGCCGTACGTCAGGGCATGCAGCAAGCCCCGCATCGTTCTTTGTTCAATGCACTGGGACATACCGAAGAGGAGATGAAGAAGCCTCTGATCGGTATCGTCAGTTCCTATAATGAGATCGTTCCGGGTCACATGAACCTGGATAAGATCGTCGAGGCAGTCAAACTCGGCGTGGCTATGGCCGGCGGCGTTCCGGTCGTATTTCCCGCGATCGCCGTCTGCGACGGTATCGCTATGGGCCACATCGGCATGAAGTACTCACTGGTCACCCGTGACCTGATCGCGGACTCCACCGAGTGTATGGCAAAAGCGCACCAGTTTGATGCTCTGGTCATGGTCCCGAACTGTGACAAAAACGTGCCCGGCCTTCTGATGGCGGCAGCACGAGTCAACGTGCCCACGATCTTCGTGTCCGGCGGCCCCATGCTCGCAGGACATGTCAAAGGATGCAAGACCAGTCTTTCCTCCATGTTTGAAGCCGTCGGCGCTTACGCAGCCGGCAAACTGACCGAAGAAGAAGTACGCGAGTACGAAGAGAAGACCTGTCCGACCTGCGGTTCCTGTTCCGGTATGTATACCGCTAACAGCATGAACTGTCTGACCGAGGCCATCGGTATGGGCCTCTCGGGCAATGGAACCATTCCCGCCGTATATTCCGAGCGTATCAAACTCGCTAAGCACGCAGGCATGAAGATCGTCGAGCTGTGGCAGAAGAACATCCGCCCGCGAGACATCATGACCGAAAAGGCATTCCATAATGCATTGACCGTAGATATGGCACTCGGATGTTCCACGAACACGATGCTGCATCTGCCGGCCATCGCGCGTGAAGCAGGCGTTACACTGAATGTGGATATCGCAAACGCGATCTCCGAGAAGACTCCGAACCTGTGCCATCTGGCACCGGCAGGTCACACCTACATGGAAGACCTGAACGAAGCAGGCGGCGTCTATGCAGTCATGAATGAATTGAATAAGAAGAACCTCCTCTACACCGATCTGATCACCGTGACCGGTAAGACGGTGGGAGAGAATATCGCAGGACGCGTCAATCGGGATCCGAATGTCATCCGTCCGATCGACAATCCGTACAGCGAGACCGGCGGCATCGCCGTTCTGAAGGGCAACATCGCACCGGACAGCGGCGTGGTAAAACGTTCCGCAGTCGTTCCGGAGATGATGGTGCACGAAGGTCCCGCGCGTGTGTTTGACTGCGAAGAGGATGCGATCGCTGCCATCAAGGGCGGCAAGATCGTTGCAGGCGACGTCGTCGTCATCCGCTACGAGGGTCCGAAGGGCGGCCCCGGCATGCGTGAGATGCTGAACCCCACATCCGCGATCGCGGGCATGGGCCTCGGCTCCAGCGTTGCCCTGATCACCGACGGACGTTTCTCCGGCGCGAGCCGTGGCGCAAGCATTGGCCATGTGAGTCCGGAAGCAGCGGTCGGCGGACCGATCGCCCTGATCCACGAAGGCGACATCATCCGCATCGACATCCCGGCCAACAAACTCGATGTGCTGGTTTCCGATGAAGAACTGGAAGCACGCCGTAAGGAGTGGAAGCCGCGTGAGCCGAAGGTCAAAGAGGGCTATCTCGCACGTTACGAGAAGATGGTGACCTCCGCAAATCTCGGCGCGGTATTGATCTGAGACAATTCATAAGGCCCCGTGCCTTGTGTGTATAAAGAAGGAGACAGACATGTTATTATCAGGTTCCGAAATCGTAATTGAGTGCCTGAAAGAGCAGGGCGTTGATACCGTATTCGGCTATCCGGGCGGTACGATCCTGAACATCTACGATGCTCTTTATAAGCACTCCGACGAAATTACACATATTCTGACTTCCCATGAGCAGGGAGCTGCACACGCAGCGGACGGTTATGCCCGCGCGACCGGTAAGGTCGGCGTATGCTTCGCAACTTCCGGTCCCGGCGCGACCAACCTCGTAACCGGTATCGCGACTGCTTACATGGATTCCATTCCGGTCGTAGCGATCACGGCCAATGTTGCGGTAAACCTTCTGGGTCGTGATACGTTCCAGGAGATCGATATCGCAGGCGTGACGATGCCGATCACTAAGCACAACTACATCGTTAAGGACATCAACCTGTTGGCTGACACCCTGCGCGCTGCGTTCCGCATTGCCCAGACCGGTCGTCCCGGCCCTGTCCTGATCGATATCACAAAGGATGTTACCGCAGCGTCTTGCGAGTACACACCGGTGGTTCCGAAGCCCATCCTGCCGAAGACCTCCGAGATCCGTGAGGAAGCACTCGACGCAGCTGCAAAGGCCATCCTGAGTTCTAAAAAGCCGTTCATCTTCGTCGGCGGCGGCGCGATCGCTTCCGGAGCATCGGAGCAGGTTCGCGAGCTCGCACACCTGATCGAAGCGCCTGTCTGCGACACCCTGATGGGTAAGGGCGCATTTGACGGCGAGGATCCTCTGTACACCGGTATGCTCGGCATGCACGGAACGAAGGCATCCAACTTAGGAGTTTCCAAGTGCGATCTTTTGATCTCCCTCGGCGTTCGCTTCAGCGACCGTATCACGGGTAACACAAAGACGTTCGCACGCGACTCCAAGATCCTGCAGATCGATGTCGATGCTGCAGAGATCAACAAGAACGTTCATACGGATGTTGCCGTGGTAGGAGATCTGAAGGAAGCGCTGATCCGCCTCCTCGCAAAGCTCTCCCCCATGGAGCATAAGGAATGGATCCAAGAGGTTCAGACCATTAAAGAAGAACATCCGCTTTCATATGATACATCCGTGCTTTCCGGTCCTTATATCATGGAGACCATCTATAAGGTGACCGAGGGCAATGCGATCATCACGACCGACGTCGGCCAGCATCAGATGTGGGCCGCACAGTATGCGAAGTACCGCTCCCCGAGAACGTTCCTGTCCTCCGGCGGCTGCGGGACCATGGGCTTCGGCCTGGGCGCATCCATCGGCGCGAAGATGGGTTGCAAAGATAAGATCGTCTGCAACATTGCCGGCGACGGATGTTTCCGTATGAATATGAATGAGATCGCGACCGCGACGCGTTACAACATCCCCATCATTCAGATCGTTATGAACAACCACGTTCTGGGTATGGTCCGCCAGTGGCAGACCCTGTTCTACGGACAGCGTTATTCCAACACCGTCCTGAACGACCAGGTGGATTTCGTGAAGATCTCCGAAGGCATGGGCGCGAAGGCGTACCGCGTAACGAAGAAAGAAGAGTTCGAGCCCACTCTGCGTGAGGCCATCGCGCTCAACATTCCGGTTGTGATCGAATGTGTGATCGACAGTGATGACAAGGTATTCCCGATGGTAGCACCGGGCGGCGCCATTGCCGACTGCTTCGACAACGAAGATCTGAAAAAGAAAAACAATTAAAAGTATTTTTGGAGGATACCATGGGTAGAATTTACAACTTTTCAGCCGGTCCGGCGGTTTTACCGGAGGAAGTTTTACAGCAGGCAGCAGCAGATATGATGGATTACCACGGTTGCGGAATGTCCGTAATGGAGATGAGCCATCGTTCCAAAATGTTCCAGGATATCATCGATGAGGCAGAGAAAGATCTCCGCACTCTGATGAACATTCCGGATAACTACAAAGTTCTGTTCCTGCAGGGCGGCGCATCTCTTCAGTTTGCCATGATCCCGCTCAACCTGATGAAGAACAAAAAGGCTGATTATATCGTAACCGGCCAGTGGGCTAAGAAAGCATACCAGGAAGCGAAGAAGTACGGCGATGTAGTTGCAGTTGCATCCAGCGCTGATAAGACCTTCTCCTACATTCCGGATTGCTCCGATCTGCCGATCCGCGAGGACGCTGATTACGTTTACATTTGCGAAAACAACACTATCTACGGAACCAAGTTCCACACATTGCCCAACACAAAGGGTAAGGATCTGATCTCCGACGTATCTTCCTGCTTCCTGTCTGAGCCGGTTGACGTGACCAAATACGGCATGATCTACGGCGGCGTACAGAAGAATATCGGACCTGCAGGTCTCGTTATCGCGATCATCCGCGAGGATCTCATCCCTGAGAGCGTAGACGAGAGCGTTCCGACCATGATGCAGTACAAGATCCACGTTGAGAATGGTTCTATGTACAATACTCCGAACTGCTGGGCTATCTACATCTGCGGTCTCGTATTCAAGTGGCTGCTCAAGAACGGCGGCCTGGAGGCTATGCAGAAGAAGAACATCGAGAAGGCAAAAGTCCTTTACGATTTCCTCGATCAGAGCAAGCTCTTCAAGGGTACCGTTGAGCCCGCTTCCCGTTCCCTTATGAACGTTCCGTTCGTAACGGGCAATGAAGAACTCGACGCTAAGTTCGTTAAAGAGGCAAAGGCTGCCGGCTTCGAGAACCTGAAGGGTCACAGAAGCGTAGGCGGTATGCGCGCAAGCATCTACAACGCTATGCCGAAGGCAGGCGTTGAGGCACTGGTTGAATTCATGAAGAAGTTTGAGGAGGAGAACGCATAATGAATAAGGTACATTGGATACATTGCCTGAATCCTATTGCTAAGATCGGTCTTAACAATCTTCCTGAGAATTACGCTCTGACAGATGTTGTTGCTGAGGCAGACGGCATCCTGGTCCGCAGCGCAAAGATGCATGATATGGAACTTCCGGAGAACCTTCTTGCGATCGCAAGAGCAGGTGCCGGCACCAATAACATCCCGCTCGACGTTTGCGCCGAGAAGGGTATCGTCGTATTCAACACACCGGGCGCTAACGCTAACGGTGTTAAGGAACTCGTGATCGCAGGCATGCTGCTTGCGGCAAGAGATATCCACGGCGGTCTGAACTGGGTTGCTTCCGATGCAGCTGACGCTGACATCGCGAAGACCGCAGAGAAAGAAAAGAAGAACTTCGCAGGAACCGAGATCAAGGGCAAGAAGCTCGGTATCATCGGTCTGGGCGCTATCGGTGTATTGGTTGCTAACGCAGCTGTACATCTCGGCATGGAAGTTTACGGATGCGATCCGTACCTGTCCCTGAACAACGCACTGCAGCTGTCCCGCGACGTTAAGGTCGTAAAGAGCTACGAGGACATCTACGAAGTATGTGATTTCATCACTCTGCATGTTCCGCTTTTGGATTCTACTAAGAACCTGATCAATGCAGAAGCTATCGCTAAGATGAAGGACGGCGTTGTTGTGATCAACTGCGCACGTGACCTCGTTGTTGACGAGCCGGCTATGCTGGAAGCTCTCGAGGCCGGTAAGGTACGCAAGTACGTTTCCGACTTCCCGAATGCAACCACCGCTGGTAAGAAGGGCGTTATCCTCACACCGCACCTGGGCGCTTCTACCGAAGAGTCCGAGGATAACTGCGCGATCATGGCAGTAGATGAGATCGTTGACTACCTGGATAACGGTAACATCCGCAACTCCGTTAACTACCCGGCATGTTCGCTTGGTAAGCTGACCCACGCTGCACGTGTAACTGTTGCTCACAAGAATATCCCCAACGTGATCAGCAAGTTCACCGCATGCGCTGGCGAGAGCGGCATCAACATCGAGCAGATGGTATCCGCAAGCCGTGGTGAGTATTCCTACGCGATCTACGATGTGAACTCCAAGGTAAGCGATGACTTCATCACCAAGTTGTCCGCGATCGATGGCGTTCTTAAGGTTCGTGTGATTGAGAAATAACACTAAGTAAACACTATATCATTGCGATTCTCCAATGCGGTTTATGTATTGGAGAATCCTTTTTTGGAGGAAATATGGCTATCGTTAGACCATTTTGCGGTGTTCGTCCCGCGAAGGAAGTAGTAGCAGAGGTTGCTGCGCTTCCCTATGACGTATACAACCGGGAGGAAGCCGCAGCGGCGGTAAAGGGTCACCCCCTCTCGTTTTTGAACATTGACCGCGCGGAAACGCAGTTTGATGCTTCGGTGGACATGTACGCGGACTGCGTATATGAGAAGGCGAAGGAGATGCTGAACGCGCAGATCGCGGATGGCACTTACGTGACCGATGCGACGCCCTGCTTCTACGTGTACCGCCTGATCATGGACGGACGCGCGCAGACCGGTATCGTCGGCTGCAGCAGCGTGGATGACTATGTGAACAATGTCATCAAGAAGCATGAGAATACCCGTGCAGATAAAGAGCAGGACCGTATCCGCCACGTCGATACGTGCAGCGCGCAGACCGGTCCGATCTTCCTGGCATATCGTAGCAACGCGCAGATCGCGCAGATCACTGCGGACGTGATGAAGGAGGAGCCACTCTACGATTTCACGGCTGATGACGGCATTTCCCACACCATTTGGAAGATCGCAGATCCCGTGCTCGTAGCGCGCCTGTCACAGGCGTTCGAGGCGGTTCCGAACACCTACATCGCCGATGGACATCACCGTGCCGCTTCGGCGGTCAAGGTAGGCCTGAAGCGCCGTGCTGAGAACCCTGGCTACACCGGAAGCGAGGAGTTCAATTTCTTCCTTTCCGTTCTGTTCCCGGAGGACGAGCTCATGATCCTGCCGTATAACCGTGTCGTTGCGGACCTGAACGGCCGCACGAAGGAAGAGTTCCTTAAGGCACTCACGGACGCAGGTTTCACGTATAAGAAGAGCGATGTGCAGGTTGCACCCACAAAGCCGATGACCTTCGGTATGTTCCTGGATGAGACCTGGTATGTGCTCAAGGCAGCGCCTTCCATGGGCAGCGATGACCCGGTTAAGGGCCTCGACGTTTCCGTACTGCAGGACCACCTGCTGGATCCGATCCTCGGAATTAAGGATCCGCGTGTGGATAAGCGCATCGACTTCATCGGCGGCATCCGCGGCCTGAATGAACTGGAGCGCCGCGTTCACACCGACATGACGGTAGCATTTTCCATGTATGCAACGACGATCTCACAGTTGTTCGACGTCGCAGATGCAGGACTTCTGATGCCGCCGAAGTCGACGTGGTTTGAGCCGAAGCTCCGTAGCGGACTGCTCATTCATAAGATTTAAGATTACAATGGAGGACGGTTTGGATAAGATCTGGAGAGTACGCGCAAATAAAGTGGATTTTGAAGGTTTTTCAAAGCAACTGGGGGTCTCCCCCTATCTGGTTCGGATCATGGCGAATCGCGGCCTGACGACGGTCGAAGCGATGCGGCATTTTCTGGACGCGGATCCTTTGAGCCTACACGATCCCGCGCAGCTTCCGGACGCGATCCAGGCCGTCCTTTTGCTTTCGGAAGCCCTTAAAAGCGGACAGAAGATCCGCATTTTGGGCGACTACGATATCGACGGCGTATGTTCGGTCACGATCCTGTACCGCGCACTGTGCGGCCTGGCCCGCGAGGGCACGGTCGACTGGCAGGTGCCGCACCGCATCGAGGACGGCTTCGGCCTGAACCCGAAGATCATCGAGAAGGCGCACGAGGATGGCGTCGATCTGCTGATCACCTGCGATAACGGTATCGCGGCGGGAGCGGAGGTGCAGATGGCACGTGATCTCGGGATCACGGTCGTTGTGACGGATCACCACGAGGTGCCGCAGGACGGCGGCAGTCTGGGGCATGCCAATGCAGTCGTGGATCCGAAGCGCGCGGACAATGCTTACCCGTTTACCGGCATCTGCGGCGCTGTCGTGGCGTGGAAACTGATGCAGGTACTCTATGACCATGCCGAGGGACATTCCTCGCGGGAACTCTGGCCGCTGATCGAATTTGCCGCGATCGCGACCGTGGGCGATGTCATGGATCTGATGGATGAGAACCGGACTATCGTTCAGCTCGGCCTCATGCGCATCCGCGAAAACCACGGCTCGCAGTATTTGGGCCTGCAGGCGCTCATGGAGGCATGCGAACTCGCGCCGGAGATCTTCAGCAGTTACCACATCGGCTTCATCCTGGGGCCGACGCTGAACGCCGGAGGCCGTCTGGAAACGGCGGAAAAATCGGTGCGCCTCTTCATCTCCGAAGACACGGAAGAGGCAGAAAACCTCTCTGAGGAACTTCACGAACTGAATACCAAACGTAAGCAAATGACGGAAGCAGCGGTGCAGAAGGCCGTAGAGCAGATCGGCCCGCCGGCAGACCTTACGGCCGATTCGGACCGGGTGCTGGTGGTTTATCTGCCAGACTGCCACGAGAGCGTTGCCGGCATCGTCGCCGGGCGCATCCGCGAGACCTACTACCGGCCGACCTTCGTCATCACGAAGGCGAAAGAGGGGCTGAAAGGCTCCGGCCGTTCCATCCCCGGCTACGACATGTTCCACTCGATGGAGCAGGTGGGCAGCTACCTCACGAAGTTCGGCGGCCACGAAATGGCGGCCGGCCTGTCGCTCACAGAGGAGAACCTGGAGCCCTTCCGCCGCGCCATCAACGAGGCCTGCACATTGACCGAGGACTTGCTGCGCGAGAAGGTGTGGATCGACATCCCGATGCCCGCATCCTTCGTAACGGCGTCCTTCGTTTCGGAGTTGGCTCTCCTGGAACCTCTCGGTAAGGGCAATGAATCCCCGACCCTCGCGGAGAAAAACCTCCGCATCCTGCGCATTTCCCGCATGGGGAAGGAACGCCAGTTCCTGCGCCTCGAGGTGATCAGCGAGAACGGTTTCCGCTACAGCATCCCGTATTTCGGCGACGCAAACGCGATGCAGGACGACGCGATCCGCGCCTGCGGTGAGGAAGCCTGGAACCGTGCCACGATGGGCCAGGAAAATGCGATCCGTCTCCAGATCATCTACACGCCGGCCTTCAATACATTCCGCGGCGAAACGCAGATCACTTACCGTTTGAAACATTATCAATTTGTAAAAAAATCTTGAAAAATTCGGGATATCATATTATACTGATTTATTATACAGTTTACAAAGTGTGATGCAGCATGCTGCGTAGCACACCATGATCATATCAGAAAGGAGCAGGTGCCATGTCGGACGAGAAGAAATTTACAAATGAACCGGATCCCGAAAATGTTTTGGCACCGGTAGAGCGGATCTCCCTTCTGGAGGATCATGTACAACAGGCCGGCCGCGAGTTGCAGCCGACGGACGGAGAGCAGCCGTCCCAAACCACGCAGAGCCTCGAAGATTTTCTGGCCAGTTCCATGAGCCGCCATGCCATGGATAACAAATCGCCGGAAGAACTTCGGGAACTTTTGATGCAGATCATCCGCGCATACCATCCCTCGGATGATCTGAGCCTGATCGAAAAAGCATACGATACCGCAGCGAAGATGCATGCGGATCAGAAACGCCGCTCCGGCGACCCGTACATCATTCACCCGTTGAGCGTGGCGATCATCCTGGCCAGCCTCCAGCTGGATAAGGAGACCATCGCGGCGGGACTTTTACATGATGTCGTGGAAGATACACCGTTTACGGACGAAGACATGCGCCGCGAGTTCGGCGAGGAAGTCGCACTTCTGGTAGACGGAGTCACAAAACTGGATAAGGTCAGCATCGGCAACGATAAGGTGGAACGCCAGGCGGAGAACCTGCGTAAGATGTTCCTCGCGATGGCGAAGGATATCCGAGTCATCCTGATCAAACTCGCCGACCGCCTGAACAACATGCGTACGCTTCAGTACATGTCCGAGACGAAGCAGAAGGAGATCGCCCGCGAGACGATGGAGATCTATTCACCCATTGCCCACAGGCTCGGTATCTCCAAGATCAAGATCGAACTCGATGACCTGTCCCTGAAGTACCTGGAGCCCGAGGTCTACTACGACCTCGTGGAGAAGATCGCCTTGCGCCGCAACGAGCGCGAGGATTATGTAAAGGCGATCGTAGAAGAGGTGGCGAAGCATATCGCGGACGCCGGCATCAAGGCGACCGTCGACGGACGTGTAAAGCACTTCTTCAGCATTTACAAAAAGATGAAAAACCAGAACAAATCGCTGGATGAGATCTACGATCTCTTTGCGGTGCGCATCCTCGTGGACAGTGTGAAGGACTGTTACGCGGCGCTCGGCGTCATCCACGGTTTGTATAATCCCATCCCTTCCCGGATCAAGGATTACATCGCCATGCCGAAGCCCAATATGTATCAGTCGCTGCATACCACACTGATCAGCAACACGGGCCGGCCGTTCGAGATCCAGATCCGCACTTACGAGATGCACCGTACCGCGGAATACGGTATCGCGGCGCACTGGAAGTATAAAGAGGCGCAGTCCGGCGTCAAGACCGAAGCCGGCGAGGAAGCAAAGCTCGGCTGGCTCCGTGAGATCCTGGAGTGGCAGAAGGAAGAGACCGACAACAAGCAGTTCATGAACCTCGTCAAGAGCGACCTGGACCTGTTCTCGGACACCGTTTTCTGCTTCACCCCGACCGGTGACGTGAAGAACCTGCGAAAGGGTTCCACGCCCATCGATTTCGCCTACGCGGTCCATTCGAACGTGGGCAATACCATGGTCGGCTGTCGTATCAACGAGAAGATCATGCCCATCGACACGGAGTTGCAGAACGGCGACCGCGTCGAGATCATCTGTTCGCCGAACTCACACGGGCCGTCCCGTGACTGGCTCTCCATCGTAAAGAGCACGCAGGCGAAAAACAAGATCAATATGTGGTTCAAGCAGCAGTTCAAGGAGGAGAACATCACTCGCGGCCGTGAACTGGTGCAGCAATATATCAAGTCCAAGGGCTGGGTGCTCTCGGATCTGGTCCGCCCGGAATTCATCGATAAGGTGCTGGCGAAATACGGTTTCCGCGACTGGGACTCCGTGCTGGCGGCCATCGGCCACGGCGGCCTGAAGGAAGGCCAGGTGGTAAACCGTCTGGCGGAAGAGCTTGAGAAAAAGAAGAAGCGCGAGATGACGGACGCGCAGGTGCTGGAGAGCATCTCGGAGACCGCAAAGGAGCGCGTGATCCCGCAGTCGAACCGCCACAAAGGCGGAATCGTCGTCAAAGGTATGGAGGACCTGGCCGTTCGTTTTTCGAAGTGTTGTTCTCCGGTGCCCGGGGATGACATCGTCGGCTTCGTGACCCGCGGCCGCGGAATTTCCGTCCACCGCGTGGACTGTGTCAATATCGTCAACCTGCCTGAGGCAGAAAAAAGCCGCCTGATCGAGGCGACCTGGCAGGCCGGCGAGGATAAATCCGGCGAGACATATGTCACTGAGATCGTGATCTATATGTACAACCGGTTGGGACTGATGGTGGATATCTCTAAGGTATTTACCGAGGAGGAGATCGACATCCTGTCGATGATCTCCCGTGTGAATAAGCAGGGCATCGTGACCATCGTCATGTCCTTCGAGATCCGCGGTAAGGCGGAACTCAAACATTTGTTTGACAAATTGCATAACGTCACAGGCGTTATCGATGTAGAACGTACCAAGGGCTAGAGGGTATCCGAGGATACCCTCCGCTTTGTATAGAGAGGAGATGCGTTATGGAGCCGAACGTACAGAACAACACAGAGCTGAAGTTCAAGATCGTCCAGATGACGGTCGGACAGCTGGCGGAAAACTGCTATCTGTTTATCAATGCGCAGACGAAGGAAGGGTTTATCGTGGACCCGGGCGACGAGGCTTCGCGCATCAGCGTGCGCGTGGGCCACGAGCAGATGAAGCCGACGGCCATCCTTTTGACGCACGGACATTTTGACCATTTTCTGGCGGCGGATGAGCTCGCGAAACGGTACGAGATCCCCGTCTATATACACGAGGAGGATGCCTCCCTGCTGGAGGATCCGAACGACAACCTGTCGCTGCCGTTCTTCGGAATCCGCGCGACTTTGAAAGCGGATAAGACATTTACCGAGGGGGACATACTGTCCCTGTGCGGTTATGATTTCAAGGTCATCCACACGCCCGGCCATACGCGCGGCAGCGTTTGCTTCTACCAGGAAGAACTGGGGATCTGCTTTTCCGGCGACACGTTGTTCTGTGAATCGCTGGGGCGCACGGATTTCCCCGGGGGCAATGTAAAAGACATCGTGGCGAGCATCTGCAAGAAGCTGCTGCTCGCATTGCCCGAGGATACGGTCGTATACCCGGGACACAACGAGCAGACGACCATCGAACACGAAAAGAAATACAATCCGACCGCACCGTACATGGCGCGGTACACGAAGGAATGAGAAAGCAGGAGAGATGTTGATCATCGGTCTGGATTGGGAAGAAAGTGAATACATGGTACGCGGACTGGTGATGTCGTTTTTCCCGCACCAGGAGTTTGGCGTGGACCTGACGCCCGCGGATGAGCTTTCCGCGGAGCAGAAGAGGGAGCGCCTGCAGGTCGAGCATAACCGGGTCACCTATTACAATGCGGAGGGGAAGGAATACTCCGCGGACTACGTGCGCCCGAGCGAGGCCGGCGGGAAGGCTGAAAGCGCCGATTTGGAGCCCGATGAAGCCTCCGAAGCGCCGCAGATGACAAAGAAGATCCCGATAGAGGACTGTCGTGCGCTTGAGAGGGCCGTATTCGAGGTTTTAGGGCGCGCAACGCATATTTCCCTGCCCTGGGGCATATTGACCGGTGTGAGGCCTACAAAGCTTCCTATGGCCATGTTACGCGACGGCATGGAGGACGCTGCCATCCGCGAGCGCCTCGAGACAGAGTTCCGCATCTCCCCGGAGAAGGCGGCGACGGCGACGGACATCGCGCGCCGCGAACTGAAACTCCTGAATGAGATCGACTATAAAAACGGTTACAGCCTGTATATCGGCATTCCGTTCTGCCCGACGATCTGCCTGTACTGCTCGTTTTCGGCCTACCCGCTGGCGGCCTGGAAGACACGCGTGGACGACTATCTGGACGCGCTGGAGCGGGAAATGATCGCCGCAGGCGAGATGTTTAAGGACCGCATCCTGCAGGCCGTATATATCGGCGGCGGCACGCCGACTTCACTGACGCCGGAGCAGCTGACGCGGCTGTGCGCCATGGTGCACAAATACTTCGACTTCAGCCACGTGCGGGAGTTCACGATCGAAGCCGGCCGGCCGGACAGCATTGATCGCGACAAACTGTACGCGATCCGGGAGGGCGGGGCAGACCGCATCTCGGTGAACCCGCAGAGCATGCAGCAGCGCACGCTGGACCTGATCGGGCGGCGGCATCAGGTGGAGCAGGTCGTGGACACCTTCCATCTGGCACGCGAGATGGGCTTCGACAACATCAACATGGACATCATCCTGGGCCTGCCCGGCGAGACGGAGGCGGATGTTGCGGACACCCTGCAGAAGATCGCGGCGCTGAAGCCGGATAACCTGACCGTGCACTCGCTGGCGATCAAACGCGCGGCGCGGCTGAACATCTTCTGGGAGCAGTTCGCCCACATGGAGATGAAGAACAGCGACGCGACCATGCGCCTGGCGTATCAGACCGCGGCGCAGATGGGCATGAACCCGTACTACCTGTACCGCCAGAAGAATATGGCGGGCAACTTCGAAAACGTCGGTTTTGCGACGCCGGGTAAGGAGGGACTCTACAACATCCTCATCATGGAGGAGGTGCAGTCCATCGTGGCCCTCGGCGCGGGCGCATCGACGAAGGCGGTCTTCGCGAACGGCCATATCGAGCGCTGCGAGAACGTGAAAGAGGTCGGGGGATACATTGACCGTATCGACGAGATGATCGGTCGCAAGCGCAAGCTATTCTTGCAAGAAATGTGAGTTTATTGTATAATATAAGATGGCGCACCCGTTGCTTTGCAAGACGTGTGCCTAAAATGGTTTTATAAGAGCAGTACTATGGGAAATGTAAAAATATGGTGTGACAGCACCAGCGACTTAAGCAAAGAACAGATCGAACGATACGGAATCTCCGTATTTCCTCTTAATGTGGTCTTGGGCGATGAGACACGCCTGGACGGAGTGGACATCACGCCCGCCGAGATCTACAAATGGTCGGACGCGCACCGGACGACGCCGAAGACTTCGGCGCTGACCTTCGGGACCGTCGAAAATGCCATCATCGCAGCGCGGGATGCGGGCGAGGAGGTCATCTTCCTCGGCATCTCTTCGAAGATGAGCACGACGAATAATGTCGTAGCCATGGCGGCGCAGGAATTGGAGTTCGATAAGCTACACGTGTACGATTCACGGAACCTTTCGACCGGCATCGGCCTGCAGGTCCTGTATGCGGCGCGCCTGGCAGAAGAGGGAAAGAGCGCGCAGGAGATCCTGGACGCGCTGGAGAAACGCGTGGACGACGTCCGTGCCAGCTTCATCGTCGATACGCTGGTCTACCTGTCCCGCGGCGGACGTTGTAATTCTGTAGCCGCGCTTCTGGGCAGCGTGATCCGTTTGCATCCCATGATCGTGGTAAAAGACGGCGCGATGGGCGTCGGCAAGAAGTACCGCGGCCATTTGAAATCCGTTTTGGTGAAATATGCAAAGGACATGGAAGAGGCTCTCTTAAAGGCGGACCCGACCATCGTGTTCATCACGCATTCGGGCTGCAGCACGGAAGAGGAGCAGGCGGTCTATGACTATCTGGTATCGCTGAACTACTTCAAAGAGGTCTGCATTACCCACGCGGGAAGCGTGATCTCAAGCCATTGCGGGCCGGGGACCCTCGGCGTGCTGTACTATGCAAAGTAAAAGATAAAAGGAGCGAATCATGGCAGCTAAATTGATCAAAAAGCCGGTCACCGGCATGAAAGATATATTACCCCGCGAGATGGAGATCCGCGATTACCTTATCGCCCTCATCAAAAAGACATATAAGGGTTTCGGTTACACACCGATCGAGACTCCGTGCGTGGAAAACATTGAAAATCTCTGCAGTAAGAACGGCGGTGAGAACGAGAAGCTCATCTTCAAGATCCTGAAGCGTGGCGCGAAGTTGGATCTTAGCAGCGCGGCTTCGGAGCAGGATCTCGTGGACTCCGGTCTGCGTTACGACCTGACCGTCCCGCTCGTTCGTTACTACTCGAATAATGCGCAGGATCTGCCCAGCCCGTTTAAGGCCCTGCAGATCGGCAGCGTTTGGCGTGCGGACCGTCCCCAGAAGGGACGTTTCCGCCAGTTCGTACAGTGTGACATCGACGTTCTCGGCGATCCGACGAACCTCGCGGAGATCGAACTGATCCTCGCGACGACCACATTGCTCGGAAAGATCGGTTTTTCCGGCTTCGTCGTTCACATCAACGACCGCCGAATCTTAAAGGCGATGGCTGCGTACAGCGGCTTTGCGCCCGAGACCTACGATCAGGTCTTCATCACACTCGACAAAATGGATAAGATCGGCCTGGATGGTGTGTCCGCCGAGCTTTTGGAGCAGGGCTTCGATAAAGAGGCTGTGGAGCGTTACACCTCCCTGTTTACCGCGATGGAAGGCACGGCGGATCCGCTGGCTGCCTTAGCGCAGAAACTGGGCGATGCATTGCCCGCAGAGGTTTATGATGGTCTGTCCCAGATCATGACGGGCGCGAAGAACGTGTCCGGCGCGGACTACATCCTGAAGTTCGACCCGACGCTGGTGCGCGGCATGAGCTACTACACGGGAACCATCTTCGAGATCACGATGGAGGGCTTCCCCTTCTCCGTAGCCGGCGGCGGCCGCTACGACGAGATGGTCGGCAAGTTCACCGGAACACCGACCTGTGCATGTGGTTTCTCCATTGGTTTCGAGCGTATCGTGACCATCCTGCTGGATCAGGGTTACACCGTGGAGACCGAAGAAAAGAAGGCATATCTGGTAGAAAAGACCATGCCCATGGATCGCCTCGCCGAGATCATTTCCCGCGCGCAGGAAGAGAGAAAGCAGGGGCGTGCCGTCCTTGTGTCCTATATGAATAAAAACAGGAAATTCCAGAAGGAGCAGCTCACAAACGAGGGCTACACTGAGATCGTGGATTTCTATACCGAAGAGTTAAAGAAGTGAGATGCAAGGAGTAGATCATGAGTGACAAAGAAAAAGTCCGCAAGATCATAAAGATCGCGGCGTTGGCATTATGCGCGGCTCTGTTTATCGCGTTGATCGTATATTTAGCCGTCATCGGCGCCAGAAAGCCTTCCTTCCCGAAGGTAAATATGGCTACGACCGGAGCGGACGCATCCGACGAGCCTACATTGCCCGTGGATTCCGTGGTCGTGACCGGAAAGACCGTTTTAAACGACGGCGTGGAATATGCCGCCGATCTGAATGATAACGGCTTTTATGAACTGATTTCGGTCAATAAGCGAAATCTCGAATACAGACCGGACATCGCGACGGTGTATATCAACCGCTGTGAAGTGTTCCAGGCCGATCACGTGAAGGAAGTCGTGATCGAGAACCCGTTTGGTTGGGAGCGCGGCTGGCTCATCGGCATCGCGACCTATGATAACGATCTTCCGGAGGGCTATCTCCGTTATCGCCTGTACGAGTATCAGGAAGGCGATTTCTTCCCAATCAACTGTGACCTGGAGCGCCTGGAGGGCGTCGGTGGCGAAGCGATCCCCGTGATCGCCGCAGCTGACCAGGTGATCTCGAACACACCTACGTTTACACGTAATGAAACGAACTACGACATGCTGTTGGATCTGGGACTTCCCGAGGTTTTCTATGTGCAGATCTCGGCGGAAGATGTCGATCCGCTGTCGTTTTACATCCAAACGCCTCGCGATGGTCAGACGGTCTATTTGCACTATGCGAGCACCGAGTGGCCTACGCTGAAGTCGACGCGCGTTGAGCGCCGGCTGAAGTCGTTCCAGGCGACCTACGATAAGGCGGACATCACAGGAAACCGCCGCATCCTGCCCATCGGACAGCGTTATCAGATCGTGAAGATACTCTTCCTGGATGATATCACGACCGATACCACCGAGTGGAACGGCCAGCAGGTTTGGTTCCAGTTAGGCCTGGACGACGGCACCTTCGTTTACATTCTGGCCCAGAATCTCTGGAAGGATATCCAGACCGAGGAGACGCCTTCGACCGAAGACGGTGGTGAGACCGAGGACGGTTCGGAGGATGCTTCGGAGGGTGCTTCGGAAGATGCTTCCGCTGAGGAGACCGGTACCGGATACGAATCCGAGGACGTGACTCCCGAGGTCCTGACACAGGAGGGAGATGCTTCTTCAGAAAATGCGGATACAGTAGCGAATGAAGAGCAGACGGGCGACCCGAATGCTGTGATTTAATACAATGCAGGTCTGCGGTGCAGACCTACAACGAGGAGGTTTACAGATGAAGATTTATGTCAATGCGAAGGCGGGCCGTGACGGAAACGGTTCGAAGGATCTGCCTTTCAAGCGTATCAGCGAGGCAGCCAAAGTGGCTCAGCCCGGCGATGAGGTCATCGTAGCGAGCGGCATTTACCGCGAGTACGTAGACCCGAAGTTTGCCGGTTGCGAGGGCGCACCGATCGTGTACCGCAGCGAAGAGCCTCTGGGCGCGGTGATCACCGGCGCAGAGCTCCTGACCGGATGGACGAAGCTGGCGAGCGGCGTATGGACCGCGAGCGTGGATAATTCCGTTTTCGGCACCTACAATCCGTACACGACCTATGTTTACGGCGACTGGTATTTCGCCGGCCGCAGCCGTCACACCGGTTGTGTCTACCTGAACGATAAGGCTCTCTATGAGTGTAAGACCCTGGAAGAGTGTATCGCGGGTGAGGCGACCGAGTATTCCTGGGAGCCCGAGGCTTCGAAGTATAAGTGGTTTGCTCAGCAGGAGGACGGACGCACCGTATTTTACTGTAATTTCCAGGGCGCGGACCCGAACCGTGAGAAGGTCGAGATCAATGTCCGCCGCCGCTGTTTCTTCCCGTCGAAGATCGGCGTGAGCTACATCACCGTATCCGGCTTCGCGATCGAGAAGGCAGCTACCACGTGGGCACCGCCGGCCGCTTTCCAGGACGGCATGATCGGCCCGCATTGGTCGAAGGGATGGATCATCGAGGACTGCGATATCTCCAACAGCAAGTGCGCAGGTATCTCCCTCGGTAAGTATTTCGATCCGGCCAATGACCACTATTTCACCTATAAGCATGTAAAGAGCCCCACCCAGATGGAGCGTGACGCGGTCTGCCGCGGACAGTTCCACGGCTGGTCGAAGCGGAGAGTGGGCAGCCACATCATTCGCCGCAACAACATCCACCACTGCGAACAGGGCGGAATCATCGGCCGTATGGGCGGTGTATTCTCCGTTATTGAAGACAACCACATCCACCACATCAACAACATGATGGAACTGGGCGGCGCTGAGATCGCCGGCATCAAGCTCCACGCGGCGATCGATGTGACGATGCGCAGAAATTATATCCATCACTGCACCATGGGCATCTGGACCGACTGGGAGGCACAGGGAACGCGGATCTCGCAGAACCTGCTGTGCTGCAACCAACGCCCGGCGTTCGCTAAGCAGCTGCCCGGCGGTATGATGTGCCAGGATATCTTCGTCGAGGTAGGCCACGGCCCGACCTTGATCGACAACAACCTTCTGCTTTCCGAGGTATCGCTCCGTATGGCGACCGAAGGCGTGGCTATGGTCCACAACCTGATCTGCGGTTCCTTTACCTCCGTCGGCGGCGGAACGGACAACATCACGGACGGCGTGCTGCGTCAGCGCTACACCCCGTACCACATGCCGCACCGCACCGAAGTCATGGGCTTCATGACGATCCTCCATGGCGACGATCGTTTCTACAACAACATCTTCGTTCAGAAGTGGCCGGACGGCAGCCAGATGACCGAAAACCACGAGAACCTCGAGGTCGGCACCCACGTGATGGACGCATATCCGACCTACGAAGAATGGATCTCTCACTTCGACATGGAAAGCGAGACCCCTGACATGGGCGCGCTGGCGAAATACCATTTCTCCGCCCTTCCGGTATGGTCCGAGGGCAATGCTTACCTCGGCGGCGCGAAGGCGTACTGCCACGAGAAACACAACCTGCTCAGCACCGCGCCGGTGACCGTGGAAGTGAAAGAAGAGGACGGCGCTCCCGTTCTGGAGACGAACCTCTATGACTTCATCTCGGACTTCAACTGCCCGCTCATCACGACGCAGACGCTCGGCATCGCATTCGAGCCCGAGCAGCGTTTCGAGAATAACGACGGGTCCGATATCATCTTTGATACCGACTACCTGGGAGACCACCGCGGACTTTCCGTTCTTCCCGGCCCGTTCGCAGCACCCGTAAAGAAAGTGAAAGTGTGACTATGAGTACATTTCAAAGTTTGGAAGAGGCACAGGCCTTTTTTACACAGGATCGTTTCGCGACGGAAAACGGAATGACCCTGGACGAGCTCGGTGAGGACTATGCAGTCTGCAGTGTGGTCCTGACATCCCGCCACAGAAACGCGTACGGCGGTGTCATGGGCGGCGTGATCTTCACGCTCGCCGACTACGCATTTGCCGCAGCATCGAATAACATCCATAAGGTCACGGTCGCGATGCAGGTATCCATCAACTACCTGAGCGCCCCGAAAGGCGAGAAACTCACCGCTACCGCAAAATGCATCAAAGACGGCAAAACGAGCATGGTCGTCAACGTCGATATCACGGATGATACGGGACGCGCGATCGCTCAGTTCGTCGGCACCGGTTTCAAACTATAGTTTCTGATCCCGAATGCGCGTGCATGCACGCGTGTTCGGGTTTCTCTTTTACTATTTACCGCTTAGAAGGGAAGGTTTGCCAGCCAAACCTTGGGTTCAACGATGATACTTTTAAATCAGATGACGGTCCTGCTCATCATTATGGCCGTCGGCTTTATATGCAACAAGATCAAACTC
Organism: Lachnospiraceae bacterium; assembly: GCA_017615545.1. GTDB lineage: Bacteria > Bacillota > Clostridia > Lachnospirales > Lachnospiraceae > UBA1201. The sequence goes on from JAFZZY010000020.1 coordinate 51,598, forward strand.
CTGGACGACGCTTCCACGAAGCACATTTCCGCTCTCGTGGTCAATGTTGCGAACCCCTGCCTGGTCCTTTCGGCTGCGGCCGCGGATCACAGCGGCTCCGATAAGTCCAAACTTCTGCAGGTCGCATTGATCTCGATCGTCCTGTATGCCTGCCTGATCGCGCTGGCGTTTATCATTCCCCACCTGTTGAAGGTGGACCGCGCCTCGTTCCCAACCTATCGCCTGATGACCATATTTTCCAATATCGGTTTCATGGGCTTCCCGGTCATCGAGGCTGCCTACGGTAAGGAAGCGCTTTTGTATGCGTCGATCTTTCTGTTCCCGTACAACATCCTGATCTACACTTACGGTATCTCCCAGATGACCGGAGAGTCTTTCTTACGCGGGGGGATCCGATGGAAGAAGATCTTTAATATCGGTGTGGATGCGGGAATACTCGCTTTGATCATCTATATTTTCAGTATTCCGGTGCATCCGGTTTTAGTGAAGACCATCGATTCTCTCAGCGGACTGACGGCTCCGCTTTCCATGATCGTCATCGGTTATTCATTTGCCAAAATGAACTTGAAGGAACTGTTTACCGACGTCCGGATGTTGATCTTCTCGGTGATCAAACTGGGCCTCATCCCGCTAGCAGGCGTGGCGATCTTGCGTCTCTTCGGCGTCGGCGGCGATCTGCTCGGCGTATGCTTTATCATGTTGGCAACTCCCGTCGGCAGCATGACTGCCATGATGGCCGGTTGGTATGGGAAAAACGAGGAACTCGCAGCACGCGCGGTCGCTATAACGACTTTACTTTCGGTGGCGACCATCCCGTTGATGAGCATGCTACTGAATGTATAAACGGAATATATGGAGGATCATCCTATGCAATATGATGTGATCGGAACGATCGTAAAAGGGTTCATTGACCGCCCGCTCGGCAGCGCCCATCCCGACTATCCCGACATGATCTACCCTATCAATTACGGCTATGTCGAAGGCGTTTTCGCACCGGACGGAGAGGAGCAGGACGTGTACGTGCTCGGAGCCGACGCGCCCTTAGAAACATTTGAAGGCCGCGTGATCGCCATCTACCATCGTCTCGATGACGTGGAAGATAAATGGATCGTTTCTCTGGACGGATCCGACTACACCGATGAAGAGATCCTGGAGGCGATCCATTTTCAGGAGAAATATTACAAGGGCACATTACTGCGGAATACCGCAATGGTATGATATAAAAAGATCAAAAAGTGATAAAAAAGTGATAATATGGATTGACATAGATTTAATCATCATCTAGAATAAATATAACATTTAGGAGTATCATCGAAAGCAAACGAATAATTAAGGCGATTTTGCTTCTGGTGATGTATCAGCAATGACATTTAAAATTTTGCGGAGGTTAAACTATGAGAAAAGTTAAGAAGATTGTATTGCTATCGGTCCTTGCAACTGCACTTGTCCTGTCAGCCTGCTTGGTTTTCGGATATGGTAATGAGGCTCAGGGTTCAATTGGAGAAGTTCACACAAAAGGCATAAACTATATCAGTCCGAGTAAGTCATATGCAAGTGCGACAACAACGACGTACATTGAGAATTATCCTAGTCCCACTTCAGCAAACACTTATGTAGATGCTACATTTTATTGGGTGGATTACGTTAATAACCAAATGGGTACAGTATATAAAGAAGACAGTTGCCAGAGTGCTTCAACAGTCATTCCGGATACTGTAACAAATCGATTATATTACAAGGTTATCTCTAATCATTATGTATGGTATGGTCAGGGAAGTTGGTCGTACACAAACCTTACAACAATAGCTCAATAAGAGAGACTATGAGTTTGGACTATTATCTAGGGAGATTTGCGTATGAAAAAAATCACATGGTTCTGTATTTCCCTGATGCTTATTTGTTTGATGCTGACTGCGTGCCGTGAAAATAGTGCTCCTTCGGAGTCGGATGTTTCTGTTGCCTCACTTTCTTCTACGGAGGCCGTACCATCGGGATCTGAGATAAGCGAAGTCGACAGCTCTCTTTCTGAGATAAGTTCGGGGAAAGCAGAGACAGAGAAAGATACAACTTCCAATTTGACCAGTGATACTCCCCATCTGGTTTGGGCAGTTGGGCTATCACCTTATATCACGGCGGAAGCCAGGGGGGAGATTAAGCGTTTTTTGCATGAAAAGGGTATCGAATGCGAGATTGAATTTGTTGATGTTGAAGGCGGTACGGCTTACAAAAAATGGTATGAACAACAAAAACAAAAAAATGAATTCCCCGATATCCTTGCCGTGTCTCCTTGGGAGTATGGGATATATGACGCAGTCGCGTTTATTAGATCAGAACTAATTCCCCTGAATGATTATTTGGATACGAAAGTCGGAAAGAAACTATTAGATAGTTACTGCGATATAGAGTGGAAGCAATTGACCATAAATGAAAAAATATATACAATTCCTAAACGCATGCGACAGAGACCCTATGATTTATATATTTATATAAATGATCGGTTCAAGGATGAATTTGAAGTATCGTTTGACGGCTCCTATGAATCCTTGCGAAAGATATGCGAAGAATCTGAAGGGCAACCGATCATTGCTTCCGACTCATTGGGCACGAGTATACTATGTCCATTTTTGGGTTATAGTTTCAAAAATGCCTTGTTCTATGATATGAATTTGGAGATGTTTGATGATCTGACCGCACATAAACGGCTGAAAGAACTTTTACAAGAGGTATACAGCGATATGCAGACAGGTCGTTTCGTTTCATGGGCATCCTCGGATATTTTATCAGAAAATGTAATGGCCTATATTTCTTTCAATCAGCCAGATGTATCATTTGCTGGGTATACACAGTATGTGTTGAGCCCATATAGATTTATGGTAGATCCCGGAGCATTCGGGGTGTGCAAATCGTCTTCCAAACAGGAACTGGCGTTTAGGGTGCTTAGCACATGCTTTTCAGATCCGGAGATAGCCTCCTTAATTGGATATGGTGAGGTAAGTGTTGAAGAATGGAATAAAGAAACGGAGATTATAAAATCCGGCGCAATGGATAGGATTGCCGGCTTTTTTCCCGAAATATTGAATGCAGAGGTTGAACAACTGTATAGGACGCAATCGGTAGTCAATAGTCTTATCGGTAAAATGATAACTTCCAGAGATACTATAAGTGGCATTGGCATCGTGAACCCGAATTATATTGACATTTTGGAGGGTTATTCTGCTGATTTAGAGGATAACAGCGAAATTTATGACAAGATCAACCAACAACTGAAAGAGTGGACGAAGAATCAAAATGACTGATGATACGACCACCTATCGTATTACCATCCCACTCCATTGAAATGACTGAGTGGGATGGTGTTTTATTTTAAGAGGGTGAAGAAGAAACTAATGAAAAAGATCATCATAGTATTGAGTTTGGTATTATTGTTTACAGCTTGCGGAAAAAACAATAATACAATACCATCTACGGGGGATGCGAACACAGAGAAAAACGAAACATTTACGGCGACTGAAACTACGGCTGCAGATACTCCTTCGATCAATGACAGCCTGTGGTTTGAATGCAGTATGTCGTGTGATAATTCATTCCTGACGAAGGATTATGCGCTTTATCACGACCGTCATGGACGGTTGCAGATTTTTGATGTTGCCACGAAGAAGGATCTTGTATACTGTTTCGACCCCGGGTGCGAGCATAAGGAAACGAAGAGGAGCATGACCGGGGAGGTTCTGGAGCAGGGGTGTATTGCGTATGAGATCTCGCGCTTTCCCGTGATGATCAAAGAAGATCATTTGTATTTTTTGAATGATTCGAATGAAATCTGTGTATCGGATCGCCAGGGAGAAAATCGAAAAGTAATCGCGAAAATACCCGGCTATATCTTTGAACCATATAACGTTTATTTCTCGGAAAATGCAATCTTTGTGGACTATAGTACTCAATACGAAATGATTGAGGTGAAAGATAATAACGGCGAGTCACGTTGGGGCATCGGGGAGACTAAGCAGAAAAAAACCGGCGGAGTTGTGAGTGTTGATTTTACTACCGGAAAGGTCACGGAGATCTTTCGAAGAGAAGATTACAGCGCATATGTTGCTAAGGGAGTTGTATGCGGTGAACACGTGTACATCTACTATTCGTATAACGATCTGCCCTATGTAAGTCCGATGGGAGACGCGAACGGTTTTCCGTTAGATGAGATCCTGAATGGCATGACGGTGGAAGAATACGTTGCAGAGTACCCGAAGCACACATGGACAGATATATATGATTATAATACTTCCACCGGCGAAATAAAGTTTTTCATGGAGCATCAAAAAGATATTTCGTTGTTTTTCAGTGATGATTTCTATGCATACAATAAAGCCGGAGAGAATGGAGCATTTTATCGATACAATGGGGAGAAGATGCTTCAATTGGACTTCTCGATCAAGGGAGCTTTCAGGACGGATAAAGGCTTCGTTTTCACGAACGTGACCGAACGGGAGGAGTATTGGCTGATCAATGATGATACCGGCGAAGTGGTAAAGAAGGTAAAGATGCCCTTTGCGAAATTTCTTCCGAGTTGTTTTATCGGGGATTGTGTTTATGGATTGATCAATGGCTCCGCTTATGGCTACCTCTCTGCGGAGGATTTTTGGAACAGAAGACCGGAAAATGCAATAAAGTTCAGCGAAATGGACGAAACCGGAAGTTAGTTGAAGTGATTAAAAATTCGTAAAAGGCTATTGATTTTACGTTTTGGTTGATGTATAATAAAGATCACTTTAAAGAGCGACATCAGAAATAAGTGAAAAAAGACGATTTAGCTTCCGATGATACATCTGTGATGACATATTATAATTTTGGAGGTTTAACTATGCGAAAAGTAAAGAAGAGTTTAGCGCTATCAGTACTTGCTGTCGCACTTGTCCTGTCAGCATGTTTGGTATACGGATATGGTAATGAGGCTCATGGTTCGATCGAAGAACTCGATACCACAGGCATTAACCATATTAGTACGGATAAGACCGCTGCCAGCGCAACAACTACGACGAACATTCCGGGGTATCCTCAACCTCCGGCTGCAGTAACTTCTGTAAATGCAACTTTTTATTGGGTGGATTACAATAAACAAGAATTCGGAGATGTATATCTTTCGAACACTATGCAAAGCTCTGTAACGGTTAATCCGGGATATGCATCAAACAGGTATTATTATCAGGTCGTTTCCAATCACTATGTATGGTATGGCCAGGGCAGTTGGTCGTCGACCAACCTGACGACATTTGTGCCGTAAGGTAAGAATATGATGAATAATATCAGAGGAGAAGATGGTTGCTATGGCTAATAAAATGAAATCAGCATTCCTCCTTTTTGGGACATTATGCATTCTGCTTCTTGCGGCCTGCAAAAATGACAAAACAGAGACAGATGATGCTTCGCATTCAGTCATAGAGATGCTGACAGAGGAGCAAACGCAGTCCGTTTCCGGTTCAGAACAAAACTTGCCGGCCTCTTCTATGACAGGCTACGAGGCTACACCTTCTTCGACCGGCTCTGGGAATAACTCTACACATCATATTACATGGGCGGTGTGTATAGCGCCTTTCATTACAGAAGAAGCGCGTGAGGAAATACGTCAGCATTTACAGAGCAAAGGGATAGATTGCCAAATTGATTTTGTTCAGGAAGCGCTTGCTACGGATTTTCCGGATTGGCTTGATCAACAAAAGAATAAGGGTTCGGTTCCGGATATCATTCCATCTCTTGGTTGGAAGAATGGTGTTTATGGTGCGGCGAAGTTTATAGAAAAAGAATTTCTGCCTATGAATGATTTCCTGACAACGGATGAAGGAAAAGAACTCCAGGAGAATTACGGTGAACCGGAATGGGGGCAGACAACACTGAACGGAAAGATATATACTGTTCCGGCTCGCCCGATACATGAGCAATATGGTGTTTACATATATATCAATAACAGGTTCAGGTCTGTATTTGATGAGGTTTTCGATGGAACATATGCTTCGCTCAGAGAGTTGGCTATGTCGTTACACACGGATAGTCCGGTTTTCGCGTACAAGGGCTTCGATACCGATATTGCTTTGGGGTTATTAGGATATCGGGAGGTGCTTTATGCTACTTATGATTTGAACAAAGGCAAGTTTGCAGATGTATCGAAACAGAAAGAGTTAAAAACTCTCTTGCTTGAGATGTATGCGGATATTGAATCAGGTTTGTTTAATGAATTTTTAAGCCCGGAACAGATTTCGGAGGAGATAGATGTTTATATCAGTAGTTCCAGATTAAATAAGATACCTGATAATTTTTCGGAATATGTTTTGGTCCCGCCCGGTACATCTGCTAATTATGCGATGTCCTACGGGGTATGCGCTATGTCTGATCAAAAAGATCTGGCGCTACAGGTGTTAAGTGCATGCTTTTCAGATCCGAAAATCGCATCATTAATATGTTGGCGGGAAGACATGTCGGAAGAATGGATGAGATGGACATCCTATTATAATTCGTTGGAAGCTAATGGAATAACAGGCTTTTTACCGAATTTGACAGAAGAGGAGATAGAGTCGCTTCGTTCTTTTTCCAAAGATCTAACTGAACTGGCGCATTATGATGTAAATGCTTCCGGGATTGCGACGCTCCGACGTGATTTTCGGGAAGCGGTGGATTCATTCTTTAAGAATTTGAGCGATTATAGCGCTTTGTATGATAAGATCAACCAACAACTGGAAGCGTGGACGAAGGATCATGATTACTAAGGATGTGACCACTCATAAAAGAATCATCCCGCTCCATTGAAAGGTGCTGAGCGGGATGATGTTTTATTCGAAGCGGGGTGAAAAGAAACGATGAAAAGGATTATCGTTTTATTGAGTTTTGTATTACTGCTTACTGCATGCGGAAAAACCGACGATACGGGATCATCTACGCGGGATGCGAACACAGAGGAAAACCAAACATCTGCAGCGACGGAAGCTGCGACTGCGGATACTTCATTGAATAATGACAGCAGGTGGTTTGAATGCTCTCCGATTCATGGCGATTCATTCCTGACGAAGGATTATGCGCTCTATCATGACCACCATGGTCGCTTGCAGATTTTTGATGTGGCTACGAAGCAGGATCTTGTATACTGTTTCGATCCCGGGTGCGAGCATAAGGAAACGAAGAGAAGCATGACCGGGGAGATTCTGGAGCAGGGGTGTATTGCGTATGAGATCTCGCGTTTTCCCGTGATGATCAAAGAAGATCATTTGTATTTTCTGAATTATTCGAATGAAATCTGTGTATCGGATCGCCAGGGAGAAAACCGAAAAGTGATCGCAAAGATACCCGGATATATCTTAGAACCGTATAATGTGTATTTCTCGGAACAGGCGATCTTTGTAGATTATAGCACTCAATATGATATGACTGAGGTGAAGGATAATAATGGCGAGTCGCGCTGGATCATGGGGGGGACTAAACAGAAACGTACCGGTGGAGTTGTGAGTGTTGATCTTGATACCGGAAAGGTCACGGAAATCTTTCGAAGGGAGGATCACAGCGCATATGTTGCCAAGGGTGTAGTATGTGGTGAACATGTATATATCGGCTATTCGTATAACGATCTGCCCTATGTAAGCCCGATTAGAGAAGTGAATGGCATTCCGTTGGATGTAAATAAAGGCATTCCCTTGGATGAGATTTTGAATGGAATGACATTAGAAGAATATGTTGCGGAATTACCGAAGCACGCATGGACAGACATATACGATTACAATACTGCCACCGGCGAAATAAAGCTTTTCATGGAGCATCAACAGGATTTTTCGCTGTTTTTCCGCGATGATTTCTATGCATACAATAAAGCCGGAGAGAACGGAGCATTTTACCGATACAATGGGGAGAAGATACTTCAATTGGACTTCTCGATCAAAGGAGCTTTCAGAACGGATAAAGGCTTCGTCTTCTGTGACGTGATCGAACAGGAGGAGTATTGGTTGTTCGATGATGAGACCGGTGAAGTGGTAAAGAAGGTAAAGATACCCTTTGCTAAATTTCTTCCGAGTTGCTTTATCGGGGATTGTGTTTATGGATTGATCGATGGCTCTACCTTTGGCTATCTCTCTGCGGATGATTTCTGGAACGGAAGACCGGAAAACGCAATAAAGTTTGCCATGGATGAAGCCGGGAGTTATTAATATACCAACAGTTCGAAGAATGAAGCAAAAAAATAAATAGAGACCTCCTTGGCAAAACCGCTTGACAAGGAGGTTTTTTATGACTATACTATGGGATAAATGGAACATGGAAAGGTATTTCCGGGTGTTTCATTTCCATATAGGTCTGGATTTCAGACCGGAGTAAAGACTTTGACGGAGAGGGTGCCGCAAAAACGAGACGACAGAGAGCCGGGGCAGGTGAAAGCCGGCGCCTACGTTTGCAGGCAGGATCACTCCTAAGTCGCAGGCTGAATGGCTTTAGGCAGGTAGGCTGTGCCGTTTCCCTTCGTTACAGGGAACGTATTCGCGCGGAAGGTTTATGACCGTTTGCGCCGATACCGGTAAATTGGTGGTACAGCGAAGGAGCAGTCTTCGTCCGATTTCGGACGGGGATTTTTTTGTTTTATAGGTTTGCATGCAGACCTTATACGAGGAGGTTATTCTATGTATCAGAAAGTGGAGAAGGACCTGAGTTTCGTCGAGAACGAAAAGAAGGTCGAGAAGTTCTGGAGAGAGAACGGCATCTTTGAAGAGAGTATGAAGATGCGTGAGGGCGGACCGCAGTATATGTTCTATGACGGACCGCCGACAGCCAACGGCAAGCCGCACATTGGCCATGTCCTTACACGTACCATCAAAGATATGATCCCGAGATACCGTACGATGAAGGGCTACGAAGTGCCTCGTAAGGCGGGCTGGGATACCCACGGCCTTCCGGTCGAACTGGAAGTCGAGAAGGAACTCGGCATCGACGGTAAGGAGCAGATCGAGCAGTACGGTGTGGCACCGTTCATCGAGCGTTGTAAGGAAAACGTTTGGAAATATAAGGGAATGTGGGAGGATTTCTCCTATACCGTCGGATTCTGGGCGGATATGGATGATCCCTACGTTACCTATCATGATGATTTCATTGAGTCCGAGTGGTGGGCGCTGAAGAAGATCTGGGATCGCGGCCTGCTGTATAAGGGCTTTAAGATCGTTCCCTACTGCCCGCGTTGCGGAACCCCGCTGTCTTCGCACGAGGTGGCTCAGGGATATAAGGATGTGAAGGAACGTTCGGCGATCGTTCGCTTTAAGGTGAAGGAACAGGAGAATGAGTACATCCTGGCTTGGACGACGACGCCCTGGACTCTTCCGAGCAATGTTGCTCTTTGTGTAAACCCGGAGGACACCTACGTTCGTGTAGAGACCGCCGATGGTTATGTTTACTATATGGCGGAAGCGCTCTGTGAGAAGGTCCTGTCCGGAACTCCGGCGGCTCCGTATACGATCACAGATCGTTTCAAGGGAACCGCGCTGGAAGGCCGCGAGTACGAGCCGCTGTATGAGGCAGCTGCACGCGTGGCGGAGAAACAGCGTAAGAAGGGCTTCTTCGTTACCTGCGATGGCTATGTTACCATGGATGACGGTACCGGCGTTGTACATATCGCCCCGGCTTTCGGTGAGGACGATAGCCGCGTCGGAAGAAACTACGACCTGCCGTTCGTACAGTTTGTCGATGGCAAGGGTAACATGACCGATGACGTTCCGTTCGCCGGCCTGTTTGTTAAGAAGGCGGATCCGGAGGTCCTGAAGGATCTCGACGCGCGCGGCCTGCTGTTCGCGGCGCCGAAGTTCGAGCACAGCTACCCGCACTGCTGGCGCTGTGACACACCGCTGATCTACTATGCACGTGAGTCCTGGTTCATCCGTATGACCGAGGTCCGCGACGACCTGATCAAAAACAACAACACCATCAACTGGATCCCGCAGAGCATCGGTACCGGCCGTTTCGGAAACTGGCTGGAGAACGTTGCCGACTGGGGCATCTCCCGTAACCGTTACTGGGGCACTCCTTTGAATATCTGGGAGTGTGAGGCTTGTGGCCACCAGACGGCGATCGGAAGTAAAGAAGAACTGAAGAAAATGTCTCCGGATTATCCGGAGGGCGGCGTGGAGCTGCACCGTCCGTACATCGACGAAGTGCATGTGACCTGCCCGCACTGCGGCAAATTGATGAAGCGTGTTCCGGAAGTTATCGACTGCTGGTTCGACTCCGGTTCCATGCCGTTTGCGCAGTATCATTATCCGTTTGAAAATCAGGAACTGTTCGAGAAGCATTTCCCGGCGGATTTCATCAGTGAGGCGGTCGATCAGACCCGTGGCTGGTTCTATTCGCTGCTGGCTGTCTCGACGTTGCTGTTCGACAAGGCACCGTATAAGAATGTTATCGTTTTGGGCCACGTTCAGGACGAAAACGGACAGAAGATGAGTAAGAGTAAGGGCAATGCGGTCGATCCGTTCGAGGCTCTGGCGAAGTACGGCGCGGACGCGATCCGCTGGTATTTCTACTCCAACAGTGCGCCGTGGTTGCCGAACCGCTTCCACGATAAGGCCGTGATCGAAGGCCAGCGCAAATTCCTGAGCACTTTGTGGAATACGTACTCCTTCTTCGTTTTGTATGCGAATATCGACGAGTTCGACGCGACGAAGTATACGCTGGATTATGAGAAACTGAGCGTTATGGACCGCTACCTGCTGTCCCGTCTGCAGACCGTTGTAGATACCTGCGATAAGAACCTGGAGCAGTATAAGATCACCGAGACTACGAAGGTCCTGCAGGATTTCGTCGACGACATGAGTAACTGGTATGTTCGTCGCAGCCGTGAGCGTTTCTGGGCGAAGGGCATGGAGCAGGATAAGATCAATGCGTACATGACGTTGTACACAGCGCTCGTTACCATCTCGAAGGCGGCGGCGCCGATGATCCCGTTCATGACGGAGTCCATCTACCGCAACCTCGTATGCAGCATTGACCCGAATGCGCCGAAGAGCGTACACCTTTGCGACTACCCGGAGGTTCACACCGAGTGGATCGACAAAGAGCTCGAGGCGGACATGGACCTCGTTCTGAAGGTCGTAGTTCTGGGCCGCGCTGCGCGTAATGCAGCGAACCTGAAGAACCGCCAGCCGCTGGCAAAGATGTTCGTAAAGGCACCTTTCACGCTGGAGCGTTTCTTCGTGGATATCATCGAAGATGAATTGAACGTTAAGGCGGTGGAATTCACCGATGATGTTCGTTCGTATACCACCTATACATTTAAGCCGCAGCTGCGTACGGTGGGTCCGAAGTACGGAAAACTGCTGGGACAGATCCGTGCAGCCCTGGATTCGATCGATGGCAATGCCGCTATGGACGAACTGAAGGAAAAAGGTGTGCTGACACTTTCCTTCGGCGATGACAAGGCGGAGCTGGCAGAAGAGGATCTGCTCATCGACATGACCCAGACACCGGGCTATGCGACCGAAAGCGCAGGCGACGTTACCGTCGTTCTGGACGGCAACCTGACACCGGAGCTGATCGACGAAGGTTATGTCAACGAGATCATCTCGAAGGTGCAGACCATGCGTAAGGAAGCCGGCTTTGAGGTCATGGATCACATCACCCTGTATCACAAGGACAATGCGGAGATCACCCGCATTATGGACACCTACGCGAAGGAAGTTGCCGGAGACGTACTGGCCGATGAGATCATCGGCGGCGAGGTCGAAGGCTATGTGAAAGAGTGGGATATCAACGGACAGAAGGTAACGCTGGGCGTTAAAAAGAAATAATTACGGAGGTGTGCTTATGGCTGCAACCATTGATAAAGAGAGTTTTAAAAAAGAGGTTCGGTCTGCCGTAAAGAGTTTATACCGGAGAAATCTGGAGGAAGCGACACCGCAGATGGTCTATCAGGCGGTGGCATACGCGATGAAGGAGGTCATCATTGACCGCTGGATCGCTACGCACAAAGAGTACGAGAAGCGGGACGTGAAGACCGTATACTACCTGTCCATGGAGTTTTTAATGGGACGTGCCCTGGGCAATATCATCATCAACCTCTGTGCGCAGAAAGAGGTCAAGGAGGCTCTGGATGAGCTGGGCTTTGACCTGAACGTGATCGAGGATCAGGAGCCGGATGCGGCGCTCGGTAACGGCGGTTTGGGCCGTCTCGCAGCGTGCTTCCTGGATTCGCTGGCAACGCTCGGTTACGCGGCTTACGGCGCCGGCATCCGTTACAAATACGGTATGTTCGCGCAGAAGATCGAAGACGGTTATCAGGTCGAGGTGCCGGATAACTGGCTGAAGAACGGCAACCCGTTTGAGGTGCGCCGCCCCGAGTATGCCTGCGAGGTCCATTTCGAGGGTTATGTGCGCGTCGAGTACGACGAGACCGGCCGTGAGCATTTCTACCAGGACGGTTACCGCTCCGTGCGCGCCATCCCGTATGACCTGCCCATCGTCGGCTACAACAACAACGTGGTCAATACGCTCCGCATCTGGGACGCTGAGCCGATCAATACGTTCAGCCTGGATGATTTCGACCGCGGAGACTACCGCAAGGCAGTGGAGCAGGAGAACCTGGCGAAGAACATCGTCGAGGTCCTGTACCCCAACGACAACCACTATGCAGGTAAGGAGCTGCGCTTAAAGCAGCAGTACTTCTTCATTTCCGCGACCATCCAGACCGCGCTGAAGAAATATAAGGAGCATCATCCGGATGTTCGCAAACTGTATGAGAAGGTGACGTTCCAGATGAACGACACCCACCCGTCCATGGCGGTAGCAGAACTCATGCGTATCCTGATGGATGAGGAGATGCTGACCTGGGATGAGGCGTGGGAGGTCACGACGAAGACCTGCGCTTACACCAACCACACGATCATGAGCGAAGCGCTCGAGAAATGGCCTATAGAGCTGTTCTCGCGCCTTCTGCCGCGTATTTACCAGATCGTTGAGGAGATCAACCGCCGTTTTGTTTTAGAGATCCAGAGCCGCTATCCGGATCGTCAGGATAAGATCCGCAGCATGGCCATCGTCTATGACGGCCAGGTACGCATGGCTCATCTGGCTATCGTCGGCGGTTATTCGGTCAATGGTGTTGCGCGTCTCCACACGGAGATCCTGAAGAAGCAGCAGCTGCGTGATTTCTACGAGATGATGCCGGAGAAGTTCAACAACAAGACGAACGGTATCACACAGCGTCGTTTCCTGTTGCACGGCAACCCGTTGCTGGCAGACTGGGTGACCGAGCACATCGGCAACGAGTGGATCACCGATCTGTCCCACATTAAAGAACTCAAGATCTATGCTGACGATCCGAAGGCACAGAAGGAGTTCATGAACATCAAATATCGCAACAAGGTGCGTCTGGCACAGTACATCAAGGAGCAGAACGGCATCGATGTCAATCCTCGTTCCATCTTCGACGTGCAGGTAAAGCGTCTGCACGAGTACAAGCGCCAGCTGCTGAACATCTTGCATGTTATGCACCTGTACAATATGCTGAAGGATAACCCGGACATGGATTTCTATCCCCGTACGTTTATCTTCGGCGCGAAGGCAGCTGCCGGCTATCGCCGCGCGAAGCTGACCATCAAACTGATCAATTCGGTTGCCGACGTCATCAACAACGACAAGAGCATCAACGATAAGATCAAGGTCGTATTCATCGAGAACTACCGCGTATCCAACGCGGAGATGATCTTCGCGGCTGCGGATGTATCCGAGCAGATCTCCACGGCTAGTAAGGAGGCTTCCGGTACCGGCAACATGAAGTTTATGCTGAACGGTGCGGTAACGCTCGGAACCATGGACGGCGCGAACATCGAGATCGTCGAGGAAGTCGGCGAGGACAATGCGTTCATCTTCGGTCTGTCCTCTGATGAAGTCATCAAATACGAGAACGAGGGCGGTTACGATTCCATGGAGATCTTCAACAACGACATGGAGATCCGCCGCGTGCTGATGCAGTTGATCAACGGCTATTATTCGCCGAACGATCCGGAACTGTTCCGCGACCTGTACAACTCGCTGCTCAACACCTACAGCTCCGATCGCGCGGATACCTACTTCATCCTGAAGGATTTCCGTTCGTACCACGAGGCGCAGAAGAAGGTTGAGGAAGCATACCGTGACGAAGCCCGCTGGGCGCGCATGGCGCTTCTGAACACCGCAAGTAGCGGAAAGTTCTCTTCCGATCGTACGATCATGGAGTATGTAAACGATATTTGGAAACTTGAAAAAGTAACCGTAGAATTATGATCCGTGAGGGGTAAAGCGTGCTTTACCCCTCAATTTGTCTGTTTTTGTTCGATTTTATGGAAATTCGACGAAAAAAACATTCGTAAAATTCAATAAGTTGTGACTAAACGCTTGACATTTCATAATGCATATGCTACTGTTAACTCGTATTTTATTAATTGTTTCACCTAAATGTTTCATGATGTGATCTCTTTGGGAAGTGCATCAGGAAACCATAAAGTGTTTGTGTAGAGTGCTTGACAAGGAAGGACAAGGAAGGAATTCACTGTATTCTTACCGGCCGACGCTGTATGACAGATCGAGGCTATTGCTATTAATAAGATACAAGATTTTGTGGGAGGTATCTTTGAATGAAGGGTACAGTAAAGTGGTTTAACGCAACCAAAGGCTATGGCTTTATCACCGGTGATGAGGATGGTAAGGACGTATTCGTACATTTCTCCGGCATCGTAGCAGAAGGCTACAAGAGCCTGGAGGATGGCCAGAAGGTCAACTTCGACGTGACCAACGGAGCTCGCGGACCGCAGGCAGTGAATGTAACACTCGCATAAGCGGAGAGCCTTCGCACGTCGGCGTGAGCCGATCATCAAAAACTGTCGTCGGGACGATCGTTTCGGCGGCAGTTTCTTTTTTTGTACAGGATAAACCATTGAAAAGCGGGATGATCGAGGGTATAATTGCAACAGAATGCTGTGTAAATGAGAGAGAAGCGATGTATGCTTGGAAGTGAGTAATGATCCCGATCAACGGCGGAGGTTTTATGAGAAAGAATATGATCACTACTAAATGTTTTAAGAAGGCGGTCAGCGTGATGCTGGCGGGAGCGCTCTGCATGAGTACATTGGCCGGATGCGATAAGGGCACGTCGGATGAGACGACGGCGGCAACGGCTGCGATCGCAGACACCACGGCGGCTGGTACGACCGCGACAGATACGACGGAGAAGCCGGCCGATACCACGGCTGCGCCTACACAGGCACCGACGACGGCGGCACCTACCCAGGCTCCGACGACGGAGGCGGCTACGGACCCGGTGACGCAGCCGGGCGAGATCATTGCCCTGGATGCATTTCCCGAGGTGAAGATCCCGGATTCTGAGGCGATCCGCTTCGTGGAGAACCTGCAGATCGGCTGGAACCTGGGCAATACATTTGACGCGCATACGGGTGCGACGGGTCTCAATCTGGAGACCGCGTGGGTCGGCGTGAAGACGACGCAGAAACTTATACAGACCGTGTATGACGCGGGCTTTAGGACCATCCGTATCCCGGTTTCATGGCACGGCCATGTCGATGCCGAGACGATGAAGATCGACGAAGCGTGGCTGAACCGCGTGAAGGAGGTCGTGGACTGGTCGCTGGATGCCGGACTGTATGTCATCATCAACATCCATCATGATAACGATAAGAACGATAAGGGACTGTATCTCTACCCGTCGTATGACGAACTGGAGACGTCCAAGAAATACGTGACCGCGATCTGGTCACAGGTGGCGGAGGCATTTGCCGATTATGATGAGCGCCTGGTGTTCGAGACGATGAACGAGCCGCGCCAGGTCGGGACCTCGTACGAGTGGTGGGTCGCCGCCGCCAGCACCGAGGGTAAAGAGTGCATCGACTGCGTAAACCAGCTCAACCAGACCATCGTGGATACGATCCGTGCGCAGGGAAGTGAGGCGAACCGCAGTCGGTATATCATGTGTCCGGGTTATTGCGCTTCGCCGGATCTTGAGACCCCGGCGTCGTTCGCTCTGCCCACAGACGATCAGGCGACGAAGGAAAACCGGATCCTGCTGTCCGTGCATGCCTACCGTCCGTATTATTTCGCGCTGGCGGGTACGAACGAAAGCCAGTACACCGAGAAATTCACGATCAATAAGGCGGCGGACCGCAAAGACATCGACTCGTTTTTGAAGGCGATCTATGCGAAATATGTTTCCAAGGGTGTCGGCGTCGTGATCGGTGAGTTCGGCGCGCGCCTGAAGAACGGAAACGACCGCGCCCGCGAAGAATTTGCCGCTTATTATGTGGCAGCAGCGCGTAACTACGGCATGACCGCCATCTGGTGGGACAACCATATCTTCTCCGGGAACGGAGAGATCTTCGGACTGATCCGCCGCAGCGACTGTTCCATCGTCTACCAGACGATCGTGGATCAGTTGATCTATTATTCGACAAAGGAGCACCTGCCGGCAGTGCTGGACCAGGCTTCATAATAAAACGAGTCTTCCGCAGAAAGAGCCAATCGGCGGGAGAGGCAGACAAACTAAGCAGAAGGGCGTGCCGTAGCGTGCACGCATAGAGAGGAAAAAACCATGAGTGAATTTTCAGTTAACGCGCCGAAGGACGCGGTGGACCGCAAAGGGGTCTACATCCTGATGGATACGCTGATCGAAGCGACACAGCGGCAGGACGGAACGTGCAGCCAGGAGATCTATCTGGACTCCGGGCGCCTGCAGGGAAAGCTTGAGATCATCGGAGGCATCTCCGATTTCGCGCTGTGCAACCAGCTGGTCGATCTTCAGCGTGAGGACGGTTTCTATAAGTTGGTAAAGGGCCTCGGCGTGTCGATCTCGGCACCGGACGATCCGGGCCTGAAGACCGTGCCCGTGATCTGGAAGCATTACGGAAAGCATGACCGTTATGGTCGCGGAACGACGCTTCGTTTCGACGTGCCGGCCGACGGCGGCGAGTTTATCTATATGTTTGATCAGGTGCAGTGGGACGAAGAGGATGACGTGATCGGAAACATCACGTTTATCTTGCAGCACCCCGGCCAGCTGGCGGAGGTCAATGTCCGCCTCTTCGTGGATGATACTCTGGACGTTCCGTCCGGCGAGCGTGATTCGAAGGTGGAGCGGGAGAGTGAGGCTTACAAGTCCATGATCCGCCGCAGCCTGGTGTCTGCGGGTACCGACGGACGTTTGCGCCGCGCGATCGAGCGCGCAAAGGCGGGCGAGCCCATGACCGTTGCCTACATCGGCGGTTCCATCACGCAGGGCGCGGGAGCGAAGCCCATCAATACAAATTGCTATGCATATCAGTCCTTTAAGGGGATCACGGAGCGCCTGGGCGACCCGTCACGTTTCAGTTACGTGAAGGCGGGTGCGGGCGGCACCTCCTCGGAGTTCGGCCTGATGCGTTATACAAAGGAGGTTTGCCTCTTCGGGCAGCGGAAGCCGGACATCGTGTTCATCGAGTTTGCGGTCAATGACTACGACGACGAGACACGCGGTCGCTGCTTTGAGAGCTTGCTGCGCACGGCGTTAAGCGCCGACAACCATCCGGCAGTCATCCTCCTGTTCTCGGTTTTCGCGAACAATGAAAACCTGCAGGATCGCCTGATCCCGATCGGAACCGAATACGGCGTTCCGATGGTGAGCGTGAAAAACGCTGTCGTTCCTCAGTTCGCATTTCCCCGGAACGCGGGTCGTGTGATCTCGAAACGCCAGTATTTCTATGATACCTTCCACCCGACGAACATGGGTCACACCGTGATGAGCGACTGTCTGTTGAACCTGTTTGACGTCGTTCTGGCAGACCCATCCCTCAACGGTTTCTCACGCAGCGATGCTTCCCATGCGGAGGATTATGCGAAGGCAGCCGCCTACCCTTGCTGCGGACCGACGTTCGACGGTATCAAACTGATCGAGCGTGCGGATTCGTATCCGGACGGCGTGTGCGTGAATGTGGGTTCATTTACCGAGACGGACCCGGAGCTCCAGTGCGTAGAACGTGATCTGGATGTCATCCCGAGTCCCGAATTTGCCGCGAACTGGAAGCGGCCACTGGACGCAGACCCGGCGCCGTTCGTGCTGAAACTTTCGGCGCGTTCGGTCTTCCTGATCTTCAAAGACAGCGGCAACGCGACGACCGGCCGCGCATCGGTCAGTGTCAACGGGCAGGAGGTCTTCATCGCCGACCCGCATCGCAACAACTGGACACATTGTAATGTTAAACTTCTGGCCGAAGGACAGGAGCGCGCGGACTACGAGATCACCGTAGCGCCCGCTCAGGGCGACGAGGATAAGGATTTCACTATCCTCGGCTTCGGCTACACGGAATGATAAAAAGGGCGGATTTGGCCCGTTTACGAGGATTTGGAGCGTAATATGAGACGTAACGTGGAATTGCTGATCCCGGCGGGGAGCCTGGAGGTGTTATACAGCGCAGTGAACTTCGGCGCGGATGCCGTCTATGTGGGAGGTGAGGCCTTCAGCCTGCGGGCGAAGGCGAAGAATTTCTCCATGGAGGACATGGCCGAAGGTATCCGTTATGCGCATGCGCACGGCGTGAAATTCTACGTCACGGCGAATATCCTGGCGCACAACAACGACATTGCCGAGGCAGAAGAATACTTCAACGAGCTCAAAAAGGCCGGCGACGTGGATGCGCTCATCATCTCGGATCCCGGTATCTTTGAGATCGCGAAGCGCGTGATGCCGGACACGGACATCCACATTTCCACCCAGGCGAACAACACGAACTATGCGACGGCGCAGTTCTGGTATAAGCAGGGCGCGAAGCGTATCGTGACGGCGCGCGAGCTTTCGCTCGCCGAGATCGCTCAGATGCGCGCGCAGATCCCGGAGGACATGGAGATCGAGACCTTCGTTCACGGCGCCATGTGCATTTCCTACTCGGGACGCTGCCTGCTGTCGGCCTTCCTGACGGGGCGCGACGCCAACCAGGGCGCCTGCACGCACCCGTGCCGTTGGAAGTACACGCTGATGGAAGAGAAGCGGCCCGGCGAGTATTTTCCTGTCGAGGAAAATGAGCGCGGCACCTACATTTTTAATTCCAAGGACCTGTGCATGGTCGAGCATATCCCGGAGCTGATCGAAGCGGGCATCGACTCGTTTAAGATCGAGGGGCGCATGAAGACGGCGTTGTATGTAGCTACGGTGGCTCGCACCTACCGCAAGGCGATCGACGATTATCTCGCCGACCCGGAACTGTATAAAAAGAATCTGCCGCTCTACCGTGAGGAGATCGGCAAATGTACGTATCGTGAATATACGACCGGTTTCTTCTTCGGAAAGCCGGATTCGAACACGCAGATCTACGACAACAACACCTACGTGCACAACTACACCTACCTCGGCGTGATCGAGGAGGCGGACGAGGCTGAGCGCACGGTCCGCATTACCCAGAGAAACAAATTCTGCGTGGGCGACGAGATCGAGATCATGAAGCCTTCATTCGAGAACGTTCCCGTGAAGGTGCTTCGCATCGTGAATATCGAGACCGGGGAGGAGATGGAGAGCGCGCCGCATCCGTTGCAGGCGCTTCGGGTGACATTGTCCGAGCCGGCGGCCGCAGGCGGCATCCTGCGTGTGAAAGAATAGGGGGTTTATGGGCTGGATATTATTATTTGGAGGAATCTATATCGGCGGCATGATCGCAGCCGTGGCTGCAGCGTTTAAAATGTCCAAATTCGGTTTCATCAAGAAGCTGGCGAAGGATAAGAAACGTTGGGCCGTGCTCATCAGTCTGCTGATAATGGCAGCGCTCATGGTGGTGCTGGTGTTTACGATCAAGGCCATGAACGCGGTGATCGTCTTCCTGCACCTGATCGTGTTCTGGCTGCTGGCCGACCTGGTGAACAGCATTGTCCGCAAGAAGCGTGGTAAGGCGCCGAAACGGTATTACGCGGGCGCGATCGCCATCGTGTTTACCACGGTCTATCTGTGCATCGGCGCGTATCTGGATCACCACGTATTCGAGACCAAGTACGACGTCGCGACCGATAAGGAAGTCGGTCACATCCGGGTGGCGATGATCGCCGACTCGCATGTGGGGACGACCTTTGACGGGGATGGATTTGCCGAGCATCTGAAGGAGATCGAGAAGACCGAGCCGGACATTCTGGTCGTGGCCGGAGACTTCGTGGATGACAGCACGACGAAGGAAGATATGATCCGGAGCTGCGAGGCGCTGGGAAATGTCAAAACCAAGTATGGCGTGTATGTATCGTTCGGAAATCATGATAAGGGCTATATGAATAGCCGCGGCTATTCGGGAAGCGACGTGATCGCCGAACTGGAGAAAAACGGCGTGCACGTGCTGCATGACGAAGCGATGCTGATCGACGGCCGTTTCTACGTGATCGGAAGAAAAGACCGCTCGGAGCAGCAGCGGGGCGGCGGCAGAAAGTCGATGGAGGCGCTGATCTCCGGGCTGGATACGTCGAAGTACATGATCGTGATCGACCATCAGCCGCATGACTACGATGCCCAGGCGGCGTCGGGCGTGGACCTGGTCCTGTCCGGTCATACCCACGGCGGGCAGGTATTCCCTGCCAACATCCTGGAGGCGTTGTTCCACGCGGATGATCGCGTCTATGGACACGAAACGAGAAACAACACAGATTTTATCGTTACGTCGGGCATCTCCGATTGGGAGATCATTTTCAAGACCTGCACATATTCGGAATATGTGATCGTCGATGTCCGTGAAAACAGAAGAGATCAATAAATACAAACGGGGATGTCCCATCGGACATCCCCGTTGTTTTATGTGACTGAGTAATCTTACAGTCCAAGATATTCTTTATGTTTCTTAAGTACTTCCTCCATCACTGCCGGGCCGGGCGCGCCGAGAGTGATACGTTTCTCAACACAGGTCGCGAGGCTGATGGCCTCGTAGATGTCTTCCTTGAAGACAGGGCAGATGGCCTGATAGTCGGCGAGCGGAAGCTCGTCGAGGGAGATGCCGCGGTCCAGACAGAGCAGTACGAGCTGGCCGATGATACCGTGCGCGTCGCGGAACGGAACGCCATTCTTAACGAGGTAGTCGGCTGCGTCAGTCGCGTTGGTGAAGCCTGCCATCGCGCTTTTCTCCATGACGTCTTTGCGGAACTTCATGGTGGCGATCATGCCGTTGAAGAGTTCGATACAGCCCTTCGTCGTATCAAGGGCGTCAAAGAACATTTCCTTGTCTTCCTGCATGTCTTTGTTGTAGGCGAGCGGAATGCCCTTCATGGTGGTCAGAAAGCCCATCAACGCGCCATATACACGTCCGGTCTTACCGCGCACCAGCTCGGCGATGTCCGGATTTTTCTTTTGCGGCATGATGCTGCTTCCGGTGGAATATGCATCGTCCAATTCCACGAAACGGTATTCGTTCGAGTTCCAGATGATGATCTCTTCCGAGAAGCGGGAGAGGTGCATCATGATCGTGGACATGGCCGAAAGAAATTCGATGAGATAGTCACGGTCGGAGACCGAGTCCATGCTGTTTAAGGTCGCGCCGTCGAAATCCAGAAGCTTCGCGGTGTACTCGCGATCCAGCGGATAGGTGGTGCCTGCGAGGGCGCCGGCGCCTAAGGGGCAGTAGTTCATACGGGAACGGATGTCCTTAAGGCGGCTGCGATCACGCTTAAACATCTCGAAATATGCTCCGAAATGGTGAGCGACCGTAACGGGCTGTGCCTTCTGCAGGTGTGTAAATCCCGGCATATAGGTGTGGACATGGTCCGCCATGATCCGGTAGATCGTCTTCAGGAGCGAGAGCAGGAGAGCGTCGGTCTCGTCGATCTCATCGCGCGTATACAGGCGCATATCGAGAGCGACCTGGTCGTTACGGCTGCGCCCGGTGTGCAGTTTCTTACCGGGATCGCCGATGCGCTCGATCAGATTTGCCTCAACAAAGCTGTGGATGTCCTCGCTGGTCTCGTCGAACGGCAGTGCGCCCGACTCGATATCCTTTAAGATGCTGTCCAGTCCCTCGATGATCACGTCGCGCTCGGCAACCGTCAGGATGCCCTGTTTCGCGAGCATGGTCACGTGGGCGATACTTCCCCGGATGTCCTGCTTATAAAATCTGCGGTCAAAAGGAAGGGATGCATTGAATGCATTGACCAGTTCGTTGGTTTCCTTTGTGAAGCGTCCGCCCCAAAGTTTCATAATCTACCTCCGCCATACGCCGTCGGGTGTATGTTTTTAAAGATTCGGCGCCATGCGCCGTATAGAAGAATCCTTCCTCGTTTACCGGTCTGCCGGGCAGACATGATAAGCGAGGAAGGCTCGTTTTGAATAATACTTGTATCTCGTTTCGTGTTCCGAAACATGGACCTGACTTACATCATGAAATCCTTAGGATCGTTCGAGTATTTGATCGCCTGCTCACGGGTGATGACACCACGTGCAACCAGCTGCTTCAGGTCGTAGTTCAGAGTGTGCATACCCTGTGACATACTGGTCTGCATGCTCGTCTCGATCTGGTAGACCTTATCGGTACGGATCAGGTTCGATACCGCATCGTTTACTACCAGGATCTCGGTCGCTGCGATACGGCCGTTACCGTTTGCAAGCGGGATGAGCTGCTGGGTGATAACACCGATCAAAACGCTGGCCAGCTGGTTACGGATCTGGTTCTGAGCCTGTGCCGGGAATACGTCGATGATACGGTTGATGGTCTCGGCTGCGCCTGTGGTATGAAGTGTGGACATTACGAGGTGTCCGGTCTCGGCTGCAGTGATCGCAGCGGAGATGGTCTCGTAGTCACGCATCTCACCTACGAGGATAACGTCCGGGTCCTCACGGAGTGCGGAACGAAGCGCGTTGGAGAATGTATCGATATCCTGGCCAATCTCTCTCTGGTGGATCGTGGATTTACCTCTCTCGTATACGTACTCGATCGGGTCCTCGATCGTGATGATATGCTCGGCACGGCTACGGTTTACGTAGTCGACCATCGTAGCGAGGGTAGTAGACTTACCGCTACCTGTAGGTCCTGTCAAAAGAACGAGACCACGCGGCTTATCCGCGAGGGAGCGGAGAATGTTTGCAGGAAGCTTCAGGCTCTCCATGGTAGGAACACTGTCGCCCATGATACGAAGGCAGGCTGCCTTCTTTCCCTTCTGAGAATATACGTTAACACGGCAGCGGATCATGCTGGGTGTTTCGTAAGTAAAGTCGAGGTCGATACCGTCACGAACCTGCTTCGCTCTCTTTTCGTTGAGCATCTGGAAAATGAGACCCTCCATCTCATCTTCGGAGATAGGCTGGTCTACCTTACGCAGATCGCCATACCGGCGTAACGCCATCTCGCCGCCGACCGTCAGATGAATATCCGAGCAGTTATTCGACTTCGCATAGTCAATAAGTTCATCAATTGTCATAAATGTTCCTCCATCCTGATCCTTTTTTCTATATCCGTTCATCCTCGTGATATTTACACTGAGGTGATGCGCCCGGTTTCGTTACTTCCGGACGATGAACCCTGAGACAACACCCTACGTTTCCGTTATCTCAGTTTGTTCCGTTTTTTCTTTCCGAAGTGCTTGCGGTTGCCGTTGTTGTTATTGTTGTTGTTGTTGTTCGGCTGTCCTTCGTTCTTCGGTTCGGTTTTGTCGGTTTCTTCCGACTCGGCCTTTTCTTCTTTCTCAGAAGCTTTTGCTTCGGCTTCCTTTTTCTCTGATGTGTCTGCTTCGTCGCCCTTCTCGGAAGTAGTCACATCATCGTCGTCTGTGATCGGTCCGCCACTCGGAAGAGGTTCTTCATCCTTCTCAGGTTCTTCCTCAGGCTTCTCTTCAGTTTTCTCTTCAGACGCTTCCTCGGATCTCTCCTCGGGCTTCTCCTCAGATTCCTTCTCCGGTTCCGGTTTCGCCTCCGCAGGAGTCTCGGCTTTCTCAACATCCTTCTCGGATTCTTTCTCGGATTCTTTCTCGGAAGCCTCGACCTCTTTTTCGAGGTCGCGAAGATCGATCTCTTCCTCCTCAACGAATACGTTGAAACGATATCCGAACTTCTGCTTGAAGATGCTGCGGAGCATCGTAATGCAGATCAGGAAGAGGATCGAACCCAGGGTGATCCACAGACCCGGCATAAGGCCATCCGGCGTGTAGGTAAGCTCGATCTTATGCGTTCCCTCGGTCAGAGGAATCGCAAGGAAAGTATCTACAGCCATCTCTGTATCTACTATAGCACCATCGACGCGTGCTGTCCATCCTTTTTCATAAGGAATTGTAGTGAATAGTATTCCATTGCTTTTCGCTGTTACATAACCATTGACATGAGTTTCGTCAAAATCGGTCACGGCCAGACATCCGGGTTTCAGGGCCTCGACTGCCTCAGCCAGAACGTCACCGTTGAAGTAGTAGAGGCTTCCGGAGATCTTAGCCTCATTTGGCGTAGTTACCGTAATGGTTTTACCGGCCTCGACGTATCCGACATTGACGATGTAGCGGCGCTTCAGCGAACTGGTCCGTTTGGAGGCTCCGCCTTCAATGCGGACATCGACATCGTCGATCGTACTATTGACTGTGTAAAAGTGATAATAACCGTCTTTTTGTGCGGTAAAGGTCATGGTTTTATCTTGGGTCGAATCCGCCGCGATGACCTCCAAAACGGCACGATCGATACCTGCGATGTTCCTTACGAAGTTATTCTGCGTTGTAATGGCGTTGGAATTGGTGTTCCAGCGTTCGGAGAATTCTTCCGCCGTTCCTTCCACGAAGAAACCGATGGAAAGCACGGAGTTGTTCTCGAGCAGGTAGAGTTTGTTCGAAGATGCAAAGTTTGTCGTTACCTTGTTGTTCGGGATCTCTGCGTCATTAAACTTATAGCGGATGTTGAAGATCGCGTCGACTAAAGCCGTGGCGCCGGTGCTGGAGTATGCATTCGTGTTGGACTCCATACCGAGCTTCTTATAGAAAGCGGTAAGGTTTGCATTGGCCACGGAAGAGAATACGGAGATCGAAGGATACTGGAACCAGGAACCGTCGTTCTTCGTACGCAGGTTGAAGCGCTCGAGACGGAAGAGGTTGGTAATAGTATCTACGTTGCCGAATTCCGGACGATAATACTCGTCGTATGCCAGTTCGTTCGCACGGGTCTTCGCTGCATCGTAGAGGGCGGCGAAATCGCCGTTCTGCTCAACGTAGGAAGGACGATGGATCGTGGTAACGCTGGTAACGGTCGTGTTCAGGAAGCCCTCGATGAGGACCAGAATGCCGGCGGCGATGGCCAGACCGCGCTTATATGCCTGCGAACTGAGCTTTTTGCGGTACAGGTAAGCGAACAGGCCGTAGAAGCCAACGAAGATCGCGCTGACATAGAATACGTGGAAGTGGAAGAGTGTGTTGCCCTTCGTAACCTGCTCGAACAGCAGGATGAGGCCGAGCGCGATCAGGATCGCGCGGGCGATCTCTTTGAGAGAACGATCCTTCAGACCCATGTAGCCTTTGTAGCAGGCTACGAGGATGATGAAGTCATAGGCGAACGACTGCCGGCAGGGCAGAGAGTTCGGATAATGGAAACCATGCCAGATGAAGTTCAGGAAGTTCATGCTGAAGCTGGCCAGGAAGATCAGAACGAGGCCGGCATATGCGAACTTCTCGCGATAATTCACCTTGCGGTTCATGATGTAGAGCGGGATGAAGATCAGGATACCGACACCGCAGTACAGGTTGGGCCAATGATCGAGACCGATGTGAACTTCAACATCGACCAGGTGGCGGGCCAGCATTTCCAGCATGGTGAAATAGGACGAAAAAGTCTTCGGGAAGGTAGAGTCAGCGGAAGCGGACATCTGCAGGGCCTTCATCTCCGGGAGCAGGACGATCATGGAGATGCCGGCGGCCAGGAAGGAATAGAAGGCGAACTCGAAGATCTTCTTCGGATAGTTCATAAAGATGGAGCGCTTGATGAGGCGGTGGGAGTCCACACGCTCGATCTCTTCACGACGCATGGGAGCGATGAAGAGAAGCGCCAGGAAGTAGAGGATCAGGGTCAGGCAGACCATGATCGAGATGTAGTAGTTGGAAAGTACGCAGAGGGCCAGACTGATGCAGTACATCAGGCATTTGTCCTCGTAGACCAGACGTTCCAGTCCCAGGATGATGATCGGGAACAGGATCAGACAGTCGAGCCACATGATGTTCCAGCTGTAGGCTGCCATGTAACCGGAGAGTGCGTAGAAGGTCGCAAAGAATGCGATGCCCAGGTTGTTCGTGCGGGTGTGCTTACGCAGGTACCACGCGAAGGAGAGGCCGCAGAGCGCGATCTTCAGGACGATCATGTAGCTGATGAACTCGATGACGAATTCCACCGGACACAGGAACAAAAACCAGTTCAGCGGGCTGGCCAGATAGTAGGCCATCAGGGCTACGAAGTTTGTGCCGCCGCCGATGTCCCAGGAGTACAAAAGGCTCTCGCCGTTTAAGAATTTATCTTTGAGTTCACGGAAGAACGGCGCGTACTGATGGTAGAGGTCGGTGCGCAAAAAACTGCGTTCACCGAACGGGAAGATCCCACGCTGGATGAAGACGAGCAGCATCGCTACGAGCGGGATCACAAAGGCCAGTATCAGCGGGAGCTGACGCTTAAACCAGGATCTGAAGTTCTTTTCATTTGTTTCCATTTGTATCTCCTTGGGTGCCAGCATCCGCGGTCTGCGGTTTTTTCTTCTTGAATGAGAAGAGTTTGCTGGTAATGTAGTTCATGATCATGACAACGACGCTTGCGAACAGTTTCATGATGAAGGCCTCGAAGTGGAGCACGTCCACGGTGAGGTACATGAATGCGGTTTCGAAACCGAGGGACAGAAGACGGCCTGCGATAAACGTCCAGAATTCGTATGAAAGTTTTTTCAACCCCCATTCCTTGCTTCGGAAAACGAAGATCTTGTTTACGAAGAAAGCAAAGATGACTGCGACGATCCAGGCGGTCACATTGGATACGGTCGTCGAAAGGTGGAGAGCATAGTAGCAGATGTTGAAGCACGCGATGTTGAGAATGGTCGTCATCACGCCCCAGAACAGGTAGGATATGGTCTCCTCGTTGATATATTTTTGATATTTTTCCAGTGATTTCGGTAGTTTCATGATCTTATTCCGGCTGTTCCGGTTTCTCAGCCGGCTCCGTTTCCTTCGTGCTGTTTTTCGGCAGGCTCACGCCTTCCATGCCCGGGATGTTGGACTCACGGGCGATGTAAATGGGCCTGTGCTTCGACTCCATGTAGATGCGGGCAATGTATTCGCCGAGGATGCCGATGGAAAACTCGATGATGCCGCCCAAAAACAGGATCAGGCAAATGATGGTCGGGAAGCCCGCGACGTCGTTGTAGCCTAGAAGCGTCTTAATGACGATGAAGATCAGATAGACAAACGCCGCGAAGCAGATGAAGAAGCCCATGGCGCTGACGAAACGCAGCGGTGCGGTCGAGAACGACGTGATGCCGTCGATCGCGTAGCGAAGTAACGAACGAAGGTTCCATTTGGAAGTTCCCAGTTCGCGCTCGACATTTTCATAGGGGATCCATTTGGTGTCGTAGCCGACCCAGGCGAAGATGCCCTTCGAAAAACGCTGTACTTCCGAGAGACGCAGGATGGAGTCCACCATGCGGCGGGTCATGATGCGGTAGTCCACCGCGCCATACTCCAGCTTCACATCGCTCATGCGGTTGCTGACTTTATAAAACTGACGGGACAGGAAACTGCGGATCTTCGCCTCGCCTTTGCGGGAGGTTCGCCTTGCGGCAACGCAGTCGTGGCCTTCCTCGATGCCCGCGATGAAATCCGGGAACATGGAAGGCGGGTGTTGCAGATCCGCGTCCATTACGATCACATAGTCGCCGGTCGAATTCGAAAGGCCGGCGTACATCGCTGCCTCCTTACCGAAGTTGCGCGAGAAACTGATGTAGCGTACATCGGGGTGCGCCGCCGCCAGTTCACGCATGATGCAGACCGTCTTATCGCGGCTGCCGTCATCCACCAGGATGAAGCGGAAGTCGTAGCCTTCGATCTTATCGCACCAGGACTTTGTGACCTCGTAAAAGTTATTCAGTACCTCTTCTTCATTGTAGCAGGGTACTACGATATCGATAGTCTTCATAAGCTCTCCAAATAGTGACTTTTACTCGCGGCGCTCATTCGCATTTCGCTACGCTACATGCTCATGCGCTTTGTCGCGCTATACCTCTTTCGCGGCCTGCAAACGTAAGCGAGCTTCCGTTGCAGGGGCCGAAAGAGGTGCGCCGCTCGTTATTACCGTCACTAATCTATTCTATAATAATACAAGGAAAAAGTAAACCCAAAACCGCACCTTTTCCGTGTAAAAATCGAAAAAACCGACCCGTTCTGCGGGTAATGAATCCGAAAAAGCGGGAAAATGAGGCATTTTCCGAGACAGGATTAAGAAAAACGTAAGGAAGTTCACAGGATTTTCACACAATAAACCTTGCTTTTTTGCGGTTTAAAGGGTAAAATCATTTCAGGAACGATGCGAAAGGGAAAAACCCTACCGACGCATCGAAAATACCTTTTAAAGAAACGGAGAATTTCGCGCTTGGATAACTTTAACAATTCCGATAATAATCGTGATAACCGCAATAACAATAACAACAACCGAGGTGGAGGCGGACAGGGGCCGAAGAATTCCCAGACATTGATCTGTTTCATCCTCGCGACCGTTGTTGTTATACTGATCGTCACGATGATGAATAACTATATCGAGAACGCCCGGAACAAAAAGATCACGTACAACGAGTTCACGGAGATGGTCGCAAACGGGTATGTGGAGCGCGTCGATCTGAAGACGAATAAGATCGTCATTTACCCGACGGAAAATGCGCCCCGTTCCAAGGAAGACGCGATGGTCCAGACTTATTTCACCGGCTATGTCGGCGATGATAACCTGGTCACCCGCCTGGAAAATGCGAACGTCGAGTTTGAGGGCGAGATCCCGAGTACCAGTTCGGGTATCATGGACTTCCTGTTGTTCGTCGTTCTGCCCATCGTTTTCGTATGGATCTTCTTCATGTTCATGATGCGGAGGATCGGCAGCGGCGGCGCCGGCGGCGTCGGCAAGAGCACCGCGAAGGTCTACATCCAGAAGAAGACCGGCGTTACATTTAAGGATGTTGCAGGTCAGGACGAAGCGAAAGAGTCCCTGACCGAGATCGTAGATTTCTTACATCGGCCGCAGCGCTACCAGCGCATCGGCGCGAAGCTCCCGAAGGGCGCCATTCTGGTCGGCCCGCCCGGAACCGGTAAGACCCTCCTGGCGAAGGCCGTAGCCGGCGAAGCCCAGGTTCCGTTCTTCTCATTGTCCGGATCCGATTTCGTCGAGCTGTACGTCGGTGTCGGTGCGTCCCGTGTGCGTGACCTCTTTAAGCAGGCACAGGCGAATGCGCCGTGTATCATCTTCATCGATGAGATCGATGCCATCGGTAAGAGCCGTGACAGCCGCTTCGGCGGGGGCAATGACGAGCGTGAGCAGACATTGAACCAGTTGCTGGCCGAGATGGATGGTTTCGACAGTTCCAAAGGTGTATTTATCCTCGCGGCGACGAACCGCCCCGAGGTACTCGATAAGGCGCTGTTGCGTCCGGGCCGTCTGGACCGCCGCATCATCGTCGACAAGCCCGATCTGAAGGGTCGTATCGCTACCCTGAAGGTGCACGCGAAAGACGTGGCCATGGACGACACCGTTGATTTCGAGGCGATCGCCCTCGCGACGAGCGGCGCCGCAGGTTCCGACCTCGCGAACATGATCAACGAGGCGGCGATCAACGCAGTCAAAAGCGGACGGAATGCCGTATCGCAGAAGGATCTGTTCGAAGCGGTGGAAGTAGTCCTGGTCGGTAAAGAGAAGAAAGACCGCGTGATGAATGCGGAAGAGCGGCGCATCGTTTCCTACCACGAGGTAGGTCACGCGCTGGTAAATGCCCTGCAGAAAGATGCGGAGCCCGTGCAGAAGATCACGATCGTGCCCCGTACCATGGGCGCCCTCGGTTACGTTATGCAGACGCCCGAGGAGGAGCATTACCTGAACACGAAGCCCGAGCTTTGGGCCATGTTGGTCGGCATGCTCGCAGGTCGCGCGGCCGAAGAGATCGTCTTTGGTAAGGTGACGACGGGCGCGGCCAATGATATCGAGAAGGCGACGAACCTGGCGCGCGCCATGGTCACCATGTACGGTATGAGCGAACGTTTCGGACTGATGGCGCTTGAGACCGTGGAGAGCCAGTATCTGACCGGAGCGACCCGCATGAACTGCTCGGATCAGACGGCGGCCCTGGTCGACGAAGAAGTGAAGGACATGCTGAAGAAGGCGTATGATGAGGCGAAAGCGCTGCTTTTGGCGAACCGCATTGCCCTGGATCGCATTGCCCACTTCCTAATCGAAAAGGAGACCATTACCGGTACGGAATTCATGGATATCCTGCGTCGCATCCAGCGCGGAGGCGAGGCGGAAGTTCCTTCCCTGTTTTCCGAAGAAGAGAAGAAAGAGATACTTAATAAGACATCGGCGAAGTTCGATGTGGAATAACAGCAGAAGCGGATGGTGCCGGGAGGTGTCGTCCGCTTTCGGCGAATTATTGACCGGAGTAGGCGTATGGAAGAACTGGAATTTAACTTTGAAGAAGAACTGAAGAAATTGCCGGATCTTCCCGGGGTCTACCTGATGCACGGAGATCTGGATGAGGTGATCTACGTCGGCAAGGCGGTCGTGCTGAAGAACCGCGTGCGCCAGTATTTCCAGAGTGGGCGCGGCAAGACGACGAAGATCCTGCAGATGGTCGATCACATCCGTCGCTTCGAGTACATCGTGACGGACTCGGAGGCGGAGGCGCTGGTCCTGGAGAGTAACCTCATCAAGGAATACCAGCCCAAATACAACACGCTCCTGAAGGACAGCAAGGGCTATCCTTATCTTTACGTGACGGTCAATGAGGAGTACCCGCGGGTGCTGTACGCGCACCAGATGCAGAAGGATAAGAATAAATATTTCGGCCCGTATACGAGCGGGACGGCTGTGAAAGAGACGCTGGATCTGCTTCAGAAGACACTGAAACTGCGGACCTGCCGCAAGGTGATCACGGCCGATACCATTCCGGTCGGACGGCCCTGCCTGAACTACCAGATGAAGCTGTGCGACGCGCCGTGCCAGGGGTTCATCAGTTGCGAAGAATACCAGAAGAAGATCCAGGCGGCCGTGGCGTTGCTGAACGGAAATGACAGCATCATCACGAAGATGCTGAACCAGAAGATGGAAGAGGCGGCGGAGCGGCTGGATTACGAAGAGGCCATGCAGTACCGCGACCTGATCGGCAGCGTACGCTTCGTGGCGACGCGGCAGAAATTGTCGGACCGCAATTATGACGACATGGATGTGGTCGGCTTGCATGTGCAGGAAGGCGACGCCGTGGTCTGCGTTATGTTCTTCCGCGAAGGCAAGATCATCGGCCGCGAGCATTTCCACATGCAGGCGGCGGAGGGCGACGAGCCGGCGGACATCCTCGAAGGTTTCCTGAACCAGTATTATGCGGGAACGCCCTATGTGCCCGCGCGCATCCTGCTTCCGTCTGCTGTGTCGGAGGCGGAGATATTGACCGATGCACTCACGGCGCGCCGCGGGGCGAAGGTGGAACTTTCCGTGCCGGAACGCGGCGAGAAGTTGCGCCTGGTGCGTCTGGCCGCGGAAAATGCGAAGGTCTTCCTGACGAAGGATGGCGAGAAACTGAAAAAAGAAGAAGAGAGGACCGAAGGCGCCATGCGGAAGCTGTCCGCCCTGTTGGGGATGGAAGGGCTGTCGCGCGTTGAGTCCTTTGATATATCGAATACCGGGGGCTTTAACAGTGTGGCCTCCATGGTCGTGTTTGAGGACGGCCGTCCCCGCAAACCGGACTACCGAAAGTTCCGCATCAAATGGGTGCAGGGCATGAACGACTATGCCTGCATGGAGGAGGTCCTGACGCGCCGTTTTCAGCGTGCGCAGGCACAGGAGGACGAGCGGAAGGGCTTTGAGCGCCTGCCTGACCTGCTGTTGATGGACGGCGGCAAGGGCCAGGTCCACATCGCGGAGAAGGTTCTGGAGAGCCTGGGCCTGTCCGGCAAGATCCCCGTATGCGGCATGGTAAAGGATGACCGCCACCGCACGCGCGGCCTGTATTTCCACGATGAGCTGGTGGACATTGACCTCCACGGACCCGTGTTCCAGCTGATCACGCGGATCCAGGATGAGACGCACCGTTTTGCGATCGAGTACCACCGCAGCCTGCGTCAGAAGGCGCAGACACACTCGATCCTGGACGACATCCCCGGCATCGGACCGAAGCGTCGGGTGGCGCTGATGACCTATTTTGCAAGTCCCGAGGAGATCCGAAACGCTGATGTGGACACGCTCCGAGCTGTTCCGGGCATGGACTTAAGGAGCGCACAGGCCGTCTACTCGTTCTTCCACAAGGAAGCATAGCTGTTTTTTCCCTCTTTACAGAAGCCGACAAGTTTTGTAAAATGATAGTGCAGAGGTGTTTCATCTGCAATATCTGTTCAGGAGAGATTGGCTATGAAAGGCATCGCCCTTACGAAACTGATTGAGAAAATGTCACTGAAAAATATGACACCGGCGATCGATACGGACACGATCCGAATCAACGACGTCGATGTTAACCGTCCGGCGCTTCAGCTGACGGGCTTTTATGATCACTTTGATAATGAACGCGTGCAGATCATCGGAAACGTAGAATTTGCGTATCTGAAGTCATTGCCCGCGACCCTGCGTGACCAGACGATGGACCGCCTGCTTTCGAGTAAGGTGCCCTGCCTGGTCTTTTCGCGTAATTTCCAGCCGACCGCGGAGGATATCGATTCCGCGATGCGTCACGGCGTGCCGCTTCTGGTATCGACGCAGACGACTTCGGAGCTCATGGCGGAGGTCATCCGCTGGCTGAAGGTCGAGCTGGCTCCCATGATCACCATTCACGGCGTACTGGTCGATGTTTACGGCGAAGGTGTGCTGATCACAGGTGAGAGCGGCATCGGTAAGAGTGAGGCTGCCCTGGAACTGATCAAGCGCGGTCACCGTCTCGTTGCCGACGACTCCGTCGAGATCCGTAAGGTCTCCGACGAAACCCTGGTCGGCGCTGCGCCGGAAGTGCTGCGTCACTTTATCGAACTGCGCGGTATCGGCATCATCGATGTCAAGACGCTGTTCGGTGTTGAAAGCGTAAAGAATACCCAGTCCATCGATATGGTCATCAACCTCGAGGAGTGGGATAAAGAGAAGGAATACGACCGTCTGGGCCTCGAAGAGCATTACACCGAGTATCTGGGCAATAAGATCGTATGCCATAATATCCCCATCCGTCCCGGCCGTAACCTCGCGATCATCGTCGAGTCGGCAGCGGTAAATTACCGCCAGAAGAAAATGGGTTACAATGCGGTGGAAGAGTTCTACAACCGCGTTTCCAAAAATTTTCAGCCCAGGGAAGAAGAGTAAATGAAGGTTTCAGACATAGAGTTTACCGGTGAATTGGCGCAGATCGTGGCCGCCGAGGATCTGGAAGAGCGGGTGTTGCTCAGCACGTGCACGACGTTCGCCGTAGGCGGTCCTGCGCGTTGGTTCGTGAGCCCGCAGGATGAAAATGCGCTGATCCGCGTGATCGAGCTGTGTGAAAAAGAGGAGGTTCCGTATTTCGTTCTGGGATATGGCAGCAACCTCTTAGTCAGCGACCGCGGATATAAGGGCGTCATCATCCGCTTGAAAAAACATTTTTCCGATGTGGTCTTTTCCGGACAGACGGTAAAGGCCGGGGGCGGTGCGTCCTTAAAGCGTGTTCTGAACGGCGCTTTGGAGAACGGATACGTCGGTCTTTCATTTGCCGCAGGTATCCCCGGCAGCGTCGGCGGAGCGATCTACATGAACTGCGGCGCCTATGAAAAAGACATCGCGTCCGTGCTTTCGTCGGTCCGCGTTTACCAGCCGGAGAGCCGCAAGGTCGTTACTCTCTCAAAGGAAGACATGCAGTTTGCGTACCGTCGGAGTATCCTGATGGACACGCACTGGATCGTGTTGGAAGCGACATTTACATTGGAGCATTCGGCCGATGCGGCGGTTCTCGAAGCTGAGAAGCATCAGGCGGAAGAATACATACAGTCCCGGAAACAAAAGCAGCCGCTGGAATATCCCAGCGCGGGGAGCACGTTCAAACGCCCGGCAGGCGCGTACGCGGGCAAACTCATCATGGAGGCCGGCCTGGCCGGATTTTCCATCGGGGATGCCGCCGTTTCGTCCAAGCATTGCGGTTTCGTCGTGAACCGCGGCCATGCGTCCGCGGACGACATTTACCGCCTGTGTAAGGCCGTGCAGAAGATCGTAAAAGAGAAGACCGGTTTTGTTTTGGAACCTGAGATCTGTTTTTTGGGTTCGTTCGATCAATAAGAGGAAAACGATATGCGTTTTGTCATCGTGACCGGAATGTCAGGGGCCGGAAAATCCTCTGCGCTCAATATCCTGGAAGACTTCGGCTATTATTGTGTAGATAACCTGCCGAATGAACTTTTGTTGCCTTTTGCGAAGATGGCATTCGAAGAGAAGAGCATCCCGGGAAACCGCGTGGCGCTCGGCATTGATGCCCGCAGCGCGAACACCTTCGAGATGCTGCAGCAACTGCTTTCTTCGGAATTCAAGGATAAATATCCCTGTGAGATCCTGTTTTTGGACGCGGACGATGAAGTCCTGATGCGCAGGTATAAGGAGACCCGGAGACCGCACCCGATGGCTGCATATTCGGAGGATAAAGATAAGGCGAACGCGGGAAATGCTGCGGACGGCGAGCGCTTCCGCTCGCTGGCACAGTGCATTGCCCTCGAACGCGAGAAGACGAAGTTTCTGCGTTCCGAGGCGAACTGCGTGCTGGACACCGGTTCGTTTTTGACGCGCGATCTGCGCGCGGAGCTGCACCGCATCTACGTCGATGCCGGCTCCTACAACAGCATGTATGTGAACATTTTGTCGTTTGGCTACAAGTTCGGGATCCCGAAGGAAGCGGATCTGGTGTTTGACGTCCGGTTTCTTCCGAACCCGTTTTATATCCCCGAGCTGAAGTCCCTGTCCGGCCTGGATAAGCCGGTCGCGGATTTCGTGATGGGGCATGAAGTGACACAGGAGTTTTTCAAGAAACTGACCGAGATGGTACGCTTCCTGATCCCGCTGTATCAGGCGGAGGGACGGACACAGCTCGTCATCGCCATCGGCTGCACGGGCGGCCGGCATCGTTCGGTGACGATCGCGAACGCGCTGTATGATGCGCTTTCGGGCGGCGATTTCGGAATACGAAAGGAACACACGGCGATCAGCGCGGAATAGAGGTGCATATGGCGGTATCTTTTTCACGTATGGTAAAGGAAGAGGCGGCAGAGCAGATCCCGCATGCCCTGCATTGCCAGATCGCAGAATCGGCCGCGATCTTCGGTCTGATCGGCTCGATCGAGACCGCAAAGGACGGGACGAAAAAAATAAAAATCGAAACAGAAAACGATTTTGTTGAAAAAAAGTGCTTTACTTTATTCAGGAAAGCATTTAGTATAGAGAGCGGAGCCGGTGAGACGGTCCCTGCCGGGGACGTGTCCAAGATCTCGGATGCATTCCGGCTTCAGAACGGCCACAAGGGCATCGCGGACGATGTTTTGATCCGAAGCGAGTGCTGCAAACGGGCGTTCATCCGCGGCGCATTTCTCGCAGCGGGTTCATTGTCCGATCCGCATAAAGCCTACCATCTGGAATTTGTGTGCAACACGAGGGGACAGGCGGAGCAGCTGATCGGCGTGATCGCGGCGTTTGGGATCGAAGCCCATTTCGTCGAGAGAAAGAAAGCATCCGGGAGACTTGCGTATGTGGTCTACATTAAGGAAGGGGACGGAATCAGCGATCTGCTGAATATGATGAAAGCGCATGTTGCGCTGATGGCGTTTGAAGATGCCCGTATCCGAAAGGACATCGCCAACTCCATTAATCGTCAGGTGAATTGCGAGACCGCGAACATCAAAAAGACCATTACCGCTTCTTCTTCCCAGGTGGAGGATATCCTGTATCTGCAGGAGAGAGTCGGCCTGGAGAACCTACCCGAGGGTTTACGGGATCTGGCCCGCCTGCGGCTGGAGAATCGTGATACTTCCCTGAAAGAGTTGGGGGAGATGCTCGATCCGCCGGTCGGTAAGTCCGGGGTCAATCATCGTCTGCGAAAGATCAAACAGCTCGCGGACGCATTACGAGAATCGTCGAATTAGAAAAGGAGTTACGGTCTATGTTGAAGAAAGATATCACAGTACAGATCAAGGCAAGTAAGGAGCAGCGTCCGGTTGCCATGCTGGTGCAGATCGCCAGCCAGTATGAGTCCAGCATCTATATGGAGCAGGACGACCGCCACATCAATGCGAAGAGCATTATGGGCATGATGACGCTGGGACTGACACCGGGTAAGGTGATCACGGTCATTGCCGATGGCAGCGACGAGGCAGCCGCTGTTGAGAAGCTGGAAGGATATTTGGCTTGCTGATACAGCCGGAAGATTGATACTTTTGCCCCGACCCGCCAGGATGCGCGTCGGGGCAAATTCGAATAATACAAGGAGGACACACGATGGCGTTTACACATTTGCACGTGCATACGGAATACAGTCTGCTCGACGGATCCTGTAAGATCAAAGAACTGATCCAGACGGCGAAAAAATTAGGCATGCAGCATCTTGCGATCACCGATCACGGCGTTATGTACGGCGTCATCGAGTTCTACAAGACGGCGCTGGCGGAAGGGATCCATCCCATCATCGGCTGTGAGGTCTACGTGGCGCCGGACTCGCGTTTCGACCGGGAACCCGGGGAAAATGACGAGCGTTACCATCACCTGATCCTGTTGGCGGAGAACAACACCGGTTACCGCAACCTGGTGAAACTGGTCTCCAAAGGCTTCACGGACGGCTACTACTACCGCCCGCGGATCGACAAAGAGTTGTTAAAAGAATACCATGAGGGCATCATTTGCCTGTCTGCCTGCCTGGCCGGCTCCCTGCCGCGCCTGTTGCAGAAGGGAATGTACGATGAGGCCCGCAAAGAGGCACAGTGGTTCGCCGACCTGTTCGGCCGGGAGAATTATTTCCTGGAACTGCAGGATCACGGCATCCCGGAGCAGAGTCTGGTCAATCAGCAGCTGATGCGTCTGCATGACGAGCTCGGCCTGGACCTGGTCTGCACGAACGACGTGCACTACATTAATAAAGAGGATGCGCAGGCGCACGATATCCTGCTTTGCATCCAGACGGGTAAGAAGGTTCAGGACACCGACCGCATGCGCTATGAGGGCGGTCAGTTCTACCTGAAGTCGGAAGAGGAGATGCGGCAGATCTTCTCATACGTGCCCGAGGCGTTGGAGAACACGCAGAAGATCGCCGAGCGTTGTAAGGTCGAGATCGAGTTCGGCGTGTCAAAACTGCCGAAATACGATGTCCCGGAGGGCTATACGGCCTATGAGTATCTGCACATGCTGTGCGATAAGGGACTGAAGAAGAGATATAAGGACGAGGCCGAGACCCATCGGCAGCGTATGGAATATGAGCTGGGCGTGATCTCGTCCATGGGCTTCGTGGATTACTTCCTGATCGTTTGGGATTTCATCAATTACGCGAAGAGCCACGGAATCGCGGTCGGACCCGGCCGAGGCAGCGCAGCGGGCAGCATCGTGGCCTATGCGCTCGAGATCACAGACATTGACCCGATCCGATACCAGTTGCTGTTCGAGCGTTTCCTGAACCCGGAGCGTGTAACGATGCCCGATATCGACATCGATTTCTGCTACGAGCGTCGTCAGGAAGTGATCGACTACGTCGTGCAGAAGTACGGCAAGGAGCGCGTGGTGCAGATCGTAACCTTCGGTACGCTGGCGGCGCGCAACGCCATCCGCGACGTCGGACGGGCGCTGGATCTTTCGTATGCGACCTGCGACACCATCGCGAAGATGATCCCGCAGGAACTGAATATCACGATCGACCGGGCGCTGGAGGTGAACCCGGATCTTAAGAGAGCTTACGAGTCGGACGAACAGATCCGTTTCCTGATCGATATGTCGCGCAGGCTGGAGGGCCTGCCGCGCCACACCTCGATGCACGCCGCGGGCGTTGTCATCAGTAAGCAGGACATCGATGAGATCGTCCCGCTGTCCAAAGGTTCCGATGGCGCGGTGACGACGCAGTACAACATGGTGCAGCTCGAGGAACTGGGCCTGCTTAAGATGGACTTCTTGGGATTGCGTACATTGACCGTGATCCAAAAGGCGGTCGACCTGGTCCGCAAGACGCACGGGCTCGACCTGGATATGCACAGCATCGACTATAATGACCCGAAGGTCTACGCGTTCATCGGAACCGGTAAGGACGAGGGCGTGTTCCAGTTGGAAAGCAGTGGCATGAAGTCCTTCATGAAGGAACTGTCGCCGGAGAACATCGAGGATGTCATCGCGGGCA
The DNA here is from genome assembly GCA_017615545.1 of Lachnospiraceae bacterium. Lineage (GTDB taxonomy): Bacteria > Bacillota > Clostridia > Lachnospirales > Lachnospiraceae > UBA1201. Next base: position 90,111 of record JAFZZY010000020.1, read on the forward strand.
TTTCCCTGTACCGTCCGGGTCCCATGGACTTCATTCCGAAGTATCTCGAGGGAAAGAACCATCCGGAAAATGTATCCTATTCGACGCCGAAGCTGGAGCCGATCCTGAAGCCGACGCACGGTTGTATCGTTTACCAGGAGCAGGTTATGCAGATCGTGCGTGACCTGGCGGGCTATTCCTACGGCCGAAGCGACCTGGTTCGCCGCGCCATGTCCAAAAAGAAGGCGGACGTGATGGCGCACGAGCGGGAGGTCTTCATCAACGGTGAGGAGAATGCGAAGGATCCGTCGAAGAGCGTGCCGGGCTGCATCAAGAACGGTGTGTCCGAGAAGGTCGCTTCCGAGATCTTCGATGAGATGACGGGCTTCGCGAAGTACGCGTTCAATAAATCCCATGCGGCGGCTTATGCCGTGGTATCGTACCAGACCGCATATTTGAAATATTACTACCCGCAGGAGTTCATGGCGGCGCTGATGACTTCCGTCATTGATAACCTGACGAAGGTGGCCGACTATATGATGGTCTGCCGGAAGATGGGCATCCGCATCCTGCCCCCGGATATCAATACCGGAGAGGATTCATTTACCGTATACGACGGCTGCATCGTCTATGCATTGTCCGCGATCAAAAACGTGGGACACGGCGTGGTCAGTTCCATCGTGGAAGAGCGGAATAAAAACGGAAAGTATAAGGATCTGCTGGATTTCGCGGAGCGTGTGAGCGGACGCGATATCAACCGCCGTTGCATCGAGAACCTGATCAAGGCCGGCGCCATGGACTCGCTTCCGGGCACGCGTAAGGAGAAGGTGGTCAGCATCGAGTCGATCCTCGACGAGGTGACGCGGCGTAAAAAGACGCAGGTGGAAGGCCAGATGGATCTGTTCGGATTCATGGAGCAACAGAACCCGGCGGAAGAGGTGCACCGCATCCGCCTGCCGAAACTGGGCGAATATACGAAGCAGGAGTGCCTGGCGTTTGAGAAGGAAATGATGGGCATCTACGTCAGCGGACATCCGCTGGAGGAGGACCTGGGCTTGCTCGAAAGTGTTACGACGGCGACGTCGTCCGATTTCATCGCGGATGAAAACCACGTGACGAAGATCTCGGACGAGCAGATCGTGACGTTCGGCGGCATGATCTCGGCGGTTTCGGTGAAGCTGACGAAGAACAACCAGCGCATGGCGTTTGTCACGCTGGAGGATGTGCGCGGGGCGGTCGAGATCGTCGTGTTCTCACGTGTGTTCGAGCAGTGCCATTCGTTGCTCACGGAAGGCAACAAGATCATCGTGACCGGGCGCGCGAACCTGAACGACGAGGCGACGGGTAAGATCATCGCGAACGACATCATTTCATTTGCCGATGTCGCACGGATCGTCTGGGTCCAGTTTAAGTCGATCGATGAATTCCATGAAAAAGAAACACAATTGTATCAGATTCTACATTTATTTAAGGGCAAACATTGTGTTACTATCTATATCGGCGGACCGCAGAGAGCGAAAAAACCGCTTCCGGACAGTGAGTCTGTAGATGCGTCCCCCGAGCTTTTGCAACAACTTTCGGAGGTTTTCGGAGCAGAAAATGTAAAAGTTACGTATAAAATGCTTGAAAACCGCAGAAAAATGAACTAAAATAGTAAAATGTATTTCGAAGGTAAGGTCATATAGACCGAAACTTTTTTCGAATTACACTCGACTGATATGGAGGAGATATATGAGCAAAGAAGTGAAAACAATCGGCGTTTTGACCAGCGGCGGCGACGCGCCGGGCATGAATGCAGCCATTCGCGCCGTAGTTCGTACCGGTATCAAGAAGGGCCTTAGTGTTAAGGGCATTTACCGCGGATATGCCGGACTTCTGCAGGAAGAGATCAGTGACATGGATGTTCACTCGGTATCCGATATCATCCAGCGCGGCGGTACCATTTTGTACACGGCTCGCTGTGAGGAGTTCAAGAAGGCCGAGTATCAGCAGAAGGCAGCTGATATCTGCCGTAAGCATGGCATTGACGGTCTGGTCGTTATCGGCGGCGACGGTTCCTTCAACGGAGCCTGCAAGCTCGCAAATCTCGGGATCAATACGATCGGCCTTCCGGGAACCATTGACCTGGATATCGCATGCACGGATTACACCATCGGTTTCGATACCGCTGTAAATACGGCTATGCAGGCCATCGATAAAGTTCGTGATACTTCCACATCTCATGAGCGTTGCAGCATCATCGAGGTTATGGGACGTCACGCAGGTTATATCGCACTTTGGTGTGGTATCGCGAACGGAGCGGAGGATATCCTGCTTCCGGAGCGTTACGATGGCGATGAGCAGGCGCTCATCAACCGCATCATCGAGAACCGTAAGCATGGTATGAAGCATCACATCATCATCAATGCTGAGGGCGTGGGTCATTCCACTTCCATGGCGAAACGTATCGAGGCTGCGACCGGCGTTGAGACACGTGCGACCGTTCTGGGTCACATGCAGCGTGGCGGTTCACCGACAGCGATCGACCGTATGTATGCTTCCATCATGGGCGCTCGTGCCGTAGACCTTCTGATCGAAGGACAGAGCAACCGCGTAGTCGGCATGAAGGGCGGAAAGCTCGTAGATTACGATATTAACGAGGCTCTCGCCATGAAGAAGGATATCGACGAGTATGAATTTAATGTAAGCAAGTGGCTTGCAAGATAAACGCCGCGAGGCGATATAGAAGACCCGGTTTCCTGCCGGGTCTTTTTTTGTGCGTAAAATCAGGGTGCTGCCGGGACTGTTATAGCGTGAGCGGAAGCCCCGTCCACAGCTAAACGTTATGGCCGGCAGCGCCCATGACACCGGAAAAAAGACCCGGCAGGAAAAGATGCCGGGTCGTGGAAGAGGAATGCAAGAGGAAAGTTCATTCTCGTAGGTGGGGAAGGGTAAATAAAAATTCGGTATTGCGTGGGCGGAGTGGGCTGTGCTACAATCAAAGTGGGTTTTTTGAGAAACGGAGAAAATGATAACAGAAAGAGAGGAAGGTTTATGAAACAACATGGTTTAGTTAAACGGTTAGCGATGGCGTTTTTGCCGGCACTCGTGGTGGCGTCGGTGTTGTTACAGGGCTCCTTTGGGAAGCAGGTGTATGCGGAAGACTCGTTCGGAAGTATCATTTCGCCTCACAACGACTCCGGGAAGGAGATCAACAGTCTGGGTACGACTGCGATCAAGGCTCCGCCGGCGTTGCAGGAAAGTGATACATACTGGAAGGGAAGTTATGTCTGGTTCGGAAAATATGACGGAGAGCCGGTGAAATATCGCGTTTTGGAACCGAACACGACGAGGTACGGCGGGTCGACGATGCTATTGGATTGTGACAGTATTCTGTACAAAGCACCATATGATGTGAATGGTATCGACAAAGTCAATGGAAAGCAAAATGATGATTGGACGAACAGCGATATACGGGCTAATCTGAACGGTAGCAGCTTTTTGATGAAGCAGAACGGTTTTACGTCTGTGGAAAGGGCGGCTATAGCAGGAAGTATACGCCCTCACGAGCCATATGATGAGGAAGGTGGTTATCTATACTTTTCGAACCAGAGAGTAGCTCGTGTGGAGGGCGAAAAGGTATTCCTGCTGGATGTAGACGATATAGCCGAAGCATTCTACTGCTACAATTCGGATAAGTTGTTACATTATGATATACCGGCAAAAATTAAGTATTACAACGGGACTGCTGAGAAGTGGTGGTTGCGTGCGACGGCTTCGTCCTTTAGCAAATCGGCGGGAGCTGTGGACGAAACAGGTTGCCTCACAATTGGTAATTACAGTGAAACCTGGGGAGTGAGTCCGGCCATAAACATCGATCTTTCGTCGGTCATCTTTACGGAGTGTGTCAGAGGGCGCGCGTGGGAAGATGGTGCAGAGTATAAATTGACCGTGAAAGACAGCGATATTCGGTTGGCATTGTCCGGTAGTATGCCTGTATATAACTCCGGCAACAAGGTTACCACGTATTACACTTTGAGCGGGGAAAATGCAGCGAAGTGCACCCGGATGTCGGTCCTGATCCTCGACAGAGAGTATCAGCCCGGCAACAGTAACAAGGCACAGATCTTCTATTATGGCAAGATGGATCTGGCTCCGGAAGTTCTGCAGGGCTCCAGTCTGGTCCAAAACTACATGGTCTCTTTCGATCTTCCTGAAGGTTTTGCGATGGTAGATTGGAACGAAGCATATTACGTATATATGCTTGCGGAAATTGAAAACGGGTACCATGAGACCGACTATGCGTGTGAGCCGGTGCTGATGTCGTCTCCGTCCACACTGATCATCCGGGAACAACCTGCGGATGTGAGTACGAAGGTGGCGTCATTTGCAGAGTTTTCGGTCATAGCGAACGGGGAGGGGATAACGTATCAGTGGCAGAGCCGAAGGGATGCTTCCTCTTCGTGGGCGAACTACGAAGAATATGGTGCGCAGACCGATAGATTGAGAGTGGCTGTCGCGGCGGACCTGAATGGCTGGCAGTTCCGCTGTATCGTTAAAAGCGCAGACGGAAAGCAGATCATTACGAGAACGGCAAAACTCACGGTCGCCCTGAACTTCCATTCACAACCGAAGGACCCGGAGTTGAATGCAGGTGAGGAAGCACATCTCTTTCTGGGCGCGACCGGCGCGAACCCTCTGAGTTATCAGTGGCAGTCGAGGAAAAATGCGTCCTATGAGTGGACGAATTCTGCGATAGCCGGCGCCAAGACGAATTATTTATCGTTTCCGGTCACCGCAGGCTTTGATGGCTGGCAGTTCCGCTGCATCGTCACGGATGGGAATGGAAAAAAACTTATATCCAGAACGATCAGTTTGTCCGTGTGTCCCATCGCTGTGCCAAAGATCAAGGTCCATAATTCAGTGCGCGTAGGCGAAACTGCTACCTTCGAGGTGACGGCAGAGGGGCCGGGGACGCTGAAATATCAGTGGCAATCCAGGAAGAATGAAAGTGCACCCTGGTCGAATTCCGCTCAGAGCGGAGCGAAGACTGCGAAGCTTTCGGTAGTGGCTACCGCAGGGTTGAACGGTTGGCAGTTCCGTTGCTTGATCACAGATGGAAAAGGAAATACAAGGGATACATTAGTTCTGACATTGTTTGTCTCTCCGAGGATCTCATCGAATCCAGCAAACGTGTCTGTAACTGTGGGAGAAAAGGCCACATTTTCCGTAGTGGCGGACGGCAAGGAACCGTTGAAATATCAATGGCAATCCAGAAAGGATGACAGTGCTTCGTGGGCGAATTCCGCCATGAGCGGCGCAAAAACGCCGACGCTCACGGTGCCGGCTACGGCAGGTCTGAATGGCTGGCAGTTCCGGTGCTTAGTCACGGATGGAAATGGAAGGGTGAGTTATTCAAGCGAGGCTAAGTTGACCATTATTCCGGAGATCACAAAGCAACCGAAGAGCAAAACCGTTTCTGCGGGTAAAAAAGCAACATTTACCGTAGAGGCGACGGGAGTGGGACCGTTGAGATATCAGTGGCAATCCAGAAAAGACAGCAGTGCTTCCTGGACGAACTCCGCGCAGAGCGGCGCAAAAACTTCGACCCTGACCGTTGCAACGACCGCCGGCTTAAACGGCTGGCAGTTCCGCTGCATTGTAAAGGACGCGAACGGAAAGACGGTAAAAACAAAAACGGTTACATTGACTGTAAATTAATACAAAATCAACATCATTTCACGAG
>JAFZZY010000021.1 GCA_017615545.1 Lachnospiraceae bacterium
ATGATGATGATGACGACGATGACGAGCATGAGCATCATCACCACCATCATCATGACGGCGAGTGCGACGATCCCGAGTGTGAATGCCACCATCACCATCATCACGACCACGATGACGATGATGATGACGATGACGACGAGCATGAGCATCATCACCACCATCACCATGACGGCGAGTGTGACGATCCCGAGTGTGAATGCCATCACCACCACCATCACCACGGCCATGACGCGGACGAAGTATTTATCAGCTGGGGCGTTGAGACTCCCAGAAAGTACGAGGCAGCTGAGCTCAAGGCTATGTTGGATGCTCTGGATGATTCCGAGACCTACGGCCTGGTACTGCGTGCGAAGGGTATCGTGCCGGATGTGAATGGCGGCTGGCTGTTCTTCGACATGACCCCGGGTGAGGCAGAGGTCCGCACGGGCACAGCCGACTACACAGGAAAACTGTGCGTCATCGGTTCCAAACTGAACGAAGAGGCACTTGCAACACTCTTTAAAGTGAATGCGTAATACGTAAGGAGGCACTATGCCGAAGCAAACAGAACCCCGCGTTCCGGTCTATCTGATCACCGGATTCCTGGAAAGCGGAAAGACTTCTTTTTTGAATTTTACATTGTCCCAGGAGTACTTCAACACGGGAGAGCGCACGCTCATCATCCTGTGTGAGGAGGGCGAGGTCGAGCTCGACGCCGAGCGCATCCGGAAAATGAAAGCCGATGTCGTGAAGGTCGAGTCCGAGTCCGAACTCACGGGCGAATTCATGATGGTCATGGACGCCAAATATTCGCCGGATCGCGTGCTCATCGAGTACAACGGCATGTGGAACCCGCAGAACATCCAGAACCTGCATACACCGGACGACTGGATCCTGTACCAGGGCATCACGACCATCGATACGAGTACATTCAATGTGTATCTCAACAACATGAAACCCCTGATCGTTTCCATGGTCAGCTTTTCTGACCTGGTCATTTTCAACCGCTGTACGGAGGATATGCCGCTGTCTTCTTATCGCAGAAGCATTCGCGCGACAAATCCTGCGGCGCAGATCATCTTTGAAAATGTCAACGGCGAGGTCATGAATGTTCCGGACGAACTTCCTTACGACCTGAATGCTCCGATCATCGACATCGAAGACATGGACTACGGCATCTTTTTCATCGACGCGCAGGATCACCCCGAGAAATACAAGGGTAAGGTCGTACGTTTTGTCGGCATGGCATACCTGTCAAAAGAATTCAAGGGCGATACCTTCGTGCCCGGTCGTCATGCGATGACCTGTTGCGCGGACGACCTGACGTTCTGCGGCTACGTTTGCCACAGCAAGTTCGTGCACAACCTGAAGTCGGGCGACTGGGTCCGTGTGACCGCTGAGGTCCGCTACGAGAAGATGAAGCAGTATCGCGGCGTCGGCCCCGTGCTGTACGCACAGAACATCGAATTCTGCGAGAAGCCCGAAAAAGAGGTCGTTTATTTCTAAAACTGCATCCGCAGAAATACGGAGAAAAACTAAATTATGACAGATAACATCCGAAGAGTTTTCCTTGTGGACTATGAAAACACTTCGATCCGCGGCTTGTACGGGATATCCTGCCTTACGGGAGACGCAAAGGTAGTGGTATTCTGTTCTACAGCCGTGATCCAGCGCGCCGTGGAGGACGTCCTGCAGGCATATAAGCAGCAGGGCATCGAGATCGGCACCTTCATCCTGATCAAACAGGGGAAGAATGCGTTGGATTTCATGATCAGTACCTACCTGGGGTACGAGGTCAACTCGAAGATCGACAAGGAGATCTACATCATTTCCGGCGACCATGGTTATGGTTCCGCCGTGGAGATGGCGAAGCAGCTGGATTCCCGCATGCTGATCGGGAGCGGCCGGAATATCTTTGAATGTCTGCCGGCATATATGCGTCAGGGACGCTTCGATATCGAAGATCCGAACGATTTCGCATTGCCCGCGGCCGGGGATCTTCCGAAACTGCCGCCGGCACGCGAGGACGCCCGTTCGGGACTGGCTTACCCGGTCGCCGAGCCCGCGCGCCATCCGAAACGCGAGCGCCGCTCCATCTTCGCTGCCTTCCGAAAGAAGAAGGTGGCAGAACCGGCTTCGGTCCACGCCGAGCCCGCGGATCCCGTGCATGTAGATGAGCTTCCTCCAGAAGCGAAGATGCCCGCCCGCAAAAAGAGCCCGAAGGTGGTCGTTGAGGTGATCGACCTCGAGGACCTGCAGGTTCCGACACGCGTAGTCGGTCACAAGGTCAATGAACCGAAGACCGCCGCGAAGCAGGCGGAGGCCGTAAAGGCGAAGTCGGCAGAAAGTGAGAAAAAGGCGAAAGCCGAGAAGGTGAAGGCCGAGAAAGAAAAACCGGAGAAGCCGACGAAACTTTCGCGGGCAGAAAAAGCGAAACTCGCAAAGGCCGAAAAAGAGAAGGCTGAACTGGAGAGAATTGCCCGAGAGAAGGCAGAACAGGAGAAAGCCGAGCGCGAGAGACTCGAGCGTGAGAAGGCTGCAAAGCAAAAGAACGAGCAGCCGAAAACAGGTAAGCAGACACAGGCTGCCGGCCGCTCGCTCACAAAGCGCGAAAAACAGGAATTGAGAAAAGACGTTGAGCTTTTGATGATGCAGGACGGGATCATTCCGGAGAAGTTCCATCTCGGGATTTCGTCCGCCATCGCCAACGCGAAAAACGAGACAGAATGCTGCGAGGGCGTGAAGATCGCGCTCGGGCGTTTCTATCCGCAGTACATCGAGACCATCCTGCGGTACTATCACAAGTTCCGCCAATAGTGCTCGAGAAACGGGGGGTTTATGAAAGAAGTTATTAACTTAACGATGGATGAAGAACGTGCGCTGTACCATCTGCAGGATGCAGTGGTGCGCGGCTGTGTGTTCGAGGGACCTGCGGACGGTGAGTCCGCGATGAAGGAGGGACGCGATCTTAGGGTTGAAGACTGTCGTTTCGCCCTTCGCTACCCTTTGTGGCACGTTCAGAGGTTCACGCTGTCGAATTCGGTCATGGAGGACACTTGCCGTGCGCCTCTTTGGTATTCCTGTGACGGTGTCATTTCGGATACCGCGATCCGCGGCGTGAAGTGCCTGCGCGAATGCGACCGCATCACGCTGAAAAACGTTTCGGCCACGTCGCCGGAATTCGGCTGGAAGTGCCGCGATCTGACGATCGAAAACGGAGATTACACATCCGAGTACTTCCTCCTGGAGAGTAAAAACGTGAACATCCGCAACATGACATTGTCCGGAAAATACACGTTCCAGTACACGGAAAATGTAACGGTAAAGGACTGCGTCCTGAACACGAAGGATGCGTTCTGGCACGCGAAGAACGTGGAAGTGCGCGACAGCATCGTGAACGGCGAGTACCTGGGATGGTATTCCGAGGGACTGACATTGATCAATTGCAAGATCAAAGGAACGCAGCCGTTCTGCTATTGCAAAGACTTGAAACTTATTAACTGTACCATGGAAGACACCGACCTGTCGTTCGAGTATTCGGACGTCGAGGCGGACGTTGTGGGTGAGATCCTGTCGGTGAAAAACCCGCGTTCGGGCCGCATCGTGGCGGACGGATACGGCGAGATCATCTCTTCGGAGAGCGTATTCCCGCTGACCTGTGAGATCGTGGTACGCGATTGATCCGACGAAAGGAACATACCTAAGGCGAGATCGAGGGAAAAACAGTGAAAGCGAAACTTCGGATATTCTTATTTCGACTGGTCCAGCTGACCTGGGGGCTGCCGCAAACACTGGTGGGAGCCTTTGTTTTCCTGCTTACGATCCGCAGGCCGCACTACGTGTATCACGGCGCTGTCGTGACTGCATGGAAGATGGGCGGCAGCGTGAGCCTGGGTATGTTCCTTTTTGTATCCGGGAGAAATTCCCGCGAGAAAAACCATTTTGACATCCCGATCTGGCGGCGGACTCTGGTGCACGAGTACGGTCATTCCGTGCAGTCCCTGGTCCTGGGACCGCTGTATCTGCTCATCATTGGCCTGCCGTCCTTCGTTTGGGCCAGCCTGCCCTGTCTGAGTCGCATGCGCCAAAAGAAAGAGATCTCTTACTACGATTTCTATCCGGAGCGCTGGGCGAACGCCTGGGGTGAGAAGGCAACAAAAGAGCCCTCCATGGGGAGGGCCCGGTATTATTGATCGAGTATGATCAGCTCCGCTTCGGGAGCATTTTTGAGGACGCTGGCGATCCCGTTTTTGCAGGACGCTTTCGTCGTATAGGACGATGAATTTAATACGACCTCGCCGTTTCTGGCGCGAAGACGGAAGCGAAAAGCTCCGTTTTTGTCTTTATAGATCTCGAATTTCGGATTTTTGACCGGCTTAGCATCCGGATCTTTTGCGCGGACGCTGCAGTCGTCGAGGCCGATGTCCCGGAGAGACGCCAGCCGACGCACGCTCTCCACGCTTCGCTTTGCGACCGAGAGCGAGGAAAATGAAAGCGACGTCGCGATGGGCTCGCCGTTTCGGGCATGCAAAGAAAACGTGACATTGCCCGGTATGACATTGACCACAAATCTACCCATCATCGTTTCCTTTCGCAAGTTTTGGTATGTATGCACATAGTATACCAAAAGAACGGCGAAAATGGAAGACGGGAGAAAGATAAATGATGGAAAAAGCAGGTATGAAACAGTAGGGCACGGAAGACAACAAAGACCCGGTATTCCGGTTTTATGCGGAGGAGAATATGGATACGATATGCATTAAATTAGCTGAAACGGATGAGGAGTTATGCGGAAGGGGCTACGTTCACTGTACCGCATGGAAGGAAGCTTATCGAGGCATTGTATGTGATCATTATCTGGATACGATGACTGTGGAGGCGACGACCGCGCGTGCGCGGAATTTCCCGGAAAATACGCTTGTCGCTAAGGATGGAGAAAAAGTAGTTGGCTTTGCTGTGTATGGTCCGTCAAGAGATGAAGATATGCCGGATGCAGGGGAGGTCGATGCGATCTACGTCCTTTCAGAGTACTATGATCGTAAGATCGGGTATCGATTGATGAATGAAGCGATCGCCAGGCTTAAAGAAATTAATGATTATAGTACCATAATCGTGTGGGTGCTGGAGAAGAATGAGAGAGCGATCCGTTTTTATCACAAATATGGTTTTGAATTTGACGGTTGCAAAAAGGAATGGAGACTCGGCACGCCGGTGACTATCGTCCGAATGATAAAGAAATAGGGAAATCTTACGATTTATGTCATAATTTCGAGGAATCTTTCGGTTTGCACTTGAAAAAAATAAAAAATCATGTATTCTAGTATGGTGGACTTAATATACAGTTACTCATTTTTGGAGGCTCATTCATGAAGAAAGTGGTTAAATTCGGCGGAAGTTCGCTCGCATCCGCAGAACAATTCGAAAAAGTGGGAGCGATCATCCGTACCGACGCCAGCCGTCGTTTCGTCGTGCCGTCAGCACCCGGAAAGCGGAATAAAAAAGATACAAAAGTTACTGATATGCTGTACGATTGCTATGCGACCGCAGAGGCAGGAGAGGATTTCTCCGCGAAGCTCGACGCGATCCGTGCTCGTTATCAGGAGATCATCGACGGCCTGTCGCTGTCCATCTCTCTGGATGCAGAGTTCGATACCATCCGCAAAGAATTTGCCGCAAAGGCTGGCCGCGATTACGCAGCATCCCGCGGCGAGTACCTGAATGGTATCGTTATGGCAGCATATCTCGGATATGAATTCATCGACGCAGCAACCGTGATCCGTTTTAACGAGGAGGGACACTTCCTGTCCGAGCTCACAAACGAACTGCTCGGTAAGCGTCTGGAAAATGTAGACAGCGCGGTCATCCCGGGCTTCTACGGAGCACGCGAGGACGGTACGGTCGTTACCTTCTCCCGCGGCGGTTCCGATATCACCGGTTCCATCGTAGCCCGTGCGATCCGTGCGGACATGTATGAGAACTGGACCGACGTTTCCGGTTTCCTGGTTGCGGATCCCCGCATCGTCGAGAACCCGGAAGTCATCGAGACCATTACCTATCGTGAGCTGCGCGAGCTGTCCTACATGGGCGCCGGCGTGCTGCACGAGGATGCGATCTTCCCGGTACGTAAGGAAGGCATCCCAATCAACATTAAGAATACCAACCGTCCGGAAGATCCGGGCACATTGATCGTAGAGAGCACCTGCCGCAAGCCTCGTTTTACCATCACGGGTATCGCAGGTAAGAAGAATTTTGCTTCCGTAACGATCGAAAAAGATATGATGAACTCTGAGATCGGTTTCGGCCGCAAGGTCCTGACCGCCTTCGAGGAAAATGATCTCTCGTTCGAGCATGTTCCGTCCGGTATCGACACCATGACGGTGTTTGTGGACCAGCACGCATTCGAAGAGAAGGAGCAGAACGTTATTTCTGCCCTGCATCGTTTGGTTGAGCCGGACAGCGTTGAGGTAGATTCCGACCTGGCACTGATCGCGATCGTGGGACGCGGTATGCGTTCGACCCGCGGAACCGCCGGCCGCATCTTCTCCGCATTGGCCCACGCACGTGTGAACGTCCGCATGATCGACCAGGGTTCCAGTGAGCTGAATGTCATCGTCGGCGTGGACAATGCTGACTTCGAGACCGCCATACGTGCGATCTATGACATTTTTGTAACTACGAACATCTAAGACGGTTTCCTAAGCTGTCGCCCCCCAAAAACAAGCCGAAAGGAAATCATCGCAAATGATCGCAGTCATCTTAATTGCACCTTATGTTTTGGTGCACTATCATGTACTACGTTGGTTTTTATCCTGGCTCGGAGCCTGTAGCCCGTGGTTTAAGCAGAAAAAGATCTTTATTCCCATCTGCGTAGTTTATACTTATTTATCTTTGAGCCTCGGCATCGCGATCTTTGTGCCGAACGGTTCCGTGGAACGCGCGACCCACATTATGGGTAATTACGTACTCGGTTTCTCGATGTATATAGCCATGTCGGTTGCTGTCGCGGACATCGTCCATCTGATCCGTAAATGGTGGCTCAAGAAATATAACAAGAAGCCTTCCCGACGGTTTTTCATCATTTCCGGAGCGATCACGCTGATCGTGATCCTGGTGGTGGGCCTGTATGGTGTGATCAATGCCCGCATCATTCGCCGGACGGCTTATGATATCACGGTTCCGAAGGTGGTGGCCGGCCTCGCATCATTGAAGGTCATTTTGATCGCAGATACACATATGGGTTATAATATCGGCGTGGACTATATTGAGGATCTGGTAAATAAGATCAATCAGGAGGATGCAGATATTATCCTGATCGCCGGTGACATCTTTGACAACAACTATGATGCGTTGGAGGATCCGAAGCGTTTATCGGAACTTTTGGCGAGCATGAAGAGCAAATACGGCACCTATGCCTGCTACGGCAATCACGATGTGGATGAAACGGTCTTCGCCGGCTTTACATTCAAGAGAGGCGATAAGCCCATCGCGGACCTGCGCATGGATCAGTTCCTGAAAGATGCGAAGATCACCCTGCTTCGTGACGAAGCCGTACTCATTGATGACAAGTTTTATGTTTACGGAAGACCGGATCTTTCAAAGCCCGGTCGTGGTATCGATGTTCGCAAGACACCGGAGGAAGTCACTGCAGGTCTGGATGCGTCGAAACCGATCATCGTGATCGACCATCAGCCGAAGCAACTGGACGAACTTGCCGCTGCCGGCGTGGATGTCGACCTGTGCGGTCACACTCATGATGGTCAGATGTTCCCCGGAAATATCCTTACCTGGCTCATGTGGGATAATTCCTACGGCTATGAGAAGTTCGAAAACATGCATAATATCGTGACTTCCGGCGCCGGTCTGTATGGGCCTTTTATGCGCGTGGGTACGATATCAGAGTATTGTCCGATCACGATCCACTTCGCTCAGTGATAAAATAATGGATATGCAAACCTGCTTGAATGTTTAGCATTCGGGCAGGTTTCTTTTTTTTTCGTCAGGCGATTGTAATAAAAAAGTCAGATAAAGCCCTTTGGAGAGTGATATAATAGGAACAACCGGTGGGATCGAGGGAAAGGTCCCAACTTATACTTCAGGTGAACCGGAGGAAGAGATAAGGAAATAGAAAAATGAGAAAAAAAGGATGGAAAACAGGTGGAGTCTGGCTTTTAAGTCTGGCCTTTCTGCTTACCGCTTGTAAAGGTGGGAGTGATAAGCCGGCGACAACTGCCGACACCGCTACGAAAACATCGGAAGAATCTGTAACGGTTGTGGGAACAGAAACCGAGCATCAGGTAGAGTTTACGGATGCAGTTCCGACATCCGCGGAAGAAGCGGATTATAGAGATGATCCGCAGGTCGAAGAACTGGCACGTCAGGTGGAAGAAAAGTACGGGATCGACATCGTCTACGGAGAGGATGTCCGGAGAAACTTCGGAAATGAGGAAGAGGATCTGCGCGCCACTGCATTTACGAACGCGGAGGGGATCAAAACAGCCATCAAAGCAGTGGATGAAGCATTTTCCGCATTTCCTAAGGGCCTTACGAGTCAACTGGCCGATGAAAAAAGGGGCACGTTGAAAGTCTATCTGCTCGGGGCTGTCGGTCAGGGGGATAATGCACCGGAATCGGGCGCATATCCCGCATTTACCGATAACGAAGACCGAGAGCTCTTTCTGGCGATCGATATATCGCCGGATGGCTTTATCAACGTTCCGACCGTGAGCCATGAATTTACGCATGTGATCGATTTTCGTATGCATGAGATGGGCAAATTTGACGACGAAGGCTGGAATCGATTGAATCCCGAGGGCTTTTCCTATGTGGAGAATTACGAGAACTACGCCACAGGAGAGTTTGCTAACAAATATTCCTACACAGAATATCATTACACTCCGCGAAAGCTGACCCAGCCCCCGGAGGATGTATATTTCGTATACAATTATGGAACGGTAAGCGCTTTGGAGGATCGTGCGACGCTCCTCGAACCGCTGATCATATACAGGATGTGGGGACATGATACCATCGCGCCGGGAATGTATGAGTTTCCGCATATTCAGGCGAAGACGGAATACTTTCTGAAGGCGATCGAGGCGGCGTTCGATCTGGCACCGGAGGATGTCGAGATCTGGAAAAATGCCTATGAAAAACTGGCAAAAAAATAAAACCAGAGTTATTGGGAGAGAAATAGAATGAGAAGAAGAATGAATAAGATCGGAGCCGTCACGATGAGTGTGCTTATGGTTTTCGGATCACTTGCAGGTTGCAAGAAGGATCCGAAAGACCCGACGCAGGCAGAGCCGACGACAGTTGTTGCTGCACCCGGTGAGACAGTGAATGTGGTACCCGGGACGGAATCGGGGACCGATATCATGGCCGTCGACGAGACGGAGCCGACTACGACGGTGGTGACTGAGCAGGCAAAAGAAGTGCAGGCCGCTTTTGAGGATTTCTGCCAGGAGATGATAGAACACCTGATCGGAGACAGTTATTACACAGCTACGACGACGATCGAGCGCCCGGAGAAATACGGGTTCACCCCGGATAAACTGACCAACTACTGCCTCGCGACTTATAAGATCTCCGAAGAGGACGATGCGGAAGCGATACAATTCGAGAAGGAAATGAAGGAGAAGCTCGACGCGATCGACTATAATGCATTGACCGACGCACAGAAGCTTACCTACGATAAACTTCAGTACGAGTTTGACATCGACGGCCGCGTGATGAAGCAGAAGAAATTCGCGAGCCCGCTGGATTCGCAGAATGGTATCATGGAGTCGGTCGGAACGGCCCTCTATGAATTCCCGTTCGATGAAGAGGCCGACCTGATCGGTTACCAGAAGATCCTCGAGACGCTTCCGGAGACATTCTCGGATGCGATCGATTTCGTGAAGTACCAGATCAAAACGCTGAATTATGAGCCTTCGGATACCATGATCGCGGACGCTGAGAGATATGCGTTGGATCTGACGAAGACGTCGAATAATCCGTTGCTGGATGCTTACGATGAAAAGGTCAATGCGATGGATCTTTCGGCGGATAAGAAGGCCGAGTACATCCGGCAAAACCGCGAGTATGTCACCGGCCCGCTGTTCGACGCGCTGAAGAAGTTCGCAGAGGACGTGAAGCAGTTCGATACGGCGACCAACGAGGCGAAGGGCCTGTGCACTTATGATGGCGGAGCCGAGTATTATGACGTTATGTTGCGCGGCCTGTTGGGCGTGGAGATGACACCGCAGGAGATCTTCGATGCGATCGAGAGCGACCTGAAGACGGATATCCGCAAATTGACGCTCTACGCGATCACTGCAGCGAAGGACATGAATGATTACCTGAATGGAAACATTCAATTCCCTTATGACCGAAACTCGGTCGATGCGGTCGCAGACTACTTTAAGAAGGCGCTGGCTCAGGATTTCCCGATGGAGCTCCTGCCTGCCTACAAGATCGAAAATCTCCCGCCCGCGTTGCAGATCGACGGCCTCGGCGCTTACTTTATTCCTCCGGAATGGGATGATACCTCACCGCGTGTGATCCGTCTCAACCCGAAGGCGACCCAAGGCGCGAGCAGCATGTCGCTGGATTTCAATCTGGTCCATGAAGGCTTCGGCGGACACATGTTGCAGTTCGAGTGCGCAGCGGACAATGCTCATGTGACCTCGATGTTCACGGAACTCGGTTATATTGAGGGCTGGGCGATGTATGCAGAATATGAAGCGATGAAGTACTGCGGATTATCCGAGGCGATGGCGAACCTTTTGGCGATCGAGAGTTCATCCAGCTATGATATCTATGCTCTGGCGGATATCGGCGTCAATGGTCTCGGCTGGTCCCTGGAGGATCTGACGGACTATCTGGCTTCGAATTATTCTGCGGGCGAAGCGGGTGAGGAACTCTATGCAGCAGTTATCTCTTCGCCGGGAACGATCCTGCCGTACTCATACGGACCGAAGAAAACACAGGAGTTGATCGACCGGTATAGAAGCATCTATGTGGATACTCTGGATGTGAAGGAAATGCACCGTAAGTATATGAGCATCGGCTCGGCGTCGTTTGAAGTAGTCGAGAAGTATTTTCTCGAAATTGATAAAAGAAAAGCGACAAGTTGATCTCTTGTAAAGGAGGCGGATGTAGGAATGAGGAAACAAATGAAAAAGATCGGGGCGACAGCCCTGAGTATGACGCTGGTGTTGGGTTCGATCGCAGGCTGCGGAAAGAAGGACGCAGATCCTACGGCCGAAGTGACCACATTGGCCGCAGATACGGCCAATGACACGACCGCGGAACCCAAGGAGACGGAAAATGCGACGACGGCGGCGCCTGCGACGACAGCAGAGCCGGCCACGGCGGCACCCACCACGGCAGAGCCGACGACGGCAGAACCTACCACAGAGGAACCCACGACCGAGGAGCCCACGACCGAAGTGGAACTGCCGGCGTTGGATCCGAATTTGACGCCGTCGGAAGCATTTGCCGCACTGGAACAGATGATCCTGGAATTCCGTATCGGAAACAATTACTATGTGGCGGTATCTACGATGGAGCATCCGGAAGACTATGGCTTTACGCCGGATAAACTGACGGATTACCGGATCGCCACCTATAATATCTCCGAAATGAAGGCAAAGGCGAAGGTCGAAAAACAACTGCAGGCGATGCTGCAAACGATCGACTACGAAGGCCTGACGGACGCGCAGAAACTCGCGTATGATAAGCATGCCTATGACTTCGATATCGAGATCCGTATGAGTGAGCAGGCGAACCTGGTCAGTCCCATCGCGACCAATGGTGAGTTGAAAAACGGACTCTTTTCGTTTTGTGCTTGTCTGTATGATGTGCCGCTGAGAACGGAAGAGGATCTGATCGGTTACCAGAAGCTTCTGGAGACGGTCCCTGTGACGCTGCAGGAAGCGATCGAATACATGAATTACCAGTTGGAGGAATATGGATATTACCAGCTGCCTTCGAATATCCGGGACGCGGTGGACAGTGCGGTGTATTACGCGGAGACGGATCCCGAGGAGAATCCATTGGTCGAGATCTACGTAGATAAAGTTCGCGCTATGGATCTTCCGGACGAGAAGAAGGATGAATATATCGCGAAGCACAATACGTACGTCACGGGTGATCTCTCGAACGCCCTGCTGAAGTTTACGCGGGATCTCCAGAAGTTGAATTCGTCATCCAATAAGACGAAGGGCCTGTGCCTGTATGAAGGCGGAGCAGAGTACTACGATGTAATGCTCCGGAAACTGCTGGGCGTGGAAATGACGCCGCAGGAGATCTTTGATTATATTGAGGCGCATATGATAGCTCAGGGTACATTGGCCGGTATATATAAAGAGGCCTACCCGGATGATTACGAAAGCTACCTCGAAGGCACGTATGAAGTGCCGTATGATTACACCTCAAGTGAAGAAATCGCAGCATATTACATAAAGGCCATGTCCCAGGATTATCCGATGGAACTTCTGCCGGCCTATAGGATCGAGGAACTTCCTGAGATGTTCCGTTCTCCCAATGGCGTTTATTATCCGGCGCGGTGGGGAGATGATTCACCGCTCTTGATCTGTTATAATCCGGATATGCGCGCCTTCGAATACAATTTTGATAACGTTTTGGTCCATGAAGCCTTCGGAGGCCACATGCTGCAATTCGAATGTGCTTCACCGGAGGGCGATGTGACATCATTGGCCTATCATAAGGCATATACGGAAGGCTGGGCTGAATATGTGCAGTGTGAGTCATTTAAGTATGCCGGCTTGTCGAAGGCACTTGTGACCTTCCGCAAAAGCGACTGTACCTTCGGTCAGGATCTTGTCGCTTTGGCAAACATCGGAGTCAATGGTCTGGGATGGTCGAAGGAGCAAATGGAAGATTATTTGATGAAATACGGCTTGACCAGATATAATGCCGGACTTTACTACGATACGGTGATCGCAGATCCGAGTGCTTATATTCCGTATTCGTTTGGCGAGAAGAAGACGCGGGATCTGCTCGAGGAGTACAAAAGGCAGCATGCCGATGATCTGGATATCAAGGAGATGCATCGTAAGTACATGAGCATCGGCGGGACCTCGTTTGACATCGTCGAGAAGTATTTCCTCGGACAGCAATAGGAGAGACCATGGGAAGAGTTGAGGTTGAAGAAGGAATCGAGCTTTCGTACGAAGAGTACGGAAGCGGAAATAAGGTGATCCTGTCCGCGCAGGTGGGATTTTATCCGAAGGGTGTGCAGCAGGAGCTGGCGAAACTGGGCTACCATGTGTACTGCATCACCCTGCGCGGTTTCTATCCGTCGAGCTATGTGATGACGGACTATAAGGATGCCTGGTACGACGTGTTCGCGGACGATGTCGTTCGCGTCGCTGACGCGCTGGGAATCGATCGATTTGTATACACGGGAGCCTCGCACGGCTCGGGAGTGGGCTGGCATCTGTTGCTACGCCACCCGGAGCGCGTGCAGGCGTTCGTGGCCATGGTCCCGGGCCCGCACAGTCTGGCGGCCGGCGCCATGAGTTATCGGCAAATGCTCATGCAGGGCATCATTTCTTCGCCGCCGCCCATGGATCCGCCCATCACGACGGACGAGGCGCGCAAAAAGCGTCGCGCGATCCGCGAGGAACACATTTCCCATAACCGGGAACCGCATCCGTTGGAGAAGGCGATCGAGTATGGCCGTCCGCTGATGCGATTGCAGAACGAGGAGAATCTCTGCGAGGCGCTGAAGACGATCCAGACACCGACGCTGATCCTGGGCGGTGTCGACGATCCGATCAGCACGCCGGAGCTGATGGTGCGCACGGCGCATTGCCTGCCGCACTGCAAACTGGTGATGTACTCCGAGTGCGGCCACAACATCGACACGGACTTAGTGGAAGAACTGGCCGGCGAGGCGGACCGCTTCTTACGGCGGGCGCTCACCGACGGCACCTGGTACGATAAGGTCGTGGAATAAACAGGTCAACCGACGGTTGAATACGGAAAAAAGCGCCGAAATCAACCGCCGGTTCGTTTACGTGTTCGGTCTTTTGGGGGAGAATACAGGTGAAAGGCGACAGAAGAGTCGACCTTAACGGTATTTTGGAGGTGTTCTATGATGAATGCAAGTTGGATGACATTGACCGCGAAAGCGGCAGAATTTGAGATCGGGGATTACCTGCCTTTACTTATTCCGCTGATCCTGGTACAATTCGGACTGATGGTATATGCTCTCGTGCATATCCTGAAGCATGATCATTATAAGACGGGCAACCGCATCCTTTGGATCGTGGTCAGCTGCGTGTTCTCGATCGTCGGCCCGATCCTGTACATCGTCCTTGGTAAAGAGGAGGAGTAATATGCTTTCGATCGAAGGGCTTTATAAGCGTTTTGGAGATAAAGAGGTCATCAAGGGCCTGAATTTCCACGTTCCGAAGAACAGCATCTACGGGTTCGTCGGGACGAACGGAGCGGGTAAGACGACGACCATGAAGATGGTTCTGGGGCTGCTGGCGGCCGATGCGGGAACCATCCTCGTGGATGGCGAGCAGGTGACCTACGGAAATACCGACACCAACCGCGGAATCGGATATCTTCCGGATGTGCCGGAGTTCTATTCGTTCCTCACGACGCGCGAGTATCTCGCGCTTTGCGGGAAGATCTGCGGACTGTCGGATAAAACGACGAAGACGCGCGCCGAGGAGCTTCTGGAGCGCGTGGGACTGGCGGGTGAAAAGCACCGGATCAAGGGCTTTTCACGCGGTATGAAGCAACGGCTCGGTATCGCCCAGGCGCTGATCAACCGGCCGAAGCTGCTCATCTGTGATGAGCCGACGTCGGCGCTGGACCCGGTAGGCCGTAAAGAGATCCTGGACATCCTGAAGGAGGTCCGCGAGGAGACGACGGTCTTGTTTTCCACGCACATTTTGTCGGATGTCGAGCGCATTTGCACGGACGTCGCGTTTTTGAAGGATGGAGTGATCGCCCTGGAGGGCACCATCGATCAGGTCCGCACGCTGAAGAGCAACGGAGAGTTCCTGGTCGAGACGCTGACTCCGGCGGGCGCGGAAGTGCTTTGCGCGCATTTTCCGAATGCAAAAGTATCCGGCACGCAGGTCGTCACCCTTACGGGCAATGATGACGAGATGCTGAAGGTCATGGCCTTCCTGTCCGAAAACAACATTCCGGTGCAGAAGGTGGAGCGTGCCGAGACCTCCCTGGAGGATCTGTTTATGGAGGTGACGAAGCATGAGTAATGTATTGTTTACCTGGATCCGAAAGGAATTTACCGATAGCTGGCGCAACGGGCGTCTGATCATCTTCCTGATCGTTTGCTTCGGCGTCGGCCTGATGAACCCCATCACGGCGAAACTGACACCGATGCTCATCGAAATGATGCAAGATCAGATGAAGGATATGGGCATCGTGTATGACCCGCCCACCATTACGGCGCTGACGTCGTGGGAGCAGTTTGCGAAGAATATCTGGATCCCGCTGCTGGTCTTCGTGTTGATGTTCGGAAACATTTTCACGAAAGAATACGGCGCGCATACATTGACCCCGATGGTCACGAAGGGCCTGAAGAAGACCACCGTCCTCTGGGGTAAGGCGATCCAGCTGATTCTGGTGTGGACGGCGGGATATGCCGTGTATTTCGGCGTGACCCTCATGTACACCGAGTACTACTGGGGCACGGAAGCCGAACTGATGAGTCGTGTTTGGGACATGACGGGTATGTTTTACCTGTACAGCCTGTTCATCGTGGCGCTGCTGGTTTTCTTCTCCGTTCTGTGGAAGGAGTTTTCGGGCGTGCTGGTGTCCATGGTCACGATCCTGGGACTGGATCTGGTCTTCGGTATGTTCCCGAAGGTCGCGAAAGTCCTGCCCGGACGGATCTCGTCGCCGGGACTGCTTTTGCAGAAGGGCTTCGAGGACCGCTACGAGTACGCGATGGGAGATTTTGCCGTGCCGTTCATCGTCACGCTGGTCGTGATCGTCGCACTGTGCGTGCTGAGCACGATCTTAATGAAACGCAAATCGGTCGATTGACCGGAAAAATAAATGTATCGGAGGTTTACGATGAAAGAGATCGATCTTCAGAAGATAACAGAGTATTTGGACAGCCTGGTCCGGGGCGGAGTGCCCTCGGTCGACTGTATCGTGATGCAGGACCATAAGCAGGTCTACCGCCACACAGCGGGCACGGCCGATGCCGCGCGCTCGCAGGCGGTGTCGCAGGACCAGCTCTACATTATGTTCTCCATGACGAAGGTGCAGACCATGACGGCGCTGATGACCCTCGTGGAGCAGGGCAAGGTTTCGCTTTCCGACCCTGTCGGCAAATATCTGCCTGCGTATAACGACCTGATGGTGGAGACGCCGGACGGCGCAGTTCCTGCGAAGACGCAGTTGCTGATCTGGCATCTGGTGTCCATGCAGTCGGGCCTGGATTATGACCTGGCGCGGCCGGGCATTGTCCGCGTTTTGAAGGAGCGTGGCCCGCAGGCCACGACCCGCGAGATCGTGGACGCATTTACCGAGTCACCGCTGAAATTCGAGCCGGGCTCACACTTTTTGTATAGCCTGAGCCACGATGTGGTCGCTGCCGTGATCGAGGTGGCCGGTGGCATGTCCTTCGGCGAGTACCTGAAGAAGACGATCTGGGAGCCGGTCGGCATGACGAACACTTTCTTCGCGAAGCCGGACAATGCGGGCCTGCCGCGTCTGGCACAGCAGTGGATCTGCAACGAGCGTGGCGAGATCGTCACCATGGAGCAGACTTGCAACTACCAGCTTTCGGAGGCTTACGAGAGCGGCGGCGCAGGCCTGATCAGTTGTGCTGAGGACTACGCCCGCCTGGGCGATATGCTCGCCTGCGGCGGAACCGCGGCGAACGGAGCGCAGATCCTGCGTCCCGAAAGTGTTGAATTGATCAAGAAGAACCTGCTCGGCGAGGCATCCCGCCGCGACATCGCGACGACGATGGGCCGCGTCGGCTACGGCTACGGCATCGGAATGCAGGTGCTCATGGAGCCCGCGAAGATCGGATCGACATCGCCCGCCGGCGTGTTCGGCTGGGACGGCGCCGCCGGCAGTTGCGTGACCATGGACACCGCATCGAAGACCGCACTGGTCTACATCGAGCACGTCCGTAACCACGGCTACAGCTATGGAAATATTCACCCCACGCTCCGCGACATGGTGTTCGGAGAGTGACGGTTTTGGACTTCGGCCGGGGCAGAGTTTCTGCTCCGGCCGGGTGATTCTCTCGTGATTGCGATTGCCGAAGTTAAAAACCGGTCTGCGTCCGCCATGTGCTCGCGGAGCGCAGGCTGAAAAACGTAAACGCAAAAGATAACCCCACCCGGAAACTTGAAAAGCAAGTTCAGGTGGGGTTTCTGGCCGGGTAGCCCGCGGCCATTATTTTAATATAAATTTTTCAAATGCATTTGCGATGCCATCCTCCAGGATGTCGGTGGTGACGTATTCTGCTTCGTCGAACATCGAGGCGGGGGAGGAGTTGCCCATGACGATGGGGTGGGCGACGTGGCGGAGCATGGGCAGGTCGTTGGGGCCGTCGCCGATCGCGTAGGTGTTGCCGACGGAGAGGCCGAGTTTGTCGAGGACGAAGTCGATGCCGGTGGCTTTCGTGTAGCCGCAGGGCACGTATTCGCTGAAGATGCCGCCGCGGTCGGTGTAGGTGACGTAGGGGCTGACTTCGCGGATGAAGCGCTTGAGGTCGCCGTTGCGAGACGTCCAGGTGATGAATTTGTCAAAGCGCATCTGGGAGGCGGGGGTGTCGTCACGCAGGTCGTAGCGTGTCTTCAGGTCTTCGATGAAGTCGCGGGCCTCGCGGGTCTGATAGGTCGAGAGGTCGCAGTAGAGACCGTGGTCGGCCTCGCCCATGAAGTCCATCCCGCAGTCCAGGGCGGAGCGGTAAATGTATCGGCAGGCCTCCTCGGAGAGCACCTTATGCAACAGGACTTCGCCGCGGTAGACGATGTAGGTGCCGCAGCCGCAGATGAAGCCGTCGAACGGCATGTCGAAGAGGAAGCGGTCCATGTTCGACCAGGCGCGCCCGGTGTTGATGAAGACCAGGTGCCCCTGCGCCTGCGCGCGGGCGATCGCCGCACGGGCGCTTTCGGGAATATAAGCGCTCCGCTCAGGGACCAGCGTCCCGTCAATATCCAGAAAAACGATCTTTCGTTCCATGTAGATCTCCTTGGTTCACCCCACAGGATCGTGGGGGAAAATGCTTGCTTCGCCTGAAGATCACGGTGTGCCATGAACGCAGCACCGGCATTTTCCGGCGGACAATGTGCAAAGTGTAGCATAAGAAAATGGGAAAGTCAACCCCGAGGAAGCGTCAGATTGCGTGGATACATTGCAAAACGTGTTTTTTATGGCTTTTTTTTAGAGACTTTTAACATTATATTCCATTGCAATATAGGATATGACGTGATAAAATAGAGAACGGAGTATCCGCCCGGGAAAGGGCGATAACAGAGGTAGATTATGAGCGAGCAAACGGGTAGAGAGTTTGTTCAAAGTCCGATCGGAGTATTCGATTCCGGTCTGGGGGGTTTAAGCGTTTTACGTGAACTTTTGGCCCTGATGCCAAACGAGCATTACATTTATTACGGCGACTCTCTGCATGCACCCTATGGGACCAAAAGCCTGCCGGAGATCCGGAACAGAGCGTTTGAGATAACTGAATACCTGCTGGAACGCGGGATCAAGGCATTGGTCGTAGCTTGCAACACGGCGACCAGCGCGGCGATCGCGCAGATCCGTGAACGATATCCTGAGCTGGTGGTCGTCGGCATCGAGCCCGCCATCAAGCCTGCTATTACAGAACATCCGGATCAGGACATCCTGGTCCTTGCGACTCCGTTCACCTTACGCGAGGAGAAATTCAAAAACCTGAGCGAGAGGCTGGCGGACACCGGACACATCATTTCCGTGCCGAGCATCGAACTGGTGGAATTTGTCGAAAAGGGAGATTTCGATAGTCCGGAACTGATAGAATATCTTCAGGAAAAACTGGCACCCTATTTTTCTGAGACCGGGCGTATCGGCGCGGTCGTTTTGGGATGTACTCATTTTCCGTTTTTGCGCAGCGCGCTGGGGCGCGTGCTGCCGGCGGATGTGCCGATCTATGATGGAGGAGCGGGAACGGCACGCCAGACAAAACGTTGTCTGGAACATATAGGACAGTTACGGACCGTGGGGGCGGGCCATGTCTGCATGATCAATTCGAAGGAGAAAGAAGAGTTTAAGGTTGCTTACCTGGACGGGACGTATGTATCGGATGCGCCCGCGCAGGGACTGTTTGAGTTGTCCATGAAACTTCTTTTGAATGAATAAGCCGTAGGCGCGCAAAAGACGCGGGCGGCAAAAGTTAGGAGATAATTATGAAAAAACAACGAGCAAAGGTGGGCGCGCTTCTGGCGTGCGGGTTAAGCCTTTCGGCAATTTCCGGTTGTTCGCTGCTTCCGAAGGAGGTCGAAGAGAGAAGATCTCCCGTGGTTGCGACACAGGAACCGTTTGAGTATGTACCCGACATTGTCCAGAGAGAAACCATCTACGACCAGGTGCTCCTGTACCCGAAGTTCACGGAACTCGGCGGCGCTTCCCTCACGTTTGGGACGAAAGGCGTAGTCGGAGAGATCTTCGTCAACATCGGCGACCATGTGACTGTCGGTGAGTTGCTGGCGGAACTGGAGTATGTCAAAGGCACCCGTGAGAAACTGGAAAAACTGGAGGAGGCGCTGGACCAGAACCGGAAATCCGTAGAGGAATTGCAACGTCAAAAAGACTGGGATCTGCGGGAAAATGAGATCCGCAGAAAGTATAAACAGATCACAAAAGCGGACTACGAGAAAACGGCCGAGAGCATCAATGAACGCTATGACGAACGGATCCAGGACCTGACGGACCTCATCAGCATTCAGGAGGTCTCCCAGAAGCAGCTGCAGGATGCGATCGAGGAAGGTACCATCGTCGCGACGATCGAAGGAACCATTTCGACGCTGCGTGCAGATACCGTCGGAAAGTACGTTGAAAACGAAACAACGTTTGTTTCGATCGTTGATGCGTCGATCTGTATGTTTGAATTGGAAACAGAATATGCCGATCATTTTGAAGTGGGACAGGAAGTGGCCATGGAAATGAGTTCTTCGGTTTATATTGATACCGTGGTTTATTCGGTTGAAGGAAACAAGGTATTGTTTAAACCGGACTCAGATCAGATCATTGCCCTGAATACGAGCTCCCGCCTTTTTCTCGTGCTCGATAAACGGGAAAATGTACTGACGATCGATAAGAGCAGTGTTCGTTTTACCGACGATGCTGCGTATGTTTATGTATTGGACGACAATGGTCTGCGTACCATGAAGCCGATAACGGCGGGCATGATCGGCGGACCGTCGGACACACAGGCGAAGACGCGCATCGAGGTCGTTGAAGGTCTCGAGCAGGGCGATATTGTAATAGGACGATAGGAGGCACAGGATGAGAAGATACGTGAAAAGAACATGTGCCGTAGCCCTGTCGGTCCTGATGACTGCATCGGCATTCGGCTGTTCGTCAGCAAAGAATACAGAAGAGATCCCCACATTGATCGAGCCCCAGAACGCTGAGGTTTCGACGGTGCGCGTTGAACGTGCGGATGTGCGGGTCTACAAATCGGAGACCACACGTGTAGAGCCTAAGGGCGAAGAAGTATATTTCGCTATGGATGGAACCGTGTCGAAGGTCTTCGTAAAGCAGGGGGAATACGTAACAAAGGGCACGTTGCTTGCAGAACTTTCGGTGGAAGAATATGAAGAGTCCATCCCCAAACTGGAGGAGCAACTCGCTGACCTTTTGGAAAGCATTGAAAAAGAGAATGCCCAGCTCGACAAACGCGAACTGGAGATCCAGACGGATATCGCCGTTTTGAAGCGTGAAGTCCGCCAGACTTCCGGCGATGCCAGAAATCAAAAACGTACACAGTTGGAGATCAAAGAGATCGAGCTGGAGCGTTTCAACGCTGAGAAAGAGTCGAAGGTAGCAGCACAGCAGAAGCAGGAAGCGGACCTTCGCGAGCAGCTCGAAGAACTGAAAGAGATGAAAAACTCGAACCAGTTGTTCTCACCGGTCGACGGATACATTCTGAACCAGCCGCTCAATCTGATCGGCGAGCGTTTCCACGAAGAGGATGCGGCGTTTGTCATCTATAACGACTCGCAGCTGTTCGTTTCCGGACAGTATTTTTCTGAGGCAAAATTCGACAAAATGCCGGAGCACTATGCTCTGATCGATGGTCAGAGAGTGGAACTGGATTATATCGAATTGACCGAAGAACAGAAAAAACAACTGTCCGTAAAGGCGGTTCCGGGATCCAATATTTCGAAACGCGTTCAATATCAATTGAAGCCGGAAGAGGGTCAGGAGATCCATTTCGGTGATTATGCCATGATCTTTTTTGTGACAGAAGTCAGGGAAAACGTACTGACACTGCCGACGGATCTGGTGCGCCTGGAAGGCGGCGGTTACCACGTGTTCGTATATAGAGACGGCGTGCGGAAGGAAGTCGAAGTCATCCCCGGATTAAGGGATGAATGTCGGGTTGAGATCCTGAGCGGTCTGGAAGAGGGGGATATCGTATATGCGCAGTATTAAGAGAAAAACGACTCTTTTGAGCCTCGCTCTTTGCATGTCTCTCGGAATGACCGGCTGCGAAGGGAAAAAAGGAGAAAAGACGGTAGACTTGTCG
This sequence comes from Lachnospiraceae bacterium, assembly GCA_017615545.1. Taxonomy (GTDB): domain Bacteria; phylum Bacillota; class Clostridia; order Lachnospirales; family Lachnospiraceae; genus UBA1201. The sequence continues at coordinate 21,722 of JAFZZY010000021.1, forward strand.
GACTATCTCGTAACGATCGCTCCGCAGGGAGATCGAAGGACTTCCTATGAGACCTACACCCTGGAGGTGACGAGCTATGTTACCCACTTCAGTACGATCGCAAGCGCGAAGTATGAGGAGACCGGCGTAGTCGCTGAGATCCCTTACGGGAACCCGGTACCGTTGGGATATATCGTGACCAACAACCAGGTCGTTAATGCGGGTGCCCCGATTTTCCGGTACCGCCTGGAATTTGACGAAGTGTATATGGCAGAACAGCGTCTGAGTTACACACGTAAGTCAGAGCGTTTTGAAGCGTATAAGGTGAAAGAGGAAAAACGCCTGGCGGAAGTATTGGCAGAAGTTGCTAAACTTCCGGTCGATACGGAGATCTATGCGGACGCACTGATCAATTATCAGGAGCAGTTGAAGGCGTACAACGAATATGTGGAACAGACCCAGGCCGAGATCGAGGAACTGGGAAAAGAGGTTGCTGCATTTGATAATAACGGTAAGATCTTTACTGTAAACGCGCCGGTTTCCGGTATCGTCAGCGTTCCTTTCCGGATGTACTATGTGGCAGACGGAGCCGAGGTCGCTACGATCCAGTATCCCTATACGGATATTTATGCCGCGGACAATCAGTACGAAAACTTAATGGTCGGTCAGAAGGTGGTCGGCGATTATAATGAAATGAATGGCGAAACACATACTGTGGAAGGCGTCGTTCTGTCGGCGGACAGTCTTCTTCCGCTGAAACTGCAGAGCGGATCCGCATACATTCGTTTCGATCTGCCCGAAGGCATGAAAACGACTCCCGCTTCGATTCACGCAGTCATTGAGACGGTGAACATGCAGGATATCATCCGCATCCCGAAGAACCTGGTAAAGCAACATTTGGGAGCTAATTACATTGAGATCCTGACGGACGAAGGCATTACCCGTAAAAACATTGAAATATTCACTGAGATCGATCTTGACTATGTCGTACTCGACAAGTCACTGGCCGGTCTGAAGGTGATCAAACGATAGGAGGAGCCATGCTTAGATTTTTATTTCAGAAAATGAGACATAAAAAATGGCTGGTCTTCAGTTTGTTCATCGGAAACGTACTGCTTTTTGCCATTGCCGTAAGCCATCCCATGTATAAGGACGCTGCCGTCCAGCGCATGTTCTCGGATGAGTTTACCAGATACATTGAAGAGAATAACGAACATCCTGCGATGATGGAACTGCACCTGAAGAGGATCGCATACAGCGAGCAGGGTAAATACGAAGCCATTAAGGAACGTGTGGATTCGTTCCCGGATCGGTTAGGGATCCCTTATGAAAACAAGATCTGCTTCCGTTATCAGATGCAGCAGACGGCGGTTTTGGAAAAACCGAGAACCGGATCTCCCGCATCGATGACCCTGAGCCTGTCTCACATGACCGACTTCGAAGATCATATCGAGATCATTTCCGGCCGTATGGCAGAGCCCGGGATCGACGGGCGTAATATCGAAGCGGTCGTCAGCGAAACGACCCTGATCAAAAACGATCTGGTCGTAGGTGACGTGATCGAATTCCGGTATGTTACCAACGCTCAGGAAGAGACGATCCTCGTAACGGTCACCGGCGTTTTCCGCAACAACAAAGAGGCAGATGCTTACTGGGTCAATTCACCCAATGTCCTGAAGGATAACCTCTTCATTTCAGAGGACGTATTTGACGAACTCTACAGTGATGTCAACTATAAGGCAGTTTTGCACTGCTACTGGTATTTGATGCTGGATACGGATAAGATCACTCCGGATAACAGTGATAACCTGCGTGCGGAAACGCAGAAACTGATCGATGACTATGCTGCAGAAGGCATTACCATCGAGAAGCCTACCTACATGTACATTCTGTCCGACCTGGTTGCGAAGGTCAACAAGGTTTCGGTCACCCTTATGATCCTGCAGATCCCCGTACTCGTTCTTTTGTACGCGTTTCTGTTCATGATCTCCTCGCAGATGCTCTCTCTGGAGCAGAACGAGATCTCGATGTTTAAGAGCCGTGGCGCGGGGAGTTTCCAGATCTTTTCGCTCTATCTGCTTCAGACATTTATCGTTACCCTGGTTTCCTGCGTTGCAGGTATCTTCCTGGGACGCTATATGTGTCAGGTGCTCGGTTCGTCCAATGCTTTCCTGGAGTTCGTTTCCCGCCGTGCGCTGGATGTCCGGATCACCACGGAAGTTTGGATCTACGTCGGCGTTGCTATGCTGATCTCCATCCTGATGACGGTTCTTCCCGTTATCTCGTACAGCCGCGTGTCCATCGTTTCCCTGAAACGGAACCGTGCCCGCGTGAAGAAGAGCTTCTGGCAGCGCTTCTATCTGGATGTCGTGCTTTTGGGCGTCGGCCTTTACGGACTGTATAATTTCAGCATCCAGAAGGACGATCTGATGCTTAAGGTGTTGAACGGAAAATCGCTGGATCCCATGCTGTATTTCAGTTCATCCATCTTTATCCTGGGCGCCGGCCTGGTTGCGCTTCGTCTCCAGCCGCTGCTCGTAAAATTCCTGTTTAAGATCGGTAAGAAGATATGGTCGCCGCAGACCTATGCGTCGCTGCTCCAGATCATCCGCACCAGTTCCAAACAGTATTTCATCATGTGCTTCCTCATCCTGACGGTCGCACTCGGTATCTTTAACGCAACGGTAGCGCGTACGGTACTTTCGAACGCGGAGAACAACACCGTCTACCAGATCGGTCCGGACGTAGTTATGCAGGAGCGTTGGAAAGATAACCGCGAAATGCTCGGTAACCACCGGCCGGAATTATTGACCTATTATGAACCGAGCCAGGCCCGCTTCGATGATATTAAGGGCGTTGTTTCCAGAACCAACGTTCTGCGTGAGAAAATCACGGTCGACGGTCTGTATGAGATCGAATATATGGGCATCAATTCCAAAGAATTCGGTGAGACTGTCAAAATGCAGGACGGTTTGCTTCCGACCCATATCAATAACTATCTGAACGTCCTGGCTGCGGACGCGAATGCAGTCCTGGTTTCCGAAAGCATGCGTACCAGTTATGGTTATAAGCTCGGAGACCCGATCACCTTGAAGGCGATCAACGGAGAGGAGTACACGGCTGTGATCAGCGGTTTCTTCTCTTACTGGCCCACTTACAGTGAGACCATTATGCAGAAACAGGCAGATGACTCTTATGCAGCGGAAACGCAGTATCTGATCGTCGGCAACCTGGGAATGGCACAGTTCTCCTGGGGAGATCGTCCTTACGAAGTTTGGTTCAAGATGGACGGAAGCGCGGAAGGCGTTTATAACTTCATCGAAGAGAATAAGATCGACGTTATCAAGTTTGAGGATCGTTATGAAGAGATCCGTAAGATCCGCAACCAGACACTGTTCCAGGGTACCAACGGTATCCTGACCATGAGTTTCATCGTCATCCTCGTGCTGTGCGGCGCAGGTTTCCTGATCTACTGGATCCTGTCCATCCGCTCCCGTGAGCTTCTGTTCGGTGTATTCCGTGCCATGGGTATGAGCCGGGGCGCTATCCTTCACATGCTGGTCAATGAGCAGATCTTCAGCAGCTGTCTGTCCATCGGACTGGGAGCGCTGATCGGCTGGATCGCATCGAAGTGCTACGTTCCGTTGATCCAGATCGCATACTCGGCAGAGCGCCAGACATTGCCCCTGGAACTCATCACAAAATCATCCGACATGGTGCGTTTGTTCGCCGTGATCGGTGCCGTATTTATCATTTGTATGATCGTCCTGACGAGGATCGTACTGTCTATGAAGATCACCAACGCTTTGAAGCTGGGTGAGGATTAAGGAGGTAAGGTATGTCGTATAAAGAGATCATTATGCGTGCTGACAATATTACCCGGTCCTTCCCGCTCGCAGGCGGCGGTAAGATCCAGGTATTAAAGGGGATCTCGGTCGAGATCCCGAAGAAGAGCATTACACTGCTCCGCGGTCGTTCCGGTTCGGGTAAGACGACGCTCATCAACATCCTGAGCGCCCTCGATTATCCGACCGAGGGCCGGGTCCTGTTTAAAGATCAGGACATCACGAAGCTGAGTGAGGGAGCGCGCGAGGCGCTGCGCCGTAAGGAGATCGGCATCATTTTCCAGTCCGTTTCCCTGATCCCGATCATGACGGCTTACGAGAACGTTGAGTTTTCGCTGCGTCTGGCGGGGTATGAAGGCGATCGTAAAGAGCGCGTTGAGAAGGCGCTGCGTCTGGTCGGTCTGGGTGCGCGTATGCACCACATGCCGCAGGAACTGTCCGGTGGTGAGCAGCAGCGTGTCGCGATCGCGCGCGCCGTGGCACATCGTCCGAAACTGATCTTTGCGGATGAGCCGACGGCAGAGCTCGACAGCGGTACTGCACGTCATGTCATGAAGATCTTTAAGGATCTCGTGGAAGAAGAGGATATCACCATCGTTATGACGACCCATGATATCAGCTTGATGGACGCGGCAGATAAAACCTATGTAATGGAAGACGGGGAGGTGGTTAAGAATGGCTGAACCTATGATCCTTGCGGATAACCTCGTTAAGATCTATAAGACACAGGATATCGAAGTTCTGGCCCTGCAGGGTCTGGAACTCACAGTAGAGGCGGGTGAACTGATGGCCATCATCGGTAACAGTGGTAGCGGTAAGTCCACCTTCCTCAACATGATCGGCGGCCTGGACCGCCCGAGCGCCGGCAAACTGTTCGTAGACGGTAAGAACCTGTTTACGATGACGGACCGCCAGCTCGTGGATTATAAGAAGAACACGGTCGGTTTCGTTTGGCAGAACAACGCCAGAAACCTTCTGCCGTATCTTTCGGCCGTGGAAAATGTCATGATGCCCATGTCATTCTCCGGTGCGCATAAGAAGCGTGAGCGTGCGTTGGAACTGTTGGAGCTGGTTGGCATGAGCCACCGCAAAAACAGCCGCCTGACGCAGTTGTCCGGTGGTGAGCAGCAGCGTGTCGCGATCGCGATCGCACTCGCGAACCAGCCGAAGCTTCTTCTGGCCGATGAGCCGACCGGTTCGGTCGACCGTGCGACGGCGGACTACATCCTGGAGATGTTTAAGAAGCTCAATCGCGAGATGGGGCTGACCATCGTTATCGTAACGCATGACGTTACATTGTCCAAATCCGTACATCGTGTCGTTTCGATCCGTGACGGTAAGACGAGCAGTGAGCGTATCATCCGCGACGTCAACGCCGAGGAGAATGCAGCGATCGCCGACTGGGAGCAGGAGGAATTCGCGGTCCTGGACCGCGCAGGCCGCGTGCAGATCCCGAGAGAGCTGCTGGATGAGATGGGCCTGGCAGACAACAAGGTCCGCATTCAGTTGCGCGACGGACAGATCGTGATCGAGAATCCGAAGAAAAAATAAAAGACAGGGGAACCGCCGTGTTGCGGCAGTTCCCCGTTTGATTCTCGGTATTGACTTTTCCCGTCAAATCAACTATATAATAAAATGTATGGATCGATCCATGCAAAGGTTTAGAAGGAGGATCAGAGTTATGAAAAAGATCACTTTAATGTTGCTTATCACAGTGCTTTGCGCAGTTGCATTGACCGCGTGCGGAGGTTCCAAGAAGGAGAATACCGTACATTCCATCGACGACCTGAACGGTAAGAAGATCGGCGTTCAGATCGGTACGACCGGAGATACGCTGGCCGGAGACATTGAGGGCGCGACTGTAGAAAAATACAACAAATATGCAGATGCCGTACAGGCCCTGAAGCAGGGTAAGATCGACGCAGTCATCGTCGACAGCGATACGGCCAATGTATTCGTCAGCAAGAATAAAGACGTCGAGCTTTTGAGCGAAGGTTTTGCCGATGAGGAGTATGCCATCGCCATGCACCTCGACAACACCAAACTTCAGGAGGAGATCAACAAAGCGCTGTCTGATCTTAAGGCAGACGGAACCCTGAAGAAGATCAAAGATTACTATGACGGCGATAAGAGTGAAAACGCAGACGCAAAGCCTTACACCAAGGATGAAAGTGTCAGCAGAAACAAGGGAACCCTGATCATGGCTACCAACTCCGAATTTCCTCCCTATGAGTATATGGAGAGCGGCAGGATCGTCGGCTTTGACGTGGATATGATGAATGCCGTATGCGATAAGCTCGGATATGAACTGAAGATCGAGGATATGGCGTTTGATTCCATCATCGCTGCCGTTCAGTCCGGAAAGGCCGATGTAGGCGTAGCCGGCATGTCGGTAACGCCCGCCCGTCAGGAGAATGTACGTTTTTCCGATTCCTATACGGTGACGCATCTGGTCGTTATGGTCAGAAAATAATAATTTCCGGAGGAAATGCTTCGTGGACTTAATGGAAAGCATTAGACAAAACTTTATCGATGAGGACCGTTGGAAGTACCTGTTTGACGGCCTTTTGACCACGCTCCTGATCACGATCTTTGCCGTGCTGATCGGACTGGCCCTCGGTTTCCTGGTCGCTATCATCCGGTCCACCTACCTGAAGACCGGAAAGTTGAAGATCCTGAATTTCATCTGCAAGATCTATCTGGCCGTGATCCGCGGTACGCCTGTGGTCGTGCAGCTTTTGATCACGTATTTCGTCATCTTCGGAAGTGTGGACATCTCAAAGGGCCTGGTGGCGATCCTGGCCTTCGGCATCAACTCCGGCGCCTATGTCGCCGAGATCGTTCGAGGTGGCATCATGTCCATCGATAACGGACAGTTCGAGGCCGGCCGCAGTCTGGGCCTCAACTATCGCCAGACCATGCAGCACATCATCATGCCGCAGGCTCTGAAGACGGTCCTGCCCGCATTGGCCAATGAAGCCATCGTACTTTTGAAGGAGACTTCCGTTGCCGGATATATCGCCATCGCAGACCTCACGAAGGGCGGAGACATCATTCGTTCCCAAACGTTCTCGCCGTTCCTTCCGCTGATCTCGGTTGCGCTCATCTATCTGGTGATCGTTCTGTTCCTGACACATCTGACAGGAAAACTCGAAAGGAGGCTGGCGGCAAATGATCGACGTTAAAGGCCTGCGGAAATCCTTTGGAGATCAGGAAATACTCAAAGGGATCAACACGCATATCGAAAAAGGTGAGAAGATCGTCGTCATCGGACCGTCCGGCTCCGGTAAATCGACGTTCATCCGTTGCCTGAACCTGATGGAGGTCCCCACTGCGGGAACGATCACGTTCGATGGCTTGGATATCACGCATTTAAACAGCAAAGCGATCAACTATGTAAGACAGAGGATGGGCATGGTGTTCCAGCACTTCAACCTGTTCCCGCATCTTACGGTGAAGAAAAACATAACGATGGCCCCGGTCATGCTGGGCCTCATGTCGAAGGAAGAGGCGAGTCGCAAGGCCGACGAACTTCTGGAGCGCGTAGGTCTGCCGGATAAGGCCAATGATTATCCCAAGCAGCTTTCGGGCGGACAGAAGCAGCGTGTCGCCATCGCGCGTTCATTGGCCATGAACCCTGAGGTAATGCTTTTTGACGAGCCGACTTCCGCGCTCGACCCCGAGATGGTCGGCGAGGTCCTGCAGCTCATGAAGCAGCTGGCCGAGGACGGCATGACCATGGTGGTGGTAACGCATGAGATGGGCTTCGCACGCGAGGTCGCATCGAGAGTCCTGTTCATGGCGGACGGCAACATCCTGGAGGAGAACACGCCGGAGCAGTTCTTTGCGAACCCGCAAAACCAGCGCCTGAAGGATTTCCTTTCAAAAGTAATATCATAGGATCTGAAAACGGGCAGGAGATACACCTGCCCGTTATTTTTTTCGGAAAATGTATTGACAGGGCGATTCGGCCGTGTTATACTATCGATAGTTAAACAAACGTTTAACTGTTATAACATGATCGACCTGATTTTGGAGGGCATAAGATATGAAAAAGATTTATAAGATCGAAGTGGATTGCGCTGCATGTGCACTGAAGATGGAGCAGGCGGCAAAGAAGGTCGAGGGCATCCTGGACGCTTCGGTATCGTTTGTTACCCAGAAGATGCATGTGGAGTTTGATGAGAGCGCACAGCCGGAGAAAGTTATGCCGAAGGTTTTGAAGGCTTGCCGTAAGGTAGAGCCGGACTGCGAGATCGAATTCTGAGTATTTCGGACAGGGGTTGCCTATGAAACGTAAGCAGAAGAAACTGTTATATAGGATCATCATCGCGGGCATCCTGTTTGCGATCCTGATGGTCTGCGAGCATGGACCGGAGAGTATCTCCGCGTGGACCGAGAATAAATGGCTGTTTGCAGCCCTGTGTCTGGTCCCGTACCTGATCGTGGGTTACGACGTGCTGCGTAAGGCGGTGCTCGGCATCATCAATGGCCAGGTGCTGGATGAGAACTTCCTGATGACCGTGGCGACAGTCGGAGCATTTGCCCTGGGAGACTTCATCGAGGCGGTCGCCGTGCTTTTGTTTTACCAGATCGGCGAACTGTTCCAGCAGCTCGCGACGGCGAAGAGCCGCAAGAGCATCGCGGATCTCATGGACATCCGCCCGGACAGCGCGAACCTGGAGGCAGAGGACGGCACGATCGAAACGGTCGACCCGTCCGAGGTGCCCGTCGGCAGCATCGTTGTGGTGCGTCCCGGCGAGAAGGTCCCCATGGACGGCGTGGTCATAAGCGGCACATCGTCGCTGAACACGGCGGCCCTGACCGGCGAAAGCATGCCGCGTGACGTGGCCGAAGGCGACGACATCATCAGCGGCTGCGTGAACCTCACGGGCACGCTGCGGATCCGCACGACGAAAGACTTCGGCGAGTCCACGGTCTCGAAGATCCTGGAACTCGTGGAGCATTCCGGAACCAAGAAATCCAAATCGGAGCGGTTTATTACCCGCTTCGCGCAAGTATACACCCCGGCGGTCTGCCTGGCGGCTCTGCTGTTGGCCTTCGTGCCGCCGGTCATCTCGCTCCTGATCGGGCACGAAGCCCTTTGGGGTGAGTGGATCGGCCGTGGCCTGACTTTCCTCGTTATCAGCTGCCCCTGCGCCCTGGTCATCTCGATCCCGCTCGGTTTCTTCGGCGGAATCGGTTGCGCATCGCGTTGCGGCATCCTGGTGAAGGGCTCCGACTACCTGGAGCGTCTGGCGGCGCTGACTACGCTGGTCATGGATAAGACAGGCACGCTGACCCGCGGCCAGTTCGCCGTACACGAGGTGAAGGCGGTGAACGGCGACCCGCAGCAGGTTCTGTACTACGCGGCCTGCGCGGAGAAAGACTCCAACCACCCGATCGCGCTGTGCATCAAAAATGCGTGCGGCGCGGATGTTTCCGCGGTGGAGACGAACATCACGGAACGCGGCGGTTTCGGCCTGTACGGAACGCTGGCGGACGGTACGAAGATCGCGGTGGGCAATGCCCGCCTGATGAATGAACAGAATATCACCGGATTTGCCGAGCTGTCCCATGAGGAGGCAGGCGCGCAGACGGTGGTCTATGTGGCGAAAGACGGAGCGTTTTTCGGCACGATATTGATCGAGGACCCGCTGAAGGAGACGGCGCCGGAGGCTCTCGCAAAACTGAAGGCGGCTGGCATCGACCGCATGGTCATGCTCACCGGCGACGGCGAGAAGGCGGCGCACGCGGTAGCGGAGCGCTTGGGCGGTATCGAATACTATGCAGGCCTGCTGCCGGAAGATAAGGTGCGCCGCGTCGAAGAATTGATCGGCGATCAGGATGCCCCGGTCGGCTTCGTCGGCGACGGTATCAACGACGCGCCGGTACTGGCCCGCTCGTATGTCGGGATCGCCATGGGCGCCATGGGAAGCGACGCTGCCATCGAGGCCGCGGACGTCGTTCTGATGGACGACGATCCCATGAAGATCGCATTGACCCGCAAGATTTCGTTAAAGACCTTGCGCATTGTCCGCGAAAATGTTATATTTGCTCTGGGCGTTAAGGGGCTGTGCCTGCTGCTCGGAGCGCTGGGACTGGCCGGCATGTGGCTCGCGGTATTCGCGGATGTCGGCGTTATGGTTCTGGCGGTGCTGAATTCCATGCGTGCACTCAAAGCGCCCAAAGAAGACGCGTAAGGGAAGCTTACGCCGCGACAGGGGAGTGTCATGGGTTCGGATCTGTTATTCAGTTTAAATACGACCATGCCGGTGTTTCTGGTCATGGTCATCGGATATATGCTGGGAAGGGCTCGCGTCTTGACAAAAGAGTTTTGCAAGACCGCGGATTGGGTGGTGTTCCACCTGGCCCTTCCCTGCATGCTGTTTTTGGATATTGCTAAGATCGATCTTTCGAAGGAGTTCGACGTTTCGTACGTGCTCTTTTGCGCGGGGGCGACGGTCACGGCTATTCTGACTTTGTGGCTGCTGGCGGCGATCTTCATGAAGGATAAGACGATCATTGGCGAATTCGTGCAGGCGAGCTACCGCAGCAGCGCGGCCATCCTGGGGACGACGTACATCATCAACATGTACGGCGACACCGGCATGGCGCCGCTCATGATCATCGGCAGCGTGCCCCTGTTTAATATGTTCGCGGTCGTCATCCTGACATTTACCGCGCCGAAAACCGGCGGGGTGGAAAGCACTGAGGCTTCCGAAAACCGGTCGAAAGTCTTTACCGACGCTTTGATCGGCATCGCAAAGAACCCGATCATCCACGGCATCCTCCTCGGCATGCTCTACCATCTGGTACCATTCGACCTGCCGACGATCGCCGAGAAGACCTTAAGTAATCTGGGCAATCTGACCGCGCCCTTAGCGTTGCTTTCCATCGGCGCGACATTCGAAGGCGCCGCCGCCATCCGGCGGATCCGACCGACCCTCCTGGCTTCATTTATCAAACTGTTCGTGCTGGTTGGCATCTTCATCCCAATCGCTGTCTGGTTTGGCTTTCGCGGGGCGAAACTCGTTGCCCTCCTGATCATGCTTGGCAGCCCGACGACCGCCACCAGCTACATCATGGCGAAAAACATGGGGCACGAAGGCGTTGTATCCTCCGGCAGCATCGCCGCGACGACACTGCTCTCGTCATTTTCCCTGACGTTATGGGTGTTTGTCCTGAAGAGTATGGAATTGATCTGAGAAAAGTTTTCTTTTACTGTTGACAAACGCGTCTTTTTTGATATATTAAATGTAAGGACAGCTTTGTGAAAAAATGGTTTACAGCAGAGAAAAATTCAGACCCATGACAGGGTGAAACGCAGAGAAAGCGGGGGCTTCGCATGAAAAAAGAACGAATCACATTGCGTTTGTTTTTGTTGGTATTGATGTTGGCCTCTTTGTGCGTGGTTTCCGGGTGCAAAAAGGCGGATAAAAATGATGATCTATCGAACATAGAAGTTGTAAGGATGGAAGCGAACTGGATCAGTCCGCCGTCGCTGGACTTTCTGGAACAGGACTCGCAGGCCTTAATCATAGGTAAGGTCGTTGAGAGAGAAGAACCCGATTCGACGAAAGCCGGGGAAGATCATCGGACCTATTATAAGGTGAAAGTAAAAAAAGTCCTGAATGGTACACTGGAAAACAATGAATCGGAGATCCGCGTGCATCAGATGTGGTGGTTATCCAAGTCTGAGGATGGGGTCGAACGGGTATACACCATGTCCAACATGAAACCGTTGAAAGTCGGCGACACCTGGTTGTTCTTTGTAAAATACGGAGCCTCACTGGATGCATATCAGATCTTTGGTGACCAAAATGGCTGCTGGCCGTTAGCCGATCCGAAATTGGTTAAGCTGCTCGAAACAAAGATGACCCTCCCGACGGAGGAAGTGGCAGCGTACTGGAGAACTTATGATAACGATTTTAAATTGCCGATCTACTACGAGATTTTAGAGAAATACGGAGATCAGATCAAACCATGACCCGCGATCTATTTTGAGTTGTTAAGAATCAACCCGCCGGGGACAATGCGGTGCATTGCCCTCGGCGGTCTTGTGTTTATGTCGTTATGCTTTCTTTCCGTGGGTGATGTCGAACATGGCGTCGATCATTTTGTGGAGTAGGAGTGCCTTCGGCGTGTCTGCCAGGCGGTAGTAGATTTCTTTGCCGGCGCGGCGGTTGGTGATCAGGCCGGTCTGGCGCAAGGAGCGCAGATGGTGCGAAACGGCCGGCGCGCTCATGTCGATGAAAACGGCGATGTTGGAAACACATTCCTCGCTGTGCGCGAGCAGCCACAGGATCTTCAGACGCGTGCTGTCGCAAAGCTGGCCGAAGGTGTCTGCAGCTTCGATAAATGCCATCTCAGAGGGGCGGTGTTCCAAAAGTTCTTTGGTCTCTGCCGGGTGCTCGTGATCGTGGAGTGTTCCCAAACTTTCAGCGGTAAAATGTTCCATAAGCCTTCCTTTCGTAATTAAGTGATTAATCAAGTAAAACTTTAAATAATCATAGCACTCTTTGCGGAAAATGTCAAAGCGGGATTGAAAAAGCGGAGAAAGTAGGATATAATCGTAGGGTGGAAAGGATGCGTTTGTGTGCGTAATTGAAAGGAACATCATATGGCTGATAAGATAAAGGATTCCGAGCAGAATTCGGAAGAGAAAAAGGATAAAAAAGATAATAACGACGGAAAACTCCGTTACTGTTTTTCCTGTCGCAGGACGGAGGATCAGACGGGGCCTCTGATCGAGATCCCGGGCGGGTTCTCCATTTGCCGCGACTGCATGCAGAAGACCATGGATCTGATGAAGGACAATGACTTCACGAAGATCGGTTTTCCGCCCAATGTGGTCTTCGGTTCGCAGTACAGCAGTTTTACCGATTTCATGAATGAGATCAGCGGCGTCAGTGAGCCGGAAGAGATCGGGAAACTGAAGCCGAAGAAGAAAAAGAAGAAAGAAAAGACGGAAGAAGAGGCGCCGCCTCTGACCATAAAGAATGTGCCGCCGCCGCATAAGATCAAAGCGCAGCTGGACGAATATGTCATCGGCCAGGATCATGCGAAGAAGGTGATCTCGGTCGCGGTCTACAACCACTATAAGCGTGTGCTCTCCGAGGAGCAGGGCGACATCGAGATCCAGAAATCGAACATGCTGATGATCGGGCCGACCGGCTGCGGCAAAACGTATCTGGTGAAGACGCTCGCGAAGTTGCTTCGCGTGCCGCTTGCGATCGCGGATGCGACCTCCCTGACCGAGGCGGGCTACATCGGCGACGATATCGAGTCCGTGCTCAGTAAGCTTTTGGCGGCCGCCGACGGCGACGTCGAGAAGGCAGAGCATGGCATCGTGTTCATCGATGAGATCGATAAGATCGCGAAGAAGAAGAATACCAACAGCCGCGATGTCAGCGGCGAGGCCGTTCAGCAGGGCCTGCTGAAGCTGCTGGAGGGCGCGACGGTCGAGGTGCCGGTGGGCGCCATGAGTAAGAATGCCATGGTACCGCTGACCACCATGGATACGTCGAATATCCTGTTTATCTGCGGGGGCGCATTTCCCGATCTCGAAGAGATCATCAAGAGCCGCCTGCTGCATAATTCCACCATGGGCTTCCAGGGCGAGCTGAAGGATCGCTACGACAACGATCCCCATCTGATGAGTCACGTGGAAAATGAGGACCTGCGGGAGTTCGGTATGATCCCGGAATTCCTGGGCCGACTGCCGGTAGTATTTACGCTTGACGGCCTGTCAAAGGAGGCGCTGATTTCGATCCTGAAGGAGCCGAAGAATGCGATCCTGAAGCAGTATCATCGTCTGTTCGAGATCGACAGCGTGAACCTGAAGTTCTCCGACGACGCGCTGGAACTGATCGCGGAACGCGCGCTGAAGAAGAATACCGGAGCGCGTGCACTGCGCGCCATCATCGAGGATTTCATGCTCGACATCATGTACGAGATCCCGAAAGATCCGAACATCGGTGAAGTCACGATCACACGTGCGTACATCGAAGGAACCGGCGGACCCGAGATCCGTATGAGGGGCACAGAGTGAACGAATACTAGGTTCGAAAAGTCCACGTTGCGAATGCTTGCATTCGCATACGGGACCTTGAGAACCGAACGAACATGAGCCATCCCGGTTCCCGAAGGGAAACGAGGAGGATGGCGAATGGTCGTAGGATTTCGAGAGCGCAAAGCGCGGAGAAATCCGTAGTATTCGCGAAATGTGGCTGTGCTTGCATGCACAGGTCGGACCTTGAGAGGCGAACAAACATGAGCCGGGCCGATTTCCGGAGGAAAGCGATAGACCGGCGAATGTTTGTAGGATTGCGAGAGTTCGAAGAACGGAGCAATCCGTAGTATCATGAACAACATAAAATAGCAACATAAAATAGCAAATTAAAATATCACGAGAAGGAGGTACTGACGAAATGAGCGAAGAACTTGAGCTTATGGAAACAGAGGTTGCGAAGCGACCGGACTATGAAGGCGAGATTATGGCGATCGTCCGAAGTCAGACCTCCCCGAAGGTGATGCAAGAGAAGCTCGGTGATTATCATGAAAATGATATCGCTGAGGTTCTCCCTAAACTGTCATCTTCCGAGCGGGTAAAACTTTATCGGGTGCTGGGCACCGAAGTTTTATCCGCTGTTTTTGAATATACGGAAGAAGAGGATACGAAGCGCTTTATTGATGAGATGGATATCAAAAAAGCGGCGGACATCATCAGTAATCTGGAGACGGACACGGCGGCGCAGCTGCTGAAGGGCATCGAGAAAGAGCGGCGCACGCTGATTATTTCCAGCATGGAACCCGAGGCGCGGCGCGAGGTCGAGATGATCGCGGCGTACGATGAGGACGAGATCGGTAGTAAGATGACGGCCAATTTCATCGTGATCCGTGAGAACCTGACCGTGAAGCAGGCTATGTCCAGCCTGATCGAGCAGGCGGCGGAAAATGATAACATTGCCACGATCTTTGTTGAGGACGAGAATGGCGAGTACTACGGAGCGATCGACCTGAAAGAACTCATCATTGCCCGCAACTCCACACCGCTGGAGAGCCTGGTGGTGACTTCCTTCCCTTACGTTTACGGACATGAAGATATCGACAGTTGTATCGAACGACTGAAGGACTATTCGGAGGCATACATCCCGGTCCTGAATAATCAGAACCACATCCAGGGTGTCATCACCGCGCAGAACATCATCGAGGTAGTCGATGACGAGATGGGCGAAGATTACGCACGACTGGCAGGCCTGACCGCGGAGGAAGATCTTTCGGAGCCGCTGACGCAGAGCCTGCGGAAGCGCCTGCCGTGGCTGCTGGTGCTACTGGGCCTGGGCATGCTGGTTTCCAGCGTGGTCGGTGCGTTCGAGAAGGTCGTTTCGCAGTTGACGCTGATCATCGCGTTTCAGTCGCTGATCCTGGATATGGCAGGTAATGGCGGCACGCAGTCGCTGGCGGTGACCATCCGCGTGCTGATGGACGAAAACCTGACGCGGCGGCAGAAGGTCGGCCTGGTCTTCAAGGAAATGCGCGTCGGCCTGTGTAATGGCCTCATCCTGGGCGGCATCTCATTTGCCCTGTTGGGACTGTACATCATGCTGTTTAAAGGCAAGACACTGGCCTTTTCTTATGCAGTGTCCGCGTGCATCGGCGTCAGCATCGTAGTCGCGATGTTGATCGCGAGCATCGTCGGCACCGTGATCCCGCTGGTCTTCAAAAAGATGAAGGTGGACCCGGCGGTGGCGTCCGGCCCGCTGATCACGACCATCAACGACCTTGCGGCCGTTGTGACTTATTACGGAATGAGCTGGCTGCTTCTGATCGAAGTCATGAAGCTGGCAGGTTGAATACTGAGGGACAGGGGGCGCATTTTGGCGCTCGCTGTCCCTTTCGGCGCCTGGGGCTTTACGCGCAAAAAGAAGCTTTCTACCAAAATACGCGTAAGAAAAGCTTCCGGGGCAGTGCGATCTTACGCGCAAAACGAAGCTTTTCTCCAAAATACGCGTAAGATATATTTCCGGGGCAGTGCGATCTTACGCGCAAAAAGAAGCTTTCTCCAAAATACGCGTAAGAAAAGCTTCCGGGGCAGTGCGATCTTACGCGCAAACGGAAGCATTTTCCGAAAATGCGCGTAAGAAAAGCTTCCGGGTCAGTGCGATCTTACGCGCAAACGGAAGCATTTTCCGAAAATGCGCGTAAGAGAAGCCCCTGGGAAGTCCTCGGCGCGGGGAAATGCATGAAAAAGTCTAAAAAGGTATTGCATTTCGTGGGTTTCGGGTGTATAATTGGTCAATACGGCACTATTTATACATATTTTCATGCATAAAGTCGTATTTTATGCAGATATCGATGCATAAAATGAGTTTCATCCGGTATATTGACCGGTCGAAGGAGCAGTTATGGCGAAATGTACGAAAGAAAATACTTCTAAGAGCGCTTCTACGCAGAAGGCTGTGAAGAAATCTTCCAAGAATACGGCGGAGATCCGTGTTATGACGATCGATGATTACGAGGGGGTCTACAAGCTGTGGATGAGCATCCACGGATTTGCGATCCGAAGCGTGGACGACTCGCGCGAGGGCGTGGAGATCTTCCTGAAGCGTAATCCCAGCACCAGCGTGGTCGCTGTGGAGGATGGTAAGATCGTCGGAGCGATCCTGTGCGGGCACGACGGCCGACGAGGCTGCCTGTACCACGTATGCGTGCATGAGGATTACCGTATGCGAGGCATCGGCAAGGCCATGGTAGTGTTCTGCATGAAGGCTTTGCGCGAAGAGAAGATCAATAAAGTGTCCCTGATCGCATTCACCACGAACGATGTCGGCAACAAATTCTGGCATCAGATCGGTTGGACGAAGCGAGAGGACTTGAACTATTACGACTTTACGCTGAATGAGAAGAACATCATCGCGTACAACAAATAGGAGAGATTGGTTATGAAGAAGATCGAAGGCGGAGTTACCGCAGCACAAGGATTTGAAGCAGCCGGCGTGGCTGCTGGAATAAAATATAAGGATCGGAACGATATGGCGCTGGTCTACAGCACGAGCCCCTGTAAGGCGGCCGCGACCTTTACCACGAACGTGGTAAAGGCAGCCCCGGTTTTGTGGGATAAGGCAGTCGTTGACAACAGCGACTACCTGCAGGCTGTCATCATCAACGCCGGTATCGCAAATGCATGTACGGGTAAGGAAGGTTACGACTATTGCAATCAGACCGCAGATGCTGCCGCAGATGCTTTCGGCATTCCGGCAGATGCGGTCGCTGTAGCGTCGACCGGAGTCATCGGCATGCAGCTGCCCATTGACCGCATCATAAACGGCATCGGCCTGTTGAAGGATGCGAAGGGCGGCGACCTGGAGCACGGCCACATCGCGGCACGCTCCATCATGACCACCGACACAAAGCCGAAGGAGATCGCGTTTGAGTTCACCGTTGGCGGCAAAAAGGCAGTGATCGGCGGTATGTGTAAGGGTTCCGGTATGATCCACCCGAACATGTGCACCATGCTTTGCTTCATCACCACGGACGTTGCCATCAGCAAGGAGTTGTTGACGCTCGCGCTGAAGAACGACGTTGTGGACACATTTAATATGATCTCCGTGGATGGCGATACCTCCACGAACGATACCGTGCTTCTCCTGGCGAACGGCCAGGCGGGCAATGCGAAGATCCAGGCGCCGGGTGCGGATTACGACGCGTTCTGCGAGGCACTGCACGGCGTAATGGAAGGCCTGTCGAAGATGATCGCCGGTGACGGCGAGGGCTGCACCTGCCTCTTCGAAGTGACCGTAAAGAATGCCGACACCAAAGAGCACGCACGTACATTGGCCAAAAGCGTTATCACATCCAGCCTGACGAAGGCGATGATCTTCGGCCACGACGCCAACAGCGGACGTATCATGTGCGCGATGGGCTACAGCGGCGTGAACTTCGATCCCGAGCGCGTGGACATCTATTTCGAGAGCTGCGCGGGACGCGTGCAGGTCATCAAGGACGGCATGTACGCAGTGTACAGTGAGGAAGAGGCGACGAAGATCCTCTCCCAGGAATATGTGACCGCTGTATGCGACATGAAAAACGGTTCGGAGACCGCGACCGCTTGGGGTTGCGACCTGACCTATGAATACGTAAAGATCAACGGCGACTATCGCTCATAAATGTCGGAGGAAACTATCATGGATGAAAAGATCATGCAGAAGGCAGAGGTGCTCATCGAGGCCCTGCCGTATATTCAGAGATTTAACCGCAAGGTCATCGTCGTAAAGTACGGCGGCAGCGCCATGGCGGATGAGGAACTTCAGAAGAACGTTATCAAGGACGTCGTACTGTTGAAGCTGGTCGGTTTTAAGCCGATCATCGTACACGGCGGCGGCAAGGCGATCAGCAAATGGGTGGAGAAGGCCGGCATGGAGCCGCGCTTCGTCAACGGTCTGCGTGTAACCGACGCGGCGACCATGGAGATCGCGGAGATGGTGCTCAACCGTGTGAATAAGGACCTCGTGAAGATGGTGCAGGAGCTGGGCGTGCTCGGCGTCGGCATCAGTGGTAAGGACGGCGGCCTGTTGCATGTGCAGAAAAAACTGGCAGGCGGCGAGGACATCGGCTTCGTGGGCGACATTGACCACGTGAACCCGAAGATCCTGTACGACCTTTTGGAGAAGGATTTCCTGCCGATCGTTTGCCCGATCGGTTATGACGACGAATACAATACGTATAATATCAATGCGGATGATGCAGCCTGCGCGATCGCGCGTGCGATGAAGGCGGAGAAACTGGCGTTCCTGACGGACGTTCCGGGCGTATACCGCGACCCGAAGGATCCCTCGAGCCTCATCAGCGAGCTGCCCATCGACCAGATGGAGGAGCTGCTCGCGAGCGGCAATGTCGGCGGCGGCATGCTTCCGAAACTGCAGAACTGCATGGACGCTGTTCAGAACGGCGTTTCACGCGTCCACATCATGGACGGACGCATCCTGCACTGCCTGCTTCTGGAGATCTTCACGAATGAGGGGATCGGGACGGCGATCCTGAGTAAGGACAGTGAAAGGTTCTTTCAGCAGGTGTAAGAGGAACTCTTGAAAGGAGTACACATGGAGAAATTTAAAGTATATATCGACGGCAGCGAGGGCACGACGGGCCTCAGGATCTTCGAGCGTTTCGCTTCCCGTGACGATGTTGAGATCATCAAGATCGATCCGGAGCTTCGTAAGGACCCGACCGAGCGCGCGAAGATGATCAACAGTTCGGACATCACCTTCCTGTGCCTGCCGGATGCGGCGGCGATCGAGGCGGTCGGGCTCTGCACGAACCCGAACGTGACTATCATCGATGCATCGACGGCACACCGCACGAACCCCGACTGGGCGTACGGCTTCCCGGAGCTCTCGAAGGAGTTCCGCGATAAGATCAAAAACGGCAAGCGCATCGCGGTTCCCGGCTGCTACGCATCGGGCTTCATCGGCATCGCATATCCGCTGGTGAAGGCAGGCATTCTCCCCGCAGACTACCCGGTCAGCGTGTTCGCGGTGTCCGGCTACAGCGGCGGCGGAAAGAAACTGATCGCGGCCTACGAGGAAGAGGGCAGGGATCCGAAGTTCGACTCTGCGAGAATGTACGCGTGGGGCCAGTCGCATAAGCATCTGAAGGAGATGAAGGCCATCACCGGCCTGGCGGCGGAGCCTCTGTTCTGCCCGATGACGACGAACTATCACAGCGGAATGATCGTTCAGGTGCCGCTGTTTACCAACCGCCTTCTGAAGAAGGTCACCCCCGAGGAACTGCGTGATTTCTACGCCGAGTACTATGCCGGCGAGAAGTTCATCAAGGTTTTGCCCTTCGGCGTGGACGTTGAGGCCGGCGGAGCTTTGTTCTCCGACGCGTGCGCGGGCTGGGACGGCATGGAGATCCTGGTTACGGGCAATGCGGACCGCCTCGTGGTCGCAACGAGGTTCGACAACCTCGGCAAGGGCGCTTCCGGCGCGGCGATCCAGTGCATGAACCTGGTGATCGGCGCAGCGGAAGACAAAGGACTGGTGTTATAAGACCGGGTCTGCGACGCAGACCTGATACTGGGAGGATTAGCATATGAAGACTGAGGCTGTGATCAAACAGACCGAAGACGCGCTTTTGCAGGTGTACAGCCGGTTTCCGGTGGCTTTTGACCACGGAGAGGGCATGTATCTCTACGACCTGGACGGAAAGGATTATCTCGATTTCGGTTCAGGCATCGGCGTAATGGCGCTCGGTTACGGAAATAAGAAATACAACTCTGCGTTGAAGAACCAGGTGGATAAGATCCTGCATGTTTCGAACCTGTTCTATCATGTTCCGCTGGCCAATGCGGCGCAGAAACTGATCAAAGTGTCCGGCATGGACCGCGTTTTCTTCACTAACAGCGGTGCGGAAGCGGTCGAGGGCGCTCTGAAGCTCGCGAAGAAATACGCGAACAACAAGGGGAAGAAAAATTACAACATCGTTGCGATGGAGGACAGCTTCCACGGAAGAACGACCGGCGCGGTGGCAGTGACGGGACATGAAGAGTACCGCACTCCGTTCGCTCCGCTGTTCGATAACGTCGGATTCGCGAAATTCAACGATTTAAGCACGGTTTCCGCGCTCGTCGATAAAAATACCGCTGCGATCATTTTAGAGCCCGTACAAGGCGAAGGAGGCATTTTCCCGGCCACTCAGGAGTTTCTGGAAGGCGTGCGGAAGCTCTGCGACGAAAATGACGCCCTTTTGATCTTCGATGAGATCCAGTGCGGCATGGGCCGGACGGGCTACATGTTCGCGCACCAGGGCTACGGCGTGAAGCCGGACATCCTGCTCACCGCGAAGGCTCTGGGCTGCGGCGTTCCGGTCGGCGCGTTCCTCTGCACGGAGAAGGCTGCCACGATGACGCGCGGCGACCACGGCACCACCTACGGCTGCAACCCGTTTGTCTGCACCGCAGTGGACACCGTTCTGGATATCTTCGAAGAGGAGAAGATCGTTGAAGGCGCGAAGAAGATGGGAGAGTATCTGTGGAAAAAACTTGACGAAGTGAAGGCGAAGTATCCTTGCGTCTGCGATCACAGAGGCATGGGCCTGATGCAGGGCCTGCAGTTCGACGGCGTTTCCGCGATCGACGTGGTAAAGGCAGCGCTTGCGGGCGGCCTCATCACCATCGCTGCGGCAAATAACACCGTACGTTTCCTGCCTCCGCTCATTGCTTCGAAAGAGGATATCGACGAGATGGTCGTTCGCCTGTCCAAAGCGATCGACAGCGTTTCGAAGTAACAGAGAGTCGCGAAGAACAAATCTTAAAAAATCATAAATATCATATAAAAACGGGAAAATGTCATGCATTTTAATTGACATTTTCCCGTTTTTTTGCTATTCTATTAGCATCGATAATGGGGGGAGCATGGGCATATTGACGGGAACATGCGACTTCCGACCGGACTAACGATCTCAGTAAAAGAGAGGTGAGTGTGCGTGAAGAATGTACTTTGCTGTATCGGTGACGTAACATCCGAATTTCAGTCGAATATCGTAAACGTCATTTCCGCAGAGGCGAGAAGGATCGGCGCTGCGGTCATGTTCTGTGTCAATTCTTCCGCGCGTGGCGTAAACGCACTGTTCGGCGCGATCGAAATGCATGTCGTGGATATCCCGGATCCTACCCGGTTCGACGGCATCATCATTGCCCCCGACACCTACGGGATCGATGGCATGGCCGAATATATCACCGAATATTTTAAGCGGGAAGCCAACTGCCCGATCGTTTCTATCCGGGCATTTACCGAAGGCGTGTACAACGTGATCGGCGACGACTACAACTCGCAGGTCTCGATGATCGAGCATTTCATTAACGAACATCGCTTCAGCCGGATCGCATACATGGCCGGCCGCCTGGATCTGGAGGACGGCAGACTGCGCCTTCAGGCCTACCTCGACACCATGAACAAATACGGCATGGAAGTGACTGAGGGCATGATCTACTACGGTGATTACTGGCGTAACCGCGGTGACGACGCCGTAGAATGGTTCATCCGAAAAAACAAAGAACTTCCGCAGGCAGTTGTCTGCGCGAATGACTATATGGCGATCTCGCTTTGCGATGCCTTCGTTCATCGCGGCTATCGCATACCACAGGACATCTGTATTTCCGGATATGATGACCTGGAAGAAGCACAGTTCCAGATCCCGCCGCTGACCACGATGCACGTGCCGCAGGACGAAATGGGAAAGATGGCAGTCCGTATTTTGAAAAATATCTGGGAGGGCAAACCCCAGGAGAAGACAGTCGACCTGCAGTTGTCGCCGCGCTTCCGTAACAGTTGCGGTTGCGAACGCGACCTGAACATGGCGTCCTTCCAGCGCCTGTTCCGGGATAAAGAAAATCTGCAACGGTCTATGCACCATGGTACCTACATGAACCTCGAGTTCGAGGGCAGCGACACACTTGCGGAGTTGATGTTCTCGACCTATACATATGTAAAGGGCCTAGGCCTCGGCGAGATGTTTTTCTGCTTCTGCGATGAAGAGGAGCGGCAGAACAACGTGGCCGAAATGGTCGGCAGATATACCGATCACATGATCCTGAAGTCCATCGTCAGTGATGACGGCGTGACCATGTTGGAAGAGCGTTTCGATCGAAAGGACGTCCTGCCCGAGGGCTATTACGACTACTCACAGCCTCTGTTTCTGGTGTCGTTGCATGAGAAGGATTTCTGCTTTGGTTACATTGCTTTCCGAAACCTCGATCTCGCAAAGAGCAAATACTATTTGAAGAACATGGTCTTCTCGCTGATCAGTTCCCTGGAGCGGATCCGCATCTTCGAAGAGATCAAATCGGTCAGCGTTCTGCGAGAGCAGTCCTATGTGGATGCATTGACCTCGCTGCCGAACCGCAGGGCCATGGAACATACCATGAAGAAGCTGTACGAGCGTCTGGAACGCACCGGCCAATGCTTCTGTATCATAAGCATCGACCTCGACGGCCTGAAGTACATCAACGATACATTCGGCCATGTGGAGGGCGACTCGGCACTGATCGCATTTGGCGAGATCCTGTCGCATCACTCGCACCCGTACGGAATAAATGCCCGTATCGGCGGCGACGAATTCCTGGCGCTGTTCCCCTCCGAGGATGAGTCCGAAGCTCACCAGTGGGAGAAAGCCGTTCAGGCCGATATCGCGGAATACAACAAACGGTCCGACAAACCGTACGAGCTGTCCGCCAGCATCGGATATTATTATTGCCGCAAAGGCATGAACATGCTCGCATGTATGCGGGAAGCAGATAAGCGCATGTATCAGGAGAAGAAGACGAAAAAACATGCCCGCAAGTAGGACATCAGGTCCGCAGGCATGTGTGGTTTAGCCTTAAGGAGGGCTCATGGAAGGGTTCGATTCACCGAAAAAAAGAATAATCGTTTTGATCCCCGCGTATGAGCCCGGAGAGTATTTCATCCCGCTCTTGCAGGAGATCCGCGAGCGCTCCTCGATGTCGATCGTTGTGGTCAATGATGGTACCGAAGAGGCGAAAGACCGCATCGAAGAAGCGGTTCGCTACGCGAAAGTCGTGCACCACAGCCGCAACCGCGGTAAGGGAGCCGCGCTGAAGACGGGACTTCGCTACATTCTGGAGCACTACTCCGACGACGTCGACACGGCGGTGCTCACCATGGATGCGGACGGCCAGCACAAATTTTCCGATGCAGTCCGCCTGATCCATCAGTTGAACATGGACGAGATGATGATGGTGCTCGGCGTGCGGCAGTTCGACCGCGCGGTGCCTCTGCGCAGCCGCTTCGGCAACACCGTAACGAAGGGCGTGTTCCATCTGGTCACCGGCCGTTTGGTCAATGACACCCAGACCGGCATGCGTCTGTTCCCGATCTCGATGATCCCCGGCCTGCTGGAGATCGAAGGCGATCATTTCGAGTACGAGATGAACGTGCTCCTGGAACTGACGCGCAACAACATCCGCATCGCAGAGGTGCCGATCCGCACCATCTATGAGAACGACAATAAATGCTCGCATTTCCATGCGCTGAAGGACAGCCTGCGGATCTACGTCGGCATCTTCAAATTCATGGCCGCGTCGTTCTTCTGTTTCCTTTTGGATCTCTTCTGTTTCTCGGTACTCAACTATGTTTCCGCCGGCAACTACCTGACACAATGTAATATCGCGGCCCGCTTCATCAGCGCGTCCGTGAATTTCACGATCAATAAACATCTGGTCTTCAAAGATGACCAGAGCGTGATCAAGACCGCCCTGAAGTATATCGTCGTGGCGGTGATCGTTTTGACATGCAACACATTGCTTCTGAACCTTCTCGTAAAGGTGATCGGGGTCAATGCCATCTTCTCGAAGGTGCTCGTTGAGTGCATCATGTTTTTCTTCAGCTGGGCGACCCAGCAATTCCTGATTTTTAATCGATCATTTGTAGAAGGAAGAGCAGTAAGATGAATCATCCCAAACGGAGGCTCCGCCTGTTTCTTCATTTTTTCGCGGACCTGTTGATCATCGGGGTCATTGCCCTGGTGTTCTGTTTATACTATTTCCTGTTGCCGCGCGAGCAGGAGAGTCTCGGCATTAAGATCGACAACCCCTATGCAAAAGACGCTTCGCGGGCGCAGACGACGGCGGCAGCGACAGAGGCTCCGGCACCGACGGAGGAGCCGACCGAGCCCGACACCACAGTCGCACCGGCGGACGTGAGCACGGAGGCAGATGCGTCGCGGCCGGACGAAACACCCGGCGAGACCGAGAGCCCGGTCGTCACTACGCAGGAACCGACCGAACCCCCGACGACGGCGAAGCCTCGAAAGAACATTCCGCAGCTTATGTGGACGGAGAAATTCGAGGATCATTTTTCCGAGGAAGTCGTGATCACGGATCATTCCTACTCGGGACCGACCGTCTCCATCGACATTCAGACATTTACCAAAGAAAGCAAGGGTAAGACGACCCTGACCTACTATATTGCCGACATCTATGTTGCCGACATTTCCTGCTTCCGCACGGCGATGGCGGGCGACACCTACGGCGTCGGCTTCCATGAGTCGGTGCTCGACATGACGATGCGCAACGGCGGTATCGTCGGCATCAACGGTGACTTCTACGGCTACCAGAAGAACGGTCTGGTCATCCGCAACGGCGAACTCTATCGTTGTGACGAGACGGACAGCGATATCTGCGTTCTGTTCTATGACGGCACCATGGAGGTTTACGGACCGGATTACGACATCCAGGAACTGATCGCAAAGGGCGCTTACCAGGCGTGGACCTTCGGCCCGGCCCTCCTCGACGAGAACGGCCATGCGGTGACCGAGGTCAATGCGGGCGGCTACCTTCAGAAGAACCATCCCCGCACCGCGGTGGGCTACATCGAGCCCGGACATTACTGCTTCGCAGTATTCGACGGGCGCCAGTCCGGCTACTCCAACGGCATTAAATTTACCGAGATGGCGAACATCATGGAGAGCTTCGGCTGCACCGCCGCCTATAACCTGGACGGCGGAAAGACATCCGCCATGGTCTTCAACGGCGCGGTCTATGACCGGCCGGCGGACGGCGGAAGAAACCTGAGCGATTGCTTGCTGATCCGGGAGGCAGAATAGATGAAGAGGATCCTACGTTACGGTTTAGCCCATATCTGCATCATCAGCGCGGTGATCTGCATCACGCTGCGCATCGTGGATGGCTTCAATCCCCGCATGCAGTTCAACGACAACCTGTTCGCGGTTTGCGCGAACTACACCCTCGGCGGGGCGGCGTTGCTGCTCGGTATCATAACCATCGTGGACCTGACATGGTCCGCGAAGGCAAAAACCGAAAAGCCTGAAAAACCCGAAAAAAAGAAAGTCCAAAAGATCCGTGCCAAAAGGATCACGGACCATGATACTTCCCCAAAAAAACCGTAATATGCATCGGTTGGGAAGGCACCGCCTGAAAACAGGATATCGGAGGTATCGATATGCCAAAATATGATTGGTGGGTATATATCGTTCTGGCTTTACCGGGAATCTTTTTCTACGGAATGAACTGGGCGATCTTTATACATAATGTCCGCGGTGGGCGGTTTGTGTCTTGCGTTCCCGCGTTGGGCGGACTATGGATCGCGATCGTCTGTCTGCTTTCGCCGATCAAATGGTTGGCGCTTTTGGGACTGACCGATCCCGGCTGCTGGTTGTTTATCGCCGCGATTTTTATGGAGTTTAGAAAACCCGATGAAATACAAAAGGACGGATCGGATGAGAACGATCCGGAAGATCCGACATAGAATAAAAGGCCGAAACCTTTCGAATGAAGGTTTCGGCCTTTTTTGTTGGTATATCAACGCGTATTGCGTTATTGATGATAGAGCTTCTTGGTTTGGTAGACCGGCTCGCTGGTTAGGTTCACGCCGAGTTTGCGGAACACATTGACGTCGACCTGGGACAGGATGACGCTGGTGTGAACTTCCGCACCGCGGAGGTTCTGCAGCTGGTCCATGGCGCGGCGGGCGGTTTCGTCCGTTGCGGCGCAGATGGACAGCGCGATCAGGATCTCGTCGGTGTGCAGACGCGGGTTCCGGTTTCCGAGGTGGTTGACCTTCAGGTTCTGGATGGGCTCGATGATCGTCGGGGAGATGAGTTTGATCTCGTCGTCGATGCCGGCCAATGTCTTCAGGGCGTTGAGCAGTAACGCGGAGGACGCGCCCAAAAGTTCGCTCGTACGTCCGGTGATGACACGGCCATCCGGAAGTTCCATCGCAGCAGCGGGAAGTCCGGTCGTTTCCGCCTTCATCAGACATGCGCCAACGACCTTGCGGTCTGCCGTCGTGATGCCGGCCTGCTTCATCAGCAGTTCGATCTTCGTGACTTCTTCCTGATCCGCCAGACCTTTGCGCTTCTGGCACAGGGTCGCGTAGTAGCGGCGAATGATCTCCTGGCAGGCAGCCTCGCGGGTGACCTCATCATCGATGATGCCGTAGCCCGCCATGTTAACGCCCATATCCGTCGGCGATTTGTACGGAGACTGGCCCATGATCTGCTCGAACATCGCGTTCAGCACAGGGAAGATCTCCACATCACGGTTGTAGTTGATGGTCGTCTCACCATAAGCTTCCAAATGGAAGGGGTCGATCATATTGACATCGTTCAAGTCAGCGGTCGCAGCCTCGTAAGCGAGGTTCACCGGATGCTTTAGCGGGAGGTTCCAGATCGGGAAGGTCTCGTATTTCGCATAGCCGGCGCGGATGCCGCGCTTGAAATCATGGTAGAGCTGGGACAGGCAGGTCGCCATCTTACCGCTGCCGGGACCCGGAGCAGTAACGACGATGAGCGAACGTGTCGTCTCAACGTACTCGTTGCGACCATAACCGTCATCGCTGACGATGAACGGGATGTTGGCGGGATAGCCCGGGATGGGGTAGTGGCGGTAGACCTTCATGCCCAAAGCTTCCAGACGCTTCTGGTAAGCGATGGCCGAAGGCTGGCCCGCGAACTGCGTCAGAACGACGCTTCCCACATACAGGCCGTAGCCGCGGAAGGCATCGATCAGACGGAGCACGTCCATATCGTAGGTGATGCCCAGGTCGCCGCGGACCTTATTCTTCTCGATATCGCCGGAGTTGATGGCGATGACGATCTCAGCGTCGTCCTTTAACTTCGCCAGCATCGAGATCTTGCTGTCGGGCTTGAAGCCGGGCAGGACGCGGGATGCGTGGAAGTCATCGAAAAGCTTACCGCCGAACTCCAGGTAGAGCTTGCCGCCGAACGCGGCAATACGCTCCTGGATCTTCTCGGACTGCAACGTTAAGTATTTATGTTGGTCAAAACCGATCTTCTGCATGAATAAATCCTCAATTATTCGTCGATCTTCTGTGCGCCGATCATAGCACGAACCTTCAGGGACAGGCCAAACAGGTTGATGAAGCCTTCAGCGTCGTGGTGATCGTAAAGGTCGCCGGTGGTGAAGGAAGCAAGAGACTCGCTGTACAGGCTGTACGGAGAAGTCGTGCCCTGCTTGATGATATTGCCCTTATAGAGCTTCACCTTAACTTCGCCGGTCACATACTTCTGGGAAGTCTTGATGAATGCCTCCAGATCCTCACGAAGAGGTGTGAACCACTTTCCTTCGTAAACCAGGTCCGCGAAACGAGCACTGACGATCTTCTTGAATGCGAAGGTATCACGATCGTGGATGAGTTCCTCGAGCTGTGCGTGTGCCTCCAACAGGATGGTTCCACCGGGAGTCTCGTAAACGCCGCGGGACTTCATGCCTACGACACGGTTCTCAACGATATCTACGATGCCGATACCGTGCTTACCGCCGATCGCGTTGAGCTTTTTGATGATCTCGGAAACCTTCATCTTCTCGCCGTTGAGGGCAACCGGAACACCCTGCTCGAAAGAGAGGGAAATGGTCTCGCCTTCGTCCGGAGCGTGCTCAGGATAGGTTCCGAGAACGAGAAGGTGCTCGTAGTTGGGAGCATTGGCCGGATCCTCGAGTTCCAGACCTTCGTGGCTGATGTGCCACAGGTTACGGTCACGGCTGTAGCTGGAGTCGGTAGAGAACGGAAGCTTGATTCCGTGTGCTTCGCAGTATTTGATCTCGTCTTCACGGGAAGACATCTTCCATGTATCGCTGCAACGCCAGGGAGCGATGATCTTGAGATCGGGAGCCAGAGCCTTGATGCCGAGCTCGAAACGAACCTGGTCGTTACCCTTACCGGTAGCACCGTGGCAGATCGCTACAGCATTTTCCTTACGAGCGATCTCGACCAGCTTCTTAGCGATGAGCGGTCTAGCCATAGAGGTACCGAGAAGGTATTTGTTTTCGTAAACTGCGTTCGCCTGTACACAGGGAACGATGTAATCGTCGCAGAACTCGTCTACAACGTCCAGAATGTAAAGCTTCTCTGCGCCTGAGTACTTCGCACGTTCTTCGAGACCGTCGAGCTCATTGCCCTGACCGACATCGATACAGCAGCAGATTACTTCATAATCATAGTTTTCCTTTAACCACGGGATGATGGCGGTCGTGTCCAGTCCGCCGGAATAGGCAAGAATTACTTTATCTTTCATATGCGTCCTCCTAAATGTGCATATTGTCTCATTTGAGACCTGGTTCAATGCATTTCATTATACACCTGAAAGCATTGAATTACAAGCCTTTTTAGAGGGGGAAAACAAAAAGACTTGTCTATTCTGTTGCTTAGTGGTATACTTACATAGTGTGTGCGGGCGGAGCCTGAGTGGGGGCGGCGCTGTCTTGCCGACAGGAGGTTTTATTCATGAATACAAATTCAGGCGACCACGAGGGACGCAGCCAAGAAGAACGCGCCAGAGAGTTTGCGCGCATCCTGGAGCAGCAGAAGCGTATGGAGGCTCAAAACGAAGCCGAAGCCCGAGAACGGTCGGACGATAAGATAGCAGCACGAAGACGTGCGACGGGAGCCGCAGTAAGCGGAGAGCGTCGTACGCTGATCCGGGCGAAAAGAGCAAAACAAAAACGAAGAAGGAAGATCATCCGCTGGATCTGCATTATCGTGCTGATCCTGGCCATTCTGTTTTTGGCAGGCTGGTTTGCGATCAATGCGATCTTGCATCATTTCGCATCAAAAGTGACACAGGAAGACATTGCATCCATTTCGACCATGGCACCGGATGCGACGCTTGACGATAATGAAGAGGGACCTGAGTCCACGGCTGAACCCGTTACGGACTCACCGTCGGAAGAGATAGCGGAATTACAGAGTCAGATCGATATCATCATTCAGCGACGGACTACGGAAGCAGAGACGGAAGAGTCGTTCAGCGGAAAACCGGAAGAGACCGAGGCACCGACGGTGGCGCCTGAACTGAAAAAAGACGGTATCATCAACATACTGCTTGTGGGCATCGATGCGCGGGCACATTTAAACGGACGTGCTGATGCGATCATTGTCCTGACGATCAACGAAAATCAGAATAAGATCTACATGACGAGCATCATGCGTGATGTATATGTTGCTATTCCCGGACGGAACAGCGACCGTATCAATGCATCCTATGCATATGGCGGCATGCCTCTTTTGATCGACACGATCGAAGAGAATTTCGGCGTTCGTATCGATTACTATGCACGCGTGGATTTCCTTTCCTTCATTTACGGCATTGACGTGGTCGGCGGTGTTAAAATCGAGATCACCGAGGAGGAACGCCATTGGATCAATGAATATCTTAACGAGATCAACGCTCTTTACGGGCGTGGCGAACATACAGACCATCTGGCCGAGGGACAGATCGGAGAGCAGCATCTGAACGGATGTCAGGCACTGGCCTATGCGCGTATCCGCTATGTCGGTTCGGACTATGCGAGAACGCAGCGTCAGAGAAATGTGATCAATGCGGCCGTGAAGCAAATGAAGAGTCAGTCTCTTTCCGGCATGATCGACACGTTGAATACGGTCCTGCCTCTGATCACGACCAACATTCCCGAGGATATGCTGGTCGAACTGGCATGGAGCGCGCCGGCCTTCTTCAAGTACGATATCGTCGAGAAGAGGATCCCGTACGGTAATTCCGCAAAGAGCGTGACCATCGATAAGAAACAGGTACTCAGTGTCGATTTCGACCTGAATTCACAGATGATTCAGAGTATCGTAAACGGAACCAACGAAGAATAGCACAGGCTGTCATAGGATAAACAAACAGCGGAGGTTTTTATGGAACGAAAGAGCGCATGGAAGAGGTACAATGAGGAACAACTGACCGATCTGGAGCAGTTCGCGACGGACTATAAGGAGTTTATCTCCGAGTGTAAGACCGAGCGTGAGTGTGTGAACCGGGCGGTTTCCATGGCAAAAGTCTGCGGGTTCAAAAACCTGCAGGAAGTGATCGCGCGGGGCGAGGTATTGGTGCCCGGCGACCGTGTGTACAGCGTGCAGATGGGAAAGCAGATCATGCTGGCAGTCATTGGCCGCGAGCCCATCGAACGTGGCATGCGTATCATCGGCGCGCATATCGACTCGCCGCGTATGGACATTAAGCAGAACCCGCTGTATGAGGCCGGAAAGATGGCTTACATGGACACGCATTACTATGGCGGCATCAAGAAGTACCAGTGGGTGACACTGCCGCTGGCGTTGCACGGCATCGTATGCAAGAAGGATAAGAGCGCAGTCAGCCTGTCCATCGGCGAGGACCCCGAGGATCCCGTATTCTGCGTGACGGATCTGTTGATCCATCTCTCTTCCGAGCAGATGGGAAAGCCCGCTTCGCAGGCCATTGAAGGTGAAAAACTCGATCTTTTGATCGCGGGACGTCCGAAGTTCACCGTTTCTGCGGATAAAGACGGCGACGCGAAGGAAGATAAGGATAAAGAAAAGGAAAATGTGAAGAGTCTCGTGCTGGATAAACTGCGTGACATCGGCATCGATGAGGCGGATTTCCAGTCAGCAGAACTGGAAGTGGTTCCGGCCGGCCCTGCGCGTGACATGGGCTTAGATCGCAGCATGATCCTGGGCTATGGTCATGACGACCGTTCCTGTGCATATCCGACGCTGATGGCGCTGTTGCACATGGACACGCCGAGATTTACATCCGTCGGCCTTTTGGTCGATAAAGAGGAGATCGGCAGCGTCGGCGCGACCGGCATGCATTCGAAGTATTTCGAGAACATGGTGGCGGAAATGATCAACTGCATGACCGACTACACCGATCTGAAGTTGCGCCGCGCGCTTATGAATTCCAAGATGCTCTCCTGCGATGTCAGCGCCGGATTTGATCCTTTGTACGCAGCTTCGTTTGAGAAGAAAAATGCCGCACACATGGGTTGCGGTGTCGTATTCAATAAGTTCACGGGTTCCCGCGGAAAGAGCGGTTCGAACGACGCGAACGCCGAGTTTATCGCGGATATCCGCGCTGCGCTCGACACAGCCGGCGTAACCTACCAGACGGCCGAACTGGGACGTGTGGATGAGGGCGGCGGCGGCACCATCGCCTACATCATGGCGAATTACGGCATGCAGGTGATCGATTGCGGCGTGCCCGTGCTGAACATGCATGCGCCTTGGGAGGTCATCAACAAAGCCGATCTCTACGAAGCAATGCGGTGCTATGAGGCGTTTTTGGATATGTAATGATACTAGGCTCGAAAAGTACCGGATGAGCATGCTTGCATGCTCAAGCCGGACCTTGAGAGCCGAACAAACATGAGCCGGACCGGTTTCCGAAGGAAAACGAAGAGGCCGGCGAATGTTTGTAGGCTCGTGAGAGTTCGAAGAACGGAACGATCCGTAGTATCATTAAAAAGAATAACTCGGGGGCTGTCTGTCAAAGACAGTCCCCGTTTTTTGTTGACCACTCATAGTTTTTGATGGCGTATGAGTTTCTTTTTGTGCAAAATGACGGAGCATATCGAAACTGTCGGAAAGTTTACTCCGAAATCCTACAAAAAACCGTTGAAAAGCCGTCGATTCTTCTAGTTGCGCGTTATGGAAATATCGGTTACAATGCGATCAGCAGGACGGGAGATGCCTATGACCGGTCTGCTGAAGGGAATTAGAATGTTCGGGCTTTGGAGGCTTCAGGGCCCGCACGAGAAAAGAGGTGTTGAATGGATATGCTTAGAGAATTTTTGGCATGCAGAAACAACGAAGAGAGATTTGAAATGTTTAACAAGACATTCGCTTTTCAGTGGTCTGACTCGGAGATGCAGGCATTGTACCGCATCCTGAACCTCGGTGAGGTCGATGAGACCATGACTGCCAGAGAGAAGTACCAGATGGTTTACGACGCTCTGAAGGAAAGAAAAGCAGCTTAATAATCGTTTGATCTCGATCTTCGCCGATCCTGCCGCAAACGAAAGAACGCGCCGTGTGAGCCAGGCTCACGCGGCGCGTTTTGTGTTATTCGATCTCCTGCGAACTGAGTTCTTCCCAGGTCTCATACAGTCCGGTCAGTTCCTCCTCGATGGACTGCTTTTCTTTCTGCAGTACCATCAGACGCGGAACGTTGGTAAATACTTCCTCCTGTGTCAGCAGTTCGTCGATCTCGCGGTTTTGTGTCTCGAGTTCTTCGATCCTCGCCTCACAGCGCGCCAGATCGTTCTTTTGCTTACGCAGAGCTGCCTGACGACGTTTTTCGGCCTCGTAGGAGAGTTTTCCTTCGGTTTCCGGGGCTGTGTCTGCCTTCGCGGAAGAAGCCGCATTTGCGGCGTTTAACGCGGCCTGGGCGGCCTGCGCTTTTTTCTCCAGGTAGTAGTCATAATTGCCCAGATAGTTTTTCAGCGAGTGGTCTGTCAGATCCAGGATCCGCGTCGCCGTTTTGTTGATGAAATAACGGTCGTGGGACACGTAGAAAACGGTTCCGGTGTAGGCCAGAAGCGCGTCCTCGAGGATCTCCTTCGACAAAATGTCGAGATGGTTCGTCGGCTCATCGAGGATCAGGAAGTTTGCGTTCGTGAGCATGAGCTTCGCGAGCGATACGCGGCCGCGTTCGCCGCCGGACAGGTCGCCGATGCGTTTGAAAACGTCGTCCCCCGTGAACAGGAAGGCGGCCAGCACATTGCGGATCTGTGTGTTGTTCATATTCGGATAGGTGTCGGACAGTTCGTCGAACAGCGTTTTCTCATTATGCAGGACGTGATGTTCCTGGTCGTAGTAGGCGACTTCGACCTTCGCGCCGAGCACGACCTTACCGCGGTCGGGTGTTTCCAGTCCGTTCAGGATACGCAGTATCGTCGTTTTGCCGGTACCATTGCCCCCGATGAGAGCAACGCGTTCGCCGCGGCGGATATCGATATCCAGATCGGAGAACAGGTTGAGGCTTCCGTAAGACTTCGTCAGCCCACGCACCGTCAGAACGTCATTGCCGCTGACCACGGCCGGGTTCAGTCGAATGGTCATGGTGTCGTCATCGGTGATGGGCTTCTCCAGCACCTCGATCTTATTCAGCATCTTCTCGCGGCTCTCCGCTCGCTTGATGGACTTCTCGCGGTTGAATGAGCGCAGCCTTTCGATAACCTGCTCCTGATGGCGGATCATCGCCTGCTGGTTCTCATATTGATGCATCTGCACCTCAAGCATTTGCTTCTTTCGCGTGATAAACTCGGTGTAGTTGCAGTTATAAACATTACAATGTGTATGGTCAATGTCAATGATCTTCGTCACGACGCGGTCCAGGAAATAACGATCGTGGGAGACGATCAGGACGCTACCCGGGTAGCTGCGCAGATAGTCCTCCAGCCACAGGATCGAGTTGAGATCCAGGTGGTTCGTGGGCTCGTCGAGCAGCAGCAGGTCGGGTTTGATCAGCAGGAGGCGGCCCAGAGCCACGCGCATACGTTGCCCTCCGGACAATGTCTGCGTCTGCCGGTTGAAATCCTCCTCGGAAAAACCGAGACCCTTCAAAATTCCGGTGACTTCGCTTCGGTAAGCGTAGCCGCCGCCGCTTTCGAACGCGTGATCCACGCGCGAATAGGCGGCCAGGACATTTTCCAGTTCCTCCCCGGAAACTTCCTTCATCTTATGTTCCAGTTCACGCAGTTTCAGCTCGAGCTCGAGCAGCTCACCGCGCGCGCTCATCATGGTCTCCAGGATCGTGCGCGAACCCGTCATCTCCTGGTGCTGCGCCAGATAGCCGACGCTGATGTCCTTCTGCAGCGTGATCTGACCGGCATCGGGCTCCATTTCCCCTACGATGATCTTCAAAAGGGTAGACTTGCCCGCGCCGTTGACCCCGACGATCGCGGCTTTTTCATTTGCTTCTATGTGGAAGGTAACATCATCCAAAACGACCTTTTCGACAAACGCCTTTCGGATATGACCGGCTGCCATCATCATGATAAGCTCCCATGAGACAGGGGAAGACCCGCTGTCTGTTCTTTCTTTTGGTGGGACGCGTAAGCGCCACCATGTACCATCTTAATGGAAAAACGCGGAAAATGCAAGATTGTATTTTCGGTCGAAAAGCGGTATAATACTATCAGGTAAAAAATGCGCGTGCATTGACCTGAATAATGAAAGACCAGGAGGATTTTCAAATGGATATCAAGGCAAAAGTAGAAGAGATCGTTTCGAAGGTAAAGGATGATCCGAAGATGCAGGAGCGGTTCAAGACCGAGCCTACAAAAGTCGTAGAAGAGGTTGCAGGTGTTGACCTTCCCGAGGATCAGATCGACAGCGTGATCTCCGCAGTTAAGGCGAAGATCAACGTGGACGATATTACATCCAAACTCGGCGGACTTTTCGGAAAGAAGTCGGACTGATCGTATGATAAAGAATGTCATTTTTGACATCGGAATGGTTCTGGTCCACTTCCGTTACCGCGAATACATGCAGGAACTCGGAATGACAGACGAGCAGATCGAGGCTGTGGCGTCGCACATGATATTCAACCCTTTGTGGAATGAATTCGACCGCGGCGCGCGGCCTTTTTCGGATGTTTTGGACGAGATGAAGGCGGCGCATCCGGACGAGGCGCCCCTCTATGACCGTTTCTGGGAGGACCCCACGCGCCTGTGCCTGAGCTTCCCGACGACCCGTGACTGGCTCTTGAACCTGAAGGCGCGGGGCTATAAGCTCTACCTGCTGTCGAACTACCCGGCGGACCTGTTCCGTCGCCACTGGGAGAGCACATTTTCCTTCACGGACCTGGTCGACGGCAAGGTGATCTCCTACGAGGAGAAACTGACGAAGCCCGAAGCCGGCATCTACCAGGTGCTGTTCGACCGCTACCACCTGGATCCCACCGAGTGCGCTTACCTCGATGACCGCGCGGTCAATGTCGAGGCGGGCCGAGCCTTCGGCATGCACTGCGTCCTAGTCGACGGCGGCCAGGAAAAGGCCATCGAAGATCTGGAGAAATTCTTGTAACTCGAAAACGGCGCAGAAAGGAAACATGTTCTATGAAGCAGATTGCAGTAGCCGATATAAGGGAAAAGCCTGCGAAGAAGCCTCGAAATTATCGGGTTGATAACATTCGCTTCATTCTGATCTTTTTGATCATATTTGGACATTTTTTGGAGACCTTTGAGGGACCGATAAAACAAAACATATATACCATTATCTACTCTTTTCACATTCCTGCGTTTATGTTTTTGTCAGGATTGTATGCTTCGTTTTCGCCCCAAAAGATACTTAGAAGATATGTGCTCACATATCTGGTTTTTCAAATTATTTATACAGCGTTTGACGCATTTATCTATGGTCACTCTGTTTCATTTCAGTTTTCGACACCATATTGGTTGTTGTGGTATCTGATGGCTCTGTCCTTTTATGAGTTGCTTATTCCAACCATTGATCACTTTACGCCCCGAAAATTAATCATAGGAACCTTTTGCATAGCAATATTAGTCGGAGTCGATGTATCGATATCAATGTATTTGACATTGTCTCGTACACTGGTGTTTTTCCCGTTCTTTATTTTGGGATATGTAGGTAAAGAAAATGGGATTGAGCGAGTATTGAATTTTTTTACGGGAAAGAAGAGACGACTTTTGGATTGTGCGTGTGTACTGATCGCACTTCTTGAAATTGGCTTTATGTTTATAGAATTCCCGGAAAGAACTCTCTATGGGTCATATGCGTACGGACTGAGTCTTTACGGAGCGGGAATCCGGATCGGTTTCTTCGTATGTGCGTTGTTATGGCTTTTGGTACTTTTCGCATCAATACCCAATAAAAGCATTCGCTTCCTGTCAAAAGCGGGTGGTAGTACGATGTGTGCTTACCTGCTTCACGGATTTGTAAAGATCTTCATACAGAAGTATCAGATTATGTGCTTCCCCGAAACGGTAAATATACTGTTGTGTCTGGGAGGGGCTTTGGTGCTTGTGTTCTTTTGCAGTTTTCTGTCCGGCACTTACAAAAAGGCAATTATCAGGTGGAGAAAGCAGTCTGAGCGGGAAACGATACCGAAGGAAGAATAATGAGCATTTATATAAAACTTAAACCGGCGGCAGGCCTTTC
>JAFZZY010000022.1 GCA_017615545.1 Lachnospiraceae bacterium
CAGTTCTCGAAGAGATAATTTCCGTGTAACAACGAGACGTAGCGAAGCGGAGTCGAGGTGTCTCGTTGTGAGTGAAAACCCCTGGAAAATCAAAGCTTTCCGGGGGTTTTTATGTCGATTCTTTTTGAAGGGCTTTGCAAATAATTAATGAAGGATTAGAGGCTTCAAAAGGGGAGATTTTTCTTGGACGGCCTTCCGAAAATATGATATAATCAGAGTGTAGCATGGAAACGCGATCGGCAATTCACCTGTGCGAAGATTCGAAAAGTCGATCATACAGGGAATAATCATAATGAACCCGGTTTTTGCCGGAGGTGTATGTAAATGGATAAAGAAACAAAGACAGGCCTTTGGGTAGTTTTATTGATTCTCTTGACATCTATAGTTATAGGTTTGGGAGTCTTCATGTTTGAATTGTCAAGCGGGGTTGGAAAAATATTTACAGAGATAGACCTGGGTCCGTTGCTCGAAATAGATAATCCGAAATCAGGGAATGCGGGGAATGCGGATTATTACGAAACAATAAATAACGAATCGACATATGTCGTATCAACATATCCCGAACCAACAATAGAGTTTATCTACCATACCACGGAGAGAGGTAATTTAGATGTTCTAAGGGCGGCCGAGGTCGGCTCTTTCATCTACTTCGGAGAATACGAACAGGACAATGACGAAGCCACCGGAAAAGAAGCCATCGAATGGCTGGTCCTGGATAAGCAGGATGATAAGATGCTCGTGATCAGCCGGTATGGACTGGATCGTCAGCCGTTCCATACGGAGTATGAGGAAATCACTTGGGAAGCCTGTTCATTGCGAGGATGGCTGAATAGTTCATTTTATGAGACCGCATTTATTCCAGAAGAGAAAAGTTTGATCCTGACTTCCGAGGTCTCTGCGGATGCCAAGCCTTTGCATGGTACAGATGGCGGTAATAATACCATGGATCAAGTATTTCTGTTAAGCATAGATGAAGCCGACCGCTTTTTTGAGGATGATGTAGCCAGGACATGCGTCGGTACGCCATATTGTAACGCACTTTGGACAAATGAAGGCGGCATCCACGTGACTTGCTGTTGGTGGCTGCGGTCGCCTGGCCTCTATTCTTACGACGCGGCTCTTGTCAAGCGTGACGGCTATGTCCTCGACCTCGGCGACCTCGTCGGCAACATTTTCGCTGTTCGCCCCGCTTTGTGGATAAAACTTAGTCAATAGATCTTCCGGGCTTTTATCAATCCATTCACTGCAGACTGATCGTATGCGAAGAACCTGTTGGGAACGATACTTGCGGCCTACAGGGACTTTGAAGATCGTTTTGCGCTTGTGGAAACTAAACGTTCCTCACTGGAAATAGTTCGAAGTGCTACGATGAATAAAATCGGTCGTTTTACCAAACAGGATATACGCGAGTTATGCCCGGCGCTAAGCGTCAGTTCCATAGAAGGTGCCCTTCGCAAACTCACGGAATCCGGTGAATTGAAGCGCGAGGGAATAGGAAGAAGTACAAAATAATATAGAATGAGTTAGGAATCCCTTAATTTCTTATAGTTTCCCTTAAAACACAAGTGTGATTATGGGAAAACTGAAGGCGTAGAAAGATAAAGGGGGACGATCGAATACATGAGGGAGAAAACATGCGTACGGAAAATGAAATGATGGAGAGGATCCTGTCGGTCGCGAAGCAGGACGATCGGGCGCGTGACCTGGTGCGGATGTACCATGACGGGTGCTATAAGCCCGATAGGATACACTTTCCACTATTCTCCCTGCATGAGGATCGATCTTGGGTTTAGGGCTGTTGACAAATTAAAGTGGTGGAGGAATAAGAAAAATGCAAGAGAATGGTGAGGTAAAAATACATAAAAAATCGAGTATAATAACATGGATCCTGAGAATTATAATTATCTTAACAGTAATCATTTTTCTAGTATCCATCTATTTTAGTTTCATATCTTATACGAGCGATTTTTCTGTCCATACCGACATCACCGCAGAAGATCAGAAGTATTATGCTTCAGTAGTGTTGATGCCTGATTTGTCAGATCAAATTGAACGTTTTGGCATCAGAAATATGAGAAATTTGATAGAAAAATGGAAGCGCGTAAGCATTGAGACCACCAAATATAAAAACTTGGAGGAGTTGTGCAATGCTCTCCCGGAGGGATGCAGTGATCCGATCCGAAATGCGATCGCATCGGGGCAATGTACTTATGGCAGAGATTTGGAAAAAGAGTCAGTGAAGTGGTATACGATCGAACAAGGGCTTCCGCTGATCGGAGGTCTAAATCCGGATCCGGAAGTTCAGCAACAGAGGTCAAAGATCACCAAAATCTACTATCAGGTGTATGAATATGGAGATGGCGCCTATCGTTTTCAGGTTTGGTACGAGGCGGATAGGTAGTGGATTTCGGTGAGCACGCCGATCGATAGAAAGAAATGGAATTGAGGTAATACTATGAGCAAGAAATATAAGATAGCGATCATGATGCTGAGTGCGGCTCTCCTTTGCGGCTGCTCGGATGGTAAGGATACTCCGACGACGAATGCGCCGGAGAGTACTACTGTCGCAGATGTGAGCGGAACAACTGCACCTGGTGAAACGAAATCTACGCAGCCCGTCGAAACGACGACGCAGGCCGACGTAACGCCAACGGCGGAAGAAAGCGCAAAACTCGGCTCCAATTATTACTCCACCTATGGAAGGATCGCCTATAAAGATGGCGTCACATACTTCGTTCAGAGCGCCAGAGATCTGACCGGTGTTGAGACCGGCTATCCGGATTCTGAGAATATCTACATGCTCCGGGACGGCGAAAAGAAGCCGGAACTTTTAGCGACGATCCCGGCGCCGCAGGTCGGTGGGGTGACACAGCTGGGAGTTTTTTACCTGTTTCCCACGGACGATGCTGTATATTTTCTGTCCGGCATTGGCCAGACTATTACACTCATGGGAGTCGATATCAATACCAAAGAAATCTTTGAAGCGGTTTCTGCCGGTAATGAGTACAAATTTCGTAACATGCCAGTCGTAAGTGAAGGAAGGCTTTTCCTTAGATACAACAAACCCGATGCCTTCGGTGTGCTGGAGTTTGATCCGAAAAGCAAAACATTGACTGATTTGGATATGTCATTCATTGGAAATGACGAGCCGAAATACTTTGTGGACATCCGTGACGGTTACACTTATTATGTGAAACTGACGTCCGACCTGGAACCCTATGGACTGTTCCGGGCCGATGCAAAAGGAAACGAGCAGGATGTATGCGCGCTTCCTCAGGATGATGATGTAGTTCCGTTTATTATGGGCGATTACGCGGTCTATTGGGGTAAGGCGGAAGAGTTTGGCGGCCGGAAAGGTGTGATCTTCGTAGATATCGAATCGGGAAAGAAGTACTATGTGCTTTCCAAAGACGAACTATGGGATGACGGTGGTGTGAATGTCTTCGGCGATTACGTTTACTATATCGACAAGAAGCGCGGGATCAGCCGCAAACAGATCACCGATGGGTCAGAAGCAGAACAGCTCATGGAAGGCAGAAAAGATTTTGATACATTGGCCTTAGCGATCATAAATGACGACCTTTTACTCATCAATGATGATGATATGGCTGTGTATCGTACGGCGCTTACCGGAAGAGTCATTCCGGCAGCTCCGATCATAAAGAGCCGCGCCGATTCCTACGAGGATAAGCAGGATGGCGACTGGGTCTACACTGAGTATGAAAACTGTGTAAATGTGTTACGCTACCTCGGAAGTGAGACCGAAGTGACCATTCCGGAGCAGATCGGCGGGAAACCGGTAACGATCGTTTCTTTGTGGCAGCCTTCTACGAAAGAGGAACACATCCAGAAGCTCACGATCCCCGATACGGTCGTCAGCATTCATAATGTGGAGGATCGCAGTATAAACACGCTCATCATTCCCAAGAGCGTGAAGCATTTTACGTGCAGAGGGTTTGAACACTCGGTCAATATCGCTAAGGGCGCAAAGATCATTTATGAGGGCAGTGAGTCGGAGTGGCAGGCACTCATTAAGGACAGCGCTGAAC
This sequence comes from Lachnospiraceae bacterium, assembly GCA_017615545.1. GTDB lineage: Bacteria > Bacillota > Clostridia > Lachnospirales > Lachnospiraceae > UBA1201. The sequence continues at coordinate 4,050 of JAFZZY010000022.1, forward strand.
GTTTTGCGGATACCTCCGTGGATACCAGCGGGACCGAAAATCCGGTGTTTAAGTTTGAGGGAAAATAAATACCACGACTGGAAGAAATATGATCCGGCGAGACAGCGTTTGCTGAATCGCCGGATTTATGTTACAATTATCTGAGAAGAATTACGGCAGTTTTGCCGCTAGGGAGTATGTGAATATGAAGACGGATAAGGAAATAACTGACGTACTGGGGGATACATATTTCATTGAGAAGGACGCGGCTTATGTAGGACAGATGACCGACATTAACGCTTGCGTTCGTTCGCCGTGGGTCATACCGGATGAAGACGGTAAACTCTATAGTGTTTCGGGTGATGAGGATCATTGGTGCTACGTATATCTCTACATCCACAATCTGTACAAAACACATAACGGGCGGGTGTATGCCCTTAACAAAGAAACGTTTGAGTGGGAATTGACCGAACGGCTGTATTCCGAACTGGAGTATTACGGAAATTTTGAACCGATCTCGAAGGAAAAAGCAGAGGAGATCATAAGAGGGGCAGATGCAGATAAAAGTGTATAAGTATCTTCACGACGATGCGACCCTGATCCGTCGTGAGGTTTTTATCGAGGAGCAGGGGTTCAAGGATGAATTTGACGACATCGATGAGATCGCTATGCATCTGGTTGCGTACGACGGCGATGAGCCGGCCGGCACATGCAGGCTTTTCTACGATATTGGCAGATCGTCGTATGTTTTAGGTCGGTTGGCAGTCCGCAAGCCTTATCGCGGAGCGAACCTGGGTTCATGGCTCATACAGGAAGCGGAAGCGCAGGCCATCACGAATGGCGGACAGTCCATGATCCTCCATTCGCAGTGTGTTGCAACCGGGTTTTATCGGAAAAACGGCTACCGGGAGTACGGAGACGTGGAAGATGAAGAAGGCTGCCCGCATATCTGGATGAAGAAAAAACTGTAGAAACATGAACGGGCTTCATTGAATAGAGGAAAATGGTGAAATGCTATGGCGGAATGGGTTACACATTTATGGGTTGCGGATGAAGTCCTGAAGCATTGTCCGTGGCTGGACAGGCATGGTTTTTGCGTGGGCAATATTGCCCCGGATTGCAATCTGCTGAATGAGGATGGTACTGATTTTGTGCCCTCCAGAGAGATCACGCATTGGATGAACGGCAGACGCAAGACGGCGGAGGATTGCATGGCGTTTTACGACAAATATGTGCTCTCCCGGATCGACGAGATAAAATCTAACGAGGAGCTGTCGTTCCTGCTGGGGTATTATTCCCACCTGATCACGGATGCGGAGATCCAGCGCACGATACGTGATCCGGAGCGTGTGGCGGCAGCATGGGAGAGAATTAAGAAAGTGACGGAGCTGGTTGAGCGGGCTGCGGGACAGCCGGAAGACTGGGACACGGTAAAAAGGCTATTTCCCCGAGAAGACCGAATGAAGGATTTCTTTTGCATCGAGCGGGAGTATCTCGATGCGCATCCGGCTTCGGGATGGTTCACGGAGATCCGGGGACTTGAGTACTTCCCGGATTATATCGATTATCTGCCCGAGCAGTCCATCCCGAAGAAGATAAAAATGATGTACTACGAGCCCGCCCTCGAGACGTCCACGTACCCCTTCCTTGCATTTTCCAGGGAAGAATACAATGAGTTTATAGAGCGTGCGGTTGCGTTGGTGGTCAATGCGATAAAGGATGTCGTGCCAACGGCAAAAGTTGAAATATGACCAGATGGAGGTGGGTAAAAATGGAAGTTCGTTTAGTTCCGCTGGAGGCGGAGGATAGAGAGCAGTTCATTACGGATAACCAGGAAGCGTTTAATTATGGGGCGCTGGAGGAGTTTGGACTGCGGGATGACCACTTTGAAGAGGAGGGCGAGATCATTTCCCGCGAAACGATCGCTCGTTCCATCGATGAGGGGACGGCGTACCGGATCATGCAGGGCGATGAGAGCGTCGGTGGCGTTGTGATCAAGACCGAATACGATCATGGCGAGCTGGAGCTGCTGTTCGTGTCGCCGAAGGCTCACAGCAAGGGCATCGGTTATGCGGCGTGGTGCGCGGTGGAGGAGATGCATCCGGAGGTCACGGTCTGGGAGACGGTGACGCCGTACTTCGAGAAGAGGAACATTCATTTCTATGTCAATCGCTGCGGGTTTCACATCGTGGCATATTATAACGAGCATTTCGGCGATCCGAACGATAAGGATGGGGAAATGTTCGACATGTTTGCTTTTGAGAAGGTGCTGCCGACGACTCCGGAAGCTGTTCGGGAGCAGGTTAAGCGCATCAAGTATTATGAGAAGATCATGAAGCAGGTTGAGGGCGGTAACCGTGCGAAACTGAAGGAATTGGAAGAGTATTACACGAGTCCCGCGTGGAAGCGCGATCATGCGGCGGATGAGGCCGGCCTTTTACCGAAGAACCTTAAACGAGGCGTGCTGTCGGAGGATGGCATCTACAATTTGCTGGACGGCGAGTAGTGTAGTAACTACTGTTTCCGGATTTAATTTGCCCAATAAACCTATTGACATAGTCGGTAAATGGGGCTATAATCTGTATAGCCTTAAGAAAGGAATATGAATACCGATGCTTTATGTCGATAACGCAGCAACTACGAAAATGAGTGCCGCTGCGATCAATGTAATGACGACAGTCATAAATGAAAACTGGGGAAATCCTTCGAGCCTCTACACACATGGTCAGAGTGCCAAAGAAGTGCTAGAGCAGGCTCGTGTGGACATAGCCGCCGTGATCGATGCGCAGCCCAGGGAGATCTACTTTACTTCCGGAGGAAGTGAAGCTGATAATCAGGCGATCCGCTCGGCCGCGGCTCTGGGCAGGAAAAAGGGGAAAATGCATATCATTTCGTCTGCATTTGAACACCACGCCGTGCTTCATACACTGGATAAGCTTAAGAGCGAAGGCTTTGAGATCACTTTGCTGGATGTGCATGAAAACGGGCTGATCCGGCCGGAGGAAGTGGAAGCCGCGATCCGGGAAGATACCTGCCTGGTAACGATCATGTATGCAAACAACGAGATCGGGACGATCCAGCCGATCCGCGCGATCGGTGAGATTTGCCGAAGGAAAAACGTATTGTTTCATGTGGACGCGGTCCAGGCGGTCGGGCATATTCCCGTAAGTGTTGCCCTGGACAACATAGATCTGCTGTCGGCCTCGGCGCATAAATTCCATGGCCCCAAGGGCGTCGGCTTCCTGTATGCGAAGAAGGGAATCGCCCTTTCCAATCTGATTGAGGGCGGAGCGCAGGAGCGCGGCAAGCGCGCCGGAACGGAAAATGTTCCCGGGATCGCCGCTATGGCAACGGCCTTAAAAGAGGCAAATGAAAAACTGGAAACGAACGCGGAACATATGAGGAAAATGCGTGACCTCCTGATCGAGGGACTGCGCCAGATCCCGCATTCCGCATTAAACGGTGACGAAGTGAATAGATTGCCCGGAAACGTGAATTTCTGTTTTGAAGGAATTGAGGGCGAGTCGCTGCTTTTGTTGCTGGATGATAAGGGAATATGTGCATCCTCCGGTTCTGCGTGTACATCGGGTTCGCTCGATCCCAGCCACGTTTTGCTGGCGATCGGCAGAGTCCACGATGTGGCGCACGGCTCGTTGCGTCTCTCCATCGGCGAGGACATTACGGAAGCAGATGTGGAGTATCTGATCCGGTCGGTTACCGAAGTGGTGACCTATCTGCGCAGCTTCTCACCGATATGGCGAGATCTGATGGCAGGCAAAAAACAGTTTATTCTTTGAGAGGTGGAAAAATGGCATTATACAGTGAGAAAGTCATGGATCATTTCCGGAACCCGCGCAATGTCGGCGTGATCGAGGACGCAAACGGGATCGGAGAGGTCGGAAATGCAAAATGCGGCGATATCATGAAGATGTACCTGAAGATCGAGGATGATGTCGTTCAGGATGTTAAATTTGAGACGTTTGGCTGCGGAAGCGCTATCGCATCCAGTTCAATGGCTACAGAGATGATAAAGGGCAAGCCGATCAGTGAAGTCAAAGAATTGACCAATAAGGCAGTTGCGGAGGCTCTGGACGGGCTTCCCGACTACAAGATGCACTGTTCGGTCTTGGCCGAGGAGGCTATCAAAAGCGCGCTCGACGACTATTATTCCAGACAGAAAACAGAATAAAGAGTTAATAATCTAAACCGTCGGTTAAGTGTGACCGGCGGTTTATTATCTTCAATTCTCTGGAGAATATGCTATACTATGATCAACGACGTCGGAATAAAATGAAAGGACGGAATGATTATGGATAGCATTATGATCGGTGAGAATATTAAGAGATTGCGGGTGCAGAAAGGCATCACGCAGGAACAGTTGGCGGAAGCGGTCGGTGTGTCCGCGGTCGCGGTCAGCAAGTGGGAGCGGCGCGAGACGCTGCCGGACATTTCGTTGCTGCCGGGGCTGGCGTACTTCTTCGGGATCAGCATCGACGAACTGATGAGTTACGACTCGGCGAAGGTGGAGCGGGAGATCCGGGACTTCATCCGCGAGCATACGAAGGCTGCGGAGGAGCATGATCTGAAGCGGTGCATGGCGCTGTCGAAGGCGGCGTACCGGAAATATCCCAACGACTACGAGGTCATGGAACTCTACATGTGGGATCTGGTCGGAGGGTATGCGGACAATGCATCCGAAGACCTGCTGAAGCATGCGGACGAGCTGGAGAAGATCTCAGACCGCATCCTGGATGGTTGTCTGAACGCTTTTATCCGGAACGATGCCTATGTGATGAAGGGAAAGATCCTTCATGCGCAGGGTAAGACGGAGGAGGCTCTGAAACTGTACCGGGATTACCTCCCGGACTGGTATCAGACGAGAGGGCAGAAGACGGAGCAACTGTTCGGAAAGGAGACGCCCGAATTTGCCGAAGCGCTTCGTGAAAACATCGCCGAACTGAGCCGGTTCGTCATGAATAAGATCTCGAAGCAGATCTGGTTTTGCGAAGAGGGAACGGCGCAGGAAAAGACCGAAAAAGCGGTAATGATCTGTGAAACGCTTCGGACATTGCAAGAGGTCCTTTCACCGGCGGCGGTGGACCGGACGGTTGCATATTTCGCTGAGGATACAGAATTGAAGATCCGCTATCTGGCCGGTGGGGAGGAAACTCTGATCGAACAGATTCGGAAATACACAAAATAGACGCAGGAGTATTTCAAAAAATGTGGACAACTGCGGACCCATCTGATATACTATGGATATATTGTGTGTCAAACAAATAAGGCCTCGTCTTTGAGGCTACAGACAATAAAAAAATCCTAAGGGGGTCCAAAATGATTTGGAACGAAGCTAAAGAATGTATGTCCAGAGACGAGATCGAGTCACTTCAGAGTGCCAGACTCGTCAAGGTCGTTAACCGCGTTTACCACAATGTGGAGTATTATCGCAAGAAGATGCAGGCTGCAGGCCTGGAGCCAGGCGACATCAAGGGCATCGAGGATCTCGATAAACTTCCGTACACCACGTATCAGGATCTGAGAGATACCTATCCGTTCGGTCTGGCTGCTGTTCCGAAGTCGGAACTGGTCAGAGTTCACGCTTCCTCCGGTACGACCGGAAAGCCGAAGATCGCAGCGTACACAAGACGTGATATCGAGATCTGGGCAGAGTGCGTTGCCAGATGTCTGGCGATGGCAGGCATTACCCGCGACGACGTTATCCAGGTAGGATATGGTTACGGCCTCTTCACAGGTGGTCTGGGCGCACACTACGGCGCTGAGTACCTCGGAGCTTTGGTACTGCCCATGTCTACCGGTAATACACAGAAGCTCATCGACATGATGATCGACTGCGGCGCGACATCGATCGCCTGCACACCTTCGTACCTGCTGCACGTAGCAGAGGATCTGGAGAAGGCAGGCCTCGTTGATAAGATCAAACTTAAGAGTGCGATCTGCGGCGCTGAGCCCTGGACGAACGAGATGCGCGACCAGATGGAGTCCAGACTTCACATCAAGGCGTACGACATCTACGGCCTCACCGAGATGATGGGACCGGGCGTTGCCTGCGACTGTGAGTATCACAAAGGCCTCCACATCTGGGAAGATCACTTCCTCCCCGAGATCATTGACCCCGCAACACAGAAGCAGCTTCCGAAGGGTTCCGACGGCGAGCTCGTCATCACGAACCTCACGAAGGAAGGCATGCCGCTCATCCGTTACAGAACGAAGGACCTTACCTCGATCGAGTACGATAAGTGTGAGTGCGGCCGCACCATGGCCCGCATCCAGCGCTTCCGCGGAAGATCCGATGACATGCTCATCATCCGCGGCGTAAACGTATTCCCGTCGCAGGTCGAGGCAGCTCTGCTTACGGTAGAAGGCACCACACCGCACTACATGCTGGTCGTAGACCGCGTGGATAACACCGACACCCTGGAAGTTCAGGTCGAGGTAGCGGAAAATGTCTTCACGGACGAAGTTAAGAGCCTCGAGAAACTGTCGAAGGCAGTGCATGATAAACTCAGAATGGCGATCGGCCTGAACGCGAAGGTTAAGCTCGTTGAGCCGAACGGTCTGGAGCACTTCGACGGAAAGAGTAAGCACGTAACAGATAAGCGTAAACTGTATCAATAATACAAAGGAGGTACCACTATGTTCGTAAAACAGATATCGGTTTTCTTGGAGAATACGGAAGGAAGACTGGAAGAGTTATTAAAGATCCTGGCTCAGGGCGGTGTCAACCTCCTCTCTGCAAGCCTGGCTGACACGATGGAGTATGGTGTTCTCCGTTTGCTGTCCAATGAACCTGAGAAAGCTAAGCAGATCCTGAAGGATGCCGGTTTCGCCGCTCGTATCGACGAGGTCATCGCGGTGGTAGTTCCGGATGCAGTCGGCAGCCTCGCGAAGGTGATCGGCATGATCCACGCGGCTGACATCAACATCAGCTACATCTACGGCCTCTCCATCGACGGTGAGGGCGCGCCGATCGCGATCAAGACAAACGATAACGCAAAGGCAGAGAAGCTTCTGAATGCAGCTGGCGTAAAGACGCTGGGTATGGAAGATCTCGTATAATGAACACAGAAGGCAGGAGGCTAGCCCTCCTGTCTTTTTTATTCTTGACAACCGTTCCCGTATCGATTACAATAGTCGAAATATCTTAAAAAAGGAGGCAGGAACATGGAGCATAATTGTGGTTTTACGGAAGGGAACAGATGGTTCCGCTATCGCGCGGCGGCGATCATCGTGGAGGATGATTGCGTGCTGTTTGCGGGCAATGAATTGGACGACTATCTTTATTCGGTCGGTGGCGGAGTGCACATGGGTGAGACTTCGGAGGACGCGGTAAAACGGGAAGTCTTCGAGGAGACCGGCATCGAGTATGAGGTGGACCGGCTGGCCATCATCCATGAAAACTTCTTCGATGAGAGCACGGGCTCGCTCAAAGGTATGGACTGCCATGAGATCGCCTTATATTATCTCATGAAACCCAGGGGAACGAAGGAACTGAAGAGCGACAGCTATACCCAGGGCATCCGGGAACACATGCACTGGATCCCGATCAAAGATCTCGACAAATACAAAGCATTTCCCGTGTTCATGAAGGACTACCTGCAGAGGGAGCATCCCGGCGTGGAACACATCATCACGGACGAAAGAAAGTAGCAAGAGGCACCTGACTTACGGAGGTGAGAGATGGATAAGAAAACACTTTATGTGTCGGATCTGGACGGGACGCTGATGCGCAGCGACGAGACGATCTCGAACTTCACGATCGAGACGATCAACCGATTGATCGGGCAGGGGCTGGCATTTACTTACGCGACGGCGCGTTCCATCGGGAGCGCGCGACCCATTGCGGGCGGACTCAAGCTGGAACTGCCGGTCATCACGCGTAACGGGGCCGCCCTCGCGGATAACACAGACGGGCACGTGATCGAGAAATCGGTGTTCACCACGGAGGAGGTGGAGTTTTTGAAGACCCGCCTTCCGGAGGTGGCGGAGTTCGGTTTTGTCTCGTGTTTCCTGGGCGACCGCATGGTCCGCACCTGGCTTCCCGGGAAGCATTCGCCGGGATTGCAAGGTTATATTGACTATTATGAGAAGGATCCGACGTTGGTGCGGGCTGATGGTCCGGAGACGCTGTACTGCGGCGAGCCCGGATACGTCACGCTGATCGGCGAGCGAGAGGAGATCGCGCCGCTGTACGAGCGGATGCGCGAGTACACGGGCTGGGAGTGCCTGTTCCAAAAGGATACCTATCGCGACGAGTACTGGCTGGAGATCTGCCCGCAGAACTGCACGAAGGCGAAGGCCATCCGGAAGATGAAGGAGAAGTACGGTTTTGAGAAACTGGTCGTGTTCGGGGATGCGCTGAACGACGTGCCGATGTTCCGGATCGCGGACGAGGCGTACGCCGTGGAAAATGCGAGACCTGAGGCGAAGGGAGCGGCGACCGGCATCCTCGGGAAAAACGACGAGGACGCGGTGGCGAAATTCCTGGCTGAGATCATGGATCCCGCCCCGCGGTTGATCATGGAAGACACGGCCGTCTGGTTTGTCTACCATGGCGAGAAGTATTTTATTTCGTGCCACCCATACGAACCCTGCCTGTATCTGAAACAGGGAGATAAGTATGCATTGACCCTGCATAATGCTTTCACGCAGGAGGAGATCATCAAGGTATTCCGGGCCGGGCAGAGGCTTCGCGCCATCGACGGGACCACCTATGATGAGACGGAGTTCTGCAAGGCGCTGGCGGGCGCGTTGGACCACGGCCGGGTCAATGTTGACTTCACCTACGCTGCGAAAAAAGAAAGGGGACTAAAATAGGACTTTGGACGTCCTAAGTCCTATTCACACGGCCGACTCATTTCTGTAAAATATAGTATATAGTGTATACGTTGTATACTATAGAACTTGAAACAATTTCAGACAGAAAGGGAGGAAGGCATACGATGAAGAGAGTATTAGCGTTGATTCTGGTACTTGTGATGGTTATGGCTGTGGTTGCATGTGATAAGGGAGGAGACTCCGGATCCGGCGGCGGAGGTAATGCAGCAAGCACGACAAAGGCTGACAACGGCGGCGGTGGCGGCGCTACCCAGGCCCCCGGTAAGACGGAGGCGCCTGCCGGAAATGGCGGAGGCAGCGGCTATATTTCAGGCGTGATCGAAGATAAGTACGCGCCCGCGGCTAACTCTACGGCAGATAAGTTCTGGAAGGTAAAAGAGATCCAGGAGATCAACAAGTTCGATAAGGACGGAAACTGTACTGAGAAATATACCATATACTACTTGAAAGATCCCGCTGATTATAATGACGTCAACGAGCAGATCGCAGGCACAGATTATATTTGGAATTCGGATAAGGCCAGTTTCCAACGCGAAAGCAGTATGAAGAAGTACACGTCCATCGACGACGCGAAAGCGGATATCGAGGATGCGTTCCGCGGCTATACGATCGAATACAGCGGCGGCAAGACCGAGCATGTGGATGCACCGGACGACGCGCGCAAGACCGAGATCATGAAGGAAGTGTTCGGCTTCAACTATGACGACCTCAAGACCGAATACGGCAATTATACTTACTCGACCAGACAGAAAAAGAAAGTTATAGTAACCTATATCAACGATGCGAAGGTTGAGGACATCAACGCCTTGGCGAAGATCGCATTTGAGGTTTGCAAACCGCTTGCCGACGAGGGTAAGATCTACGATTATCTCGGCAAATATGGCAACGTGCTCACGGAGGCTCCGCAGACCGAAAGCATCTTCAACGACGCAACGTTCAACTATTTCCGCAATGGATCAGAGATCTCCGTTCAAGCGCAGATCCTGAACAGCGGTGACTACAGCAACACGCTGGCGTTGGCAGTGTATGTTGTTAAGTAAAACTAAATGATCGAAAACCAGCCACGGCCGGATCGGGAAATGCGATCCGGCCGTTTTTATGTGGAGTACGATACTTGAAAACAGGGGGGATTCGATGTATAATTATGGGTAGATGATGAGATGAAGAAGGCTTCGAAACGGAAGCCTGATGGATAAGGAAGAACAGACATGAATTTCAGGATCAAGATGTTGCTGCTCCTGGTGTTGGTGTCGATATGCGCGGTCGTCGGCTATTCTGCGACGACCAGTGCCGGCAGCGGAACGGATACGCCTGCATATATCACCACCCGTGCGGAACTGATGAAGGCCCTGGCAGAGAAGCGTGAAGTCATCTATGTCGGGGATATCGATTTCGATGAAAATGATATATACATTCAGATAGAAAACAGCGTGAAGATCGTAGGGAAGCCGGAGGGTTCCCTGTTGAAAGACGCTCATTTTTCCGTTATAGGTTCCGGGCTCGAGAGTGAGAAGATCACTGTCGCTTTTGAAAATATAACGTTTGACGGCTGCTACGAGATGCCGGAGGGAGATCCGGCGACCGCGGCGTCGTTTGCCGATTTTCACGGCGATCGCACGAACAAGGGCTGTATTTTCGCGAAGGGCTTTCTGGAATTCAGCCTGACGAACTGCACCATCCGCAATTACTGCACAAAATACGGCGCGGCGATGTATTTCCAATACACGGACGGCAATGTCGACCTTGGAACGCGGGCCCAACTTACTATCCAAAACTGTAACTTCTCGGGCAATACCTGCGAGCGCGGGGTGCTTTGGATCAATGGTAAAAAACTCAAGTTTGAGATGACCGATACCGCATTTTCCGCAAATACGGTCTACAGCGGTGTCGCCGTTCTCGGCGGCGTCGAGGGGACTGCGGAGAACATAACTGTCAAAGACAACCGCCACGTCGCATTTTCCGAAAAGAATTCCTTCCCGCAGGGCGGCGGAGGCCTGGCTCTGGTGAATTCCGAACTGCTCTTGAAGAAGAGCATCATCGACGGGAACGAGACGGTGAAAGGCGGCGGGCTTTTGATCACGAATTCGAAGGTGACGCTCGACAGTTGCAAGATCCTGAATAACCGGGCGCAGATGGGAGGCGGACTTTTGATCGAGAGTTCGGAGACCACGCCGGTCTACATCACAAACTGCCGGATCTCCGGGAATACCGCGGAGCAGGAGGGCGCCGTGTGGGTGCATCCGGCGGACCAGATCGGGATCGGAGTTCCGACCGGCATCGTGGAATTCAGTTTCTGCACCTTTGAGAACAACACCTCCGAGGATGAAGAGCATCTGGTATTTCATCCGGTCATCCTGGAGAACGAAAGTACGACCGTCGGGAACGACGGCACCATTGATTTTCTGGCTTGTCGTATCCTGGATGATAAGGTCAGCCCGTCGATCCGGGATGGTGAGAATTACAATATCGTCAATTCCGACCGTAAGGGCGACGCCGTGCCCGACGAGGTGACGGCGAGGGCGGCCAATGGCTACCTGGAGAGCGGACATCGTATGTTTGCCGGGGTCAATGAAATGTCTTCCGAAACGAAGAGTTGGTATCTGCCGAACCTGATCATCGGACTGATATTGGTCGTTTTGATCGTAGTCACAGTATTGGTGCTTTGGTTAAAGAAGGATAGAAACAGTGAGATCGCCGAGACACCGGTCGTATCGGAGGTCGCGAACGAAAACGTAGCTAAGGAGAGCGTGGCGCTTCCGATCGAGAATGATGAAGAAGAGACGATCGCGACATACCTGCAAAAACTGCTGGACGAGGGGACATTGACCTCGCGTGAAATGGATGTACTCAAAGAGTATCTTTCCGGAAAGACGCGAACCGAGATCAGTGCGACGCTGTTTATCTCGGAATCCACGGTGAAAAACCACATTTCCAGCATTTTCTCTAAACTCGGCGTGAAGAGCCGAAAGGAACTGCTGGGTCTGGCCGGCGTTCGAAAAACAAAATAAATAATCCAGTGGGGGATAGGAAAATGATCAGAGAGATCAAAGAAACAGAGATCAAAGAGTGCGTGGCGGTCATCCGCGAGAGCTTCAAAACGGTGGCGGATGACCTGGGGTTCACGCCGGAAAATGCACCGCGTTTCACGGCATTTGCGGTCGATGAAGAGCGGATCGGAAAACAGTTTCACGAAGAGCATCGCCCGATGTTCGGATATTTCGAGGGAGAGAAGCTGGTCGGATATTATTCGTTGTCGGGTTCAGGAAAGACAAAAGAGTTGAGTAATCTGGCCGTCCTGCCGGCATATCGGCACCGCGGGATCGGTGCGCAGCTTCTGAACCATTCGACCGAGAAGACGGTCGAACTGGGCGGCAAGGTGATGCGCATCGGCATCGTCGAGGAGAACCAGGTGCTTCGCAAATGGTATGAGGCGCACGGATTCGAGCATGTCGGGGCGAATAAATTCCCGTTCCTGCCGTTTACGGTCGGAATGTTGATGAAGCGACTGGTGGAGCCGAAACCGTGGGATCCTTCCGAGGCCGGATTGTATCGCTATGAGACACACCTGCACACGGTGGAGGGCAGCGCCTGCGGTGTGACGCCGGGACGCGAGTATCCCGCTATCTTTAAGGAACGCGGATATGACGGCATCTTCATCACGGACCATTTCTTCCACGGAAATACAAGGCCTTCCCGAGAGCTTCCCTGGCCGGAGTACGTGGACGCGTACATGCGCGGCTACGAGGAAGCAAAGGTGGCCGGCGACGCGATCGGATTCAAGGTTTTCTTCGGTATCGAGGAGAACTTCGAGGGCGATGAATACATGATCTATGGTGTGGACAGGGAGTTCCTGCTTCAGCACCCGGAGATCCCGCATTGGACGCGGGAAGACATGATAAAAGCGGTCCATGAGGCCGGCGGCGCCGTTATGCAGGCGCACCCGTTCCGTGACCGTGACTATATCAAGAAGATCCACCTGTATCCCGAAGATGTCGACGGGATCGAGGGCATCAATACCGCGAATTCGGCAAATGATAATCTGGCCGCGCTTTGCTATGCACTGCATTTCGGCCTGATGATCCAGGCAGGATCGGACACGCACTTTAAGTACGCGATCGACGACGTGAATGGTGGCATCCTCTACGAGAAGCCGATTATGTCCGAACGCGATTACGCTGAGCGTTTGTTGCGCCGTGAGAAGCCGAGGATCTTCTTCCCGGATGAAATGTTCGCCGGCATGGGAGGCATCAAGATCAAACTGCCCGTGGAGATCCGCAAGAACGGCGCATGGGAGGACTTGAACATCGAAGAGATCGAAGCGTGGGTCCAGGCTGCCGGAGCGACCATAGGAGACGCGAAGCAGCCGGAAGGCATCGTACGTAAAATCGTCGATAAATTATAATAAAACAGGCAGGGGAGTTTCCCCTGCCTTTGTTTTTATGCAAGTCCCGGCTTGCAGGGACGTCCCTCCTGCCGGCGATAGTAAAAATACAGTTCTTCGGTGGCGAGTGCCATCTTCGTGACGGCCCAGTCGGTGCCGTGTGGGTAAGTGTACCATGTGTCGGCGAGTGTGTTCAGATCGACGCAGTCGCCGTATTTCCCGAGATATTCGTACTCGATGTGCACGGAGTACTGTGTCCGTGCCGGGATCTCCATGGAGAACGGCTGGCCTTCGTCGTCGGTGCCCTGCACGTGAAAGCCGGTCATGTCGTGGCGCATGGTACCATTGCCCAGCCAGATGAATTTCTTTGCGTTCGGGAGGGTGTCCACGTGGACGGAGAGGTCGCCGGTAGAATAGGTGCCGGCCTCGACTTCGGCCCGGACATTGGCCCGTTCCCACTCGTACCAGTCGGGAATGTGGGTGAAGCCGGTCGGAAAGGCCGACGTTTGCACCTTTGCTTCCGAGTCCATGTGCGTGGAACCTTCGTCGAAATGCAGCTCGCCGAGCGGACTCATGGTCCAGCTGCTGTGGCAGGCTTCGCAGAAGAGCTTCACGCCCTGGCTGTTCATGCGATATTCGGTGCCGCAAACGGGGCATTGGTACAGGACTTTATGAAGCCCCTCGGCGTTTCCTTTGTATTTCGTTTTGCGCCCGCGCTCCTTCTGCCAGGCGAAGTCGTCGTACTGAAACATCTCGACGATCTTTCGGTTCACCTCGTCCACGGAAGCATTTGCCAGTTCCTCGGGCGTGTAGATGCAGGTCATTTCGGCTTCGGTCGGCTTGATCTTGCGGTCGTGCAGGTTCCAAAACGGCGAATTCACGTGATGGCCGTGGCAGATCATGGTCACGACGGGCACGTTCAGCAGTTTGCAGAGCTTCCCAAGGGCCTCGGGAAGGACGGCGGTGGTTCCGCAGAGCGAGTAGCGCGCTTCGGGGTAAATGACGGCGATGTCGCCGTTTTTGATGACCTGGTGCAACTGGCGGATCAGGATGAAATCGTTCGTGAACTTCCGCTTGCAGATGCAGCCGACGTTCCGCAGGAGTTTCTCGCGGCCGATGAATCCGTCGATCGCAACGACGTAGTTTGCGCGCTTCGGGAAGATCGCCTTCGTCGCGACCTTGAAGTCCATAAATGCATTGTGATTACAGAGCAAAACGTAAGGCGGCTTGAGCCCCTCTACGCGGGTTTTGGTGATCTTGACATGGTGCTTCCACACATCCGGCAGGCTGAGCAGGATCGTCAGCGGCCGCAGATACCATTTGGTGCGGACCGGCGGTTTCGCCATATCAAAACGCTCGAAATTTTTGTGATCCATGGGGGTTCTCCCTTACGCTTTTTGTTACATTTATCATACCATAGATGGGGAAATGCGACAAGAAAGAATTGATTTTGAAATTAGCGGTTGAAATGTGAAATGACTTCTGCTATAATCGGGGTGCTCGTAAGTTCATTTGTACCTTCCTTACGTTAAACAAAACCGGGACTACTTTACAGAATATCAGAAGGGTTCGCCGACACGGACCTTACTATACTGTGTTTAAGTGGCTTTGCGGTTTGCAGAGCTTATTTTTTTGGAGTTTTTTATGAAAGCGTTGGTTTTATTCAGCGGCGGCCTGGACAGTTCGGTCTGTCTGGCGCTTGCGGTGAAAGAGTACGGAGCGGACCAGGTGCTGGCCCTGTCGGTCTCCTACGGACAGAAGCATAAGAAAGAGATGGAGGCGTCTGAGCGGATCGCCGCGCACTATGGTGTGCAGCGGTTGACGCTGGATCTGGGCGCGATCTTTGCGGGCAGCGACTGCACCTTGCTGGAGGGCGCTGCGCAGGAGATTCCGCATGAGGCGTACGCCGACCAGCTTGCGAAGACGGGCGGCGCCCCGGTGAACACTTACGTGCCGTTTCGCAACGGCCTCTTCCTGTCCTCCGCGGCTGCGGTCGCGCTGAGCCACGGCTGCGAGGTCATCTACTACGGCGCTCACTCCGACGATGCCGCGGGCAATGCTTACCCGGATACGAGCGTGGAGTTCAACCGCGCGATCTCGGACGCCGTGTACATCGGAAGCGGCGAGGCGCTGCGTATCATTGCCCCGTTTATCGAAAAAACGAAGGCTGACGTGGTCGCCGTTGGGACGGAGCTTGGCGTGCCGTTTGAACTTACCTGGAGCTGCTACGAGGGTCACGAGAAGGTCTGCGGTGTCTGCGGAACCTGCCGCGACCGCATCCGCGCGTTCGCAGAGAACGGCCTTGTCGACCCGATCGAATACGAGACCTTAGAAGGAGTTACCCATGCCGAATGAATTGATTTTTATACTGACCGTCCTGGTCTACCTGGGGAGCGTCCTAGGCCTATATAAGGTGTTCGGAAAGAACGGCCTGTACGCATTCGCGGTCTTCAGCACCCTGCTGGGCAACATCGCGGTCTGCAAGAACATTGACCTCTTCGGTTTTTCGACCACCGCGGGCAATGTCCTGTATGCGGCGACGTTCCTCGTTACGGACATTCTGTCCGAGAAGTACGGAAAGAAGCACGCGACGAAAGCGGTCGCTTACAGCTTCACGATCATGCTGCTGTGGCTTTTGGGAACCCAGCTCATCCTGTGGTTCACGCCGAATGAAAACGATTATATCAACGAGAGCCTGAAGGTCGTGTTTGGTCTGGTGCCGCGCATCACGATCGCGAGCCTGATCGGCTACATCTGCAGCCAGAACCTGGATGTCTTCCTGTACCACTTCATCTGGAAGAAGACCGGAGGCAGCAAGAAGAAACTGTGGCTGCGAAACAACGGAAGCACGCTCACCAGCCAGCTGATCGACACCGTGATCTTCACGACATTGGCCTTCTGGGGCGTATATCCGACGAATGTATTCTTCAGCATTCTGATCACAACTTATGTATTTAAGGCGGTCGTAGCGCTGGCCGACACGCCGTTTATGTACCTGGCGCGGAAGATCGTGCCGATGAATGAAAGTGGAGAGGCGCAGCCTCAAGACAGAAGGGAGACCGCACAATGAGAGAAAAAGAGAACCTGACACAACTCGGCAGCAAAGAGACCGTTTACCTGACGGACTATGATCCGACCGTCCTGGAGTCCTTCGGAAACAAGCACCCGGAGATGGACTACTTTGTAAAGTTTAACTGCCCGGAATTCACGAGCCTGTGCCCGATCACCGGCCAGCCGGACTTCGCGAACATCATCATTTCCTACGTTCCGGACCAGAAACTGGTGGAGAGCAAGTCGCTCAAACTGTACATGTTCTCCTTCCGTAATCACGGAGATTTCCACGAAGATGTCGTCAACACGATCATGAAGGATCTGATCGCGCTGCTGGACCCGAAGTACATCGAGGTTTGGGGAAAATTCCTCCCGCGCGGCGGCCTGTCGATCGACCCGTACTGCAACTTCGGCAAACCCGGCACCCGCTGGGAGCAGGTAGCCTGGGACCGCATGCGTTACCATGACATGATGCCTGAGAAGGTAGACAACCGATAAAACAAAAACAAAGCGCTCACCGGGAGGGTCCGGTGAGCGCTTTGTTGCCTATGTTGCATGCGGCATCTATGTGTATTTTCTTCTCTTGAACAGTGCTGCAATGAGCAGGCCCAAGATCAGAATTCCCGCAGATACACCGAGCAGAATGTACTCGGTCGTGTTTTCTCCCTGACTTCCGCTGAAGCCTGAGAAGCTGCTCGGGTTGAAACTGCTTCGGCTCGAGGGGGACGAGGAAGACGAGGAAGAAGAGGAGGGACGTTCGGTAGTTCCCGACTGACCGGATTTCGGATCAGAGGCGCCGTTGTCGGATGTTTCGGGTTCTTGTGCGGAGGAATTACCTCCGGGTCTCTGTCCGCCGAAACCTCCGGGCATCTGGGACGGGTCGAAACCTTCCGGCTTCTGCCCATTGAAACCTTCGGGCATCTGGGACGGGTCGAAACCTTCCGGCATCTGTCCGCTGAAGCCTTCGGGCATCTGGGACGGATCGAAACCTTCCGGCATACTGCTTCCGGATCTGCCGCTGCCGTCGCTGCCGCTACCACTTCCGGGACGGCCGCCGCCGGGCCAACCTCCGCCGAAAGCGTAGCTGTCGGTATCGCTGGTCTTCAGAGCGGTCGTGGTCAATGAAGGAGTAGCCGTCGACTGTGTTTTAGTCGTGCTGTCATCGGCCGGTTTATCGGTAGTTTTGTCAGTGGGTTTATTGGTAGTTTTATCGGTAGTCCTGGAACCTCCGCGGTTTCCGCCGAAACCGCCGCCACCGCCCATGGAGCCCATGTCGGAGGTGTTCAGTCCGCCTACATCGATGAGAGAGGAACTGTCAGCGCTCTGACCGGAAGAAGTGGAAGGAATGGTTCCGTTAAGCTGTCCCTGAACGCTTTCAGCGCGAAGTACGCAGAACTGCTTGATGGTTTCAACGCCCTTCTGGAAATCTTCATAGGTACAGAACTTCGTCGGGTCTTGCTGAACATATTCAGCGATCAATGCAGCGGTTTCTTCGATCATCTTAGCGAGATCGACGCTGTTTAAGAACTCCTGGAAATACTCATGATAGAGTTCGGTGTATTCCTCGTTGTCGAAGATCCAGGAGATCATCGGACGGTCACTCATGCCGCCGGAGACGGGAGTATCGATCGCTGCGTTAACGGAAGAAGAGGCATTGCCGCCCATGAAGGAACCATAGGCCAGGTTGTAATCCCAAGGGATCATGCAAAGCTTTCCGTCTTCTTCGTAGAGATAGTAGTTGTGGATCATCGAGCCGGTGTAGCTGTCGCCGTTGCACAGGAAGTTGTGAACGACAAAGTACCGGATGACCTCATCCACGTCGACCGTGTTTTCGAGATCGGTCTGCTCGGTGAGATTCTTCAAGGAGCGGATCAGACGCTTCTGGTCGGCCTTATTCACGGTCGTTTTCGCGCTGCCGAAGATATTTGAATAGCTGTCGGGATCGTCGTCGATGTATTTGAGTTTTACATCGTCGCTGCCCATTCCGAAGCCGCCGCCGAAGCCGCCGAAGCCGCCACCGCCGAAGCCTGCGAATCCGCTGCGTCCGGATGAGGACTTACCATCCGAAGAACCCTCGGATGCATTGCCCGAATCGGAACTTCCGCCGAAACCGGGAATCGAACTGATATCAAAATCGCCGAAGTCCATATCCGGAATGTTTGAAGGATCGAAGTCACCGAAGTCCATGTTCGGCATGTCAGAGATATCGAAATTGCCGAAGGGATTCGTGAAGGAACGGTCGGAACCGGAGCTTTCATCACTTTCTTCGGAATCCGAATTCTGCTTCATGAAGTCGGTCATGTTGAAGTCTTTACCGTTTCCGCGGCCGCCGCCGAAACTCAGACTGTCGGGTTTATAGAGATCGCCGTAGTTGCTTCCGTAGTTTCTTTCGAGGAAGGACTCCTCGATCGCCTCGACGGCCAGGTACAGGCCCCAGTCCTCACCATTTACGGTGATGTAGGCGAAACTGCACAGGGGCGCATCTACGCCGAATTCATGCATCAAAGTGTATGCCAGGTAATCCTTCATGTAGGTGTTATCCTGGATGATATTATTGAGACAGAGCTTATCCAGACCGTGATAACTCTTCGTGTTGTCATACTGGTCAAACTCGATCTTGAAACTGTAGCGGCTGCTGCCCATGCTCTTAACGGAGCTGAGGGAAGTATTGCCCTTGCCGCGGATGCCGACATTTTTCACAGCTTCGCCGTCGATGATCACGTGACAGGAAGTGTAGAGTTCGCTTTCACAGGTCGCCACAAAACTGTCCCAGTCGTCCATCACGATGTCGATCGTGTGGACGCGTGTGTTGTCAAACAGGCGGTTCTCGTAGCCGATGGTCCGTTCCTGCGCCTGGATGCCGAAGGCCTGACCGTTGCAGAACAGAAGGGCGATGATCATCGTCAAGACCGTGATGACAACGCATATCTTATCGATGTTCTTATGTGTTGACATAACCTATTCCTCCACAGGATGGTGATACGATCAGCCCATGTAATCTCCGTTGTAGCTTACAAGCACTGCGCTCTGAACGCCCTTGATGGCTGCGATCTCATTGACGAAATCGGTGTTGTCATCCTTCAGGCGGATCTCCATATTGACCTCGACCAGACCCTGCTGCGCACTCTTACTCTTGACTACGCAACGCTCGGACTTCGAGGTGAGCAACGCTTTTGCCATCGTTTCGCTTTCATGCCCGTCGCACCGGAGCACTACGATGTAAGGATTGCTGTGGGATTTACGGTTAACAAAGATCAGAAGGATGAGACCGATCACAACACTGCCGATCACTGCGAGCGGGATCATACCTGCTGCGAGGACGATACCGACCGCAATCGACCAGAACAGAAATGCGATATCCAGAGGCTCTTTGATCGCGGTACGGAAACGCACGATCGAGAGGGCGCCGACCATACCGAGGGACAGAACGACGTTACTCGTAACTGCGAGGATAACGACGGTCGTGATCATGGTCAGGGCGACCAGGGTGGTTGCGAAACTGGAGGAATACATAACGCCCGAGTAGGTCTTTTTGTACACCAGGAAGATGAACATTCCGATTCCGAAGGCCAGGACCAGAGCGATCAGCATATCCAGGATGCTGACGCTGGTGATGTTCTCCAGAAAGTTGGATTTGAAGATGTCGCTGAAAGTGGTTGTCAGTGCTAACATGATAATTTCTCCTCTGTTATTATTGTGATAGGTAGTTTAGCCGTAGATCCTACATGCTTCATATTTGGAAAATGCGCCTTCCCTGCGATCTTCGAGGGCGATGGCGTCGCGGATGATGTCCGGAAGGTAGCCGTCCCACTTGACTTCGAGCAGGATGGAGTGCGAGACCGGAACCGTCACACAGGTGGGGTTCAGGAAGTCCGTGCAGTACATGCCGCTGCGCAGGTCATAGTCGAGGGTAATGCGGACATTGCCCGCCGGGAAAATGTAAGGTTCCCGGGTGTAGTCGACGATGGTCTTCGGGATCAGCCCCTGGATCTTCATCTTCGTGTAAAGTTCACGAACGAGCGGATACGGGGAGTCGGCCATCCAGGCGGTGTTGCCTTCTAGGATGCTTTCGACCTGATCGCGTGTCAGCGGGGCGCTCTGCTTGTTTCCAAGCTGGTTGATCTTACTTTTTTTCTCCAGATGGATCACGGAGGTATCTCCGTTGTAATACCGGATCCTGAACTTTTCACGCCGCGCCAGGCCGTTGATCTTCTCCATCAGGGCTTTGTCGTACAGGTTGTCGAAATACAAGCTTCGTATAAAGTATCTGCCGTTGATCGCATGCGGATCCGGTTGTGCGACCGCGTTCAGACGATGCCGCAGGACCAGCATGTCGGACAGATTGATCTCATGTTTCACTTCATGTCGAAAGTCCATCATTTCACCTCTTTCGCAGATTCCCGCTCAGCGTTCGAGCGGGTTTACACGTTGATTATATTTGCAGTTTCTGTTGAGAAAGTGATAAGAAAGTGTATTTTTTGTGAACGCGAGGGAGGATCCTATGGTATAATTACCAAAAGGCTTTCAAAAGGAGGAGAGAAAATGGAAGAGGAAAAGAGAAATATCGTGGATACGGGCGTGGAACCGGAAGAGACGGACG
Source organism: Lachnospiraceae bacterium (assembly GCA_017615545.1). Lineage (GTDB taxonomy): Bacteria > Bacillota > Clostridia > Lachnospirales > Lachnospiraceae > UBA1201. The sequence goes on from JAFZZY010000022.1 coordinate 24,917, forward strand.
TTCCGAAGCCCCCGAAAAAAACTTTGTTGCGTGTAGTATTAGTGATCCTGGGTATTATCGTGATCGCCGTGGCGGTGCTCTTGATCTACATCCATTCGCAGAAGAATCATAAATTAGAAAAGCCGGTGATCTATCTGTACCCGGAGCAGGCCTGTGAGGTGACGGTTTTGCTGGATCTGAACGGCATACTTACGACGACCTACCCGAAGTATGAGAACGGTTGGCGTGTGACCGCTGAACCGGACGGAACCTTAACGGATGCTGCCGGTAAACAGTACTATTGCCTGTATTGGGGGGGCGACTCCGATGTGAGATATGATATGTCGGAAGGCTTCTGCGTGAAGGGCAGCGACACAGCGACGTTTTTGGAGGATGCCCTCGCGAAACTCGGATTGACCGAGCGCGAAGCTAACGAATTTATCATCTACTGGTTGCCTCGTATGGAGGGCAATACATATAACGTGATAAGCTTCCAGAGTGAGGCGTACACGGAGAGTGCGAAGCTTCGCATCGATCCGGAGCCCGATACACTGATCCGGGTATTTATGACCTGGTATGGCAGCGAGAAAGCCGTAGAGATGAAAGAACAGACATTGTCCGCGCCCGAACGGAGTGGGTTCACCGTGGTTGAATGGGGCGGAAGCGAGATCCGCTAAGGAGGAAAAAGATGATCAAGGTATATTGCTACGCGAAATGTACGACCTGTAAGAAGGCGCTGAAGTGGCTGGACGATAATAAAGTTGAGTACCAACTGCTCGATATCAAGGAGGAGCATCCGGACGAGAAGACGCTGCGGCAGCTCCATAAGAAGAGCGGGCTGGCGCTGCGGAAGTTTTTCAACACCAGCGGCATCCTGTACCGGGAGATGGAACTCTCGAAGAAACTGCCGGAGATGAGCGAGGACGAAATGTTCAAACTGCTGGCTTCGGACGGAATGCTGGTGAAGCGGCCGCTGCTGATCACAAAGGATCGCGTGCTGCCGGGCTTTAAGGAAGAAGACTGGAAGGCAGCAGTACAGAAATAACAGGGAGAATAGACATGGAGATTTGGGATCTTTACGATAAAAACGGTGTAAAGACAGGAGAGACGTGGGAACGTCAATGGGAGAGTATGCATAAGGAGATACCGGACGGGCGGTACCATATCGTTTGTGAGGTTTTGGTGCGGCATAAGGATGGCACCTTTCTGCTGGTGAAGCGTGACCCGAATAAAGAAGCATACCCGGGGTACTGGGAGGCGAGCGCCGGCGGCTCTGCGCTGGCCGGAGAGGACCCGCTGACCTGTGTTAAGCGGGAACTGCTGGAGGAGACCGGGATCGTGGCGGACCGCCTGGTCCAGATCGGTTTCACGAACGAGCGCAAGCCCTGCCTTTTCTACTCCTATCTGGCTTACACAAATTGTGATAAGGATTCCGTGAAACTGCAGGAGGGCGAGACCGTTGAGTACAAATGGGTCGACCGCGCGGGAATGCTGGAGTACCTCGATTCCGACCTGGCGATAAAGACGCACAACTACCGCAGCCGCCGCTTCTTCGAGAAGATCCTGAAGGTCGACGCGCTCGCGGACCGTCCCATCGCCGAATGGCTCAAAGACGTGTCGGATGATGATTTCATTTCCCCGTATCCGACCTATGAGATCGGTAAGCTTTTCAACCGCTTCCACAAGGTGATCTACACGTATAAGGACGGCCGGAGCATGAAGTATTATTTCTTCGATCCGAGAGAGTACGGCTATCCCGCGGGGCGCAAATACCCCCTGCTGGTGTCGTTCCACGGATCGGGCAATTCCTTCGTGGGCGATACCGTCATCAACTATACGGGTGCGGAGTTTTATGCTTCGGACGACTATCAGAAGACGATGGGCGGGGCGTACGTCCTGGTTCCCGTGGCCAATGAATATAAGGCCGAGAACGGAAAGACCGAGGGCGGCTGGGACCCTGTATATGATGACATGGTCCGTGCGCTCATCTTCGATTTTATCGCAGAGAAGACCGAGGGTGTGACGAAGAAGGCATACTTCGGAAATTCCTCCGGCGCGAGATATGTGTTCCACATGATGGACTGCTACATGGATGATTTCGACATCGCGATCCCGATCGGCGGTAGTGACCTGCCGAGCCCGGAAAAACTGCAGGAATTCGATGCGAAGGGCAAATATCTGTTCTTTGCGCTCGGCAAGAGAGACGAGTTCCACAAGTATGATACGATGGTGGTTCCGAAGCTTCCGTCCATGCAGGCCATGAAGAATTGTTTCATCTTCATCCCGGAGTGGGTGCGCAACGGAGACGGCGGCATCGCGTCGATCTTCGGCGGCGTCGAGATGGGGCAGCATTGCCTGGTAAACAGCATGCACATCAACCTGATGTTTGATGATCATACGCCGATGGATGACCGACTTCCGAACGGCGTGACCGGCTGGCTGGCCGAGATTATTAACGAGGCATGACAGACGTTTTGATCGAGTGTGCCCTTGACTTTTGCTTTGATCATTGCTATACTAAACTAGATAAATAGCGTTGTCCGTACTTGGTATATGCCTTTTCCAATGTTGGTTTGGGCGCTTCCGATAAGGTGAGGGGAGTGAGCATATGGGAGGAGCGCTGACATTTTACGATAATTACTCTCCGGTAGGCGATCTCACCGTGGTTGCCATGTGTTTGGTGGTCGCTGTTCTTTTGATGTCCTCCTATGTTGAAAAAACACGCCTGTCGGCAGTATATATTGCTTTGGTCAGTTACCTCGGCTTAGGTGCGCTGATCGATGTTGCCCATCAAGCGATCTATTCAAGGATCACGAATGGGGATTATTTTTGGGTCTATGCGTTGCGCTTGATCTATCACGGACTGTTGCTTACCAGTCTGGTGTTGTTTGTAGTTTACATCGTCAAATTGCTGGAACTGGAAGGACGGGCGAAGATACAACCCATGGCGGTTTCCATGGGCGTTTATCTTGGAATGATCATTACCGACATCATTACCACTGTGAACGGGGCCGGTTTTAAGATCGACAAGACCGGAAAAGCGATCACCGGATTCAATGTTTTTATGGTCGGTCATCTGCTGTTTTTGATCATCATCCTGACCTTGATGATCCGGTATGGAGGCAGGCTCTATCGCCGCGTTATGATCGGCTTTTACGGAACACTTCTGGTGTCGATGCTGATCCTTCTGTTGCAAGGAGTTCATGACCAGTCATCGTTTACCACGGTGTCGTTTCTGTTTCCTGTTATTTCCCTTTTGTATCTGGTACATGCGAATACCTTCGATCTTTCTTCGGGTGCGGCAGGTGCGAAAGCCTTTGAAGATACGATCGCGAACCACCTTAAAAAGGAGAGGGAACTCCTCTATATGAGTTTGTACCTTCCCGATTATGATACTGAGGGCAGTGTTCTCCCGGAGGAAGCGGTCAAAGCGATTCGAAATACCGGTGACCGTCTGTTTAAGGGTGTCTTGCTGTATCAGATCAGCAACGGGCATGTGATCTTTGTTGCGAAGAAGAGTTCGAACCCCGATTATCGGAGACGCTCGGAAAATGTCATCGCGGATGTGGTCGAGACGCTGGAGAAACATAAGTATAATTACAAGATCGTTTTAGGAAAGTCCATTGAAGAGATCAGCCAGAAAAAGGCGTATGTGAGTTTCCTGCGCAATATTCATCTGAATATGGCGATGAATGAGATCCATAAGGTCAATGAACAGGATGTGGCCATATTCAAAGAATATGAGTATATCCTGTCTGAACTGGCAGACATCAACAAAAAGCAGGATCTGAGGGATGAAAGAGTCCGGGTCTATTGCCAGCCGGTCTACAATATCAAGACGAAGGCATTTGATACCGCTGAGACGCTGATGCGCCTGGACCTTCCGAAGCTCGGGATCGTAAATCCGCGCAGGTTTATTCCATTGGCGGAAGAGCATGGTTACATCCGTACATTGACCAGGATCATGCTTCAAAAAACCTGTGACGGGATCGAGAGCCTTATGGATGACGGGTATGCATTTTCCCGGGTATCGGTCAATCTTTCCATGCTGGATCTGAAAGAAGCGGATTTTACGGAAACGGTTGCGGCGATCATCGGCGAGAGCGAGATCCCGTTCAGCAAGGTGGCTTTTGAGATAACGGAGTCGCTCAACGAGTACGATTTTACACTGATCAAAAGCAGGTTGAATGAATTAAAGGAAAAGGGCATCAAGATCTATCTGGATGATTTCGGGACCGGTTTTTCCAATATGGAGAGAATATTGGAACTGCCGTTTGACATCGTCAAGTTCGATCGTTCGCTGGTCATGGCATGCGACTCGGACGAGCGGTCGGAAAAAATGGTCGGAATGCTGGCGGGCATGTTTTCCGAGTTTGAACTGGACGTGCTCTATGAAGGCATTGAGAGCGAGGAAGACGAGAAGCGATGCATCGAGATGGCGGCGTCTTACTTACAGGGCTTTAAGTATTCGAGGCCCATTCCATTCGCGGAATTGCGGCGGTTCTTTCGAAAAGCCTGAACATAGGTTCCTTTCGGCCGGACGATAAGTGCGGCCGAAAATTATTTCAGAAGAAGATAGGAGAGAACAGATGGCAAAAGGATCATCCTGGATCAGTAAAATGAAGAGCATATTACATATCGGCAAGGGGAAGCCCGACTCGGACGATGACGAGTTCGGATACGATGGCCCGGAGGGTGCGGGCGATAGCGCGGTCAGCAATGACAGCGGGATCAAGGAGTTCGAGTATCGCTATATTGCGAGCATCGGCGGGGACAGTTATTCGTATAAACTTACATTTTCCGAAACGCCGATATTCACGTATGAGAGCATGGTCCACCCGTTCGGAGAGGTGACGATGGAGACGGACGCCGAGACAGCGGCGAAGGTCGCTGCCCTCTATGAGACGCACAAATTGTGGAAGTGGGACGGCTTCAGCCGCTCCGCCCGGCATGTGCTCGACGGCGACGGTTTTTCGCTTTCGATCCGCTTCCGCAACGGGAAGAGCATGTATGCCCATGGCTCCAACGCGTACCCGAAGGGCTATGGTGACTTTCGTACCGATATGCGTGAGGTCTTCCGCCCCCTGGAGGCGGCGGTGATCGAGCGGGAAAACCGGAAGATCATCGAACGCGGTGTTCATGGGAAAATGACGAGCGTGATGGCGAACTTCATTCAGAAGGGGCAGAGCGGAAGCGACCGATATGAGCTCCTTCTTTACAAACCGGACCTGCGGGAGAAAAACCTCACCTTGCAGGTGAAGTCGGTCAGCGGCGCTGTGTTTGAGAAGGGCACCTTCAGCATTTATGATACATTGCCCGATACGCCCGGATTTTTTGAGAAGGTGGACGCCCTCATCAAAAAGTATGACATCATGGAGTGGTACGGCTGGGACAAACCGGCGGAGGACTACAACAACGCGGAGTGGTTCCAGGTGCATTTTTGCTACGAGGACGGCTCGATCGGCGCCATGGGGACTCTGCATCCGAAGAATTACGATGCATTCCGCGAGGAACTGATCCTGCTCATGAAAGAGGCGGCAGACTCGATCCCGAAGAGCGAAACCTAAGAATTCTATTGGGGTTGATTTCAATAAAACTATTGACAGGACTCTTTAGGAGATATAGAATGTAGGTACATGTTTGGAAGGCATTCGTGTCTTCAAATGAAAACCCTTGAGTGTTGGTAGCACTCAAGGGTTTTATTTTTTTGCTTTTGTTGTTAGTCAAAATCTAACTCGTTGCAAGTTTCGGCAAATGATTTGCCATGGAAAAGAGCAATGGGATTAGACAGTAATGTCTTAATGTTTTTGTGAGAATTAATGGCGTTCCATTTGGAATCATAGATATGATACTCGCCATAGTCGTAGACTATGTAGTAGACGTTGTTCTCATAAACAAAAGAAACATCAACGGTTAATGGAGGATTGTCGGAACATTCTTGAAACTCATCCCATCGCTGCCAGTTTTGAAACTCTTTCCAACTCATATTACTCATTCTGCTTCCTCCATTTATCGTATACAGTTTCCGACCATATGGTGTTTATTCGTTTGACCATAGCGCGTTCTTTGTCTGTCAGATGGGCAAAGCCCTTGGGAGTATCATGCTCATTGTGTTCATAACCATGATGTGTATGAGGCGAAACTCCTCTGTGAGGCACGGTTAAGTCAATTTGTTTTGTTCGTTTGTTGTCCTTATCATAGTAGGAAATATACTTAGGTTTACCCTCCTTGTCAAGCGTAACATATACACGGCCTTTGGTCATGGTTTCCATTGGCGCGGTGGGATTTCCGTCGTTGTGGACGACAAACTTTACATTTCCTGCTGTATGGAGAGACTTGTATTCGGTACCATATGCTTTTCCGCTGTTGCTGGTACCGGAACTACTTCCTCTTCCGCCCATATTATCTCACCACCTTTCTACTGGATAAATAATCGACGACATAAAGAGGCCCCTTCATTTCGGCGAAAGGAGTCCCAAAACAAATAATAGCCGTTGGATCAATGACGTCAAGCATTTTGTTGTAACCGAGGAGAAACTCCTGTTTGTATCTTTTGCAGCCAATCATTCCTATGGCCACGATAGATCCGTGTTCGACTGCATCAAAACAGAAGTCAAATGAATCCGGTGTGCTCCAAGATATTGTTGGAACAACAAACAAGCCCTGGTCTTGCCAAAAGGCGCCGCACCATCGACTATGAGCTACGCTTTCCAACTGCCTCCAATAATTCATATCAGAGTAAGTGGAAAAATCAGGCGTGCATGTGAATGCATATTGTGAGAGACGGGAAAGTGCTCTTTCGGGGTTCCTATACATGGATTCAAATTTATAATCATCCACGAAAAAATGCACTCCCTTTTCTCGGTTAATGGAGTTATCATGATATCGGGTATCTGATATTGAGATCAGATCCAATTTATCAAGATTGATTTTTTGCTTTCGTACCAGTGGCATTTGCCACCGACCTGCTGTTTCGTACGCATTGCGTAAAAACAGAGGATCTGTTCTAAATAATTTGCTTTTCATAATAGAGGCCCTCCTCCGACCTCGAATTTGATTTGTATGAGGATTCGAGGGGCCATTTGATTTACATGTCTGGAAGGCATTCGAATCCTCAGATGTTTCGGAAGCAGATATTGGTAGTACTGCCTCACCTGTGCTACATATAATAGGTTATTTGCATGCAAACAATAGAACCACATCCTTTCACTTATTCTATTTCTATTCCTAATTGCATCAATATTTTCTGCTCATAATCGGTATAAGTAGCGGGACCATAATTGACCCATTTTTCGTAGTTTTCTTTTGCTATTGATGCAGCTTGAAACCCAATGTTAAAAGTAGCCATAATCCTTTCCACATTTTTTTCATCTAATAATGCGTGGATTAGAGGAGTGGGAGCTAGAGCATATTTGGCAAAGAACTTTGCCTCGGCTTCTTCCACCTTCCCCTCTTCAGTATGACCAAGAATATAGTGCCCGATTTCATGCATAATGGTTTGATGAATTCTAGGGATATCAAGAGAGTCATCGTTATAGTAAATGCACCATTTATTATCAATGGTTTCCAGTGAAAAACCGTCGGGACTATAACGGAGGGCTTCCGCCTTTGCTTCTTCGTCGAGGCTGGAATATGGGATGATGGAAATACCCATCTTTGGTGCTAGCCTAAAAGGGGAAATGGGGATCTCATGAATTCCGCATTCTTCATACATATCTGCTACGGTATTCTTTATATATTCGTATGTTTCTGAATTAAGTTTCATCATCGTTTCCTTTGCCTAGTAATAACTGGATAAACTCCATTTTTTCCTCTTTGGTCATTTGCGACGCATTACGTGCGATTAGTGATTTGGCGAATACTAAGTCGTTTTCTTTGTTCATTTCTTTATCGCCGCTGAGAAGATCGTCTGCAGTTGTCCCCAAGGCTTTAGCTATTTTCATTAGATTTGATCCTCTCGGGATCCGGTCTCCTTTAATGTAATGGGAAATGGCTGACTCGGTGAGCCCGGTCATCTCGGATAACTGCTTCTGACTGATCTTCTTTTCGCTTAACATTTCTTTGATTCGGTAGGTTATTGTTCTTTCCATGGTTTCTTCCTCCTGGGGTGTTTGGTGTTGTAGGAGCCTTTCTGAGATGAGTATAGCACAAAATTACAACAACGTCAAGTGGAAAAATCAATAAATTGGTGTTTCTTTGAAAAAAACAACAAAATATAGTAATATAGGTTGCCATATTGGCAATTATCGCGGGGCGTAAACAAATTCCTCTTTCGTTTAGAGCATCGTAATGTGGCGGATTGTCATCATGTATGGAAAGTACTTGTTTACATTTTCCGCGGGGAAGAGTATAATAGAATGCAGTTGAGAAAAAAGGAGGAAACGTGAGTGGCAGTTTCTACGATAGGTTTTTTGATTATTTCTTTGTGCTTCCGGCCTACCGTGGGCGACACGATGGTCATCCCGGTATTGCCCGCAGTTTTGGGTTACTTTTTTGTGAGAAAGGGCCTGAAGCCGATCCGTCAGGAAAATGATACTTTAGGTATCAGTTACAAGATCTCTCAGATCGCGATGTTTGTGACCATCCCGTTCTTGGGACTGTATCTGGCAGGCGTCGAGAGTTGGTGTGCACCGCTTTATCATGCGATCAAATTTGCCGAGATCCTGACCGCGATCGTACTGGTCTACATCATCATCGAAGGCATCCACGGCATGGAAGACAAATACGGTTACATCATGGGTAGCGTGGATCTTCGCACCATGTGGAGCATCGTTACGGCGATCACCGCAGTGACCGAGGCAGCACATTATATCGAGAAGATCCCGATCTGGATCACCGCAGTTTTGCTCGTTGTTAAGTTGATGTTCCTGATCATGTTCATGCAGAAGTACATCGAGGCAGCGCAGTTGTACGACCGCCGCGATGCACAGGGCAAGATGAGCGAAGAAGAGAACGGACCTCGCTTCCGTCTGTAATAATTTTATAATAAGAAGTTATAAGCCCCGAGGCAATGCCTCGGGGCTTAGTTTTTGCGTTGTTGTGTGTGGGATGCACAGGTGTGACGTTTGCGATAGGCGGTCGGGCTTTCACCATGGTGCTTTGTGAAGACGGCGCTCAGGTAGCTCCGCCCGGAGAAGCCGCATTCGCGGGCAATGCATTCGAGGCTAGTGTCGGTGCGTTCCAACAACAGAGCGGCGCGATGCAGGCGGTACTGCTGAAGATATTCGATCGGACGGAGGCCGAAAGCTTCTTCGAAGAGACGTGACATTTGGTTTCGGGTAGTTCCTGAAGCCAAAACAGCCTGCTCGATGTCGGCCGCCCCGATAGGGGCGGAGTAGTTTTTTGAAATATAATCGATGGCTTGATGAAGCGGAGAGGTGGGGCCGAACCGAGCCTCCTTACCTGTACTTTTCATATCCGCCGGATGGCCGGCATAGGTAGCCCTCGAGGCCAGAGTTAGCAGAAAAGGATAGAGCAGACCCGCCGCGGTGAGATCACCGTAGACCAGGTCCTTTTTCAGCGCATCATTGACCGATTCGGTCAGGTGAGACAGGGTTGAAGCCGGAAACCGACTGACCGGCGGAAGGTGGGAGAAGAGAGAGTGAGAAACCATCTTATCCTCAAAGCCATAAATGCAGAGACTGCCGACTGCAGCGCTTCCTGCGGAAACTTTGTAGGAGCAGGAACTCTTCGAGAAATACACCTGACCAGCCGAAAACGAACCCTCGGGCGCGTCCTTCGTGGCGTCGGACGCGCTTAGGCACACGACACCCGAAAGCACCAGGACCAGATGCGGCCCCCATAACGTCACATCCGCCACCTGCTTCCGTAACGTCAACTCGACCACACGCGCTGGCACCGGAAACACCGGAAAAAGTCGCTTAGGATAAAAAGGACTAAAGTCGGAAATCATACTAATAGCACTCCAGGATTGAATTTGCTTTTGCTTTTCGATGCACACGCCGCGATCGCGACTTCCCCTTGCACATTTTGGGAAGGTGTTGTAAGATGTAAGATGGCGGGTTGGGCGCATGCCCGAGTTCAGACCCGCGGGGACGTTGCGCGAAGACGCGGCGGACCGGATAGGATTTTTATGAAGTGGAATAAGTTTACATTGCATACAACTACGGCGGCGATCGATTTCGTCGGCGAATTATTTGATGAGATCGGCATCGTCGGAATGGAGATCGAGGACAATGTCCCTCTGACCGAGGCGGAAACGAAGGGCATGTTCATCGACATCCTGCCCGAGCTGGGCCCGGACGACGGAACCGCTCGCATCAGCTTCTATTTGGACAATACGTACGACATCCCGGCGACGCTGAAAGCGGTGCGCGAGGGTATGCAGGAGATCGGTCAGTTCGTGCCGGTCGGAAGCCTCGAGATCGACGCTTCCGAGACGGAAGATAAGGACTGGATGAACAACTGGAAGGAGTTCTTCAAGCCTTTCACCGTGGATGATATCCTGATCAAACCGACCTGGGAGACCGTTCCCGAAGAGCACAAAGACAAGCTTCTTGTGCAGATCGACCCGGGCACGGCGTTCGGTACCGGCATGCATGAAACGACGCAGCTGTGTATCCGTGCACTGCGCAAATATCTGAAAGAGGGCGACCACGTGCTGGATGTGGGCTGCGGAAGCGGCATCCTGTCCATCACGTCGATCCTGTTGGGCGCGGCCGACGCGGTCGGAACCGACCTCGACGAGGCGGCGATCGTGGCGACCAACGAAAACCGTGAGGCGAACGACATTGCCCCCGAGAAACTGCGTGTGCTCACGGGCAATATCATCAGCGACCCCGCGATCAAAGACGCGGTCGGCTACGGCTGCTATGATGTGGTCGTTGCGAACATCCTGGCGGAAGTCATCGTGCCGTTGCAGGACGTGATCGCGCCGCATTTGAAGCAGGGCGGCATCTTTATCACATCGGGTATCATCAACCTGAAGGAGGAGACCGTTCGCGAGGCGCTCGAGGCGAACCCTGCGTTTGAGATCCTCGAGGTAAATCATCAGAAGGATTGGGTGAGCTTCGTCTGCCGTAAGGTCGGGGAGTAGATTATGCAACGATTTTTTGTGTGGCCGGAACAGATCGCGGACGGCTATGTCCGGATCGGCGGCGACGATTATACACATATTCGGAACGCGCTACGGATGCGCGCCGGCGAGGCATTCATGGTGAGTGTACAGGCGGGCGATTCGCGGGAAATGTCGAGCGGAGAGTACTACTGCATTCTCGAGGGCTTCGATCCGGAGCGACTGGAGGCCGTGGCGAAGATCGCGTATTTCCAGGAGAGTCAGCAGGAACTGCCGTGCGAGATCACGCTGTACCAGGGTTTGCCGAAGTCCGAGAAGATGGAATTCATCATCCAAAAGGCAGTGGAGCTCGGGGCGGTCAGGATCGTTCCCGTGGCCATGAAGCGCTGCGTGGTGAAACTCGAGGCGGACCGCAAAGACAAGAAGACCTCCCGGTGGCAGGCCATCGCGGAGAGCGCGGCGAAGCAGTGCGGACGGGCACGGATCCCGGAGATTTCCGGCGTGCTTTCGTACGCCGAGGCAGTGCGCGAAGCATCGGCCGCGGACGTATTTCTGGTGCCCTATGAAAACGAGAAGGGCATGGCAGAGACGCGACGCATCGTGTCGCAGATCGCGCCGGGGCAGAAGATCGCCATGATGATCGGCCCGGAGGGCGGCTTCGACGAGGATGAGATCCGGCTGGCACGCGAGGCCGGCGGACATACGATCTCCCTCGGAAAGCGGATCCTGCGCACGGAGACGGCGGGCATGTGCCTGCTTTCGATCCTGATGTTCCATTTGGAAGAAAGTGAAACCGGAGATAAGTAAGATGAGAGAGATCTATTTGGATAATTCCGCGACGACGCGACCGCTCGACGAGGTGCGCGCGATCGTATCGCAGATGATGGAGTCCGACTACGGAAACCCTTCCTCCATGCACCAAAAGGGCGTGGACGCGGAGGCTGCGGTGCGGGCGGCGAAAGAGCAGGTCGCTCGTGCGCTGGGCTTTGAGCTCCGCATGAAACCGTACGATCGCGAGATCCTGTTCACATCCTGCGGAACCGAGTCGGATAACCTGGCCATCATCGGAACGGCGTTGGCATATAAGCGGAGCGGAACGCACATTATCACGACACAGGTGGAGCATCCCGCTGTGTTGCAGACGATGGAATATTTGAAGGAGCAGGGCTTCCGCGTGTCCTACCTGCCCGTAGACGCGTACGGACGCGTTTCGGTGGAGGCTGTCCGCGAGGCACTTTGCGAGGACACGATCCTCGTTTCGATCATGGCGGTCAATAACGAGGTCGGCGCGATGATGCCGATCGCGCAGATCGGCGCCATGCTCAAAAAAGAGCGGCCGAACGTCATTTTCCACGTGGACGCGGTCCAGGGCTTCACGAAGATGGACCTGCTTCCGAAGAAGATGGGCATCGACCTGATGTCGATCAGTGGCCACAAGATCCACGGCCCGAAGGGCATCGCCGTTCTGTACGTGGACGATCGCGTGAAACTGCGCCCGATCCTGTTCGGCGGCGGTCAGCAGCAGGGACTTCGGTCCGGCACGGAAAATGTTCCGGGCATCGCAGGAATCGGCCTGGCTGCGAAGATGCTGAGTGAGACGAAGCGGGAAGACATCGAGCGACTGTATGAACTGAAAGAATTCTTCGTGAACGGTCTTCGAGAGATCCCGGGCATCAAGGTGCACGGCATTCCGACCGACAACGATAACGAACCGGACATCCGGGCGACGGCGCCGCACATCGTGAGCGCAGGCTTTTCGGGCCTTTCGAAGGCGGAAGTCCTGCTGCATGCGCTGGAGGAGCGGGGCATCTACGTGTCCTCGGGCTCCGCGTGCGCGTCCAACAAACCCGCGGTCTCAGCGACGCTGAAGGCCATGGGCATCCAGAAGGAATATCTGGAAGCGACCCTTCGCTTCAGTTTTTCGGTGCAGACGACGAAGGAGGATCTTATCGCGACCCTCGACGCGCTGCGCACACTGTATCCGGCCCTGAGCCGCTTTTCAAGGAGATAAAAGATGAGCAATCATTACATGTTTTTGATCAAATATGCGGAGATCGCGATCAAAGGAAAGAACCGTCACTTGTTCGAGGACGCGCTCTGCAAGCAGATCCGCCACGCCATCAAGAATTACGGGATCACGGGCAGTGTAAGCAAGCAGCCCGGCCGCATCTACCTCGAGACGGAAGATGCCGAGACCTACGATGACGATAAAGTCTGCGAGGCACTCCAGCACGTGTTCGGAATCACGGCGATCTGTCCGGTGAAGCAGATCCCGGTCATGGAGTTTGACGAGCTGACCGGCGAAGTGATCCGCTACATGGAGGAGACCTACGGAAAGGATTGCGAGCTTTCGTTCAAGGTGTTCGCGCGCCGCATCAAGCGGACCTATCCGGTCGATTCACAGACCATGAACGCGACCCTTGGTGAGAAGATCCTCGACGCATTTCCCGCGATGCACGTGGACGTGGTGAACCCGCAGATCCCGTTGCACGTCGAGGTGCGTGAGAAGGTCATCAACATCTATTCCCTGGAGATCCCGGGTCCCGGCGGCATGCCCGTCGGCTCGAACGGCAAATCCATGCTGCTTCTGTCGGGCGGTATCGACAGCCCGGTCGCAGGTTACATGATCGCAAAGCGCGGCGTAAAGATCGACGCCGTTTACTTCCATGCGCCGCCCTATACCAGCGAGCGCGCGAAGCAGAAGGTCGTGGACCTGGCATGTCAGGTAGCAAAGTATGCCGGCCCGATCCCGCTGTACGTGGTCAATTTTACCGACATCCAGATGTACATCTACGAGCAATGTCCGCATGAGGAACTGACCATCATCATGCGCCGCTATATGATGCGCATTGCCCAGCAGATCGCGGAGAATTCCGGCTGCCTGGGGCTGATCACGGGTGAAAGCATCGGCCAGGTGGCATCCCAGACCATCGCCTCCCTTTCGGTGACGAATGAAGTCTGCACCATGCCCGTATTCCGGCCGCTGGTCGGTTTTGATAAACAGGAGATCATTGAGATCGCGAATAAGATTGGAACGTTCGAGACGTCGATCCTGCCGTACGAAGACTGCTGCACGATCTTCGTGGCAAAACACCCTGTGACTAAGCCGAGCGCGAAAGTCATCCGGGCATCCGAACGTCATTTGGAAGAAAAGATCGATGAGATGGTTAAGACCGCGATCGAAAGCGCGGAGATGATCTGGTGTAAATAAGGCGAGGCCTTACACACATTGTAGAACAACAAAATAAGCGGGTGGCACGACCGCCACCCGCTTTCAACCGTCATAAACTATATTGAATGATATCTATGATACCACGGATTTCTCCGTGCTTCGCACTCTCGAAATCCTACAAACATTCGCCGCCCTATCGCTTTCCTTCGGAAATCGGTTCGGCTCATGTTTGTTCGGCTCTCAAGGTCACAAAATCGTATGCAAGCATCCGATTTGTGGACTTTTCGAGCCTAGTATCATTCGATAATATAAGGCTTAAGAACTTCCAAAATAGTGTCGAGGTTTTCCTCTGCGTGGATGTTCAAGTCGATCGGCTTAGAAAGATCCAGGCTGAAGATACCCATAATGGATTTAGCGTCAATAACGTATCTGCCGGACACCAGATCGAAATCGGTATCGAATTTAGCAAGGTCATTAACGAAGGACTTTACCTTGTCAATAGAGTTTAAAGAAATCTGAACGGTTTTCATGATAAAAACCACCTCCTTTTACGTTAGTGCGTCACAGACGCCTACAATAATAGTAGCATCTTTTTTGAAATTGTCAAGGAGTTTTCGTTCAGAACGGAGCAAAAATGGATAATTACAGAAAGCGTATCGCATTTCACAATTTGGGCTGTAAAGTTAACGCGTACGAGACGTCCGCGATGACGCTAGCCTTCGAGCAGGCGGGCTACGAGATCGTGCCGTTCGAGGCGACAGCCGATATCTACGTGATCAACACGTGTTCGGTCACGAACATCGCCGACCGCAAGTCGCGGCAAATGTTGCACCGGGCGGCGAAGCAGAACCCCGACGCTGTCATCGTGGCAGTGGGGTGTTACGTACAGGCCGCCTACGAGGAACTGAAGAAGGATCCTTTGGTCCACGTCATCGTGGGCAATAACCGCAAGGCGGACATCGTTTCCATCGTGGAGAACTACCTTCGCGAAGCGGAAGGCACGCAGGAAGAGAAACCGACCCTGGTCGACGTGATCGACATTGCCCACGAGACCTGCTATGAGAATATGGAGGTGGACGCCTCCTCCTCGCGCTCACGCGCATATATCAAGATCCAGGATGGCTGCAATATGTTCTGCACATACTGCATCATCCCGCTGACCCGCGGGCGCATCCGCAGCCGCGCGGTCACGGACATCCTGACTGAGGCAGAACATTTGGCGGCGCAGGGCGTCGTCGAGATCGTGCTGACCGGCATCCACGTCAGCTCCTACGGGGGGGGCGACTGGAAGCAAACCGGCGAGGCGGGAGCGGCCAATGTTTCCCCCTTGCTTTCGTTGCTGCGCCGCCTGCACGAGATCCCGCAGATCCGCCGCATCCGCTTAAGCTCGCTGGAGCCGCGAATCGTGACGCCGGAGTTTGCTGCGGAACTGAAGAAACTTTGGAAAGTCTGCCCGCATTTCCATCTGTCGCTGCAGAGCGGTTGCGATGCGACCCTGAGGCGCATGAACCGCAGGTACACGGCGGCCGAATACGCCGACTGCTGCAAACTTTTACGCAGCGTGTACGATCGACCGGCCCTGACGACCGACGTGATCGTGGGCTTCCCCGGCGAGACCGAGGAGGAATTTGCCGAGACGGTGCGCTACCTTGAGGAGATCGACCTCTACGAGATGCACGTGTTCAAATTCTCGCCGCGTAAGGATACGCCCGCCGCGAAGATGACGGGCCAGCTGACCGAGGCGGTAAAGGCGGCGCGCAGCGACGTGCTCATGGAGATGAGCGAGCGCCACGGCCGGGCTTACCGCGAAGCATTTGCCGGAGAGAAGGCGGAGATCCTGGTCGAGGAAGTGGCGGAGATCGGCGGCAAGAAGTATTACCTCGGATTTACGCCAAACTACATCCGCGTCGCCGTTCCGGAAGATGCGGCGGAACTGGCGATCAATGCGACTGCCGAAGTGATATTGACCGCGGAAGCCGTCGGAAGCGACTGCGTTTTGGGGCAGGCTCGGTTTTTGGCTTGAACTTGCCTTTCGTTTGTATTACAATATACCTGATGGTACTTGAACGAACGTGACATGCACGTTTACCAAGGGAGAAGAGTAGTATATGGACGAGCTGAAGGATAAGAAAAACACGGATCCAGTGGAGATCCCGAGTATAGAAAACAGTGAGACAAACGATAAGGACAGTGCGAAAAACGTCTGGCAGCGTCTGGGCGTTTCAAAGTATGCATCTGTCGCGATCACGGCGTTTCTGGTCATTGCCGCGTCGATCCTGTTCGGATATTGCGTAATGAATATCGGCCGGATCCTGGGCCTATGCAAGCGAGTGATCTCGGCGGCGTCGCCTATTATCTGTGGTCTGGTCATCGCGTACATTTTGCGCCCCATCTACAACCAGATGGAGCACTGGCTGGAGCACAAACTGCTGAAGCGGAAGAGATATCAGGCGAAGCCGGAGAAAGCGGAAAATATCGCGAAGGCGGTCAGCAGTATCACGGTCGTTCTGGTCCTGGTGCTGGCGCTCGCAGGCGTTGTTGTCATCGTCATCCCGGAACTTTATAAATCCGTGGTCGGCCTGACGACGAACCTTCCGGATTATATCTCAAATGCAAAGTCCTGGGTGCATGGCATCTTCAAGAACAATCCTAAGATGGACGAAGCTGTCATGAAGTATTTTGAGAACCTGACGGCATCCACCTCGGACTACATCAACGAGTGGGTTCCCCAGATCTCGAATATCTTCGATGCCGTGACGAACGGCCTCGGAAGCATGATGGGCGTTTTATACAACATCGGTATCGGCCTCGTGCTGGCGATCTACATCCTGAATGAAAAGGATGAACTGACCGCACAGATGCGCAAGATCGGCTATTCCGTCATCCGTGAGAAGAAGATCGGCCGGTTCCATGAAGAACTTCAGTACGCGGATAAGGTTTTTTCCGGCTTTGTTTTTGCAAGATTTATGGACTCGGTCCTGCTGGCATCGCTCTATGTGCTCATCGGCACGCCTCTGGGACTGCCTTACGTCGGAATGACGAGCATTGTCATCGGAATAACGAACATGATCCCGTTCTTCGGAATGTACATCGGTCTTATCCCGTGCTTTATCATCCTCTTCCTCGTATCGCCGATCGATGCAGTCATCTTCTTTGTTGTGGATATGGTGCTCATGCAGGTGGATGCGAACTTTATCAGCCCGAAGATCATCGGAAGCAGCACCGGACTTTCAGGTTTCTGGGTCCTGTTCTCCCTGATCCTGTTCGGCGGACTTTGGGGCTTCTTCGGAATGCTGATCGGTGTACCGCTGTTTGCGATCATTTTCCACCAGATAAGAAGTGTCGTCGATGCGCGACTTAAAAAGAAGAACATGTCTACAGAGTTGGAAGAGTACATACGAGACCCTGTGATCAAAAAGAGGACCAGGGATAAGCGCCTGCGTAAGATCAAAGCGGAAGCAAAAAGATTCAGGTTTAAGAAGTTAAAAGAAAAAGCGAAAGACGGAGAAAACTCATAAGAGGGTTTCTCGAAATGCGGGGCAAGTTCAAAAAAATACTTGAACTTGCTTCACGTTTGTATTAAAATATACTTGATGGTACTTGAGCGGACGTGGCATCAAAATGTGATATGTAATGAAAGAGAGGGTTGTTTTTTTGAGTGAAATAACAAATTTTACACAGCATAGTGCGGTTTCTGCGGATCTTAAGACGCCCGAAAAGCAGAACGGGGTTGAAGAGATCTTTGATGCGGTTTATAATGCTATGGTCGAGAAGGGATATAACCCGGTGAATCAGATCGTGGGTTACATCCTGTCCGGGGATCCGACCTATGTAACCGGTCATAAGGGAGCGCGCTCGCTGATCCAGAAGGTAGAACGCGACGAGATTCTGGAACTTCTGTTAAACTATTATATCCAAAATAAAATCGAGAGATCATGAGAAAGATGGGATTGGATTACGGCTCAAAGACGGTCGGTGTCGCTATGACAGACGCTTTGGGCGTTACCGTGATGCCATTTGAGACCATCACGCGAAAAGAGGAAAACAAACTGCGCAGGACGCTCGCCCGGATCGCCGAACTGGTCGGCGAATATGAGGTGGATGAGATCGTTCTGGGCCGTCCTGTGTTGATGGACGGATCGGACGGAGAGCGCGTGGAGCAGACCGTGATCTTTAAGGAACTTCTGGAAAAAAGAGTCGAAGTTCCGATCGTTTTTATGGATGAACGCCTGACGACCGTCGAGGCGGATGAGGCGCTGGCCGAGATGGAGATCCCGCGATCCGAGCGCAAGAAATACATTGACCAGATTGCAGCAGTACTGGTTCTGCGAAGTTATTTGAACCAGAAAGAATACGACAAAGAGAAAGAGAACCTGCGCAGAGAGGATGAACATGGAGAAGATTAAACTGACAGCAGACGGAGAAGAGATCGAGCTGACGGTCCTGGAGCAGACACGCATAGCGGGAAAAGACTATCTGCTGGCGACTGAGGACGGAGAAGACGACGGCGAGGGCGAGGTGCCCTGCTACATCCTGCGCGCCGTAAAGACGGAAGGCGAGGACATCATTTACGAATTTGTTGAAGAAGACGATGAATTAGAGTACATTTCCAAGATTTTTGAAGAACTGCTGGAAGACACCGAGATCCGTTCATGAGATTTGGAGGATAGATAAGATATGTTAGAGTTTGGACAGGGAATGAAAGTCATTCCTTTAGGCGGATTGGAATCCATCGGTATGAATATTACCGCCTTTGAATATAAGAACAGCATCGTCGTTGTGGACTGCGGTCTTTCGTTCCCGACGGACGACATGCCGGGCATCGATATGGTCATTCCGGATGTCGACTACCTGGAGCGTAACCTGGACCGTGTGGAGGCGTTTGTCATCACGCACGGACACGAGGACCACATCGGCGCATTGCCCTACGTGCTCCGCAGGGTCAATGTCCCGATCTATGCGACGCGGCTGACCATCGCTCTGATCGAGAAGAAACTCGAAGAGCATGAGATGATGGAGATCGTGGAGCGTCACACCGTGAACTACGGCGACGTTCTGAAACTCGGTGAGTTCAAGGTCGAGATCATCCGCACGAACCACAGTATCGCCGACTCGGCGGCGCTGGCCATCACCACGAAGGTCGGCACCATCGTGCACAGCGGCGACTTTAAGATCGACTACACGCCGGTATTCGGCGATATCGCGGACCTGCAGCGCTTCGGCGAACTCGGAAAGAAGGGCGTTCTGGCCTTGCTTTGCGATTCCACGAACGCGATCCGTCCCGGCTTCACCATGTCGGAGAAGACGGTCGGCCGCACCTTCGACACGATCTTCGCGGAAAATGTCAACCGTCGTATCATCGTCGCGACATTTGCCTCGAACGTAGACCGTGTACAGCAGATCATCAATACCGCATGCCGCTACGGCCGCAAGGTCGTGATCGACGGCCGCAGTATGGTCAATGTCATCGGCACCGCGTCGGAACTGGGCTACATCAATATCCCGGACGGCACGCTGATCGACATGGAAGAGATGAAGAACTACCCGGAGGAGCAGATGGTGCTCATCACCACGGGCAGCCAGGGCGAGTCCATGGCCTCCCTGTCCCGTATGGCATCCTCGATCCACCGTAAGGTTTCCATTATGCCGGGCGACCTGATCATCTTCAGTTCGCACCCGATCCCGGGCAATGAGCGCGCGGTCTCAAAGGTCATCAACGAGCTCTCGATGAAGGGCGCGAAGATCATCATGCAGGATACGCACGTTTCCGGACATGCATGCCAGGAGGAGATCAAACTTCTCTACGCGTTGCTGCGTCCGAAGTACGCGATCCCGGTGCACGGCGAGTACCGCCACCTGCTGGCGCAGGCGGAGATCGCCGAGAGCCTCGGCATCCCGAAGGAAAACATTTTCATTTTGTCATCCGGTGATGTCCTTGAGATCACGGATTGTGACGCGGCCGTAGTCGGACAGGTTCCTTGCGGCACCGTTCTGGTCGATGGTCTCGGCGTCGGCGACGTCGGAAACATTGTCCTCCGCGACCGCCAGAATCTGGCGCAGGACGGTATCATTATCGTAGTCATGACACTGGAGAAATACACGAACCAGCTGTTAGCCGGCCCGGACATCGTGTCCCGCGGTTTCGTCTATGTGCGTGAGTCCGAGAACCTGATCGAGGAAGCGCGCAGCGTGGTCGAGAGCGTCGTTCTCGACTGCCTGGACAACGGCATCACCGACTGGCTCAAGATCAAAAACAGCGTGAAGGATGAGTTGAGCGACTTCCTGTGGAAGCGCATCAAGCGAAGCCCGATGGTGCTTCCCATCATCATGGAAGTAGAGTGATACTATGGCAAATAAAAAACGCCGGACGGTGCAAAAGCCCGGAAACAACAAGAAAGCGCTTTCTTCCGTAAAACTGACCGGCATGACGTTCGCGATCATCGAGACCGCGGTCAAGGTTTTGTTCTACGCGATGCTGATCTACCTGATCGCATCCGGAATGCGCTCAGCTTATAAATTCGGCTACCGCGTGTTCGAAAAGGACACCGGTTCGGCGACCGGAAGCGCATTTAGGGTCACGGTCACCGAGACGACCAAACCTCTCGAGTTGGGAAAGAATCTGAAGGAGATCGGTGTGATCGATGATCCATATGTTTTCTACGCCCAGTACATCTTCTTTTCGTATAAATTCCAGCCGGGTACGTATGTAGTCTATACCGACATGGACAGCCGAGGAGTTTTGGATGTCCTATCCGGCGAAAACAGCACCGAGGGGTCATAGAAATGAGTGAGAATTTAGATGAGATCCGGTTGGAGGGATTTTTGGAATCCCTGCAGAAAGACCGGGGAACGATATTGGAAACGATCCGTGCCCGAGCCCTCGAGGACGGGGTACCGATCATCCGGAGCGAGACTGAAAACTTGCTCCGGTTTCTTATAATGACACGCAGACCGAAGGAGATCCTGGAGGTCGGCTGCGCGGTGGGCTATTCCGCCCTGGTCATGCGCCAGGCGTCCGAGACTTATGGCGGCTGTCACATCACGACGATGGAGAGCTACGAGCCCCGCATCGTACAGGCCCGCGAGAATTTCGCCTCGGCCGGCGCTGAGCAGGACATCGAGCTCCTGACGGGCGATGCGACCCCGTACCTGGAGGAGATGCAGCCGGACGGCCGTTTTGACCTGATCTTCCTGGATGCCGCGAAGGCGCAGTACGTGGTCTGGTTGCCGCAGTTGTTGCGACTGTTGAAGCCGGAAGGTCTGATCGTTACGGACAATATATTGACCGGCGGGGACATCCTGGAATCGCGTTTCGTCGTGACGCGGCGTAACCGGACGATCCACAAACGCATGCGGGAATTCTTGGAAAAAGTGACGCAGGATCCGAAACTTTCGAGCGCTGTCCTGTCCGTGGGAGACGGCGTCTGCCTGACCTCGAAAATTGCAGATCCGGATTGACTTTCGGCGGGATTTTTGGTATAATAACGACAGCAAGAATGGTGCGTTTTTACAGTAATATGGTTAACTGTGAAAGGAGGCGTTTCTATGAAGAGGATCATCACGATCAGCCGTGAATTCGGCAGCGGCGGCAGGACCATCGGTAAGATGGTGGCGGACGCTCTGGGCTACAAGTATTACGATAAGGAACTGGTAAAGCAGGTTTCCGAGGAGAGCGGTTTTGATCCGAAATATATCGAGGAGCACGGTGAACACGCGCGTGGTTATACCGGCCTGTCCTACGGACTTTCGGCGCAGGGCATCCCGGGAGTGATGCGTGGCATGTCGCCGGATGACTATCTGTACGTGATCCAGCGTGAGGTCATCTTGAAACTGGCGGATGAGGCTCCCTGCGTTATCGTAGGCCGCTGTGCCGATTATATTTTGAAGGATCGCAAGGACGTGCTGAATGTGTACATCCACGCCAGCATGGAATTCCGCGCAGACCGCATTGTCCGCATGTACGGGGAGAGCGATAAATCTCCCGAAAAACGCTTAGTTGAGAAGGATAAAAAGCGCCGTCTCAATTACAAGCACTACACGGAGCAGGAATGGGGTAAGTCGCAAAACTACGACATCTCGCTCTGCTCGTCCACGCTCGGCATTGACCGCTGCGTGCAGATCATCGTGGATTTGGCAAAGGAATTAGACAGTGAATAAAAAAGAAGTACAAGAATTGCGCAGAAGGTTTCGCAAAGAGAAGAGCACGATCCGGAAAATGTGCGGTTGCTATGTCAACGGCGACGGAGAGCGCATCACATCTTTTCGCGAAACCTTCGCGATGCTGTCCGAAGAGGAACAGGATAAATATTTTGAGATCTTTAAGAAAGGTATGTCCGGCTCGTTCGGGCATAATCTTTTCTGTACGGAGTTTGGCGAGGCGCAGGATGCCGAGGGCAATCCCTGCGAGAACCTGCAGGAGCTTTTCCTGAAACTCCGCGATAGTGAATTGGAGGACGATGCGATCCTCGACGAGTTCTACGAGCGCGTGATTGCGGCTTACGGTTACCGGGATAACTACCTGATCCTGCTGGCACACGACAGTTACGATGTGCCGCAGCGCACCAGCGACGGTTATGAGATGGAGGATGCGAGCGAGGATGTCTACTCCTACGTGCTCTGCCTGCTGTGCCCGGTAAATCTGACCGACTACGACATCTGCTATGATGCGCAGAGCCACTCGTTCCGCAACACGAACCGTCGGTGGAAACTGGAGCAGCCCATGCATGCCATGCTGTTCCCGATGTTCACGGATCGTATGAGCGATATCACGGGCACTCTGTTTTATTCGAAGGATGCAAAGGATATCCGCACGGACATGCTGGCGTCGCTGATCGGAAGCATTACCCCGATCTCGGCCCGCGGCCAGCGCGAGATCTTCGGCGCCATCGTAGAAGAAACGCTCGGCGGCAAATGTGAATACGACGACGTCCGCAGCATCCAGGACATTCTGTCCGACCGGATCGAGGAGAGTAAGGATGCTCCCGAGCCGCTCGTATTTTCCAAGGCGGAGCTGTCCGAACTGCTTTCCGACAGCGGTGTTTCGGAAGAGAGCATGCAGCGTTTCGACATGGTGTACGACTCTGTACTTCCGCAGGAGCGACCGCTGCAGGCGACGAATATCATTGACACGAAGAAAATGGAAGTCAAACTGGAGGGCATCAAGATCACGGCGAAGCCGGAGCGTGCCCGCCTCGTTACGACACGGCAGATCGACGGCCGTAATTGCCTCGTCATCCCGATCGATGATGAAGAAGTTTTTGTCAACGGGATCGCGATCATCGGGGGAGATAAAACCGGCCCTGAGGAGGATGACGATGAGAAAACGGAAGAGTAGATTACCGATCTTGACATTGTGCACGCTTCTTTCCTTCAGTTCTCTGGCAGGTTGTGAAAAAGAAGGACAGGATCCTACGGAAACGGCGGAGATCACCACCATTGCGCCCATGACCGAACCGGCCACAGCTGCCCCGACGGAGCCGACAACAGAAGCGCCTGCGACAACTGCTCCTACCACCGCGGAACCGACGACGGACGCAGCATTGGCCGCGGAGCAGGATGAACTTAACCAGTTGATTGAACTCATCGAGGAGGCACGTTCGGCCGTAGAAACTGCCAGCGCCAAATGGGATAGAGATAAGTTGCAGAGCCAGACGGCCCAAGGGCAGTTTGACGAACGTACGCAGGCTTTTAAGACGGCCATGGAACAGACCGAACAGTCAAAAGAACAAGCCTTAAAGTTAACACATCTAAAGAGCAATGCAAAAGAGGCGGCGGAAAGCTATTTCGATACGTTGATCGCTTCCTGCAGAAACATCATGGATATCTCCGGATTTTTTGCCGATTATTTCAGTTTCGGGTTCGGAAATCCGCCGAGCCGGGAAGACTACGCAAAGATCTCCGACCATTACAATGCATTGTATAACTGGAATAAAAAGGCAAAAGCAAGTATAGCTTCCATCGCATCCGTTCCACAGTGTCTGGAGGTGGAGTGGGAGAACTATATCAAAGCGTTTGACCTGAACGACGGAATCGTGGATAAAGAGTATAAGGCTGCGAAGTATAACGACTGGTTGCGTTATTATTCGGCGCTGAATCTCACAACACGCTATACCACGCTCGAAGAAAAAACGTTCAATGCATTTTTGAACGCTTTGCAGGGCGAACTGGATCTGGCCAGAAACCAGATCTCGAGCGCGGATCAACTCGCTGGGGAGATCCGATCCTATGCGGAATCGGAGGCGGACTCCCGTGCCGGCTATGAGTTTAAAAACAACCGCGACGGAAAGATCTCACTTGCGTTTGAAGCGATCGACACGATCTATCCGGCCTTATACAAAACGTATGATGCTTTTGTGATCCTGAAGACCGGATGCGTCAGCGGAAACCGTACGATCGTCGTGAAGGCAGAGATCCCCGGATTTACGCAGGCGTTTGAGCAGACGTATAAACTGGATGCCGCCTATCGGAACATCTATATCAAACCGCCGGTACTATCTACGGAACTCAATCTGGCGTCTGCAAAAGATGCGCAGATCAAGGTGTCCGTTTATGAGAAGGACGGACTCACGCTGATCCAGGCGCAGTCATTTCCCGTTGTGATCAAAAGCATCAACGATGTGGAGTGGACCAGCGACGATTTCGGTACTTCCACCATAGATAACATCCTTTGCTTCCTGAAGCCGGATGCGGATGAGATCGACCGGCTGAAGAGAGATGCGATCGACGAGATCAGTAAGATGACGGACGGAAAGGTCCAGAGCCTGGTCGGATATCAGGAGACCGGTTTTAACCATTATGTGGGGACCTATCTGCAGGCAGCCGGGATCATGCGGGCATTGTATAACACGGGCGTGCGGTACGATATGGGGGCATTTTCGGTCAGCGGCAGCAACCAGAGAGTTAGATTTCCGGACGAGGTGCTGGAGAAAAAGGCCGGACTTTGTATTGAGACGTCCCTGACCGTGGCGAGCGCGCTGCAGAGCGCAGGTATGCACGCCTATCTGGTTTTCCCGCCTGGACATGCGCAGGTTGCCGTAGAGATCTGGAACCGGGATTACACGGACGCCGACGGAAAAGAAGTCAAAGGTGCCGGTCACGGGGAGTATTTCCTGATCGAGACCACCTGCCTGGATTCATCGAATACGCAGGAAGCCTTCGTTAAATATGCCAACGGGCTGGTGGAATTAAAAGCGATCTCTTCCTCCGTTTCGGACTATCCGATCGTATACAAATCCGCTTCCGAATGGCAGGAATACATTCAGACCAACGGAGCGTATATTTTGGATTGCGATGATTCGAGATTCCTCGGCCTGACGGAGTTCTACCATTGATGCATTCGGAAGGCAAGTAATAGATATATCGTCTTGACTTTTATCAAATATGAATTATAATTATTTCAAGGTGCCCCTACGGACACCTTGAAATTGTTTATCGCAAAAGGGCGTTTCGCCCAAAACTACCGAAAAGAAGGAAAAAGACCATGGCAGACAAAATACGTTCCCGCTATGCTCCGAGCCCGACCGGGCGGATGCATGTAGGTAATTTACGAACCGCACTCTACGAGTATTTGATCGCAAAGCATGAGGGCGGTGATTTCATTTTAAGAATAGAAGATACCGATCAGGGACGCTTTGTCGAAGGCGCGACGGATATCATTTTCCGCACGCTTGAAAGCGTAGGCCTGAAGCATGACGAGGGTCCGGATAAGGACGGCGGCTGCGGCCCGTACGTACAGAGTGAGCGCGTGAAGAGCGGCCTGTACATGGAGTACGCGAAGCAGCTGGTAGAGAAGGGCGAGGCTTACTATTGCTTCTGCACGAAGGAGCGTCTGGAGAGCCTGAAGACCGAGGTGGACGGTAAGGAATTTGCCGTTTACGATAAGCATTGCCTGCATCTTTCGAAGGAAGAGGTCGAGGCAAACCTCGCGGCCGGCATGCCTTTTGTTATCCGTCAGAATAATCCGCAGACCGGAACGACGACGTTCCATGACGAACTCTACGGAGATATCACCGTGGACAATGCGGAACTGGACGATATGATCCTGATCAAATCCGACGGTTTCCCTACCTATAATTTCGCAAACGTTGTCGATGACCACCTGATGGGCATCACGCATGTGGTTCGTGGTAATGAGTACCTGTCTTCTTCACCGAAGTACAACCGTCTGTATGACGCGTTTGGCTGGAAGGTGCCGGTCTATGTACATTGCCCGATGATCACGGATGAGACGCATAAGAAGCTGTCGAAGCGTTGCGGTCATTCCTCGTTCGAGGATCTGCTGGAGCTGGGCTTTTTGAAGGAATGTATCCTGAACTTCGTGGCACTGCTCGGCTGGAGTCCGGAGGATAATCAGGAGATCTTCTCCCTGCAGGAGCTGATCGAGAAGTTCGACTACCATAATATTTCGAAATCCCCCGCAGTCTTCGATTACCAGAAGCTGCGCTGGATGAACGGCGAGTACATCAAGAAGATGGACGATGCGGAGTACTACGAGATGGTGCTTCCGTACCTGAAGAAAGTCGTTAGCCGCGATGTGAACTTCGAGAAGCTTGCACAGATGGTGAAGACTCGTATCGAGGTATTCCCCGATGTGTACGAGATGGTGGACTTCATCCAGGAGGTTCCGGAGTACGACATCGAGATGTATTCCCACAAGAAGATGAAGACCGACGCAGCGTCCTCGCTAGAGGTTCTGAAGGAACTGCTTCCCATATTCGAGGCGCAGGAGGATTACACCAACGACGCCCTGTATGCGACGCTTTCCGACTATGTGGCGAAAAAAGAGTGCAAAAACGGTTATGCGATGTGGCCGCTGCGTGTAGCAGTGTCCGGTAAGCAGTCCACGCCGGGCGGCGCGACGGAGATCATGGAAGTGATCGGTAAGGAGGAGTCCTTAAACCGCATCCGTAAGGCAATTGATAAATTAGGGAAGGATTGACCATGTTAGACATTAAATTTGTACGAGAGAACCCGGATATCGTTCGGGAGAATATCAAAAAGAAGTTCCAGGACCAGAAGCTGGTGTTGGTAGATGAGGTGCTCGAGCTCGATCGCCGCAACCGCGAGATCAAGCAGGAGGTAGAGGCGCTGCGTGCGGACAGAAACCGCATGTCGAAGCAGATCGGCGCCCTGATGGGTCAGGGAAAGCGCGAGGAAGCAGAGCAGGTGAAGGCTGAGGTCGCTTCGTTTGGTGCGAAGATCGATGCCTTAAGCGCTGAGGAGAAGGAAGTTGAGGATGCGCTGCGTCAGAAGATGCTCGTGATCCCGAACATCATTGACCCGAGCGTTCCGATCGGTAAGGATGATTCGATGAACGTTGAGGTGGAGCGCTTCGGCGAGCCCGTCGTTCCGGATTTCCCGATCCCGTATCATTCGGAGATCATGGAGTCTTTCAGCGGACTCGACCTGGACAGCGCACGTCGCGTTGCGGGCAATGGTTTCTACTACCTGATGGGCGATATCGCGCGCCTGCATTCCGCAGTGATCTCTTATGCGCGTGATTTCATGATCGATAAGGGCTTCACTTATGTAGTGCCGCCGTTCATGATCCGTTCGGACGTCGTTACCGGCGTTATGAGTTTCGCCGAGATGGACGCCATGATGTATAAGATCGAGGGCGAGGATCTGTATCTGATCGGTACCAGTGAGCACTCGATGATCGGTCGTTTCATTGACCAGATCCTGCCGGAGGAGAGCCTCCCGCTCACATTGACCAGCTACTCGCCTTGCTTCCGTAAGGAGAAGGGCGCGCACGGCCTGGAGGAGCGTGGCGTATACCGTATCCACCAGTTCGAGAAGCAGGAGATGATCGTAGTCTGCAAGCCGGAAGACAGCATGATTTGGTACGACAAACTGTGGAAGTACACCGTTGAACTGTTCCGTTCGCTGGATATCCCGGTTCGTACGCTCGAGTGTTGCTCGGGTGATCTGGCAGACCTGAAAGTCAAGAGTGTCGATGTCGAGGCATGGTCGCCGAGACAGCAGAAATATTTCGAGGTCGGCAGTTGTTCGAATCTCGGCGACGCGCAGGCACGCCGCCTGAAGATCCGCGTCAACGGAGCTGACGGCAAGTACCTGGCCCACACCCTGAATAATACCGTAGTTGCGCCGCCGCGTATGTTGATCGCCTTCCTGGAGAACAACCTCACGGCCGAGGGCAATATCCGTATTCCGAAGGCACTGCAGCCTTACATGGGCGGTAAGGAAATGCTGATCAAAAAGGCATGATCATAAGACGTGAGACAGAAAGAGGACACTAAGATGGAAAGTATAGATATCAGAGAGCTATTTCGCAACACTAAAGAGTATGCAGATAAAGAGATCACGGTCGTAGGCTGGATCCGTAACCTGCGTGTTTCCAAGAACTTCGCGTTCATGGTGATCAACGACGGTACGTTTTTCGAGCCGCTGCAGGTCGTTCTTTCGGACAGCCTGTCGAATTTCGACGAGGTTACAAAGCTGAACGTCGGTTCCGCAGTGATCGTAAAGGGTAAGCTGATCGAGACTCCGGATGCTAAGCAGGCATTCGAGCTGCAGGCTACTGAGGTTGCGGTCGAAGGCGCATCTACCCCGGACTACCCGCTACAGAAGAAGCGCCACACCATGGAGTATCTGCGTACGATCACGCACCTGCGTCCCCGTACCAATACCTTCCAGGCGGTATTCCGCGTTCGCTCCCTGATCGCATACGCCATCCACAAGTTCTTCCAGGAGCGTGACTTCGTTTACGTGCACACACCCATCATCACAGGCAGCGACTGTGAGGGTGCAGGCGAGATGTTCCAGGTGACCACTTTGGATATCCAGAACGCGCCTCGTAAGGAAGACGGCACCATCGATTATTCGCAGGATTTCTTCCGTAAGCCCACCAACCTGACCGTAAGCGGCCAGCTCAATGGTGAGACTTACGCGATGGCATTCCGCAACATCTATACATTCGGACCGACCTTCCGTGCCGAGAATTCCAACACGACCCGTCATGCGGCCGAGTTCTGGATGATCGAGCCGGAGATCGCATTTGCCGATCTGAAAGACGACATGATCCTTGCTGAGAGCATGCTGAAGTACATCATCCGTTATGTTCTGGAAAATGCTCCCGAGGAGATGGCGTTCTTCAACCAGTTCGTGGATCAGGGCCTCTTAGAGCGCCTCAACCATGTGCTGAACTCCGATTTCGGCCACGTTACCTATACCGAGGCCGTCAACATGTTAATGGAGCACAACGATAAGTTCGATTATAAAGTGTTCTGGGGCTGCGACCTGCAGACCGAGCACGAGCGTTACCTGACCGAGCAGATCTTCAAGCGACCGGTATTCGTTACCGACTACCCGAAGGAAATCAAGGCATTCTACATGAAGCTGAACGACGATAAGAAGACCGTTGCAGCTATGGACTGCCTGGTTCCCGGCATTGGTGAGATCATCGGCGGCAGCCAGCGTGAAGATGACTACGATCTGCTCGTAAAGCGCATGGAGGAGTGCCATCTCAAGAGAGAGGACTACGAGTTCTACCTCGACCTTCGTAAGTACGGAAGCGCGCGCCACGCAGGTTTCGGCCTCGGCTTCGAGCGTTGTGTGATGTATTTGACCGGTATGGGTAACATCCGGGATGTCATCCCGTTCCCCAGAACCGTCAACAACTGTGATCTTTGATCACTGTGTATAAAGGAGGACAATGATGATGCAAATGAAACGGGTAAAGCGCGTCCTTTCCTTCGCGCTGATCATGATGGTTGCCATGATGGCATTGACCGCCTGCGGCAAATCAAAAGATGCGAAGTCCATTGACTGTAAGGAATTCATCGATGTTACGATCAAAGGCTTCGAAGGTTCAGGCTATGCGGAATTCAAGCTGAACACCAAGTTTGCCCAGGACCGTGATTACATGGACAAAATGTTCCCGGATCTGATCCGCGCGGATGCAGAGAAGGAACTGGAGAAGATCTACAAGCAGTTGAAGATCACGACCGAGCCCGAGAAGAATCTGAAGAACGGCGACACCGTTACGATCAAGGTCGACGGAACCGCTTCGGAACTTCTGACTAAGCATGGTCTGACTCTGAAGAATGATTCCTTCACCGTAAAGGTTGAGGGTCTGGAAGAGGGTACGGCATTTGACCCGTTCGAAGGGTTTAAACTCGTCTTTTCGGGCTATAACGGAACCGGTAGTTTCAAAAAAGATTACAGTGGCGTTTCGGAACTGACCGATAAATATGGCTCGCTTGAACCGGATTATGATAAGGCCGGAAAACTGTCCAATGGTGATACGGTTACCGTTAAATACGTAGTAACATTTGAGAGCCGCCTTGAGAGCGATAAAGTGGTTCCCACCACTCGCGAGAAGACATTTACCGTCAGCGGCCTTGAGGATATCAAGAGCATTGACCCGTTTGATTACTATGAACTGATCCTTAAGGGTTATGACGGCCAGGGCACTGCGCGTCTGGAGAGTAAGACCGGCACGGATATGCCTAGTTCGTTCTGGCTGGCTTTCCCTGAGGTTACCCCGAAGGAGAACCTGAAAAACGGCGATAAGATCAAACTTACGATCCCGGACAGCGACCTTTCCTATTACGGCATCAAGTTCAGCACTCTGGAGAAGGAAGTTACCGTATCCGGTCTGGAGGAAGTAGAAGCGATCGATCCGTTCAGCGATGAGATCATCGTATTCATGGGTAAGGCTCCGATGATCCAGGTTGAGATCAATAAGGATAAACTTCCGGAAGGCACGAAGAGCTACTTCACATATTATGTAAACGGTGAGAACCGCTACAACAAGATGACGTTTGAAGAAGATGAGGAAGTTACCTTTACCGTTGAAGTCAGCGAGTATCTGCAGAAGAAAGGCTACACCGTAAAAGAGACCGAGAAGAAGATCAAGGCTCACGGTGAGGGCGCATTTATCACAGATTCTGACGAGATCATGGGCCTTTTGGATGATCCTAAGGAGAAACTGATCCCGATGGTAAAGGCGCTGGAAGGCGTTTACCAGGGGCAGTGGATGGGCACCCTGAAGGAATACGAAGATATGGATCTGGAAAAGATCCTGATCTTTACCCTGAAGAAAGATGAGCGCACGCAGCTGGGCAACTACAACCGTCCTTGTTTCAACAAGGTTATGTATGTATACCGTGTAAAGGGTGAATTTGACCGGAATTCGGAAGTTGACCACTTTATCGGTTACACATTCTACGATTTTGAGATCGATAAAGACGGAAAGACTTCCTTCAAATCCGACGAGGGTATCGAAGTTGCCAGAACGATGGACCGCCTGCTCTCTGTATACAAGATGAGTGCGGACTATTATGATTCGACTACTCCGGATGGTACCGAAACGAGCAAGAAGAAAACCAAGATCACGGTTTTGACTTTCTCGGAAGAGTTTGAGAAGATCGTAAAAAGATACAGTGAACTGAATCCGGCTTTTGCCGAGAAATATGAATTGTCGTGCACAACGATCGCTTCCGATGCGGTCTCCTATAAAAATGCACTGGATGAGATTTTGAAGTCGGGTGAGACTCCGGTCATCTACACGGCGGATTCATCTTTTGTTATGAGATATACTTCGGGCGAAATGGCTTCCTATGCTGCAACCTATGAGGAGTTGGGCATCGATGTTGAAAAAGAGATCGATAAGGCTCAGATCGCAGAATACAGCGTAGATGTTGCGAAGAGAGACGATGATGTAGTCGGTCTGGGATATCAGTCGACCGGGGGCGCATTCATTTATTACCGTCCCATCGCTAAAGAGGTATTCGGTACTGACGATCCGGATGAGATCGCATCGGAGATCGGATCCGGTTGGGATAAGTTCTTCCTGGCTGCAGAGAAATGCAAGGAAAAAGGCTATTCGATCGTATCGGGCGAAGGTGACCTTTGGCACGTGATCGAGGGCAGCTCGGATAAAGGTTGGCTGGTCAACGGAAAATTGTATATCGATCCGAAGAGAGAAGATTTTCTGGATTACGCAAAGAGACTGTATGATAATGGTTACTCCAATGGTACGCAGGATTGGTCTGAGGAGTGGAAAAAGGACATGAAGCAGGGAGGATCCAAGAAGGTATTCGGTTTCTTTGGTCCTGCATGGCTGATCAACTCCGTTATGTATCCGGAATGCGGTCGTATCGTTGACGAGAAGACCGGCGAGGTTCTTCAGGACGGTACTTTTGGTGAGTGGGGCATTTGCCAGGCACCGGTGAACTTCTTCTGGGGCGGCACTTGGGTCATGGCGAATACTGCAGTTACGAAGGATGAGGATCTGAAGGAAGGCGTTCGCGAACTGATCGAGTTCATTACTCTGGATACTTCCGATGATGGTCTTCAGTATCTGTGGGCTAACGGAAAGTACTTTTCCGATGATACCACGAAGGATTGCGTAGCTTCTTCCGTTGTTATGGGCAGATCCAACGGTGAAATGGAGATGCTTGGCGGACAGGATGCATTTTCCGTCTTTGTCAAAGCAGGCGAAGATGTCACCGGCAGCAATTTGACGGAATACGACGATCGGATCGACACCCTCTGGCGTAACGCTGTCTCCAACTACGTTGTGGGCAATTACACACGCGAGCAGGCGATCGAAACGTTTAAGGAAAACGTGAAAAGTGAACTGAATATCTCAGCATATTGATCGGATGTTCTGATTTACGATTGAGATAGAAAACACGGCGGGCTTCGCAGTGATCTGCGAAGCCCGCCGGTGTTTTGAATTTATTTAACCAGCTCCTCCAGGGGAGTGAATTTGGTCAATGTACCTTCTACGACGAAGTCACGGTAGCGGTGTTCGTTACGGCCGCAGGTGATGATGTAGCAGAGGTTTTTATCGATGTTGAAGTTATCCACGTAGTTTTTGGTGACGCGGGTACGGTTCTCCGAGAAGAGGTTTGTGATCGTGTACTCATAGGCGCCGTCTTCGTTCGTGAGAGTGAAGGTGTCACCGAGTTTGCAGTTGGGCTGCAGGTTGTTGAACGACAGGTCCTGTTTCGTGGAGTTGTGGCCGTAGATGCAGTAGTGGGTCTGGCCCAGAACGTATTCATCACGGGCGGCCACGACCATCCAGAGGTCGAGGTCATGCTCGATCGCGCCGGTATAGACACCGCGGCGGATCTTTGCGACCGGAACTTCCAGCACGCATTCAATGACGCCCTCCGCATACTCCGGCGAAAACCGGTACAGATTGTCCTCGTAGTTGGTATCGACGGTGGCTGCCGGCTGTGCAGGTTGTGCGGGCTGCGCGGGCTGAGCCGGTTGCGCCGGTTTCGGAGCCGCGGTCGGAACTTCCTGTGCGGGAGCCTGCGTCTCCACAGGCGCTGCGCTAACTTCGACATTCGCATCGCCGGAGGTCGGGGCCTCTGCCGTTGCTGCAGGAGTCTGCTGTTCGCCAGATGCGGCAGTTGAAGCCGGCTGCGCTGCTGTAGAGGCCTGTGCCTGCTGAGCGGCCTTCCTTTGCATCAGCATCGCGATGTAGTCGTCCGCAAGGGCTTCCTCCTCAGCGAGGTGTTCATAACCTTCTTCTATATCTTTGTTGTAGTTCAGTACTAAGTAGGCGCCGCCGGCGATCCCTCCGATACCGAGCACCATCAGGATGACCAGCAGGAGTTTTCGCTTGCGCCGGATGAATGAACCAACGCTCATAAGTATTCCTTTCCCTATAGGGTGATCGGAGACCGCGCACACTATGAAGCGGCCATACTGCCCTATAATAATCGTATCATAGCATAAACGACCGAAAAAGCAAGAGGTCTCTTGTAAAGGATGGCTTTTCGGGTGTTTTCGTGGAGCAAATGCCGGCTACCCGAGCGGCCGATGTTTGCTCTAGTCTGTACTTATAACGGGCCTTTGGGAATTATTACTACCCGACATATTGCATTTTGTCATAATGTGTGTTATTTTATTCTCAATCCAAGGACGCAGTCCCGGAGAGGCTGTCGGGCAGCCGAAATCTGTCGAATGTAGGAGGAGTTAGTTATGAGTGAGTTGAAGAGAACGAACGACAGAAAAAATACCTTATTACCCGTGTATGCAGGACTGTTTGCGGCGCTGATCTACGTGGCCAGTGCATTTATCAATATCCGAATGCCGAACGGCGGTTGTATCAACCTCGGTGACGGCTTCGTGCTTTTAGCCGGTCTGTTCTTAGGACCGATCTACGGAACCGCGGCGGCGGCCGTCGGAAGCCTGCTGTGTGACCTTCTGGCGGGCTACACCATGTACGCACCCGGCACGGCAGTGATCAAAGGGGCAATGGTCCTGATCCTGCTCCTGTCCCTGAAGCTTTTGAAGCCCCTGAAACTGAAGTATCGCGCATTGGCCATCGGTATCTCCGCAGTGATCTGCGAGATCTTCATGGTCCTCGGCTACCTCTTCTATGAGCTGGTCGTTCTGCGACTGGGAGCCGGCGCTATCACAGGCGTGCTCGGAAACCTCACCCAGGGCATCGGCGGCGTGGTGACCGTACTCGCATTTTCCACGACGCTCATCCCGGCGGTGTCGAAGAGCGGACTGTTTTCACCCTATGTGGAACGTCACGCATCCCGCGCAACCGGTAAGGATAAACAATGATCGAATGATAAAACGACGGATCGGCGCTCGCCGGTCCGTTTGCAGTTTTAGCGTTTCCCTCTTTACACGCCGAAAAAAATGATATATACTTAATTGGATACCCGCTTCGGCGGATATTGCTACATCTGACCCGGCTGCCTGGGCAGCCTGTTACATGGAGGATAAAACTATGGATCTGTTATATAGAAGTACTCGTGGGGCCAATGAACCCGTGACCGCATCTCGTGCGATCCTGCAGGGCCTGGCAAAAGACGGCGGCCTGTTTGTGCCGGACCGCATCCCGCAGCTTACATTCGGACCGGAACTGATGACCGGTTACACCTACCAGGAGATCGCTTACCAGGTAATGAAACTCTTCCTGACCGATTACACGGAAGAGGAGCTTCGTTCCTGCATCGATAAGGCATATGACGAGAAGTTTGACACGGTGCAGATCGCACCGCTGGTAAAGGTCGGCGACGCTTACCATCTGGAACTGTTCCACGGCGCGACCATCGCGTTTAAGGATATGGCGCTGTCCATCCTGCCGCACCTGATGGTTACTGCACAGAAGAAGAACCACCTGGATCGCGAGATCGTTATCCTGACCGCTACTTCCGGCGATACCGGTAAGGCAGCGCTCGCAGGATTTGCCGATGTCGCAGGCACACGCATCATCGTTTTCTATCCGAAGGACGGTGTCAGCAAGATCCAGAAGTTGCAGATGGTGACCCAGAAGGGCGCCAACACCGCAGTAGTCGGCATCCACGGCAACTTCGACGACGCTCAGACGGGCGTTAAGAAGCTCTTCGGTGACCGCGATCTGGCAGCAAAGATGGAAGTCGCAGGTTTCTGCTTCTCCAGCGCAAACTCGATCAACATCGGACGTCTGGTTCCCCAGGTCGTTTACTATGTGTACGCTTACACCCGCCTGTTGGCGCAGGGCGTGCTTAAAAACGGCGAGCCGATGAACGTTGTCGTTCCCACCGGTAATTTCGGTAACATCCTGGCCGCATTTTATGCAAGACAGATGGGCATCCCCATCGCGAAGCTGATCTGCGCGTCCAATGAAAATAAAGTCCTGTTTGACTTCTTCTCGACGGGCACCTATGACCGCAACCGTAAGTTCATCCTTACGTCTTCACCGTCCATGGACATCCTGATCTCCAGCAACCTGGAGCGTCTGATCTACCAGATCGCAGGTTGTGATCCCGACAAATGCGCGGCGCTGATGCAGTCCCTGTCCGAGAGCGGTAAGTATTCGATCACACCGGCCATGAAGGCGAAACTCGAGCCGTTCTATGGCAACTATGCGAGCGAGCAGGAGACTGCGGACCGCATTGCCCGCGTTTACCGCGAGGAGGGCTACGTGATGGATACACACACGGCCGTTGCTTCAGCAGTATATGAGAAGTACCGCAACGAGACGAAGGACGAGACCATGACGGTCGTTGCTTCGACGGCCAGCCCGTATAAGTTCCTGACCAGCGTTCTGGACGCTGTCGGCGCCCTGACACCGGACATCGCGGATGATGAGTTCGCGAAGGTCGACCGCCTCTACGAGGTTTCCGGCGTGGCTGTGCCGAAGGCAGTGGAGGAGCTGCGCAACGCAGAGATCCTGCATAAGCGTGAGTGCGATCCCGAGGATATGAAAGATACCGTTCTGGAGATCCTCGGCCTGAAATAAACAACTGAGTAAGTGGAAATGACCTCGCTGCAGCGGGGTCATTCTATGGTAAACATGAGAAAAACGAAAGTTTTTTCGAATTTTTCACGATTTCTACACATTTTCCGTGTAAGATAAACGTGAGATCAGTACAGAAAGGAGGAAACGCCATGGCAGGTGATACATTTCGAAGATATGAACTGAAATATAAAGTCCCGAATACGGTGTTGCCCGCGTTTTTGGATGACCTCCTGGAGTACATGGAGATCGATGAATACAGCAAGGCGACCGGCTACTACCTGATCACGAACATCTACTATGACACGCCGGATGATACGCTGATCCGGACGTCGCTCGCAAAGCCGACGTATAAGGAGAAACTGCGGTTGCGCAGTTACGGCGTGCCGAACCGGAAGACCAAATGCTTCATCGAGATCAAAAAGAAATATAAGGGTCTGGTCAGCAAGCGCCGCATCATGGCGCCGCTGGATCGCGCAGACGCGTACCTGGCGGGGCAGGACGACTTGGAAAATGTTCAGGCCATGAACCACCAGATGCTTCACGAGATGGACTATTTCCGTTCGGTCTACCCGGTCATTCCGAAACTGTACCTGTCGTATGAGAGAAAGGCGCTGTTCGGAAAGGAAGATCCGGAGTTCCGCGTGACCTTCGATAAGAACATCACAGTCCGCAGATACGATCTGGAACTGGATAAGGGCGTGTACGGCCGCGTTCTTTTGGACGACTGTCATCTGATGGAGGTAAAGGTTTTGGGCGCCGTTCCCCTTTGGTTCGCCCGACTTTTATCGAAGTATTCCATCTTCCCGACTTCGTTCTCCAAATACGGAACGGAGTACATGCAATACGTGCGTGAGCACGAAGCGGGCACTTCCCAATTTGCGCCCGCAGCGGTAGGGGAGTCGGATTGACCCCGCCCGCGAATTATGAGAATTACAGAATGTAGGAGTTATTATGAACAGTTTATTGGCAGCAATTTCATTGACAGGCGATACGTCAGAGATCCTGGATTTCACCGTTCAGGACGTGCTTCTTAAGATCGGCATCGGTGTAGGTTTGGGAATTTTGGTGAGCCTTTCCTACCTGCTCAGCGCGAGAAACAAGGCTTCGAAGAACTTCGCAGTGATGCTCGTCGTTTTGCCGGCTCTGGTTTCCGTTGTGATCAGCATGGTCGGAAGCAACGTGGCACGTGCATTTTCCATCGCGGGTATCTTCGCGCTGGTACGTTTCCGTAGCATCCCCGGCGATTCCAAAGACATCGTTACGGTATTCTTCGGAATGGCGACCGGTCTGGCCGTCGGCCTCGGTTTCTACGCAGAGGCGAGCGTTTTCGTACTGCTGATCGGCGTTGTCATGATCGCGGCTTCGTTCATCCCGGTCAATGTAAAGAAGGTCGATTTTTCCAGGCGTCAGGTCCGTATCACCATGCCGGAGAGCCTGAACTTCGAGAAAGCATTCGACGATCTGTTCGAGAAATATACGACAGGCGCCAGCCTGCAGCAGGTGAAGACCAGCAACATGGGAACCCTGTTCGAGCTGACCTACGAGGCAAAATTCAAGGCGGACGCCAGTCTCAAAGAGTTCATGGATGAGGTGCGCATGCGCAACGGCAACCTGAACGTGACCATCAGCATCATTGCTGAGGAGAGTGTGAATACAACAGTTTTGTAATTGCCTCTTGACATTTGCAAACAACATCGTTTAATATAATGGTGTATCCGGGTTTCGGATACACCATTGCTATGAACGGGGAGAGTATCCTTTGGATCGTTTCGTCAGAGAGGACCGGTCGGCGGCTGTAAGCCGGTCTCGAAGCAAAAGAGGTGAAGTGCACCCGGGAGCAGACGCGCGGAACTAACAGTATGTGCGTCCGGTGGCAGCGTTATATGCTTTCAAAAGGGAACGGCAGTTTGACGCCGTTAAGAAGAGTGGGACCGCGGTAGCGTTTGATTATCGTCTCTTCGTACGTTGTACGCAGAGGGAGAAGCGCACACGCGGATTTTTATTGTCCGAAAACGTGCGGCGCGCCTCTCAAGTCTAGCTGATCCGGCACCCTGCCGGGACGGAGGAAAGATATGTTCGAGTTTTTTAAGGAAGAAGCTAAGGTCATTCAGGATCGGGACCCCGCGATCAAATCGCCGATGGAGGTCGTTCTCTATCCGAGCTATCGTGCGATCGTGTATTATCGGCTGTCCCACCGTCTGTATAAGAAGCAGCATTATTTTCTGGCACGGGCCGTTTCGCAGTTTGCGACGCGCCGCACGGGCATCGAGATCCATCCCGGCGCGACCATCGGCAAGGGCCTGTTCATCGACCACGGTGCCGGTGTGGTGATCGGCGAAACGACGATCATCGGGGACAATGTCACCCTGTTCCAGGGTGTGACCCTGGGCGGTAACGGTAAGGAAAAAGGCAAGCGTCACCCGACCATCGAGGACAATGTCATGATCAGCGCGGGCGCGAAGGTGCTGGGCTCTTTTACCGTAGGTAAGGGTTCCAAGATCGGCGCGGGCAGCGTGGTGCTGCAGGAAGTGCCGCCGTATTCGACGGTCGTCGGCGTGCCCGGCCACGTGGTAAAACGTAAGGATACCCGGGTGCCCACCGCGGACATGGACCACATCCACATGCCCGATGTTGTCATGAATGACATCGAAGAATTGACGAAGAGGATCGAGATGCTGGAGAAGCAGCTCGCAGAGAAAGAGAAAGGAGAAACGAAAGCATGATCAAGATCTATAACACATTGACCGGAAGAAAAGAGGAGTTCAAGCCGATCGAACCCGGAAAGGTGAAGATGTACGTCTGCGGCCCGACCGTATATAATTTTATCCACATCGGTAACGCGCGTCCCATGATCGTGTTTGACACGTTCCGCCGTTATCTGGAATACAAAGGCTTTGAAGTCAACTATGTGTCGAATTTCACGGACGTTGACGATAAGATCATCAAGCGCTCCCTCGAGGAGGGCATCTCGGCGCAGGAAGTTGCCGAGAAGTATATCGTAGAGTGCAAGAAAGACATGGAGGGCATGAACGTTCGCCCGGCGAGCACGCACCCGCGCGCAACGCAGGAGATCGGCGGCATGATCGACATGATCTCTACCTTGATCGATAAGGAATATGCGTATGATAAGGACGGCACGGTGTACTTCCGTTCCCGTAAGTTCAAACCGTACGGAAAACTGTCCCATAAGAACCTGGACGACCTCCAGTCCGGCATGCGTGACCTACTGGTCACCGGCGCGGAGGAGAAAGAGGATAACCTCGACTTCGTGCTTTGGAAGCCGAAGAAAGAGGGCGAGCCGTCCTGGTCTTCACCGTGGAGCGACGGCCGTCCCGGCTGGCACATCGAGTGCTCCGTCATGGCGAAGCGCTACCTGGGCGACAGCATCGACATCCACGCCGGCGGCGAGGATCTCATCTTCCCGCATCACGAGAACGAGATTGCGCAGTCGGAGGCGGCGAACGGATGCGTATTTGCAAACTACTGGATGCACAATGCATTCCTGAACATCGATAACCGGAAGATGTCCAAATCCCTGGGTAACTTCCTCCTCGTGCGCGACATCGCGAAGCATTACGATCTGCAGGTTCTGCGTTTCTTCATGCTCAATGCGCACTACCGCAGCCCGCTGAACTTCAGCCAGGAGCTGATGGAAGCTGCGAAAAACGCGCTCACACGTATTATCACGGCCGTAACGCGGCTTTCCGACCTGTCGGCGTATATTTCCGAGCATCCCGCAAAAGGTCGCGAAAATGAGGCGGAAACGCTCGCACAGCTGAACAGCCTGGTAACGAAGTTTGAAGACTCGATGGATGATGACTGCAACACTGCGGATGCATTGGCCGCGATCTTTGAGATGGTAAAACTGGCCAATGTCGAGATCACCGAGGAGAGCACGAAGGAAGCAGTGGATACCTTCCTGAACACCATCGTGAAGCTCAGCGACATCTGCGGCCTGATCGTTAAGACGCAGAAGGAGACCCTGGACAGCGACATCGAAGACCTGATCGCACAGCGTACGCAGGCGAAGAAGGACAGAGATTTTGCGAAAGCCGACGCCATCCGTGCGCAGCTTTTGGATATGGGCATCGTCCTGGAGGATACCCGCCAGGGAACGACCTGGAAGCGAGTTTGATATGAACGAAGAGAAACGCAGCAAAATGCCGGCGCGGCTGTACGCCCCGCTTTCGCTGGCGTACCTCGGCGACGCGGTCTACGAGCTCATGATCCGCGAGGATCTGGTGACGAAGCGCGACCTGTCGCCGCAGAAATACCATAAGGCGAGTGTCCGTCTGGCCAATGCGAAAACGCAGGCGAAGATCGTCACGGAGCATCCGGACTTCTTCACCGAAGAGGAGCAGGACATCATCAAGCGTGGCAAAAACGCGAAGCCGGGAACACTTCCCAAAAGCTGCACGCCGCAGGAGTACCATCTTGCGACGGGCCTGGAGTGCCTGTTCGGCTACCTGTACCTGGAGAAGCGGACGGAGCGGCTCGAGGAGTTGTTTGAACTGTGCCTGGCGACCGTGAAGGACGCCGAAAAGGAGAAATAGATGCGATACGAAGAGATATCGATCGAGGGACGCAATGCGGTCACGGAAGCACTGCGCGCCGGCACGAAGCCGGAGCGCATCCTGCTGCAGTCCGGACTGAAGGATCCTGCGATCGAGCAGGTGAAGAAGCTTGCATTGTCCAAGAAGATCAAAGTCGACTATGTGTCGAAGGAAGAACTGGACCGGAAGAGTGAGACGAAGCACCATCAGGGTGTGATGGCAGTCGGCGCGAACTATCAGTATGCCGAAGTGGATGAGATGCTGGCGTTGGCGCGTGAGCGCGGGGAAGACCCCTTCCTCATCCTGCTGGATGGGATCGAGGACCCGCACAACCTGGGCGCGATCATCCGGACAGCGAACCTGGCGGGCGCTCACGGTGTGGTGATTCTGAAGAACCGCAGCGCATCCGTGACATCGACCGTAGCTCGCACATCGGCCGGAGCCGTGGCTTTCACGCCGGTCGCGCGGGTCGCAAACCTCTCGACACTGATGGAGCAACTGAAGAAAGAGGGGATGTGGTTCGTCTGTGCAGATATGGACGGAACGACCATGTATGACCTGAATCTGACGGGACCCATTGGCCTCGTGATCGGAAATGAGGGAAGTGGTGTCAGCCGCCTGGTACGTGAGCATTGTGATATGGTAGCGTCCATTCCCATGAAGGGCAACATCGATTCACTCAATGCTTCCGTTGCCGCCGGTGTCCTTTCTTTTGAAATCGTACGACAAAAAGTAAAAAAATCATAAAGTACTTTACAAATTCCGTGGATTTTGGTATAATTGAGACAGTTATAGGGAGTAATACACATATCAGTTTTATGCAAACGAAATAGTTGCGGTACTTCGTTGAGAGGATAGTTTTTCACGTATTGAATGAAGACGTGATCTGTCACTCGGAAAGAGGGGTTACGGTATGGGACTTTTTGGTAAGAAAGGAAAAGGGACGGAGCTTATGATCACGGCTTCTCCCATGTCTCATAAGGGCGGAATTCTTGACACGACCCAGAGTTTGATCGCATTAAAGAATAAAGAAAAACCGTTTGATTCGAAACTTACGGTTCGTTTTGAAGTTGATAATTTTGAAGGCAAAGACGCCATAGAGATATATCTGAACGATGAATTGATCGGTGAGGTTCCCGGTTTTATGGTCGAGAAGATCACTCCGCTGTTGGAGAAAAACAAAGAGGTTTCCGAGGTCAAGGTATTCGGCGGAGAGGACGATCGTCCCTATGGCTGTACACTTAGGATTCGGTTTTCGTGATCCGTTTTGATCGCTTTCAGATACGATCGATACGCAGGTAGGCAGTTGCGGTGGAAATGCGCTACATACCTCGTTTATTCAAGTTCGCCTTTATCGGCGGATAGAATTGATAAAAAGTCCCGCATCGGAGCGTTCCGATGCGGGATGTTTTTGTGTCAGGGGGGACGGTTCTTTTTGACACATTTAGGCTGTGAGACCACGGCCTTGTCTTTTTCTTGATTACAATGCATTACTCGCGGGACAGTTCATTGCGCTGTGAAAAACAATACCGCACGGCTCTAAGACGGATTTGAGGGGGCCCGCTTCGACTTCGGCCGTTTTCCTGATGAAAACGCCCTCAGCGAACGCGAAAAGCGATCTCGGAAATCACTTTTCTCCCCTCATCCGTCTTTTCGCGTGCGGTGTTTTTCATCAGCTCATTCACATGCCCGCTCG
The DNA here is from genome assembly GCA_017615545.1 of Lachnospiraceae bacterium. GTDB lineage: Bacteria > Bacillota > Clostridia > Lachnospirales > Lachnospiraceae > UBA1201. Next base: position 67,574 of record JAFZZY010000022.1, read on the forward strand.
TAATTGCATTGCAAGCAAGAGCCGAGGCCGTGATCGCCAGGCTGAAGAGTGTGTCAAAAAGAACCGTCCCCGGTGACACAGAGCAAGGCGAGAGGATAGGGGTATCACAGCAAAAAGACCTTGTCAAGGCCGAGCCGCCTGCGGCGGTGCTTCGCAGCCTTGACAGGGCTTTTTTTGCTGTGATACTCCCCCGCCTCTCGATGTGTCAAAAAGAACCGTCCCCATTGACACATTGCCACTGAGATACATAAACGGCCGCTCCGTTAGGTAGCGGCCGTTTTGTTTGGCTATATGTGTGAGGAGTTAGCGCAGGGAGTGGTTTACACGTGCCACAAAATCCTCATTGGTCTTCGTTTGTTCGAAGAGGTTCAGGACGCTTTCGGTCGCCTCTTCGGCCTTCTGATCGGAGAGGAGACGGCGTACCTTCGTGATGGCCTCGAGCTCATCTGCGTTCAGGAGCAACTGCTCGTTGCGGGTGCCGGAGCGGGCAATGTCGATCGCAGGGAAGATGCGTCTCTCGCTCATGCGACGATCGAGGACGATCTCCATGTTGCCGGTTCCCTTGAATTCTTCGAAGATCACATCATCCATGCGGCTGCCGGTATCGACCAGAGCGGTCGCCAGAATGGTCAGGCTGCCGCCTTCGCGCATATTGCGCGCCGCGCCGAAGAAACGCTTAGGCGTGTAGAGAGCAGCGGGATCCAGACCGCCGGAAAGCGTACGTCCGCTCGGTGCGACCGTGAGGTTGTATGCACGGGACAGACGTGTGATGCTGTCGAGCAGGATGATGACATCCTTACCGTTTTCAACGAGCCTCTTCGCGCGTTCGGTCACCATCTCGGAGACTCTCTTATGGTGCTCCGGAGACTGGTCGAACGTGGAATCGATGACTTCGCAGCTTTCGTTTGCGCCGATCGACTCGCGGATGTCGGTCACTTCTTCGGGACGCTCATCGATGAGGAGCACCATCAGGTGGACCTCCGGATGATTAGTAAGGATGGACTGCGCTATGTGTTTGATCAGAGTGGTCTTACCTGCCTTCGGCGGCGCAACGATCATACCACGCTGGCCCTTACCGATGGGGCAGATGATGTCCATGATACGCATGGAAATGTCGCATCCGGGCATCTCGAGTTTTAACCGCTCGTTCGGGAAGATCGGGGTCAGGTTGTCGAAAGGAGTCGGCGCCGTGTAGGTTTCTGCCGAAATGCCGTTGATCGTATTGACCGACAGCAGGGCAGGGAACTTTTCGCCCTGGGACTGGTTGCGGCGCATGCCCTCGATGTAGTCACCGGTGTGAAGATTGAAACGGCGGATCTGCGAAGGCGCGACGTAGATGTCATTGTCCCCGTTCAGATAGTGGTTGGAACGGATGAAACCGTAGCCTTCGGGAAGCAGTTCCAGGATGCCGCCGGCGCTGACTCCTGTGGCCAATGCATCGGCATCGGAGGTACTTTCGTCCTCCTTCGTGACTTCCGGGATGCGGACGCGACCATAGCCGCTGCTCACACGCGGAGTCTCGCGGAACTCCTCCTCATCGCGGCGGCGGGAAGAAAGTTCCTCGTCGTCACGGTCAGAATTGTTATTATAGGTCGGGCGATCGTAGAACGGCTGGGCGGTGGGCTCATTGCCCTCCAGCTGATCCTGCGGGACCGCCATCTTTCCATAGCCCTGAACCTGATGGGCAGCGGTGAAAGACTTCGACTGGAACGGACGCGGCTGCTGCAACTGCGGTTGCTGCTGCGACGGCTGGCCGTAGGTATTCGACATGGAAAGAGATGACGTCGTGAGATTTAACTGCGGGGTGTAAGGACGTCTCGGCGGGCGGGACATGCGATCGGCAGCGGCCGGGTCGCGCGTCTCGGGACCGCGCAGGATCTCTGCGGCGGTGCGGCCGACACGGGGCGTACGGGTCGACATGCGGCGGGCAGCCTCAGCCTCGCGGGCCTGGGACTTCGCCTCGATCGAACTGATGAAGCGGCGCTTTTTCACAGGCTCCTCGGCGCCGTTTTCGGCAGCGGGAGCGTCCTCGGGAGTCGCCGGCGCATCGCTCGCGGAAGCATCGTCCGCCGACGCGGCATCCGCCTCGGTTTCGGACGCGGAAACATCACCGCCACCGGCAGCGCGCTCGGCGGCTTCGCGTTCCTCTTTCTCCTTTTTGGAAACGTTGTATAAAAGAGCCATAAGCTCGTCTTTACGCAATGTGGAAATGCCTTTTATCCCATGGCTTTTTGCAATCTCACGCAGTTCAGACAATGTCAGATCATTACCTTTACTCATAAAAACAATAACCTCTCGAAATGTTCAATTAGTTTATTTGGGGGGATTTAAATTAGATTGGAACAAGGTCATGTATCAATCAACCTGAGTATACTATATTTGCTTTTGGAAATCAAGACCTTTTTGAAAACAACTTGACGAGGGGCGTCTGAATTGATATAATGAAACTCGGCAGATGAAGATTCGGATGCCGGTATGTGCTGGCGGCGTCATTGCCGCGGCGGCAAGAGGGAGTTAACTAGACGGTCCGCGAGGGTTTTCGGGAGGATCGTCACGGAGAGGAAAGCTATGGTAACAGAGCCCACAACACTCTATAAACTGATGGTTTTATACATGCTCAAAAAGGTGAACTTTCCGTTGGCGAACAGCCAGATGACGGATTTCTTTGTGGGCAAGGAATACACCTCGTATTTCACATTTCAGGGCGTTGTTAAGGAACTGGAAGAGGCGAACCTCATTCGTTCCCGCACCATCCGAAACATCACATCCTATGAGATGACCGGCGAGGGAGAGGACGCTCTGTACTTCTTCAACAACAATCTGTCGGCCTCCATTAAGGAAGATATCGATAAGTACCTGTCCGAGCACCGCATCCAGTTCCGTTCCGAAGCGAGCACGGTTGCGGATTACTACAAATCCTCGGCAAATCAGGAATACACCGTTCATTGCGAGATCAAAGAGGGTAAGGCGACCCTGTTTTCCATGAACCTGTCCGTTCCTACTCAGGAGCAGGCGGAACGCGTATGCGGCAAATGGCAAGAAGAAAACCAAAGGATCTACGCGATGGTCATGCAGTCGTTGTTGTAGAGCGGCCCCATCGTTCTGGAGTGACGACGTGAGAAATAAAGGATCAGTAGCCGATCAGTCACAAGGAAGGTTTGCTCCGCAAACCCTCAGAGGCTCGAAGTTTATTTTGTCGACGATGCAGACAGCATCGTCAACAAAACCAAACTTTTCACGTGATGGGTCGGTGTTACCGACCCATCACGTGCATGTGTAGTTTAATGGTAGAACATCAGCTTCCCAAGCTGAGGGCGCGGGTTCGATTCCCGTCACGTGCTTTTAATACTTTTCCAGGGAAGAATGGAGTGTTTCGGAGGATATCCGGAACTGTTTGCAATCGTGTGATAGGTCCGCAGGCGGACCTGGCACAAGGAAGGTATATTATGGAATTATGGGACGCATATGATCGCAAAGGAGCGCTTACCGGAGTGGATCTGATCCGAGGGGAGAAGATTCCGGAGGGGCTCTTTCATTTAGTTGTGGAAGTCATCGTAGTGCATACGGATGGCACCTATCTTTTGATGCAACGCGATTATTCGAAGCCGAACTGTCCGGGTCTGTATGAGCCGGGAGCGGGCGGCAGCGCGGTGAAGGGTGAGGAGCCCGCGGCTGCGGCGGTGCGCGAACTTTTCGAAGAGTCCGGCATCCGCGCGTCGCAGGAAGATCTCAAGCCGCTGTACCATGCCGTTCGTGACGAAACGCACGCCATCTACTTCGGTTACCTCTGCGAGACGAGCATTGACAAAAACGCGATCATTCTCCAGGAAGGCGAGACCATCGGCTACAAATGGGTCTCCGCCCAGGAGTTTAAGGAAGCCTTTGACGCGCCCTGGTTCGTGCCGTTTATGAAGCCGCGGTGTGCTGACTATCTGAATTCGATCTGAGCATAAAAAAACGGATCCGCATCGCGGATCCGTTTACTTTTTGAGCTAGCGACGGGAATCGAACCCGTGACCTCAACACTACCAATGTTGCGCGCTACCGACTGTGCCACGCCAGCTTGTTGAACAAACATGTTGTCGTCAACATCCAACATAATACTACAAACCTCGGGGCTTGTCAACTGTTTTTCAACGCTTTTTATTATTTTTGTTCGAAGGTTATGATATTGCCCACAACGGCCTGAATATTGGTGTCCAAACCGACAGCCAGCGTGGTCCAGTTATCCGCGACGGTCAGGAAGAAAAGTGACTCCACGCGGTTCAGTTTCTGCACGGGGCGGGTCAGCGACCAGTACTCATAACCGAGGATGGAGATGGAGTGGTTGCCGTAGTCTCCGGTGTTGGCGATGCTGAACTGCACGGGCAGGCCGGCATCGATGGCGGGGACAATGTCCTCCTGGTAGGTCCACGCATAGTGGTTGACCGCCTTTATCCCGCAGTCGTACTCATCCAGGATCTCGTTGAAGAGGGTTTCATTGACCCAGGGCATCACACCCTCCATGTAGTTGTAGTCGCGGATCACGTGTTCGCGGATCTTCGAATACACGAGCGGAAGGTCGATGTAAGGTTTAAATATATAACTCGGGTCGTCGGCGTATTTCGGATAGTTAGGGTCGTTCACGACGTCGATCGTGACCGTTTCGTCCAGCGCCGGCCGGAGTGCAGTGTCCTGCAGGATGGTGTGCCCGAGGATGTCGAGGCAGGTGTAGACCGCGGAGAGCGTGCAGTTGCCCTCACCGCTTTCGCTGCGGCCGGACTGCGTGTAGAAAACGGAAAGTGTCTTCTGCAGATAGAGGCGTTCAAATTCGACGACCTGCTGACGCTCCAGGGTGTAGCCCTCCGGATAGCGGGAGTCGATGTAGATGGAGGTGTCGAGGATGCCGCCTTCGTCGTCGTACATCTGAGAAGCGTAGAAGCCGTTTTTCGGGGTCGGGTGCAGCGTGATGGCGCGGTCCGCGTTCATACGGGTGTCGCCGTCGGTGTAGATCAGTCCGTCGGTCATGGCGAAGCACAGATCCGTGTATTCGGACAATGCGGGGACGGCGCCGTCGGTGCGGACTGCGTAAAGATTGAAATCATCGTCCACGATCACGTAGCCGTTGTCGCCGGTCAGGTCCACCAGATAGGCGTCCGTGTCGGGATGACCGGGGCGCTTCACGGGGAGCGTGTAGATCGCATCATAACCGATGGCGGGCGTAAGCTCCGGATCGGCGGTCAGATGAAAACCGAGGTCGGAGAGGAGGTCGTCCTCTGCGGACAGGAGATAACGGATCACAGAACGGTCGAGGTATTCTGCACCGATCGGATCGGGAGAGACTGTAGTTTCAGGCTCGGTCGTGGTCTCAGGCTCGGTCGTAGTCTCCTCGGGAGTTGTTTCTTCAGCCGTCGTTACTTCGGGTTTGGTTGCTTCCGGTGTGGACTCAACCGCTGTCGTCGGTTCTGAGGTTTCCACGACCATTGTTGCTTCGGCCGACGTTTCCTCCGCTGTGGAAGCATTCGCCGTGGAAGGCTCTTCTGTAGATACCACCGGCTGTGTATCCTCCGCCGTAGGATCGGCGGGTGGTGTAGTCGCTTCGGTTTCGGGCGCACGAGTCTCCGGCGCTTCGGTGGTGGCCGGAGCGTCATCAGGAATGCGGGCCTGGCATGCATTGGCCGAAAGGGACAGACACAGCAGGCTCGCGATCATCAGATTTCGCGTGCGTTCTTTTTTCATGAAGTGTACCTGTTATTTTGCGGATCGCTTATCCATGAAGACGGTCACGATCTCAAGCGATTTATTGAAATTTGCGTCATAATAGCGCGGGGTATTCGACCAGCCGTCCGCTACCTGAAGCATGAGAATGTAACTCTGATAATGTAGGTCGCCGATCTCCCGGGTGGCCTGGTAGACCTGATAGCCCGTGACCACCATGGAATGTGAACCATAGGTGACGGACCGGGTGACATTGTTCAGAACGGGCAGCCCCTTCGAAATGGGGACCATAACCTGATCGAAATAGGTCGCGCTGTAGTAGTTGCGTGCCACGAGCGGACTTTCATACGTCGTAAGCATGTTGTTGATGACATCTTCGACCTCTAGTTGCGTAAGGGCCTCGACCTCATAGCCGTGAGCCCGGATCGCGTACTCCCGGATACTCGCGTAGAGTGTGGGCAGGGTCTTCGGGGTATCGATCACATACGACGAATCGGAAGCGTATTTGCCGTAAAATGCATCTTTTTTCGCGTCGACCCGCGTCGTCATGGTGGACGTGGGGAGCGAGCCCGAAGACGAGGTGTTGCTGATGTAGTTGAGCGCGTTGTAGATCGCGTTCAATGTGCAGTTGCCCTCGGAGCGGCTGCCGCGACCGCGGTAGTAAATGCTGGTCTCGCCCTGCGTCACATAGTTGAAGTTCGGCAGACTCGCCGAATAGTTGACATAATATTTCGAACCGTAGCGGTCGGCGATATAGGCGTTCGGCTGGAAAATGTCACCGTCACCGGCAGCCCTCTGGCCGGTGTAGGCACTCAGAGTCTCGCGACGGTCCGGCACGTACTGCAGGGAACCATTGACCAGATGCGTCTTATCTTTGTATTGGTAAATGATCCCGTCGTACGGCGAAAAATAGATCGACTCGGAGTCCGTCAGATGGGGATAGTCCCCGGTCGTCTGGTACTGGTACAGGTTGTAGTCGGAGTCCAAGATCATGTAACCGTTTTCCCCGGCGATATCGATGAAATATGCGCGCGACGGACTGCCGGGACGCGTATACAGGTCGATCGGCATGATATAGTCGTAGCCGATTTTGTTGTTTTCATACCATGTGCCCGCGGCAGGGAAGCCCAGCTGCGAGATCAAAACGTCCGGGTGGTCCAAAACGTATTCTATAGCCGCCACATCGTGTTTGTACTTCGGTATGTCGATCGTATTCGCGGGCCAGTACTGAAAGCACAGCAGCACGATCACGATGGCTACGGCAAATATCAAAAACAGAGTCATCTTTTTCTCCTTACATCCCTTGCATAAAATGCATTATCCCAAAATCAGTATATCATAGGAAAGCAAGGAAAGCAAGAAAGGCTGATAGTCCCCGAAAAGAGTTGACCGAGGGTGCAAAAAAGTGTACAATTTAAGGTGGTTAGGATGCAACGATTTTGAAAGAGAAGCTATTGATTTGGGAGGACGAACCTATGGCAGAGAAGATATATGCGATACCGGTCAATGATGCGTTTGACCATGACTGTGAGTGCCCGGTCTGCCTGATGTACCGGGATCTGGAGCAGCAGGCGGTGGATTTCACGCTGGGTCCCAGCTATATGGACGACCAGTTCCGCATGATCACGAATAAGACCGGCTTTTGCCAGAAGCACATGCAGATGCTGTACGATAAGAATAATCGCCTGGGTCTGGCGCTCATCATGAAGACGCACCTGGACCAGACGAATGACGATATCAAGTCGGCGATCAATAACCCCATCAAATCCGGTTTCTTTAAGAAATCGAGCGGCGGGGCAGTGGATTATATCAAGAAACTGAACAAATCCTGTTTCGTGTGCGACCGCATCGAGGCGGTGTTCGACCGTTATATTGCGACGGTCCACTATCTGTGGAAGACGGACTCGGGGTTCCCTGCGAAGTACCGCAAATGCAAGGGCTTCTGCACCGAGCATTATGCACGTCTGATCGAGGATGCTCCGAAGGAACTGTCCGGGCGGTACCTGGATGATTTCGTCCGCACGACGAACGACCTGTACCTCACGAACATGCAGCGCATCGCCGAGGATCTGGAGTGGTTCATCAACAAGTTCGACTATAAGTATAAGGATGAGCCGTGGAAGAACGCGAAGGATGCCATTATCCGCGGAATGATCAAGACCAACGGCATCGTAAGCGGTGAGGTCGAGAAACTGAAACAGTAAACGCAGAATACAAAAACGCCCCGCCCGGAGGTCTCCGGTCGGGGCGTTTCGCTTAAGCCGTATTAAGCTTCAGCGTCTTCCTTTTCTTCATCTTCATCGAGGGAAATGTTGGTGTAGGAGCGCTCATCCTCCTCTTCCTCATCTTCATCCTCGAAATCATCTTCCAATGTTTTCTCGAAGTCGTCGCACTTTTTCTTATAGATGGTGTAAGCCGCTGCGCAGCTACCGATCAATGCGCCGGTCAAAAGCAGTTTCTTTCCGAGTTTGGACATGGTGTAAAACCTCCTTTGCATGCCGTAAGGCGTTTATCTCGAGTGTGCTAAAGGCGTACTCACCCTTTAGCGATATGCATCTATTATAATACGTTCCGCTTGAAAATAGAAGAGGTTTTTGACTGAAAAAACAAAAAAACAAGAAAATGAGAGAAAATGAGAGAAAAACGGAGGAAAGATGCATTTTCCGAGAATATACAGACTTATAAAAGTTTGATTTCAAGAGGGGGTTTGACTATTATATGATATAGGTTTAGCACTCGAACACAAAGAGTGCTAACAAATTGTAAAGAGACAATAAGACAGGAGGTCTTAATATGAAGTTAGTTCCGCTCGGCGACAGAGTCGTTTTAAAGCAGGTAGTAGCAGAAGAGACTACAAAATCGGGTATCGTTCTTCCCGGTGCAGCAAAAGAAAAACCCCAGCAGGCAGAGGTCGTTGCAGTAGGCCCCGGCGGCATGGTAGACGGTAAGGAAGTTACCATGTTCGTTAAGGTCGGCGACACCGTTATCTACTCCAAGTACGCAGGTACTGAGGTTAAACTGGGTGACGACGAATATATTATCGTAAGACAGAATGATATTCTGGCGATGGTTCAATAATCAGGAGGATGATCTATCATGGCAAAAGAGATTAAATTTGGTTCCGAAGCAAGACAGGCTTTGGAGGCCGGTGTCAATAAACTGGCGAATACTGTCCGCGTGACCTTGGGTCCGAAGGGACGTAACGTAGTTCTGGATAAGTCCTACGGCACACCGCTCATCACAAACGATGGTGTTACCATCGCGAAGGAGATCGAGCTGGAAGATGCATTCGAGAACATGGGCGCTTCCCTGGTTAAGGAAGTTGCTACAAAGACCAACGATGTAGCTGGTGACGGTACCACGACCGCGACGGTTCTGGCACAGGCCATGATCAACGAGGGTATGAAGAACCTGGCAGCAGGCGCAAACCCGATCGTTCTTCGTAAGGGTATGAAGAAGGCTACCGAGACCGCTGTTGAGGCGATCCAGAAGATGAGCAGCCCTGTAACCAGTAAGGAGCAGATCGCTCGTGTTGCTGCGATCTCTGCAGGCGACGATCATGTCGGCGAACTGCTTGCAAGCGCTATGGAAGAGGTTTCCAACGATGGTGTTATTACCATCGAAGAGTCGAAGACCATGCAGACCGAGCTGGAGAAGGTTAAAGGTATGCAGTTCGACCGCGGTTACATCAGCGCATACATGGCAACCGATATGGAGAAGATGGAAGCGGTTCTCGACGATCCGTACATCCTCATTACCGATAAGAAGATCGCAAACATCCAGGAGATCCTGCCGGTACTCGAGCAGATCGTACAGAGCGGCGCTAAGCTCCTCATCATCGCTGAGGACATCGAGGGCGAGGCTCTGACCACATTGATCGTAAACAAACTGCGTGGCACATTTACCGTAGTCGGCGTTAAGGCTCCGGGCTTCGGTGACCGCAGAAAAGAGATGCTGAAGGATATCGCTATCCTGACCGGCGGTACCGTGATCTCCGAGGAAGTAGGCCTCGAGCTCAAGGATACCACGATCGACCAGCTGGGCCGCGCGAAGAGCGTTAAGGTTCAGAAGGAGAACACCGTCATCGTTGACGGCGAGGGCGATCCCGCTGCGATCGCAGGACGTATCTCCCAGATCCGCGCACAGCTGGCGGAGACCACATCCGAGTTTGATAAAGAGAAGTTGCAGGAGCGTCTTGCAAAACTGTCCGGCGGCGTAGCTGTGATCCGTGTAGGTGCAGCGACCGAGACCGAGATGAAGGAGAGCAAGCTCCGTCTGGAGGACGCACTCAATGCAACCAAGGCAGCCGTAGAAGAGGGTATCATCCCCGGCGGCGGCTCCGCATACATCCACGCTTCTAAGAGTGTTGCCGCTATGATCGACTCTCTGGAAGGTGACGAGAAGACCGGTGCACAGATCGTTCTGAAGGCACTGGAGGCTCCGCTCTACCACATCGCATACAACGCAGGTCTGGAAAGCGCAGTCATCATCAACAAGATCCGCGAAAGCGAAGTCGGCGTAGGCTTCGACGCATACAAAGAAGTATACGTAAACATGGTAGAAGCCGGCATCGTAGACCCGACCAAGGTATCCAGAAGCGCACTGCAGAACGCAACCAGCGTAGCATCCACCTTCCTGACCACCGAGTCCGTAGTAGCAGATATTAAGAAGAATGAACCCGCACCCGCACCCGGCATGGGCGGCATGGGCGGAATGATGTAGTTACATGTCGGCAAAGCCGACATGTAACAG
>JAFZZY010000023.1 GCA_017615545.1 Lachnospiraceae bacterium
GAAACAGTTCCAGCACCTCTTTCACATCTTCGCGGTCCTGCGACAGCTCCTCCAGCGCCTTCATCCGCTCAACAACGGACAGCTGCGGAAGCTTCTCCAGGATCCCATGGACCGCCGTGACAAACGCGCGCGCATCTTCATTTTCCATCAAATGCAGGGCGCGGCCGATGTTTCCGCGGCAGTGGTCCAGCGCAAAACTCCGCTCGGCAGTCGGCGGGAAATGCGCTTCGACATATTTTGCGACGTCCTCGCGCCGGAGCGGCTGGAACTCGACGAGCACGCTACGCGAGCGGATCGTTTCCAGAAAAACGTCGCGGTTGTTGGAAAGCAGGAGGATCACCGCATAGGACGGCGGCTCCTCGATGGTCTTCAGGATCGCGTTCTGCGCCTGCACGTTCAGCAGCTCCGCCTCGTCGATGATGTAGATCTTGCGGTCGGCGCGGTACGGACGGATCACGATGTCTCCGTTGAGCTGCTCGCGCACGTCGTCGACGCTGATCGTCGCGGGTTTTTCGTGGCGAATGTACTTGAGGTCCGGGTGCGATCCGCGGTCCACCGCGACGCAGGCCGGGCAGGTTCCGCACGGGCGGGCCGCAGGCCCGTCCGCCGTCTCGCACAGCAGCTTCTTCGCGAACTCGGTCGCCACCAGACGCTTCCCGATGCCGTCCTCTCCGACGAAGAGGTAGCAGTGTGCGACACGCTCACTCTGTATGGAATTGTTCAGATGGGTGATGACCTTTTCGTGGCCGACCACCTTCTCAAATCCCGCCATATGCTCTCCATTTTCCGAGGTCTCAGGCCTCGCTTACTTAACGCCCTCTGTCAGCGTGATGCCGTTTGCTCCCAGCGGGATCTTGTGATCCAGCCCGACAAACTTGCCGCCCTTCTGCCACAGGACTTCCTTAACGAAGTTGTATTTCTCCGTGTCCCAGGTCGTGAAGTCGCCCAGCACCAGCCCGCCGGTATCGCCGGAGTTCTGGTTGAAGCACCAGAAGGTGTGATGCAGTTTATTATCTTTGATCAGCTTCCGCAGATAGGTCATCCACGTCAGGTTCGGCTCCGTCATGTAGCCGCCCCACTCGCCGATCAGCAACGGGGCAATGCCCTGCTTGTGGATGTAGAACCAGTTGTCCATCCAGCAGTCGCTCATCAGTGTATCGAAGGTGTACGCCTTGTCGAACCACGGCTGCTTGTAAACCGTCGGGCCGTAGTCGTGCGGCGAGTAGACCAGTTTGTTCTGGTACTTTCCGAGGTTGACCGGAGCGTCCTTTACGCCGCGGAGGTTTCCGCCCCACCAGTTGTAGTAGTAATCCTTCTCGTTGGTCGACGTGAAGTTTCCGTTCTTCTGAATGTCGATCGGGTAGATCTCGATTCCCTCGACCAAAACGAGGACGTTCGGGTTCTTCGAGAGGACCGCATTGGCCGCCTTCTCTGCGATGTACTTCCAGTTGTTGGCGTCCTTGCTGTTGTTCCAGATCGCCTTCGGCGTCTCGTTGGGCTTGCCGTGCGGCTCGTTCTTCAGATCGTACGCGATGATCGTGTCGTCGTTCTTATAGCGTTCTGCCATCCAGGACAATGCGTCCAGGTAGTCCTGCTCAGTGATGTTGCCGTCCACCCAGAGCGGCTTCATGTGCCCCATCGCGTCGGTCTTCGCGCTGTGGATGTCGATCATGATCTTCAGGCCGTTCGCGTGACATTGGCCGACCACGTAGTCCCAGATCTCGAGGCTGTTCATGCCGACCAGGTAGGAATTCGTCGCGTTGTTGAAGTTCGCCGACGGTGCCTGGCCGGCCTTCCACTGCAGGATCAGCTCGGCGCTGATCGGAACGCGCAGGAGGTTGAAGCCGTGATCCGCGATCGCGGCGAGGGCGCCGTTCAGATCGCAGGCCCACAGGCCGTCGAACGTGTTGGTGCCTGTATTGTAGCCAAACCAGTTACAACCAGTCAACCAAACCTCGTTTCCCGATGCGTCCACGATCTTGTTTCCGGAAACGTGGAGCCAGTCGTCCTGCGACAGCGCGGGCACTTCCTTCTTTCCGGGGTTCGCCGCCTGCTGGTTCTGATTGTTTTGATTCTGGTTCTGATTCTGGTTTTGGTTCTGATTTTGATTTTGGTTTTGCGGGTTCTGGTTGACTGATGCGACCGCTTTACCCACAGTCACGCTCGTGATCTCGGTGAGCGTCGTGCCGTTCACGATGAACCCGACGTCGGGGCTCTGTCCCGCCATGATGGTGGTGTTGTAATCCACCGGCGTGATCACCAGCTTGTTTCCGCTCGGCGAAAACGTTCCGCTCCACGACTGGTCCAGCACCGGCGCCTTTGCGAATGTGAGCTCGATGGCCCAGTTGGACAGGTCCTTTTTCGACGCATTGTTCAGTTTGATGTCGTACTTGGTAAATGCGTTCCCGTCGCCCCAGCGGTCGGCCAATGTGATGACTACGGTCAGCTGGCCGTCTTTATCTGTCGCGGTAAATGTCGTGCCCTTCGTAGCATTGGCCGGAATCGTGACCGGACCCGAAGATTTGGTCTCTTCCGGCTTCGTCGGCTCGGGTTTGCTTTCTTCCGGTTTGGATTCCTGAGGTTTGCTCTCCTCTGGCTTCGACTCCTGAGGCTTGCTTTCCTCGGGTTTGGATTCCTGAGGTTTGCTTTCTTCAGGCTTGGATTCCTGAGGCTTACTCTCTTCAGGCTTCGACTCCTGAGGCTTGCTTTCTTCCGGCTTCGACTCCTGCGATTTGCTCTCCTCCGGCTTGGTCTCCCCGGGCTTCACTTCCGCTGTCGCCTGCGAAGCATTGACCACGTCAGACTTCGTCGCTTCCGTGTTGTTCTGCGCGACCTGCGTCGCCTCTTCGGTCGGTGCCTTCGTCTCCTCGGGCTCGTCGTACCAGCCGTTCGGCCGGTTGTTCCACGCATCCGGATCATCCGCGCTGTGCGGCGCGACCCGGAACACGCCCAGCGCATTCAAAGCAAGCAAAATAGCCAGCAGGCCGCAAATGGCCACAAAGATCCATTTGTAGCGGCGCGCGCTGTCGTTCGTGATCACGTTGGTCTCCAGACCGGTCTCAATGCCGATGGAATCCCGGTTATTCGGTTTTTTATTCTCGTTTTCCGCCATACTTAACTCCCGGACTCGGCTCCGCGCGTCCCCGTTGCGCTCACCGTTCCCACTGAATATTTGCCGAATCTCTTACCCCATTTGTATTTGTTCGCGGATATAATCCTCGATCGCCGCCATCGTTGCCTCGCGGTCGTCGTTCTCAAACCGCATATCGATGCCGGCCGCAGCCAGGTTCTCCTCCGAGAAATCCGCCTCATCTGCCAGATAGCGGCGGCACACCTCGGCGATCCTCGGCTTCGCCTGCTTGCGCTCCCGTTTCAGCGCACGCGCCAGACGGTCGCCGTCCTCGACCCAGATGTAGATCGGGACCATAGCCTCCGGCCCGAAATACTCGCGGATCTTCGCATACGACTCCAGCGTTCCGATCGCCACATAGTTGTATTTCTCCAGATCGAACTGTCCGTCGTCGATCGTCATGTAACTCCAATCGCCGCAAACGGTGTGATAGGTGCGCTTCTCGATCACCTTGCCCGATTCCAGATAGCGCTCCATCTCCGCCTCGTCGATGAAATGGTACTCCACGCCTTCGACCTCACCCTCACGGATCGGACGCGTGGTGTAGAGCACCACCGTCTTCAGGTCGAACTCGGGGCTGTCCACCAGATGCTGAAACATCGTGTCCTTACCCGTCGCGCTTTTCCCCATTAGGTAAAATATCTTTCCCATTGCTGTCTCCGATTTATTTCTTCAGGACCCGGATCCGATCCTGCTCTCCCAGCCCCCGCAGCGTAAATCCGGCTGCCTCGAAGGCCTTCAATTTGTCGATCATCTCGCGGGAAATGACCTCTCCGCATACGATCTGCGGTATCCCCGGCGGGTACACGTACACCGTGTCGACGCTCACGCGTCCCTCGGCTTCGGCCAATGCACATTCGCTGTATGCCTCTGCCTTTTGGTAATATACCTCGTACGGCATCAAATTCTGCACAGCCCTACTTGTTTCGGCAACTTCTGTCGCCACTATCTCGTATCCCGAGCCTGCATTTACCGTAACACTGCTCATTGCATTCCCGGTCTTATCTTCCGTACATCCGAAGATCGCACGATCAGGTGTTCCTTTCGAGCGTTCAACACACACTCTCCCCGGGATCGCGGCCAATGCCTCGTACAAGCGTTCGAATCCTTCCTCACTGTCGAACATACCGGCGAGCGCGAGCACCATATCCGGCGAACTGCTCTCCGTCTCGATCTTCGCGTCGCGCAAACGCTCGGCGACTTCTCGCCCACGTCCCGGACACAGGATCACGATCTTCGAAGGATCTTTACACCACCCATTCTTCTGCAGGTCTCCCGGCTCTCCGGACGCCCAAAACGGCCCGAAAAGCTTCACGGCGGATAAATCCTCACCCTTCTTGTAAAACGCTGCCAATCGCCCGTAGAACGCGCCCATGGCCGCATTTCCATGCTTCTCCATGAACGTCATGCAGCGCAAAATGCTTGCGACCAGGATGTACGACGGGCTCGTGCTGGTGAAATATCCCACCGCGTCCCGTAACCGCTGCGCATCCACCCGGTCCGAACACCGGTGCAACAACGCTGTCTGCGTCATTGCGGGCAATGTTTTGTGCACGCTTTGTATTACCAGATCCGCTCCCGCCCGAACCGCCGAAAGCTCTGGCCGAATGTAGTGGAGATGCGCCCCGTGCGCCTCATCCACGATCAGGATCTTATTATGTTTGTGTGCCAGCTCGGCTAAAGCAGCGATATCTGAGATCACTCCGTCATATGTCGGTGAAACGACCAGAACGGCCTTCGCCCCCGGATGCTCCGAAAGCCCACGTTTCAGTTCCTGCGGGGTGATCGCTCCATGAAAGAGGACTCCGCCGACTTTAAGCTCCTGCGGGTACAGATAAGCCGGGCGCAACTGTCCATGCAGGACCTGACGGTACACACTGATATGCGAATTCCGCGCCATCAGGATCTCATCGCCCAGACGGCAGACCGCATCGATCGCAGCGCAAATACCGCTCGTGGAACCATTGACCAAAAAGAACGTCTCCTGCGCCCCGTAAAACTTCGCGCAACGCTCCATCACATCCTTCAGTTCCCCCGTCGGATGGTTGAGATCATCAAACGGATCGACCTCCGTGATATCCATCTGCAGGATCCTGTCGAACACACTCCGGAAGTCAAACGCATCCCTCGAACCCGCGGAACGCAAAAACTCCTCCATGCCACGCCGCTTATGACCCGGCATATGAAACGGATAGACCTCTTCAGCCTGCAAAGCCTCTAATTTTTTGTAAAGCGGAACCCGTTCATCCATCGGCAGCACCCTCAAAATAACCTTCACCTACATCACCGAAACATATGCAAGGGCATACTAACCGATGATACTTTATTATACCATAAGCAAAACCGAATTAAAACCGCGAAAAAAAGAAACACGCCGGAGAAACCGACATTCTGAAGGATTTATAAACAACAAAAACCGATGAAATGTGAAGATATCCACATTTCATCGGTCTTATCAACAAAAAAGTCGTGCCCAGAACCGGAATCGAACCAGTGACACATGGATTTTCAGTCCATTGCTCTACCAACTGAGCTATCTGGGCGAATGGAGAAAAGGCGAGATTAATGCGGGATGCATTTCTCGACGCCGTCGAAAGCTTGCTTTCGTAAGTGCTCGAGAAATGCAGACCAGCCGTTTGCTCATCTATGAGCAAACGGTCAACCGGCGAGCGCTGCGCGCTTGACGGTTGGACATTAAACGAGCGAACAACGTGGCTACGAAACTTCCCGGCGAACGCTACGCGTTTGACGGTTGCAGCTTCGAGCGAACAACGTGGCCTCAAACTCAGCCCCTACCTTCGCTTGAAATCTCCCTCGGTGAAAGCCTTATCTTTCACCTCGTTGCGGGAGTAGGATTTGAACCTACGACCTTCGGGTTATGAGCCCGACGAGCTTCCAGACTGCTCCACCCCGCGATAATGATCCTCGGATGAGGAATGGATGGGAGTGGATTCGAACCACTGAAGCTAACGCAACAGATTTACAGTCTGCCCCCTTTGGCCACTCGGGAACCCATCCATAAAGTATGGGGCCTATAGGGCTCGAACCTATGACCCTCTGCTTGTAAGGCAGATGCTCTCCCAGCTGAGCTAAGACCCCATATAATACAAGGTAGGTTTGCTACGCAAACCACCTATGCTCGAAACTGTTCTAACCTCGGATGCTACCGCACCTCGTTTAGAGGACAGTTTCTCACGTGCAAGATCGCTTCGCGATACTTGCACAACGACCCAGACGAGATTCGAACTCGTGACCTCCGCCGTGACAGGGCGGCGCTCTAACCAACTGAGCCACTGGGCCATGATACCACAACGGCAGTTCCGCTCAAACAGATAAGCAAGAACTGCTTGGTGTAGCACATGTAGTACTTACACCTTCAAAACTGCATATAGATCATTGCGACTTCCTTTTAGCGCTTAAACCATAGATCAAGCTTTCGACCTATTAGTAACAGTCAGCTTAACACATTACTGTGCTTCCACCTCTGCCCTATCTCCTCGTCGTCTTCAAGGGGTCTGATATGGATATCTCATCTTGAGGGGGGCTTCACGCTTAGA
>JAFZZY010000024.1 GCA_017615545.1 Lachnospiraceae bacterium
CTAGGTCCTGTAAGGCTCCGATTTCGGCCGAATCTCCCTGATTTTTGTATTTTTTTGAAAAATATAAGCCGGAGCATGCTGGGATGCTCCGGCTTCTTAATGCCATGAACGCAGCCTTTCGGGCCCGTCACGATGCGCTATCTTCTTTTTTGGGCATATTCCAAGAGATGTAATCACACTCCGGAGCACCCTCACAGTTGTAGTACCGACGGCCCTTACGGGACATGCGGATCACGATCTCCTTACCGCACTTAGGGCAAGGGATGCCGGTCCTCTGCAGGAAAGGCTTCGTAAACTTACACTCGGGGAAACCGGGACACGCCAGGAATTTGCCGTGCGGTCCGTACTTGATGACCAGATTGCGTCCGCACAGTTCGCAGACTTCGTCCGAAATCTCGTCGGCTACCTGGACCTTCGCCTGCTCCTGCTCCGCCTGGATGACTGCCTCGTTCAGATCCGGGTAGAAGTTCTCCAAAACGATCTTCCACTGGATCGCACCCTCTTCGACGGAGTCCAAAAGGTCCTCGAAGTTCGCGGTAAATGTCACATCCACGATGCTCGGGAAGGACTCTACCATAACGCGGTTTACAACGGAACCCAGTTCGGTCACGAACAGGCTCTTACCTTCCTTCGTCACATAGTGGCGGCCCAGAAGGGTCGAGATCGTCGGCGCATAAGTAGAAGGACGTCCGATGCCCTGCTCCTCCATCGCCTTGACCAGCGAGGCTTCCGTGTAGTGCGGTGCCGGCTGCGTGAAGTGCTGCGCAGGAAGCAGTTCTTCCGTCGTAAGCTTGCAGCCCTCTTCGATCTTCTTCGACAGGACTACATCCTTCTCCTCATCCGGCTCGCTGTATACCAAATGAAATCCTTCAAATGTCAGTTTGGATGCGTTGGAAACGAAGCGGCAGTCGCCCGCATCGATCTGGATCTTCGTCGTCTCATACTGCGCAGGCGCCATGCGACTCGCGGTGAAACGCTTCCAGATCAGCTGGTACAGACGGTACTGGTCTCTCGGCACGCTGTCCTTGATATCCTCCGGCAGGAGCGTGATGTCCGTCGGACGGATGGCTTCGTGCGCATCCTGGATATTCTTTGTTGTTTCGGTCTTCTTCTCTTCCTCACCGAGGAAATCGTTGCCGTACTGCTTCTCGATGAACTTCTCGGCATTGGCCTTCGCCTCATCGGATACACGGGTGGAATCGGTACGCAGGTAGGTGATCAACGCGATGGTGCCATGACCCTCGACGTCCACACCTTCGTAAAGCTGCTGCGCGATGCGCATCGTCTTCTGCGTGGAGAAATTCAAAACCTTAGAAGCTTCCTGCTGCAACGTACTCGTCGTAAATGCCGCCGGTGCCTTACGCACTCGTGTGGATTTCTTCACCTCGGAAACGACAAAGTCCTTACCCTTCAGGCGCTTCAATATCTTATCCATCTGCTCTTTGCAGGTGATGTCTTCTTTTTTATCCTTCGTTCCGTAGTACTTCGCCAGGATCGGTTTCTTCTCACCGGCCAATGCCAGGCGGGCATCCAGTGTCCAGTACTCCTCCGGAACGAATGCATTGATCTCGTCCTCACGGTCGCAGATCATGCGCAGGGTCGCGGACTGTACGCGACCTGCAGACAGGCCTCTTTTGACCTTCGCCCACAGAAGCGGACTGATGCGGTAACCCACCATACGGTCCATGATACGACGTGTCTGCTGTGCATCCACGAGATCCTGATTGATCTTACGCGGGCGCTTCAGCGAAGCCTGCACCGCATTCTTTGTGATCTCGTTAAATGTGATACGATATATGTCTTTGTCTTCGATCTTCAGTGCCGCCGCCAAATGCCAGGAGATCGCCTCTCCCTCGCGGTCGGGGTCCGTCGCCAGATATACACGTTCCGCTTTTTTTACTTCCTTGCGAAGTTTCGCCAGGATATCCCCTTTTCCGCGGATCGTGATATAGTGCGGTTCATAATCATGTTCAACATCAAATCCCATCGAGCTCTTCGGCAGATCACGTACGTGACCGTTCGAAGCCACGACCTCGTAATTGCTTCCGAGGAATTTCTTGATCGTCTTGATCTTGGAAGGGGACTCAACGATAACCAGGTACTTTGCCATCTCTACTCATTCCTCACATAATAGCCGGAACCGGACTGCCGGATCAGCCCTGCGATCTCGAGTCGCATGAGGGCCAGCGACAGTTCGCCGACGGTCAACTGCCCGATTTCTCCGAGCAGATCATCCATGTGTTTGGGTTGCAAACTTATACAACAATACACCATATTCTCTTCTTTGGCAAGCCCCAAATTTAAAATTTTTGATTTTTTATCGTCTTCTTCCGTGATCAGACCCAGGATCTGCGCCAGATCTTCCGGCCCCGTCAGGATGTACGCGCCCTGCTTTATGAGCATGTTGCATCCTTGGCTCATCGGGTCATTATACCGCCCCGGAAGGGCAAAAACATCCTTTCCCTGGTTGAGCGCGTGGTCCACTGTAGTCATGGTCCCGCTCTTCTTCCGGGCCTCGATCACGACCACACAATCGGACAATGCACTGATGATCCGGTTCCTTCGCGGGAAATGATAACTCAACCCCGGCGTCTGCGGCGAATACTCCGAGATCACACCTCCCGTCGCGCACAGTTTCTCATATAACGGATAGTGTTCCTGCGGGTAGCAGATGTCCACACCATTGCCCAAAACGGCATAACTCTTTCCTTCTGCGGACAATGCTCCCCACTGCCCTGCGCCGTCCGCTCCCAGCGCCATCCCGCTGATGACCTGTACACCGCTTTGCGCCAGATACCGCCCGAAACTGTACGCCGCCTCGCGCCCGTATTCACTGCATGTACGCGCCCCGATGATCGCCGCGCTCTTCAGCCCGTCCCGCGGAAGCTCCCCGCGATAGAACAGTCCCAGCGGCGGATCCTCCATATCCCGCAGGCGTTTCGGATAGTCCGGATGCTCGATCGACACGAAACGGATCCCCCTTTCCTCCTTCTTCAGTCGGTCGTACAGGAACTCCCCCTGCCTTCGGATGACATCAAGCATTCGCGCGAACAGATCGTGTGCCAGGATCTCGCCTGTATCCATTTCCGACAGATCCTCCGTAAATATCTCACGCACATCGGAGAAACACGAAACGAACCGAAGCATCCGGAACGAGTCCATCTCCTGCACGTTGCACAAACAGTACCATGCTTCTTCTTTTGTCAATCACTCACCTCTTCCATATACTATGCTCCAGGCTGCGATAAAGAACCGCCTCCGACAGGTGCTGCGCCCGGATCTCCTCGCTCCCCTCCAGGTCCGCGATGGTCCGCGCCACCTTCAACACCCGCGTGTACGTCCGCGTGCTGAAATCATACGTATCGTACGCCTGCTTCATCAATTCCTCTTCCTCTCTCCCGAGTTTGCAGTATTTCTTCACCAGCGAGCCCGAAAGTTGCGAGTTGAACGAGATTCCTTCCTTATCATATCTTTTTCTCTGGATGTCCATCGCCTTGCAAACCCGGGCAGACAGTTCCGCGCTCGTGACATTGCCCGAGCGTGCGGAGATCACGTCGTACGGGATGCGCGCAGCCTCCACCGTGATGTCGATCCGGTCCAGGATGGGCCGGCTGATGCGTCCAAGATAGCGGGAAATGTCGCTGTCCTTGCATTTACATTTCGTACGGTCCGGGTAGTAGCCGCAGCTGCACGGGTTCATCGCCGCCACCAGCATCACCGACGTCGGGAACACGTAACTTCCGTGGATGCGGCTGATGACGACCTTGCGGTCCTCCAGCGGTTGCCGCATGACCTCTAACACCTGCTTTCCGAACTCGGGCAATTCATCCAAAAACAAGACACCGCGGTGCGCGAGCGACATCTCCCCCGGCCGCGGGATCGAACCTCCTCCGACCAGGGCGATCGCGCTGCTGGTATGGTGCGGACTGCGAAACGGTCGCGCAGTCATCAGCGGGTGTCCGGGCGACACCAGGCCGCACACGCTGTGGATGCCCGTCACCTCGATGGCTTCCTCCAGATGCATCGGCGGCAAGATGGTCGGGATACGTCGCGCCAGCATCGTCTTACCGCTGCCCGGCGGCCCGATCATCAACATGTTATGCAGGCCCGCGCTCGCGACCAGAGCCGCCCGCTTCAGGTTCTCCTGCCCGACGATCTCAGAAAAATCCATAGTCCCGACGCTCACCTCCGGCAGATAATCTGCCGGGTCCGGCACGTACGCGTCCGCATTCTCCCCCTTAGTGAAGAAACTCACGCACTCCTCCAGAGTGGAGAACCCGAAGATCTCCATCCCCTCGATAAGCGCGGCCTCCTTCGCGTTTTCCAATGGGACAATGCATTTCGTAAACCCATTCTTCCTCGCCGCGATCACCAGCGACAATGTCCCGCTGATCGGACGCAGATGTCCCTCCAGGCTGAGCTCTCCCACGATAAAATAAGAAGAAATACGCAACCGGTCCACGAGGCGGACCGAAGCCAGGACCGCCATCGCGATGGGCAGGTCGTAGTAATTGCCCGCCTTGCGCACGTCCGCCGGCGACAGGTTGATCGTATATTTCATGACCGGCAGTTCATAACCGGAGTTGCTGATCGCGGTGCGCACCCGCTCTCGCGCCTCCTTCACCTCCGAAGAGAGCAGGCCGACCATCTCGAACTGCGGAAAACCCTCCGAGGCATCCGCCTCCACCGTCAGCAGCAAACCCTCCACTCCCGAAAGCACGGCGCAGTGTGTGATCCCCACCATAAAAAATCACCCCCTTGTCTACTGAAATAGTAGCACAAAGGGGTGTAGAAAACGATAGATTATCTTGTGTTTCCGAATTTATATAAAATCGAATTTAACTTCACGCATTGTCGCGGTCAGAAACCTCACTTCGCATCCTGAAACTCTTTTCCGAACGATGTGCAGGCTTCCTTCAGGGCATCCTCTGCATTGACATCCAGAGCCGCCGAGATCTCGACCACCTGACGAAGCATATCCGCGACCAGGGCCTGCTTCTTCGCCATATCGTACGACTCGGTCTCCGCCTGCTTCACTTCTTCGGTAAGTTTTTGCAGTTTGTCGGCCGCAGCCTCGCGTCCGCTCTCGTACGCGTAGTGTTTCACGGCCTTCTTCAGCATCTTCTGGTAGCGGTACAGCGCGGGAAATGACACCGGCACAGCCTCGACCTGGTTCTTGATCTGGTCCTTGCCTTTTTCTTTTCCCTTCGCCGACTCCCACGAAGCCAGGGCGGAATCGGGATCATTGGCCACGACATCACCGAACACATGTGGATGGCGACGATACATTTTGTCGCAAACGTTGTTGATCACATCGTCCAGCGTAAACAGGCCTTCCTCCGACGCGATCTGCGACTGCATGACCACCTGAAGCAACAGGTCGCCCAGCTCCTCGCAGAAATTCTCCGCGTCCGCGCTGTCCTGCCAGATGCGGATCCCCTCGATCACCTCGTAGGTCTCCTCGATCAGGCACGGGATCAGCGTCTCGTGCGTCTGCACGCGGTCCCACGGGCAACCCGTCTCGGGATGGCGCAGCGCCTTGATCACGCTGCGAAATTCATCAAAATCGTACATATCGACTCCTAAACACGACGAACGGGCACACCGCGCTCTGCCAGATAATCCTTCAGCGCGGAGATCTCCATCTCTTTATAGTGGAACAGCGAGGCAGCCAGCGCCGCGTCCGCTTTTCCCACGGTCAATGCATCGTAAAAGTGCTCCATGGTGCCCGCGCCGCCGGAAGCGATCACGGGGATGGAAACTGCCTCTGCCACCTGGCGGGTCAGTTCGTTATCATAGCCGGCCTTCGTGCCGTCGCAGTCCATGCTGGTCAGCAGGATCTCGCCCGCGCCGAGTTTATTTGCCTTCGCGGCCCACTCGATCGCATCCAGACCGGTATCAATGCGTCCGCCGTTCTTAAACACGTTCCAGCCGCTGCCGTCCTCACGGCGTCTGGCGTCGATCGCCACGACCACGCACTGGCTTCCGAATTTATCGGCCGCATCACTGATGAGCCGCGGCGTATTGATCGCTGCGGAATTCACCGAGATCTTATCCGCGCCCTCACGCAGGATCGCACGGAAATCATCGACCGTGCGGATGCCTCCGCCGACCGTAAATGGTATAAACACACGCTCCGCCACACGACGGACCATGTCGATCACGATATTTCTCGCATCGGAAGATGCCGTGATGTCCAGAAAAACAAGTTCATCCGCACCCGCGGTATCATAAGCCGCGCCGACCTCGACGGGGTCGCCTGCATCGCGCAGATTAACGAAATTAACACCCTTGACTACACGTCCTGCATGAACATCCAGACAGGGAATGATCCTCTTTGTGAACATATTCTGCCCCCTTAATCCAATTTTGTGAAATTGGTCAATATCTGAAGTCCTACGGTTCCGCTCTTCTCCGGATGGAACTGGCAAGCGAAAACGTTTTCATGTTCTACCGCCGCGTGGATCGTCGTTGAATAAAACGTCGACGCGCACACATCGGCCTCGTGCTCCGCCTTCAGATAGTAGGAATGAACGAAATATACATAAGCGCCCTCTTTGATGTCCTTCAGCAGGCGCGAATCCGGGTTCGTCTTCGTCAGGGAATTCCACCCGATGTGCGGGATCTTCAGCCCCGGCGCATCCGGGATACGCAGGATCTGGCCCGGCAGAAGGTTCAGGCCTTCCACGCCCGGCGTTTCCTCGCTGCTTTCAAACATCAACTGCAGGCCCAGGCAGATACCCAGGAACGGCTTACCGGTCTTAACGAAGCTCTGGATCGGCTCCACCAGATCGTACTGATGCAGTTTCCCCATGGCGTCTCCGAACGCTCCCACACCGGGCAGGATCAGACGGTCCGCGTTCATGATCTCTTTACGTTTGCGTGTGATCACGCACTCCTGTCCCAAAGAGACCAGCGCTTTCTCCACACTTTTCAAATTTCCGGCATCATAGTCAATGATCGCTATCATATACTACTCCTTCCTCATGAAATGCTTCCTTCACGGAGCTTTCACGTGAGAAATGATTGTTACTTCTATTAGATGTCAATCGTACCATGGAATACGTACGCAGATTGTACTAAATTTAGTACAATTTGTGTTTACACTTTACAGAACCGCTTTTATCGTATATTATCTTTAACGGACCAAGGTCCGAAAGTCGTGTAATTACGAAGGCAGGTCCGCCCCCACGGGCCATATGCAAAAAAGGAGGTAACTAATTATGAAATCTACTCTTACAATTCAGGCACCCGGCGTTGAGATCACCGATACCGATATCAAGGCACTTGTTAAGGACGCATGGGTAAATGCAGGCAACAAGGTTAAGGATATGGAGACTGTAGAGATCTACGTTAAGGCTGAAGAGAAGAAGGCTTACTACGTGATCAACGGTTCCGTAAAGGGCTTTGTAGAGCTGTAATCCCGGATCCGCATAGTGATCTTACACCCGCTCATTCCGAAAGGAACGAGCGGGATTTTTTTGCGAGCTTTAACGGCGTAAGAGCCGCTCTTTGCAAAACGCACATCCGCCGATTGCTCCGCACTCGTCGGATGAACGTTTGCTCATAAATGAGCAAACGTTTCTGCTATGGTTCTTTGCCTTATGAAAGCGAGCTTTCACAGTCTAAGAACCATAGCAGTACGTTTTGCGCGCTTAGCTCGCTATTGCGCCACGTTGTTCTGCGGCTTCCCTGCCAGATAACAGCGCACATTTTCCGCTGCGATCTTCATCAGGCGGTCGCGGGCTTCAAAACTGGCCCACGCGATGTGCGGCGTGATCGTCATGTTCGGCGCATCCAGCAGCGGGCAATCCGCAGCCATCGGCTCTACACGGACCACGTCAGATGCAGCATACCCAAGCTTGCCGTCCTTCAGCGCCTGCGCCAGATCTTCTTCGCGGATCAGGCCGCCGCGCGCTGTGTTGATCAGCCACGCCCCGTCCTTCATCTTCGCGATCCAATCCTTGCACACCATGCCCTCATTGTCCTTTGTAAGCGGCAAATGCAAGGTGACGATGTCCGCCTGTGCAAGCACGGTGTCCTCCTCCGCATAATGGCAGTCCTCGGTGTCGAGTTCAGGATGATGCGTCCTCGTGTAATACAACACACGCATGCCCATGGCCAATGCGATCTTCGCAACTCTCTGACCGATAGCTCCGAAACCGAAGATACCCAGCGTCTTATCACGCACATCGATCAACGGATACTTCCAGTACGAAAAGTCCGGGGAAGCGATCCATTCGCCCGCGTGGACCGACGCCGAATGCTCGTACACGCGGTTTGCTCTCGCCAGGATCAGCGCAAACGTAAACTGCGCAACCGACTCAGTGCTGTAGTCCGGAATATTCGTCACAACGATCCCGCGCTCACGCGCAGCATCGATATCCACAACGTTGTAACCGGTCGCCATGACCCCGACATACCGAAGATTCGGGCAGGCATCCATTACATTTCGGTCAATGACGACCTTATTGATGAAGATCATCTCTGCATCCCCGATCCGATCTACGACCTCCTCCGGCTTCGAGCGCGGATAGACAGTGACCTCACCGAAGCTGCGCAACTCTGTCAGGTCCATGTCGCCGGGATTTAAAGCATGATGATCCAAGATGACTAATTTCATGGAAATACCTCTCAAAAAAAGAGTTTAGCAGAACCACTGCGATGAGCGTACGTCCTGCATTACATCATGATTATAACATACGAATAGGATAAATAACAATAGAAAAACCCGCCATCTCTTTTCGAAATGGCGGGTGTATCTTTCGTTCTTTACACCTTCAAAACTGCATATAGATCATTGCGACTTCCTTCAGCGCTTTAAACCATAGATCAAGCTTTCGACCTATTAGTAACAGTCAGCTTAACACATTACTGTGCTTCCACCTCTGCCCTATCTCCTCGTCGTCTTCAAGGGGTCTGATATGGATATCTCATCTTGAGGGGGGCTTCACGCTTAGA
>JAFZZY010000002.1 GCA_017615545.1 Lachnospiraceae bacterium
CTACGGTATCAAGGCGCTGCAACATGAAGAGATCTAGGAAATGTTTGGAGGGTAGACCATGAAGTTGATATCATGTCATATTGACAACTTCGGGACGTTAAGTGACCTGGACAGAGAGTTTGTTCCGGGGGAAAATGTCATTCTGGAAGACAACGGAAGCGGGAAATCGACATTTGCCGCCTTCCTTCGTGTTATGTTTTTCGGCTTCGAGGGCGATCGCAAGCACGACGTTCTGGACAATGAACGCAAGCGCTACGCGCCCTGGCAGGGCGGCACCTACGGCGGCCGCGTGAAGTTCGAAGTAGACGGCAAGACCTACGAGGTGACGAGGAAGTTCGGCGAGACCGAGAAGAAGGATGTGTTCGAACTTCGCGATGCGAAGACCAACCTGCCTTCGGAGGACTATACGGAGTATCTCGGTGAGGAACTTTTTAAGATGGACCGTCAGAGTTTTTCACGGACCATCTTCGTCGGTCAGATGCAGATCGCGACCGAGACGACGGACGACATCAACTCGCACATCGGCAACGTGGCAGATGTGCAGAACGATATGAACCATTTCAACGACGCCGTGAAGATGCTGGATGATCTGGCGAACCGCATGTCGGCGACGCGTAAGACCGGAAGCATCAGCAAGCGCCGCGAGCAGATGAGCGAGATCGAGGCAAAGCTTCGTTCCTACGACAGCGTTTCGGAGTCGATGGAAGAGGCGAAGCGTCGGATGGAAGAGGCGGACCAGAAGCGTTCCGACCTGGAAGCCGGACCGAGTAACGAAGCGGAGCTCGAGCAGGAGGCTCGTTGGGAGCAGCTGAACGCTCTGTTTACGGAGAACCCGTTGACGGAGGAGCAGATCCGCGAATACTCGCAGGAAAGCATTAACCTCGTGCAGACGAAGGCGGGGCTGGGCTCTGCGCAGCTGACCGGAGAGGAAAATGAAAAACTGAGCGAGCTTTCGTCGCTGTTTGCCTCCGATACTGAAGAGGAGAACCCGAAGACCGCCCGGAACACGTGGCATGAGATCGAACTGGACCGCAGAAGTTATGACGCTGCCATGAGCGAACTGAAACGTAGCCACCAGGATCTGGCCGGTACCCGGACGCAGAAGAGAAATCTGGAAGATAAGATCCGCGAGTATGAGCAGCAGCTGAAGGGCGCTGCCGAGTACAGCGAGGAGCACCAGAACGATACGGACAAACATCCCTACCTGGTGAAAGCCATTCTGGTCGCGCTTGTTGTGGCCTGGGTGGCAAAGCATTTCATGGATAAATACATCGAGTGGCTCAACGCAAACTACCGCGTGAAGATCAACATCTGGGACGTTATCGTTCCGGCGATCGGTATTATATTGATCATCCTGATCGTTGCTTTCGTAGCGAACCCGGTACGCATTGAACAGTCGGAAGACACGACACCGCCGGAGACCATGCGGGCCAGCTTTGAAGAACGTATGGCGGCCCTGAACCGTGACCTGGAAAGCAAGCGTGCGGATGTGGCGGCAAAAGATGAAGTCGTGATCCGGTGGAAACAGAAGATCGAACCGCCGACAGAGAGGCTGCAGGCCTACCTGGCGGCCCATGGTAAGGAGATGGAACTGAAGACGGCGGAGAGCAGTGAGGTCAGCAGTGCCATCGACGAACTGGAAACAAAGTATATCGAATACACGCAGCTGAAGAGCAGGCAGGCCGCCGTTCCGGTGAATGACCTGCAGACCGCATCCTCGCGTATGGGTGAGCTTCGGGAGTTCCTGAAGAAATATGATCTCGAGATCGACGAGGCGAATGCGGACGACACGGAAGTGAACCAAAAGCTGCTCGAGTTATCGAAGATGCTGGCGGAATATAAGAGTCTGTCAGAGCAGAGACGTGACCGTGGGAACGCGATGCAGGAGCAGAAGGATCTTTTGACGAAGCTTCACTCGGAGTATCGCGAAGACCTGACGCGGAAGGCGGAGCAGCTCGACGAGATGGACGAGATGCGCGAAAAACTGGAGCAGTTATCGGAACAGCAGGCTGCTGAGCAAGAGAAACTCGCAGGCATCCAGAACGCGAAGAAATACCTGGAGAAGGCAAAGGCGGAAGTGGTTTCCCGCTACTCCGCGCCGATCCTGGAGTCGTTCGAAAAGAATATGAGATTCATTGACCCGGAGAACAAAGCGGGCTACCGGATCGACACAAACATGCAGGTGACCGTGGATGTGGAAGGCCTGCAGCGCGACAGCGAGCTGTTCAGCGCGGGCTACCGTGACCTGATGGGCTTCTGCCTGCGACTGGCGTTCATCGACGCGGTCTTCACCGAAGAGAAGCCGATGCTGATCCTGGATGATCCGTTCACCAACCTTGACGACGAAAAGATCAAAAAGGCGAGGGAACTCGTAAAAGAGATATCAAAAGATTATCAGGTACTGTATTTTACATGCAGTGCATCCAGACAATAAGTAAAAGGGCAGGAGGATCGACCTCCTGCCTTTTTTGTGACATTTGTCAATTCCGATTGTGACAGCGTTCACTTTTGCGGGCCTTTGGGGCGGGGTATAATGGGCTCAAGATCGGAGATAGGTCCGGTCGGTTGCCGAAACAGGAGGATTTGAACATGGCAGAGACAGTAGTAAAGATCACGAATTTGGTTAAAAGATATAAGGAACTCATCGCGCTGGATAATTTCAGCATGGAGATCCAAAAGGGCGAGGTGTTCGGCCTGCTCGGTCCGAACGGTTCGGGTAAGACGACGACCATCAATTGCCTGCTCACCTTGCTTTCCTACGACAATGGCGAGATCGAGTTGTTCGGGGAGAAGATGACATCGAAGCGCAGCGACCTGAAGGTGCGCATCGGCGTCGTTCCGCAGCAGGTGGCGGTGTTTGATGAATTGACCGTTTATGATAACATCGATTTCTTCTGCGGTCTGTACATCAAAGATAAAGAGACGCGCAAGAAATATGTTGAGGATGCGATCGAGTTCGTCGGACTTCAGGAGTTCAAAAAATTCTATCCGAAGAAGTTGTCGGGCGGCCTGCTTCGCCGCTTGAACATCGCCTGCGGCATCGCGCATAAGCCGGAACTCATCATCTTCGATGAGCCGACAGTCGCGGTCGACCCGCAGTCCAGAAACCGCATCCTGGAAGGCATTTCCCGCCTGAACGAGCAGGGCGCGACGATCATCTACACGACCCACTACATGGAAGAAGTCGAGCAGCTGTGCTCGCGCATCCTGATCATGGATCACGGCAAGAAGATCGCGATCGGCACGAAGGACGAGCTCAAGGGCATGATCAAAAACACCGAGAGTGTGATCGTGAATGCACACGGTCTCACGCAGGATTTCATCGAGAAGGTGCGTGCCCTGAACCATGTGTACGACGTGTCCTACCGCGACGATACATTGACCGTAAAGTGCAGCGGCGGCAAGCACAACATCGTACATGTTGTAGATTGCTTCGCGGACAATGAAGTGAAGTATCAGCAGATCTATTCGATCCTGCCGACACTGAATGAGGTATTTTTGGAGATCACCGGCAAGCAGCTGCGTGACAACGAATAGAGAGGTGGATAGGTATGTATTTCCGTGTATTTGTCTATCGGATCAAAAAGAACCTGCGGGATCGTGAACTGATCCTCTGGTCGCTTTTGTTCCCCATCGTACTGGGAACGTTGTTTTATATGGCGCTGGGCTCAATCTATAAGAACGCGGCCGTGGAGACGAAGAGCGTGGCGCTGGTCGGCGGGACGGAGGCGAACACCGAGTTCGTAAAGACGACGCTCGAGGGCATCAAGAGTTCCGAAGGGACTGCGATGTTTGAGGTGATCGTGGCGGACGCGGCGGATGAGCAGAAACTGCTGTTTAAGGACGAGGTTGCCGGCGTGATGGATATTTCGGACATGAGCGACATCCGGTTGCACATCGCGAAGGATGAGGTCGCACAGAATGTCCTGGCGCACGTGATCGGCATTTTCCGCAGAAACGCGGTGCTGATGCAGAAGGCGGCCGCTGACCCTGCGTCGGCATTGAAGATCATGAACCTGATGACGGAGGACACCGAACTCGTGAAGCAGGTGAATGCTGCCGGCGAGAATAAGGACCCGTACGTATCGTTTATGTACGCTTTGCTGGCCATGGTCTGCGTGATGGCGTCCAATGCGGGACTTCAGGTCCCCATCGACTCCCAGGCGAACATTTCCACGCAGGGCGCGCGTGTTTCGATCACGCCGGTGAATCACAGGATGTATGAGCTGGCGAGCCTTTTGGCGGCCTTTGTGATCCAGGTCGTATGCACGATGGTCGGCCTCTTCATGATCGTCGGTGTCTACAAGGTCAACATGGGCTGCAGCATCGGTTTCCTGATCCTGATCTGTATACTGGGAACCATGCTCGGTTGTTCTCTGGGCTTTATGCTGGGACATGTTTCGAAACTCTCGAAGAGTTCGAAGGAAGCGATCCTGCTTTTGTTTGTAACGTTCGGCGGCTTTCTTGCCGGCCTCATGTTCGACCGGATGAAGATGATCGTCGAGATGTACTGCCCGATCATCAACCGCATCAATCCATCCGCCCTCATTCATGATGCATTTTACAGCCTGAATATTTTCGGGGTGGGCGAACGTTTTTATCGCTCCATGATCACCATGGTCGTTATGACCATCGTTTTCACGACGATCGGACTGGTGATGTCCAGAAGGAGAAGCTATGCAAGTATTTAAGATGTTTTTCAAGATACAGAAAAAATATATGATCCCGGCGATCATCTTCTTCGCGATGGGCATCCTGATGATCGTGGTCAATTATGAATTTCTGATCAAGAATTCGACCTCCTCTATGAAGGATTTCCAGACCATGAAGATGCCGATCCACCTGACCGATGAGGATCACAGCACCGTTTCGGATTACTTTGTCGACTACCTGAAGAAATATCATAATGTGGACGACAAAACGTATACGAAGGACGTTTTGACCGATCGGTTATACTACGAGGATATCTCGTCGATCATCACGATCCCGGCAGGCTTTGGTGAAGCATTCCTCTCCGGTGAGACGGGAGAATGCCCGCAGATCCAGAGCGTGGTCGATGAAGGCATTGCCCACGGGCAGATGCTGAACCTGGAGTTGCAGTCGTATTTGAGCAGCATGTACGCGTTCTACCACAGCGGAATGGAACTTTCGGAGGCTGCCGCGAAGGCAGAAGAGACGCAGCGTTCAGAAAACTATGTGACCATCGTCGATGAGATCAAAGAGGACGGAACGACGCAGTCTCACAACACCCAGAGCGTCGGCGGAATCTTGTTTCTTTTCATCCCGTATGTTATAATGAGTTGTGTATTCGGCTCCTTGCTTTCAGCGGTTTTATCCTTTAATGAGACCGAAAAGAAAAAACGTGAGAATGCATCCGGTTATGCTACCTGGAAGCGCAGTTTGATCCTGGCCTTCGGGTCTCTGGTCTTCGCATTATTCTTCTTTCTCATGTACGTAGTGGTCCTCGCGATCTTCTGCGGAAGCGAGGCATTTACCAAGATGTGGTTCCTGATGGTGTTGAACCTTCTGGTGTACACGATCGCTACGGTCATGATGATGGCGTTTATCGCCGTGATCCCGCTGAGGGCTTCCGTGCTTTCGTCGATCGTTTCCACGGTCGTATCCCTCGGTTTTGCATTCCTGGGCGGTATTTTCGTTCCGCTGTCCCAGTTGGGTGAAGGTGTCAAAGCTATCGGCCGCTTCCTCCCAACGTACTGGTATGCGACGGCGGTGGACGCGCTGGATAAGGGAAAAGGCTTTACGGATGTCCTTCCTTACTACGGGATCCAACTGTTGTTCGGAGCAGCGTGCCTGGCCATCGGAATGGCCCTTTCGAAAGCATCGGAGCGCGCACATTAATTTGTTTTGAACGTAAGGACGTGTGTCTATGAAGCAGCTGGCAGATAAGATCATACTGTTTCTTTTATCGGTATTTGCCATGCAGGTCTGCCTGCATGGCAGATACCTTGTTGCCGTTATTTACGCGGTGATCATGTATGCTGCGATCTGCTTCCGTTTCAATATATCGGAGGATGACGACCAGAAGATACGCCGGACGCTTCAGACGGCGTTCCAGTGTGTCAGCGCGGTGCTTTCGGCTGCGATCTGCGGCGGCATCAGCGCGGCGCCCATGCTTTTGTATGACATGACCGCCTGCAAAAACTATCTCGCGATCGGCGTTTTGGTCGCGGCCCATGCGATCGGACTGGCGACGTATTATCAGGAACTGTTGCTGGCGGACACGCCGTATTGGGATCAGATCCTGTTTTTCTCCTATCTGGCGATCTTATGCATCATTTCCGTGTTTTTCGCCATTCGGACGGCACGGTATGAACGCCTGAAGACACAACTGATCCACCTGCGCGACCGTGACCATATCAAGCAGGAGAAACTGCGGGAGCAGGCGAACCAGGTGCTTGAAGCGAAAGACCAGGAGATCTATATGGCGCAGCTGGCGGAGCGAAACCGCATTGCCCGTGAGATCCATGACAATGTCGGCCACATGCTGACGCGCGGGATCCTGCAGGTCGGCGCTATGATGACCATCCATAAGGATGAGCCGGTCGCCGACGAGCTCGCGATGCTCAGGGAGACGCTGGACACCGCCATGACGAACATCCGGACCAGCGTGCACGATCTGCACGACGAGTCGGTGGATCTGAATTTCGCGTTGGAGCAGATGGTGAAACCCCTGCACGAGCGCTTTAAAGTACATTACGAGGTCAATGTCGAGACGCGGGTGCCGCGGAATATCAAATATGCGGTCATCGGTATCGCGAAAGAGGCCGTCTCCAATGTGATCAAGCACAGTAAAAACGACTGCGTGGATCTGACGTTCAATGAGCATCCGTCGATGTTTCAGCTGGTCATCCACGATTATCCGGAGCATAGCGGGACACAGGCTGCCGCAAAAACCGCGGCCGAAGAGGGGCTCGCAGGTTCGGATGACGTAGGCATCGGCCTGTCGAACATCGAGGCGCGCGTGGCCGGTGTCGGCGGCTATGTGAACATCACGCGGGAGCATGGTTTCCGGGTATTTGTCACGATCCCGAAGCCGAAGGAGGAATCATGAATATACTGGTTGTGGATGATGATAAACTGGTGGCGATGTCGCTGCGCATGATCATCGAGGCCGACCCGGATATGACCGTGGTCGACGTCGGTTACAGCGCGGCCGATGCGATCCGCCTGTATAAGAAGCATTTGCCGGATGTGCTTTTGATGGATATCCGGATGGCAGACCGGACCGGCCTGTCGGCGGGAGCGGAGATCCGCGAGAAATATCCGAACGCAAAGATCCTCTTTTTGACTACGTTTAACGACGACGAATACATCGTGAAGGCGCTGTCCATCGGCGCGCGCGGCTACATCATCAAGCAGGATTTCGAGTCGATCATCCCTGCTCTGAAGGCGGTGCAGGAAGGACAGACGGTGTTCGGCAGCGATGTCGTCGGACGTCTGCCGTCCATGATCCGCACCGAGAAGCAGGAGAGTTTCGACCGCGAGGCCTTCGGCCTCTCCGACCAGGAGGCGGAAGTCATGCGCCTCGTAAGCTGCGGCCTGAGCAACCGCGAGATCGCCGACAAACTCTGCCTCTCCGAAGGTACCGTGCGCAACTACATCAGCAACATCCTCGCAAAACTCGGCCTGCGGGATCGCACGAATCTAGCCATCTTTTACCTGACCGGCGGGAAGCCGGGACAGGCAGAATGAAATGCTCGTTGATTCCTTGCATTAAGTACTAAACTTATTAAATTATTCTATTGACAACGGTGAAAAAATGAATTAATGGAAGGTGAATGGCATGTATAAAAAGTATCTCTTGATCCTAATAGTTATTACTACGTTTACTATTACAGGATGTGCCGTTGCTAACTCTACTAATACTTCTGAAGTAGATTTTGAACAGACGGTTGATGGTAGTGATTTGGAAACAACACAAGTTCCTCAGACCTCATTTACAGATTCCACAGAAACAAATGATAATAATACCGTTTCGGTTGCAAACAATCAAATCGTTTGGGAAGTAGGCTTTTATGGAGTTCCTGGTATAGAAGGCCGTAAGCAGATTAATAAGTTGCTCATGGAAAAGGGGTACGATTGCGAGATCCAGTTTGTCGACACCGGGGCATTTATTACTGAGGATATAATTCCGTGGTTGGAGGAGTATGAATCAGAAAATCAACCCTTTGATATTATGTTTACCGGGAGCTGGAATTATGATGTATTTAAGGCTATGGATTTCGTTCAGGAGAGGTACGTTCCTCTTTCGGACTATCTGAATTCCGATGCTGGACGCGCGTTGAAGGATTTTTTCACTCCTTATGAGTGGGCATTTACAACTGTGAGTGGACGTGCCTATGCCATACCATTAACGATATCTCCTTCGTCAGCCATAGGATTTTCGAAATATTTGTATGTACCTGAAGAACATGCTGATCTGTTTTCGGATTATGATGGATCATATAGGATGTTAAGAAAGATATATGATCAATCAGGTCAGAAAGATAAGATGATCATTCTGCAAGAATTACAGTGTCTTGAGGCGTTTACGGATTACAGCACATATTTATATAATATTCCTTTCGATTTACAAAATAATCGTTTTGTGGATCTTTCCGAAGAAAACGGAGTTAAAGAAGTGATATCTCTCATGGCAGAGGATGTTCAAAATGGTGTTTTGTCCTATCCGGTAATGGAAAGTATACCCAAAGAACGTACTTTTGCGATCATCCAAAGCGGCAGGTCGGATTTACCGGGGTATATTGAAATTCCGCTGCAGAATACATCCGCGTACCTGAACCTGAATATGTCTTATGGCATCTCAAAAAAATCCGAAAAGAAAGATCTGGCATTCAAGATCCTTACTGTTTGTTACACGGATCCTGACATTCAGGGATACCTCCTCCCAGCAATGAAGGGGAAGAATAACATCGACAAACGAAGGGAATTGTTATCACAGATAGAAGTCGGCGAAGTATATGATTTTATCCCTCAGCTTTCAGATGATATGAAAGATGCTTTTTTGAGATATCCATACATGAAATTATTTGATGAAATATTGGTATATGCCTATGATGAAGAAATCAAGGAAGATCGGTGGATGATAAATGAAGAGTATGATGTTGACGCGATCCTTAAGGAAATGGAGGCGCCGGAGTTTCGTAATCTGATCGCTGAATTAAATAAGCAACTTGAGGCGTATTATCAAACGAAGTGGGGAACATGAAGCGATTAATAGCATACGTTGTGATGGCTTTTATTTTGGTTACCTCTTTTGGGTGCAAGCATGCCGATACAGAAAAAAATACTTCGGATGCAACAAACTCTGATACGCATGCATCGGGCTCCGAGCCTGAAACA
>JAFZZY010000025.1 GCA_017615545.1 Lachnospiraceae bacterium
CATGGGGTACCTGCCCGGTGATGTTGTTGCGTTACGAGCGAGATAATAGTTCTTTTATTTTTTTGAATCTTGATGTAAGGTTCCCTTACCAAAGTCGGAATGTATAGGTAGATGCAAATGTTAATACGTGCATCACGGTTTTCGCTTTGGTTCGAAGACGAGAAAAAATATAAAATATTTAGGAGGCAAAGAAATGAAGCAATTAAGTGCTCTTAAGAGAGCA
Source organism: Lachnospiraceae bacterium (assembly GCA_017615545.1). Lineage (GTDB taxonomy): Bacteria > Bacillota > Clostridia > Lachnospirales > Lachnospiraceae > UBA1201. Next base: position 224 of record JAFZZY010000025.1, read on the forward strand.
AGCGTATCCGTAATGGCTGTGATCGTTCTGATGTTGACGGTATTCGGTTTGAAACAAGTCGACGCAGCGTCCTCCGTTACTTTGACGATGTCACAAAGTGGTGAAACGAGTAAGACGTATTACAAAGAAACTTCGTGTACACTGACAAAGGATAGCAGTTGGATCACGATCAAATCGTCATCAAACAATGATTACGCGATCAAAGTATCGGCCAATTCTACCGGTAAGGGACGAATAGGTTATGTGTATCTGAAGAAACAGGGGGCCGTTATAACCACGTATAAGGTCATTCAGCCGGGCTCGACGAATCTTAGCGTGGGACCTGCAGCAGGAAAAACAGCTACTTATGGTAAAAACTACAACCAGAATGTAACTACCAACAGCAACTGGATCACCTTGTATAAACCGAATGCCTATAATTTCCGCATGGATTATTCCGCAAATACGACCGGAAGTACAAGAACCGGTTATGTGTATGTAAAAGAAGGTTCCACGATCATAACCACTTATAAGATCACACAGAGTGCGACTGTTACGGTTACATACAATAAAAACGGCGGTTCCGGGTCAAATTTCACCCGATCGCTCGCTGTCGGCAAAGCCTATGGAAAAGTCGATAATCCGACCAGAGCCGGTTACAATTTTACCGGTTGGTATACGACAGCCGGTGGCGGATCCCAGGTAACCGCGACTACCACAGTGACTAACGCGTCAAATCATACACTGTACGCGCATTGGAACGCAAAAGCCTTTACGATCAATTTCAATGGGAATGGCGGTTCCGCCGTTTCCGCGAAGACGGTGTACTACAATGGTACTTATGGAGAGTTGCCCGCCTCTGAAAGAACCGGCTATACATTTGCAGGGTGGTTTACGGCCGCCAGCGGTGGCGACCAGATTACTTCGTCTACGAACGTGACGCTCACGGCCGATCAGACCCTGTATGCACACTGGATCCCGCAAAAATTCACGGTTACTTTTAAGGACGGGGGAACTACAGTCTCGACAAAAACTGTGACCTATGACAGCACTTACGGAGACCTTCCTGCACGAAGCAAGACCGGATATATTTTTAATGGCTGGTATACGGCGAAGAGCGGCGGGAACAAGATCTATTCAACAAACAGGGTCGCTATTACTGCAAATCAGACGTTGTATGCACAATGGACAGCAGTAAAAGTTACAGTTACATATGATTTAAATGGTGGAAATAGAGAGAATTACACCCGGTCGATTGCTTATGGCAGCACCTATGGAAAAGTCGATGATCCGACCAGAACAGGGTATGATTTCTGCGGTTGGTATGATGGCAACGATTTTATCCGCCAAATTACAGAAACAACATTGATGGAAAAAACGTATGATCATACGTTGTATGCGAAATGGGAAGAGAAAACCTTCACTGTTTCGTTTGATAGTCAGGGCGGATCATCAATTGAGCCCATAACTGTGAAATATAGTTACGGCTATGGTAATTTAGAGACACCCCAAAAAGCTGGATATACATTCGATGGATGGTTTACCGAACCAATCGGAGGAGAAAAAGTAGATCAATACACGAAAATAACGCTCACGGCCGATCAGACTCTGTATGCACACTGGACATGGGTCGACCCCGAAACGTGCCGTCATTTGGAGTATATGGAGTCGGTGATTAGTCCGGCAAGTTGTTTTACGCCCGGATTGAAGCTCTGTAGATGCTTGAAATGTGATAAAACTTGGGAGCAAATAATATCTAAAAATACACACCATGAATATGACATCAATTCCAAATCGAGTTTGAATGTTCCGTGCATAAATTGCGGGGAAACAAAGTACATTGGGGATATGTCTTTGGAAGAGGTGTCGCTCAATTGGGAGAGATCTAAAGGACATAACTACTCGTTTAGTAGCAAAAGTGCTAACAGTCAGATAGAAATCCTGACGAAATGGATATATGCCATTAAGAAAAGACAAAATTCGAAAACAACAGTAGAGGAAGTAGAGAAGTTCGTAAAGGAAATCTATAAGGGAGACGAAGGAAAAAGGATATACGATTACATCGGTGATCTTCTTTATGATGGCTTCGATTATGGACAATCCATTTCCGGCATTCTGGATATAGTCGGTCAACTAAAAACTATAGGAAAAGTCGGAGAATGTGACCTGTCCAGGTATTCGAAAGTCTGTGGAAAAGTTTTCCTTATCCTTGCACTGACAAATCCGGATATGCCATGGGATATAAAGGTGGCCAATATTATTGGGGAGTTCCTGCCGATTACAGGTTCGATACTGGAAGGAACATTTCAGGCGGGACGCGTTGCGGTCTACGTAGCAAGGGTCGGAGTTGCAGAAGGCATCGGATCAGTGGAATTGTTTTCGGCTGTGGAAAAGGTCAGCAAAGGAGAATATGATTCTTTTACGGTTCCGTTTTCATGGCTAGACAGACATGAAGATGCTCTGAAAAAGCAAATGAGAGAGAGTAATCCTGGGATGGACGATGAAATGATAAATATGACATATCAGATTGGTATGCAAGAAACGATAGAAAGAGAGCTCAACCAATACTTTATGGCTAAGTGATAATAATTCCTTTGCCTAGGTCCATTCAAAACAGTTTGCTTTTAGTTGTAAATGATTATGCGTGACTAGCCGAAAGCCTGCCGGTATATGTGCCGGCAGGCTTTCGGAGTTTTTTGTAAACCTGTTCGTAGCCGCCGATGAACCGAGAAATAATCTTCCGTCTTGCGAGATTTGACTTTTTGTAGTAAGATGTGCATAGGGCGTAGTGAAAACGTTTTCGTTACAGCGCCTTTTGGGGGAAATGTAACAAGAGATTAGGATGGAACAAATGGATCAGAAGGCTAGCATGACCAAAGCCTGGAAGAGGCGTGGCCGGGAGCATCTGAGACGGCATTATAAGATCATGGCCATGATCGGTATTGCTGTTATCATGATCACCGGCGGTTTTTCTGAGCCCCGCGGATACACCACGATGGAGGATTTCGCGGCTTCCAAAGTGCGCCCTGAAACCGGAACGGTCAGCTGGGTAAACAGCTGGCAGCGGTTCAAGGAGACCTTCTGGACTGAGGATGGATTTAAAAATCCGCTGGATACCGACGAGGTGCTCGAAGAGCGAAGAGAACAGCAGGGCATCAAAGATCCGGAGGATGACTCCAAAGAATCCGAGAAAGAGCAGACCGAGTCTGAGAAGTTCTGGGAGCGCGCGCTGGGACGGACCCAGGGTGTGTTCGCGAAACTGGTCAATGGAGTGACGACCGGTTCGTTTTACGTATCTTTGGCGACGGCGATCACGTCGATCGTCGGATCCCCGAACGTCGCCGGCATCCTGATGGTAGTGGCCGGTTTTGCCATCACCTTTCTATTCTGGATGTTTGTGCGAAATGTCGCAACGGTCGGCCTGTATCGTATCTTGCTGGAAGGCCGGATATATAAATATGTGGGCCTGTCGCGTATCGTATTCCTGATGCGCGTGAAGAAGTGGATCAAGGCATCCGTCACGATGCTGGTCTATTATGTCCTGCAGACCCTGCTGTGGTTCACCATCGTCGGCGGATTCATTGCCCGATATTCGTACTATCTGGTGCCGATGATCGTCGCGGAGAACCCGGACATCGGACCGATCCAGGCCATGAAACTGTCGCGGGCCATGATGATGGGACACAAGAGGGAATGCTTCCGCATGGAGATCTCCTTCATCGGCTGGCACTTTCTGTCATTCGCCGGATGGTATCTGTCCGGTTTCATACATATCTACGCTTTGGGTACATTGGCCGCGACAGCGTTGAGCGCGCTGTATATCCGTCCGTACATCATGGCGACAAATTGCGAGTATTATGCGGACCGTCGTAAGGGGGCGATCGAGGAAAAGATCCCCGGGACGGAACGCCTGAACGATATTTATCTCTATGAGTTGCCTTCGAATGAAGTGATCGCTGAGACTTACGAAGATGTCATTGAGATCGCACGCGAGCCGGTCGCTGAGCTTTCGCTGAATGGTTTTCCGAAATTTATGGCGGACTGGTGGGGCATCACATTCTGGCACAGCCGGCGTGAGCGTGCCTACGAGGAGTACCAGGCGCACAAAATGCGCCTGGTGCAGTTGGAACATGTGGTGGCGCGTGAGGAATATCCGATCCGCCTGGGACCTTTGCATAAAGAGAAGCCGCGGAAGTGGCTGGAAAATATCTTCTACATACGACACTATTCGATCTGGTCGCTGACCATGCTGTTTTTCACGTATTCGATCATCGGCTGGATCTGGGAGGTCGGAATGCACGCGGTGCAGACGGGTGAGTTTGTCAACCGCGGCGTTATGCACGGACCGTGGCTACCGATCTACGGCGCGGGCGCGGCCATGACTCTGGTGTTGCTGAATCGCATCCGGCCGCATCCATTTGTGATGTTCTTCTCGACGACCGCGCTCTGCGGAACGCTCGAATATGTGACCAGCTGGTACCTGGAGCAGGTGAACGGAGTGCGTTGGTGGGATTACACGGGATACTTCCTGAATATCAACGGACGTGTCTGCGCGGAGGGCCTGCTGCTGTTCGGCATCGGCTGCACGGCGACGGTCTATCTGATCGGACCGGTCCTGGATAACCTGTTTGCGCGTATCCCTTACAAGGTCATCATCCCGATCGCGCTGTCGCTGCTTCTGGCGATCAGCATTGACCAGATCTACTCACGGAAATACCCGAATTTGGGTAAAGGCATCACTTCCGGAGGCGCGGAAGCGCAGGAAGAGCCCGAGGAGGGAAATGCGGAAGAAGTCGCGTGGTTCCTGTTTCATGGGCCGGGAACGGAGCGAAAGTACAAAATAGTGACAGATTCGCCGAGTTTCGGGGAGATTTCTGTCAATAAAACCTTGACACTGAAGGCCTTTTAGGTTATAACTTAAGTAGTATTCTATAAAACCATACAAGGAGGTTTTAGATCATGTTTTGTCCGAAATGTGGGGCTCAGTTGCCCGATGGTAGTGTGTTCTGTTCTGCGTGTGGCGCACAGATCGCTCAGCAGGCGAATCCAGTAGCAGAGCCGGTGGTTCAGCAGGCGGCTGTAGCAGCCTCGGTAGTTCCGAAGGCTAATACCGCAGCGAAGTTCAATATTCTGGGTGGTGTTTTGACGGTGCTTCTGTTCTTCACGTTGTTCATGCCGTTCCAGAGCGCAGGTTACATGTTTATCACGAAGTGGGAAGGTTGGCTTCTGATCCTGGCTGTTTTAGCTGCAGGTTTCTTCATCGTTATGAAGATGGACAGCCTGTTCATGATGGCATCCGCAGCCGCTGTTTGTATCGTGTTCCTGGCGATGCTTATGATCGCTTTTGGCGTACATGGTTCCGGCAGTAAAGATTTGGATGAACTTATGGGTGCATTATCCGCTCTGTCCGGAACGTCAATCGCATCGACCGCTGGTCTTAAGACCCCCGGCTTCGGTGTAACGTTCGCACTGACATGTTCACTCGGTATGCTTCTCTCCCCGATCATCAATCGTTTGTTCGCTAAGAGAAAGTAATACAAACCATAAGAAATATAAAAAGGAGGCTGTCGCAATACGCGACAGCCTCTGTTTTTTATTTGGCAGGGGGCCAGGCCCCCTGCTTTTATTTCAGGTCGTTGAAACCGACTTTTGCTGCGTAGGTCGTATGAAGCAGTTCGTGCGCCTTATGGCTGTTGGGCTCGCCGAGGAATTTCTCGTAGAGCTCGCGGATCTGGGGATTGTTGTGGGACTGACGGTGGGTCTGTCTCTGGTCCTCCAGGTAGAGAGCCTTCGCACGCTTCTCCTTATACGTGTCCATGATGTCATCGTCCTCGTGGGGCAGGAAGAATTCACGAACGTACGGCTGGCCGCCGCCGTTGATGCATCCGCCCGGACATCCCATGATCTCGATGAAGTGATACTTCGACTTTCCTGCGCGGATATCGTCGAGCAGGACCTTCGCGGACTTCATGCCGGAGGCGATGGCCACGTTGATGGTCGTACCGTTGATGTCCAGCGATGCTTCGCGGATACCTGCCTCGTGACCGCGGACGGTCGTGAAGGTGATCGGGTCTGCTTCGGAGCCCGTCAGCTTGTAGTAAACGGTACGGAGCGCCGCTTCCATAACGCCGCCGGTCACACCGAAGATAACGCCTGCGCCGGAGTAGTCGCCCATGATGTCCTGGTCCCAGCCTTCCTCGGGCAGACGCTCGAAGATGATGCCGGCACGTTTGATCATTCTGGCCAATTCTCTCGTGGTGATAACAGCATCGACATCCGGAAGGCCGTTCACCTTCAGTTGCTCACGCTGGCGCTCGTACTTCTTAGCGGTACAAGGCATAACGGAGACTACGAAGATGTCTTCGGGAGCCACGCCGTGGATCTGCGCCCAGTAGGATTTGATGATGGCGCCCTGCATCTGGTGCGGGGACTTGCAGGAGGACAGGTGCGGCAGAAGGTCGCTGTAGTTGTACTCTGCGTAGTTGACCCAACCGGGCGAACAGGAGGTGATCATCGGGAGAACGCCGCCGTTCTTCAGGCGTCCGAGGAGCTCGGTGCCTTCTTCCATGATGGTCAGGTCCGCGCCGAAGTTGACGTCGTAGATGCGCTTGAAACCGAGACGACGCATCGCTGCGATCATCTTACCGGTCACGGGGGTGCCGATCGGATAGCCGAATTCCTCGCCGAGCGCTGCACGTACGGCGGGCGCTGCCTGCGCGATCACGACTTTTCCTTTGGCAAATGCTTCGTCGATGAGCTCGATCTCGGAGTGCTCCATCAGAGCGCCCGTCGGGCAGACCGAAACACATTGACCGCACTGGATACAGGGCGAGTCGTTGAAGCCGCGGTCTTCGGCCGGAGCGACGAAGGTGTTGAAGCCGCGGTTCTCGTATCCGAGGATGCCGAGACCGTGGGCGTTTTTACATCTTTCGATACATCTGCCGCAGAGGATACATTTGGATGTATCGCGGACCAAACCGGGCGCGAGCTGGTCGATATGCACCTCAGAGTGCACGCCGCCGAACACGTCGGCGCGGGCGCCGGTGACATTGGCCACATGCAGCAGCTCACATTTTCCGTTTTTGTCGCACGCCTGGCAGAACTGGTTATGGTTGGACAGAAGGAGCTCGACGCTCATTCTTCTGGCTGTGGTTGCAGCGGGAGAGGAGATGGTGATCTCCATGCCGTCGGATACCGGGTAGACGCAGCTGGCTACGAGGCCACGCGCGCCTTTGACTTCTACGAGGCAGACACGGCAGGATCCCTGGTTGCACTCTCCGTGGTTGAACGAGCAGAGAGAGGGGATCTCATATCCGCATTTTCTTGCAGCTTCCAGGATCGTAAGGCCTTCTTCCACCTGGTGGCTGACTCCTTCGATCTTGATCGTTATAAGTGACATGCTCTTCTCCTCCTACTCTTTCGTGATAGCGACAAACTTACAGTTGCTCTTACAGAGACCGCACTTTGCACATTTGCTCTGATCGATCGCGAAGGACGCCAGCTTGTGGCCTTCGGCGATGTAGTCGGTGCGGGAGATACATCCCGCCGGGCAGTTTCTCGCGCAGAGACCGCAACCGATACAAATGTCGGGGTTGATCTTGTACTGCATCAGACTCTTGCAGACATGCGCGGGGCAACGCTTCTCGACGATGTGGGCAATGTATTCGTCCCGGAAGTGACGCAGGGTCGAATTGACCGGGTTCGCCGCGGTCTGGCCCAGAGCACAGAGGGAATTCTTCTGAATGGTCTTGCTGAGTTCTTCGAGGGTGTCCAGATCCTCCATGGTGCCCTTACCCTCGGTGATCTTCGTCAGGATCTCCAGGATCCTCTTCGTACCGATACGGCAGGGAGAGCATTTTCCGCAGGATTCATCGCAGATGAACTCCATGTAGAATTTCGCTACGTCCACCATACAGTTGTCTTCGTCCATGACGATGGCGCCGCCGGAGCCCATCATGGAGCCCTTCTGCACCAGGTTGTCGAAGTCGATGGGTTCGTCGAGGAACTCTTCGGTGAGACAGCCGCCGGACGGACCGCCGGTCTGAATCGCTTTGAACTTCTTGCCGTTCGGGATACCACCGCCGATATCGTAGATGAGTTCGCGGAGCGTCGTTCCCATGGGAACCTCGACGAGGCCGACGTTGTTCACCTTACCGCCGAGCGCGAATACCTTCGTGCCCTTCGAGCCTTCGGTGCCGACACGGGCGAATTCCGCCGCGCCTTCGCGCATGATGAACGGAACACAGGCCAATGTCTCAACGTTGTTTACGATGGTGGGCTTACCCCAGAGACCTTTCACCGCCGGGAACGGAGGACGAGGTCTCGGCATACCGCGCTTACCCTCGATGGAATTTAAAAGAGCGGTCTCCTCGCCGCAGACGAACGCGCCGGCGCCGAGGCGGATATTACAGTCGAAATCAAATCCGGAGCCCAGAATATTCTTACCGAGCATGCCGGCTTCTCTTGCGTTTTGGATGGCCTTCTTCAGACGCGCCACCGCGATCGGGTACTCGGCACGCACATAGAAGTAACCTTCCTTCGCGCCGATCGCATAAGCGGCGATCATCATACCTTCGATGACAGCGATCGGATTGCCCTCTAAGATGGAACGATCCATGAATGCGCCGGGATCGCCTTCGTCACCGTTGCAGACCACGTACTTCTCGTCGCCTTCGGAAGCGAGAGCGAACATCCACTTACGGCCGGCAGGGAAACCGCCGCCGCCGCGTCCGCGCAGACCCGAGAGCAGGACGGTGTCCGCCACTTCCTTCTGGGTCATGGACAGTGCCTTCTTCAGGCCCTGGAAGGCACCGAAACCGAGGGCTTCACTAAGATCCTCGGGATTGATGACGCCGCAGCCGTGCAGCGCGATACGGCGCTGCTTCTTATAGAAATTGATGTCATCCTGTTTGGAGACTTTTTCGCCGGAGACCGGATCGACATACAGCAGGCGCTCAACGACCTCGCCCTTCGCGATGTCCTTATCGACGATCTCCTCAACATCATCGAGGGTCACCATCCGGTAGAGGGTGTCCTCGGGATAGATCTTTACAAAAGGTCCCTGCGAGCAGAAACCGAAACATCCGGCCAGGTTTACGGTCGCCTTTTCATTCAGACCTTTTTTCGCCAGAAGTTCCGTGAATTTCGCAGCGATCTCTTTGGAGTTGCTGGACAGACAGCCAGTACCGCCGCACAGCACGATATGTCGCTTATGGTCGGCGCCGTTGATCTTATCCGCGATGTTTTTCTGGCACTTTGCGCTGATGCGGTCCAGTTCTTCGATCGAAGTGATACGGTTCATGCAGTCGCCTCCTTTCTATAGGATGCGATGATGTCTTCTACTTCTTCTACATCCACCTTAGGATATACTTTTCCGTTGATGCTAACCGCCGGCGCGATACCGCAGGCGCCGATGCAGCGGAGCGCATCGAGTGTGAAGAGACCGTCCGGCGTGGTCTGTCCGGGCGTGATGCCCAGAAGCTCTGAGAAACGGTCAATGACGATCTGCGCGCCTTTAACGTAGCAAGCGGTTCCCAGGCAGCAGCCGATCACATATTTGCCCTTCGGCGTAAGAGAGAAAAATGAATAAAAGGTCACAACACCGTAGATCTCTGCAACGGAGATCCCAGTTTTCTCCGATACCAGCTCCTGAACTTCGAGCGGAATGTATCCGTACTCGTTCTGGATGTCGCTGAGTATCATCATGAGCGGTGTCTTCTCGCCTTTGTAGCGGTCACAGATCTCGCTGATCTGGGCTGCTGCTGCAGCATTCAACTTCCCCATCGTAATACCTCCTGAATCGAGTTGTTTTCACAACCTGTTTATACTACGTATAGTATACCCGAGATGGGGCAGGATGTCCACTGTTTTATGCCAAAAAGTCGGGGCGTTTGGAGCACATTTGTTCAGTATTATATGTGCACTTTCGGCCACAAAAACAGAAAAAACCGGGGGCATCTCATCGAGATGCTCCCGGCATAAAACCTTAACAGTATTATTTTTCTTTCTTATTCTTACGGCCTTTCTTCTCCGGAACCGGAATGGAACCGCCGCGGACACTCTTGATGTCCGTAAGATAGATACCGCTGATCACGCCTTTGACCTCTTTCTTCACCGGAACGATGTCGAATACCTTTGCGTCTGCGATCAATGTCATGATCTTCGGTCCGATCTTAACCTTTACGAAGGGAAGTTTCGCTTTGCGGAAACGCTTCGGGGTCTGGTCCATAACGGCCTTAGGAAGGTTTGCATCACACATACGCATTTTCTTTTTATCGATGACGATCATAGACATGGTCTGCGCCATCTGCTCCAACTGCTCTCTCTGCAGAGCCTGCTTCTTCTGAAGCTTGCTGCCGAGGAAGCCGAGGATGATAAGGATCACGAGGATAATTCCGAGGACGACGAGCAGCCATCCCCACCACCGCATCGCCGGAACCATGGGATAAGCCAGGGAACGAGCGGCATACAACATACCGAAATTCATAGGAAAGCCTCCTTGTAGTAATACATCGGTAATTAGTATAGCATTTTTCCATGCGTCTGGCAAGGGGTCCCAAAAGAAAAGTTTGTAAAGACAGACACAGGCGGAATTCTTGCATGCGTACGTTTTCTGTGTTATAATAAGCGCAATTTCATGCAAAGGAGGAGACGCGATGGCGCTGATCGATATATTGCATCTGTTTCATAGTTTTTATCGTTACGACGAGAGCGGCAGCGTGTCCGGCACGAAGGCTGCGCTGAAGGATGTTACCCTCAGCATCGAGGCCGGCTCCTTTGTTGCGGTCCTGGGGCATAACGGTTCGGGAAAATCCACTCTCGCAAAGCACATCAATGCGCTCTTCCTGCCTTCGAAGGGCGATGTGAAGGTGAATGGCCGAAACACCCGCGACGCGGGCGAAGTCCTGCTGATCCGGCGGGATGCCGGCATGGTCTTCCAGAACCCGGATAACCAGATGATCGCAAATGTGGTGGAAGAAGAGATCGCTTTCGGACCGGAAAATATCGGCGTTCCCACGGAGGAGATCTGGGAGCGCGTGGGCGATGCGCTCGAGCGGGTCGGCATGACCGCGTACCGAATGCATTCGCCGGACCGCCTGTCAGGCGGGCAGAAGCAGCGCGTGGCGATCGCCGGAGTCGTGGCGATGAAGCCGCAGTGCATCATCCTCGATGAGCCGACGGCCATGCTGGACCCGATGGGACGGCGTGAGGTGTTGCGGACGTTGCATGAACTGAATGAGAAGGAAAAGATCACGATCCTGTTGATCACGCATCACATGGACGAGACCATCGACGCGGACCGGGTGATCGTCATGGACGACGGAGAGGTCGTTCTGGACGACGTGCCGAGCGTGGTGTTTTCCCATGTGGAGGAGCTGCGGAGCCGCGGGCTGGACGTGCCGGTCGCGACGCAGCTGGCGTATGAACTGCGTCAGAAGGGGCTGGAACTTCCGGACGGCATTTTGTCGGAAGAGGAGTTCGTCGAGGCCTATCTGAAGCTTTGTAAGTGACAGGGTCGTTAGGCGCCTGCGGGCGTATGGAGGAAGATAGAAATGGTACAGGCAGGACTGGTTTTGGAAGGCGGAGGAATGCGAGGCGCATTTACCGCCGGAGTGACCGATTTCTTTTTGGATAAAGGTTTGATCTTTTCGGACGTGTACGGCGTGTCGGCCGGAAGCTGCGTAGGTTGCAGCTATCTGTCGAAGCAGCGTCGTCGTGCGTACCGCGTTATGTCGGAGTTTCTGGACGGTAAGGACTACTGCAGTTGGCGTAATGTCCGCAAGACCGGCGATATGTTCGACGTGGATTTCTGCTACAACGTGATCCCGAACACGCTCATTCCTTATGATTATGATGAATTTGAGAAGTATGAGGGCCGTTTCTATGCGGTCGCTACGAACGTGGATACCGGCGAGGCCGAATATCTGCAGGTGAAGGACATGCGCACGGAGATGAACTATGTCCGCGCGTCGAGCTCCCTGCCGTTGGTGTCACGCATTGTCCGGATCAAGGGGAAACGCTACCTGGACGGCGGCATCGTCGACTCGATCCCGGTGCGCCGCGCGCTGGAGGACGGCCTGAAGAAGGTGGTCGTCGTGCTGACGCGTGAGGACGGATATGTGAAGAAGAAAAGCTCGACATTGCCCATCCTGGCACTGAGATATCGCCATGAACCGAAGTTTGTCGAGGCGGCGAAAAATCGCCATATCGTGTATAATGAGTCGCTCGATGCGGTGCGCGCGGGCGTGGAGGCGGGCCGAGTATTTGTACTGCAGCCGCCCGTTCCGGTCGCGATCAAGCGGACGGAGAAAGACCTTGCGAAGCTGGAGGCGCTGTATCAGCAGGGCTACGATACCGCCGAGCTTTACTATGATCAGATGATGGAATTTTTGCAGGTATAAGAGATGATCGAATTCCGTAACGTGGATTACATATATGAGCCGGAAACTCCCTACGAGATGCACGCCGTGAAGAACGTGTCGTTCACCATCGAGGCAGGGGAGTTCGTTGCGCTGCTCGGACATACGGGGTCGGGGAAGTCGACCCTGATCGAGCATTTCAACGGGCTTTTGAAGCCGAGCAGCGGCTCGGTGCTGTTCCACGGGACGGATATTTTTTCGAAAGAGGTCTCGATGAAGGAGATCCGAAGCAAGATCGGCATCGTGTTCCAGTACCCGGAGCACCAGTTGTTCGAGTCGACCGTCCTGCGGGACGTGTGCTTCGGGCCGAAGAATATGGGCCTGTCCGAGGAGGAGCAGAAGGAGCGCGCGAAGGCGGCGCTCACGAGCGTCGGACTGGACGAAAGTTACTACGAGATGTCGCCGTTCGAGCTTTCGGGCGGGGAGAAGCGGCGTGCGGCGATCGCGGGTGTGCTGGCCATGGAGCCGGAGGCGCTGATCCTGGATGAGCCGAGCGCGGGACTGGATCCGCGCGGTCGTGACGAGATCCTGGGTCTGATCCGCAAACTGTGGCAGGAGCGTGGCCTGACGGTCGTTTTGGTGTCGCATAGCATGGATGAGGCGGCGCGGTATGCGCAGCGCGTGATTGTGATGCATGAGGGCGTGAAGAAGTTCGACGGACCGACGCGTGAGGTGTTCACGCATGCGAAGGAACTGGAGGAAATCGGCCTGGGCGTACCGTCGACGGTGCGCATCTTTTCGATGCTCCGGGCGCGCGGGGAAGCATTTCCCGCGGACATCGACGAACTGTCGGTCGAAGGAGCGGCGCAGGCGTTGCTGACACACGTATTGCATAAGGAGGGCGGCCATGTTTAAAGACATCACCCTCGGGCAATACTACCCCGGCGAGTCGGTCATCCACAAACTGGACCCGAGAACGAAGCTTTCGGGCACCATGTTGTTTTTGATCTCGCTGTTTATAAATGACAAATTCATAGGACTGGGGCTGGCGTTCCTGTTCCTGATGACGATGATAAAGATCTCCGGCGTGCCGCTGCGGTTTATTACACGCGGGCTGAAGGGAATCTTCCTGATCGTGTTGATAACTGTCCTGTTTTCCGTGTTCTATGTGGACTCAGGAACGCTTTTGGTCGAGTTTTGGGTCTTTAAGATCTATTCGGGCGGTCTGGCCAATGCGGCGTTCATCGCGTTGCGCATCATGCTTTTGGTGATCGGTTCTTCGCTGATGACATTGACGACCACGCCGACCCGCCTGACGGATGGCCTGGAGAAGGGCCTCCGCTTTTTGAACGTGATCCATTTCCCGGTGCATGCATTGGCCATGATCATGTCGATCGCCCTGCGTTTCATACCGATCCTGACGCAGGAGATGAATAAGATCATGAAGGCGCAGATGGCGCGCGGCGCGGACTTCGAGAAGCGCGGCTTCCTGCGCAGGATCCGCGGCTATGTGCCGCTGCTGGTCCCGCTGATCATCTCGGCGTTCCGCCGCGCGGCGGACCTGTCGCAGGCCATGGATGCGCGCTGCTACCACGGAGGCAAGGGCCGCACGAAGATGAAGCCGCTGCGCTACGCGCGTCGTGACTTTATCGGCTATCTGGTGCTGTTTTCCTTCCTCGCGGCGACCATTGCGATCCGCATCATGCCGTGCGGATGTTAATGATTTACATATGGAAATGCTTCAAAAACGCAAAAAGTCCTATGACTTTCGCAGAAACACTTGCAAAAGTCATAGGACTTTTGCTATAATGTGAACAAAAGAGGCATGAGTTTGGAGGAACGCTTATGTATAGGGATGTTATAGAAGACTTGATACGTTGGAAAAACAAGGCAAATCGAAAACCTTTGCTGCTGACCGGCGTGCGGCAATGTGGGAAGACCTATATCGTTGAGAAATTTGCCCGCGAGCACTTTAAAAGCTATGTTTACGTGAATTTCGAGAGTTCGGAGCATATTCCCGATATATTCGAGTATGATTTTGATGTAAAAAGGATCCTTAAGGAACTGGAGCGGCATTATAAAACAAAGATCGTTCCCGGGGAAACATTGGTCTTCTTTGATGAGGTTCAGGTGAGTCCGCGCGCGATCACTTCTTTGAAGTATTTCTGCGAAAACATGAACGAGTTGCATTTGGTCTGTGCAGGATCGTTGCTCGGAGTTGCAATAAAGAGGGAGCGAGTGTCATTTCCCGTGGGGAAAATAAATCGATTGAGACTCTATCCGATGAGTTTTAAAGAGTTCGTTCTGGCGAATGGAAGGGAAGATCTGATCGAAGTTTTCAGAGACTGGCCGACAGACAGGTCGATCCCCGACTTATACAAGATCCCGATGGAGAAATTGCTGAAAGAGTACTATATCGTAGGCGGGATGCCGGAGGCTGTGAAGACATGGGTTCAAACGCATGATGTTGAAGAAGTGGAAGAAATTCAAAAAACGATCCTGAGCGACTATGCGGATGATTTTTCGAAACATGCTCCGGCCAATGAGGTGCCGAAGATCCGATGGATCTGGGACTCTGTACCGGTTCAACTGGCGAAAGAGAACAACAAGTTTGTCTTTTCGCACGTAAAAGAAGGCAAACGGGCAGCCGAACTGGAGGATGCGTTGCAATGGCTTCAGGATGCAGGCCTGGTCGTCCGGTCGGAGTTGGTAGAAAAACCGGAATTGCCATTAGCCGGATTTGCAGATAAAACTGCGTTTAAAGTCTATATGTCGGATGTTGGTTTGCTGAGGACGAAGTCGGGAGTGTCTGCGAAGACCATTCTGGAAGAAGGCGGGGCATACGACCGCTTCAAAGGAGCATTTGCCGAGAATTACGTTCTTACGGAATTGTTGGCGGCAGGAAAAGAACCCTATTTTTGGAGATCCGGCAATACGGCAGAGGTGGATTTCATCTTTGAGAATGACGGAGAGATCATTCCGGTTGAAGTTAAATCAGCGGATAATACACAGGCAAAGAGTTTTCGCCTGTTTTGTAAAAAAATTGAGCCAAGGATCGGGTTTAAACTTTCTCTGAAGAATATAGCGGAGAATCCCTGTGAAAAGACGATCATGATCAATCTCCCCCTGTATTTGGGATGGAATATCGATCCGTATATCAAAAAAACGGAGGCGTAATATGAAGAGAGTTCGACTTTGGGTTTCGTATGACGGAACTGAATATAGCGGGTGGCAGATCCAGCCCGGCGTGCCGACGATCGAGGGCGCGCTGGATGAGGCGATCTGCGCTCTGATCGGCGAGAAGATCCACGTCATCGGCGCGAGCCGCACGGACGCGGGCGTGCACGGCCTGTGTAACGTGGCGGTCTTCGATACGGAGCACCCCATGCCCGCCGACCGCTATGCATTTGCCCTGAATTCCTTCCTGCCGGACGACATCGTCGTGTTCGCTTCGGACGAAGTGGCGCCGGACTGGCATCCGCGTCACGTAGACGATACCCGTAAAACCTATGAATACCGCATTACCCGCACACGTCACGAGAACCCGCTGAAGTCGCGCTACAGCGCGCACTACTACGGGCCGCTTGATGTGGAGAAAATGCGCAGCGCGGCCGCCCTCCTGTGCGGCACGCACGACTATACCTCGTTCTGCGCGGCCGCCACGCAGGTCACCGACCGCGTGCGCACCGTCTACGAGATCACCGTGGAGACACCGAATGACGAGGAGATGGTCTTTCATGTTACGGGCAATGGTTTCCTGTACAACATGGTCCGCATCCTCGTCGGGACTCTGCTCAGCGTGGGCAGGGGCGAAATGACACCGGAGCAGATGCCCGGGATCCTCGCGGCCTGCGACCGTACGAAAGCCGGTCCGACCGCGCCGGCGAAGGGATTGACCCTATATAAGATCGAATATCCGGCGGAAGTGTAAGGCTTTCCGCCGGTTTGCTTTTCTAATAAAAAAACAGTAGACAAGTTGACAAGAAGTGGCTATAATGTATATCGGGCGAAGATTTGGATTTAGGTTTTCGACCCCAAAGAGAGTGGTGATGATTATGTCGCAGAAGACAGAGAATGAAAGCAAAAGACAGGTCGTGAAGGCCTGGACCATGGTGCTTCAACTGGGCTTGATCGTCATCGCAAATGTCGCGGTCTTCGTGATCATCGGCATGCTTCTGGATCACTTTTTCGGCTGGTCGATCACGGTGTGGATGGTGTTCGTCGGACTGATCTGCGGTCTGGCACAGATGTTCCGCCAGGCATACACGCTGGTCGGGAAGAACGATGAAAACAACCTGGCCGGCATCTATGAGCGGCTGGAGCGTGAGAAGAGAAGCGGCATAGTCGACGATGACGACGAAGACGATGAGGACGAATATGTCAAAGCAGACCCGGGAAGTTTTAAGTGAGACTCTGACGGCCCTTGGCATCATACTGGGGATAGCCCTGGTGGTGTCAGGCTTTTTCTATGGCGGTTTTCTCACTTTTTCATGGGATAAGGCACGCTTTTGCCTCGGCCTGCTGCTGGCCGGCGCCTACGATGCGTTCTACATGATCCATCTGGCGCACACTATGGAGCGAGCCATGGATCTGGACGCAAAGGGAGCATCCTCCTATGCGGTGCGCGGATTTACCATCCGCATCGCAGTGCTGGTCGCTCTGGTCCTGATCTGCTACTTTACGGGCGTGGCCGATGTATTGGCCGTGGCCTTGGGCGTCTTGATGCTGAAGATCGCCCTCTATCTGCGGCCGGCGATCCACCGCATCCGTTGCGGAGCCGAGCCGGACTATGACGAGTCGCTCGCCCACCTTCGGATCGAGGATCCGGACGATGAGGACGAAGACGACGAAGATGAAATAATTGCTTCCGAAACGGAAGCTGACGATAATTCGGAAGAAAGGGGATAAGACATTGGGTTACGTACTTGCGGGTGATGATGCGGAATTTATGATAAAATTCCTGGAAGATCACTCCTTCTTCGGCTCGACCGTGCATTTTACGACAACGCACGTCGCCATGCTGATCGTAACGCTGACGGTGATCGTACTCGCTGTCTGCGCGAACATCGCGATCCGCAGGGAACTGAAACGCCAGAAGGCAGGCATTTACCGGAAACCGGGCGCCTTCCTGAACGTGATCGAGCTCGCTGTGGAATTCCTCGATAATATGGTCGTCGGAAACATGGGAAAACATGCGAAGACGTACCGCAACTACATCCTTTCGATCTTTGTATTCGTGATCCTGTGCAACATCTCCGGTATCTTCGGACTTCGCGCACCGACCGCGGATTACGGCGTAACGCTGTGCCTGGGTCTCGGAACCTTCATCCTGATCCACGCGAGCGGCATCCGCAAAAACAAACTGGGTCACTTCGGAGCGCTGTTCCAGCCCATTTTCCTGTTGTTCCCGATCAATGTCATCAGTGAGGTCGCGACGCCCATGTCGCTGTCCCTCCGTCTCTTCGGTAACATCATGGCAGGTACCGTAATGATGGGCCTGTGGTACGGCCTCATGCCGATCTTCGCGAAGATCGGTATCCCCGCATTTTTGCACATGTATCTCGACCTGTTCTCAGGCGTGATCCAGACCTACGTATTCTGTATGCTTTCCATGACCTTCATCGAGGATAAGATCCACGACGAAGAATAAAGAAGGTTTCTATCGAGAAGGACCGGAAGAACCGCAAACCGTCTCGTACAACATATCAGTATTAATAAATTCAGGAGGAATTTACAATGAACATCAGTGGACACGATTTTATCATGGGTATGTCGGCCATCGGAGCGGGTATCGCAATGATCTCCGGTCTCGGTACCGGTATCGGACAGGGTGGTGCCGCAGGCGCCGCAGCTGCAGCCGTAGGACGTAATCCGGGTGCGAAGAGCGCAGTTACATCCACCATGCTTTTGGGCCAGGCGGTAGCCGAGACAACAGGTCTCTACGGCTTCGCAGTAGCCATCATTCTTTTGTTCGTAAAACCTTTAGGCTAAATCGGAGGCATAAATGGTACAGCAGTTACTTACGCTCGCTCGTATGACCGTAGCTACCGGTGTCGAAGCAACCACAGCGGCCGAAGAGACCACGAGGTTGTTCGGACTGGATATGCAGCTCATCCACGACACATTGATCATGGCGGTCAATGTATTCCTGATCTTTTTTATCCTTTCATATCTCGTTTTCAATCCGGCGCGAAAGATGCTTTCGGGCCGGCGTGAGAAGGTGGAGGCAGATCTTCAGGCCGCAGAGCAGGATAAGAAGGATGCAGACGCACTGAAAAAAGAATATGAGGCGCGGATCGAGAAGGCGGACGAAGAAGCGGAAGACATCCTGAGTAAGGCACGTTCGAAGGCTTTGAAGAACGAGGCGGACATTATCGCCGAGGCGAAAGAAGAGGCGGCCAGACTCATGGAGCGCGCAGATACCGAGATCGAGCGCGAGCGCAGAAAAGCCATTGAGGGCATGAAGCAGGAGATCATCGACATCGCAGGCGCCATGGCGTCGAAGGCGGTCGGTGAGAAGATGGACGTCGAGATCCAGGAACAGCTCCTGAATGAGACCCTGAAGGAAATGGGAGAGGACACATGGCAAAATTAGTTGCAAATGTCTACGGAGACGCCCTGTTTTCCATCGGAAAAGAAAATGATACTCTGGATACTCTTTACGAAGAGGTCCTTGCGGTGAAGACGGCGCTTGACGACACACCGCAACTGATGGATGTTCTGGTTTCCCCGGATGTGAACAGCGAGCAGAAGCAGGCGTTTCTGGCACGAACGTTTCAGGGGAGAGTCAGCACCGACATGTTCGGCTTTCTCTCGATCGTCCTGAAGAAATCCAGGCAGGAGTATCTGGATGATATGTTCACCTATTTCATCTCCGCTTATAAGGAGGAGAAGAAGATCGGTGTCGTATCGGTCGCTACTCCGTTTGCGCTCAGCGCGAAAAAGAAGTTTGAGATTCAAGAGAAACTACTGCAAACCACAGGATACCGGTCACTCGAGATCACGTACGACGTGGACGAGAGCCTGATCGGCGGCATGGTGATCCGCATTAAGGATCGTGTGGTCGACAGCAGCGTGAAGACCCGGCTGAAACAGCTGGAGAAGAGCCTGCGCGGTTTGCAGATCGGCGAATAATACAGGAAGGTGGTTATTCCACATGAATTTAAAACCGGAAGAGATCAGTTCTGTAATTAAAGAACAAATTGCCCGTTTTTCCACTGTGATGGAAGTGTCGGATGTGGGAACGGTCATTCAGGTTGCTGACGGCATTGCCCGCGTGCATGGTCTGGAGAAGGCCATGCAGGGCGAACTTTTGGAGTTCCCCGGCGAGGTTTACGGCATGGTCCTGAACCTGGAGGAGGACAACGTCGGCGTTGTTATGATGGGTGACACCGGAAACATCCGCGAAGGCGACATGGTCAAAACGACCGGCCGCGTCGTAGAGGTCCCGGTCGGCGATGCCATGCGCGGACGTGTGGTCAATGCGCTCGGCCAGCCGATCGACGGCAAGGGCCCCATCCTTACCAAAACCTACCGCAAGATCGAGCGTGTGGCGCCCGGCGTTATCACGCGTAAGTCTGTTAGCGTTCCGCTGCAGACCGGTATCAAGGCGATCGACACCATGGTGCCCATCGGCCGCGGTCAGCGTGAGTTGATCATCGGCGACCGTCAGACCGGTAAGACGGCGATCGCGATCGATACGATCATTAACCAGAAAAAAGAGAACGTACTTTGCATCTACGTAGCCATCGGCCAGAAGGCGTCCACGGTAGCGAATATCGTGAAGACGTTGGAGGAGCACGGCGCCATGGATTACACCACGGTCGTTGCTTCCACGGCGAGTGAGCTCGCGCCCCTGCAGTACATTGCCCCGTATGCGGGCTGTGCGATCGGCGAGGAGTGGATGGAGAACGGCAAAGACGTCCTGATCATATATGACGATCTGTCGAAGCACGCAGCGGCGTACCGTACCCTGTCGCTTCTGCTGAAGCGTCCGCCGGGCCGTGAGGCTTATCCCGGTGACGTTTTCTACCTGCATTCGCGTCTGCTCGAGCGTGCGGCGCGTCTGTCGGAGGAGTACGGCGGCGGTTCCCTGACCGCGCTTCCCATCATCGAGACGCAGGCGGGCGATGTTTCCGCATACATCCCGACGAACGTTATCTCCATCACCGACGGCCAGGTCTACCTGGAGACGGAGATGTTTAACGCGGGCTTCCGCCCGGCGGTCAATGCGGGCCTTTCGGTATCCCGTGTCGGCGGCGCAGCGCAGATCAAGGCGATCAAAAAGATCGCGGCGCCCATCCGTGTGGAGCTGGCACAGTACCGCGAACTCGCAGCATTTTCCCAGTTCGGATCCGAGCTGGACGATGACACCAAAGAGAAGCTGGCGCAGGGCGAGCGTATCCGCGAAGTCCTGAAGCAGCCGCAGTACGCGCCCATGGGCGTTGAGTACCAGGTGATCATCATCTTCGCGGCGACCCGCAAATATCTGCTGGATGTACCGGTAGATAAGATCGCTACGTTTGAAAAAGAACTGTTTGAATTCATCGATTCGAAGTATCCCGAGATCCCGGACGAGATCCGCGAGAAGAGGGAACTGTCCGCCGAGCTTGAGGCGAAGCTGATCTCGGTGATCGAGGAGTTTAAAGAAGAATGATCCATGCAGGGTGGCGCAGCCGACCTGAGGAGAGGTGAAGATTTATGGCATCAATGTCGGACTTGAAAAAGCGAAGAGCGAGCGTATCGTCCACCGGACAGATCACGAAAGCTATGAAGCTGGTGTCCACCGTAAAATTGCAGAAGACGCGGGTACAGGCGGAGCATTCCAAACCGTATTTTAACTTCCTGTACGACACGGTGACATCGATCATTGCGTCGTCTCCGGATGCTTCGAGCCCGTACCTGACGCCGGGTGCCGGCGGCAAGACTGCCGTGGTCGCGATCACATCGAACCGCGGACTCGCCGGCGGATATAACAACAACATCGTAAAACTGGTCACAACGTGGGATGTCCCGAAGGAAGATCTGGCCATCTATGCGGTCGGAACGAAGGGACGCGACGGTTTCATCCACCGCGGTTACAACGTGGTCTCCGACATGTCGGAGCTCATCAACGCGCCGATGTTCCTCGATGCCCTCTACCTGTGCCAGCAGCTTTTGGACGCGTTCCAGGCGGGCGAGATCAAAGAGATCTACCTGGCCTACACCTCGTTCAAAAACACGATGGTACAGGAACCGAAACTGCTGAAGCTTCTGCCTCTGCAGTTTGACCGGGAAGAGATCGACAAAAAAGCGACATTTTCCCCGATGAACTACGAACCGTCGGAGGAAGAAGTACTGGCGCAGCTCATTCCCCAATACATGGCAGGTATCCTCCATGGAGCGTTTATCGAAGCGATCGCTTCGGAAAATGCAGCCCGCATGCAG
Organism: Lachnospiraceae bacterium; assembly: GCA_017615545.1. Classification (GTDB taxonomy): domain Bacteria; phylum Bacillota; class Clostridia; order Lachnospirales; family Lachnospiraceae; genus UBA1201. Next base: position 21,988 of record JAFZZY010000025.1, read on the forward strand.
GCCATGGACAATGCCACAAAGAACGCCGAAGAGATGATGGAAGACCTGGAGTTGGCGTACAACCGGGCCAGACAGGGTTCAATCACACAGGAACTCACGGAGATCATCGCCGGCGCAAACGCGATTTCATAAGACTAGATCAACGAATTCCGACGCCGCAGGGCATCGGAACGAAAGAGGTTAATTATGGCACAGAACATAGGAAAGATAACGCAGATCATCGGCGCGGTCATGGACGTTCGTTTCGAGTCCGGAAACCTGCCGAAGATCAACGAAGCCATCCGGATCCCGTTCGAGGGACGCGACGGCGAGTTGGTCGTTGAAGCGGCACAGCATCTCGGCGACGATACCGTTCGTTGCATCGCGATGGGTTCGACAGACGGACTGCGTCGCGGCATGGACGCGATCGCGACGGGCGGACCGATCTCGGTTCCGGTCGGCGAGGAGACGCTGGGACGTATCTTCAACGTACTCGGCGAGGCGATCGACAACAAGCCCACGCCCGATTGCGAGCGTATGCCCATCCATCGCGCGGCTCCGTCGTTCGAGGAGCAGTCCACATCGACAGAGATCCTGGAGACCGGTATCAAGGTCGTAGACCTGTTGTGCCCGTATCAGCGCGGCGGTAAGGTCGGCCTGTTCGGCGGCGCCGGCGTAGGTAAGACCGTCCTCATTCAGGAGCTCATCCGTAACATCGCGACCGAGCACGGCGGTTTCTCCGTATTCACCGGTGTAGGCGAGCGTACCCGTGAGGGTAATGACCTCTATCACGAGATGGCAGAGTCGGGCGTTATCAATAAGACCACCATGGTGTTCGGTCAGATGAACGAGCCGCCGGGGGCACGTATGCGTGTCGGCCTTGCGGGACTGACCATGGCGGAGTACTTCCGTGATAAGGGCGGCAAAGACGTTCTGCTGTTCATCGATAACATTTTCCGTTTTACACAGGCAGGTTCCGAGGTGTCGGCGCTCTTAGGCCGCATGCCTTCGGCGGTTGGTTACCAGCCGACGCTGCAGACGGAGATGGGCGCCCTGCAGGAGCGCATCACATCCACGAAGAACGGTTCCATCACATCGGTCCAGGCGGTCTACGTTCCGGCCGATGACCTGACCGACCCCGCGCCCGCGACGACATTCGCCCATCTGGACGCGACGACGGTTCTGTCCCGTTCGATCGTAGAATTGGGTATCTACCCCGCGGTAGATCCGCTGGCTTCGACGTCACGTATCCTAGATCCCCGCATCGTAGGTGAGGAGCACTATAAGACGGCCCGCGGCGTGCAGGAGATCCTGCAGAGATATAAGGAATTACAGGATATCATCGCCATCCTCGGTATGGACGAACTTTCCGACGAAGATAAGCTTCTGGTCGCGCGTGCGCGTAAGGTGCAGCGTTTCCTGTCGCAGCCGTTCTTCGTAGCAGGACAGTTCACCGGCCTGGAGGGACGTTACGTTCCGCTCGCCGAGACCATCCGCGGCTTCAAGGAGATCCTGGAAGGAAAGCACGACAACATTCCGGAGAGTTACTTCCTCAACGCCGGCAGCATTGACGACGTTTTGGCGAAGATGAAGTAGGAGGCGCTTATGGCAGCTGCAAATACGTTCCATCTTCGGATCCTGTCCCCGGAGCGCGTGTTCTACGAGGGCAATGTGACCATGCTCGAGCTGACGACCACGGAGGGCGAGATCGGTATCTATGCCGGTCATATCCCCACGACGTTCGTGTTGGCGCCTGGTGTAATGCGGATCCATGAGGAAACCGACGGCAAGAGCGGTGCACAAGTGCGCGAGGCGGCCCTTCACAGCGGTTTTATCGAGGTTTTACCCGAAGAGGTACATGTTATAGCGGAAGCGGTCGAATGGCCCGAGGAGATCGACCTGAACCGCGCACGCATAGCGCAACAGCGCGCGGAGCGTCGACTGAAACGCTACAGTTCCGGCATGAACGTCATGCGGACGGAGCTGGCGCTTCGGAGAGCGTTGGTACGTATCGAGGTCGGAGAGAAGAGATAACGAAACTGAATATCTTGAAA
>JAFZZY010000026.1 GCA_017615545.1 Lachnospiraceae bacterium
ATATCCCATCCATTGTCCGACTCTCATCCGAAGAGAGAAAACGGACTCACCATGCAAATGATACAGCGGTTCGATCTCGCGCTCATGCAGCACATCAGTCAGTTTTACATTGCCCTTGATGTGCACTAAAACGTCCGAGTCGTGCGTCGCACGGTCGTTGTACGGGTACAGAACGAACGTGTCGTTGTCATACGTGAACAGGCTGACCATGGGGCCGGCCTCCAGATAAATGTCCGGGCACACCTCACGACGCATCAGCGTCAGGATACGGTCCGGTAAATGCTTGATCTGCCCGAAGGCATCCGGCAGGTTCAGCGTCACCAGCTCGCCGTCGCCGTAGGTGTCGCGCAACAGCAGCGAGTAGTTTTCTTCCTCGACCACGGCCTTACAAAGCGCCGCCCAGGTCGCGTTGTTGCGGAACTCCAGCACCTGCAGATCCACGGGCTGCTCCGAAACGAGATCGCGCGCACCGTCCCACCGCTCCATGGTCCGGAAGCGGTTCGTGCGGATCCTGCGTCCGCCCTCGCGGATCGAGGTCATGCCCTTCAGCCCGCGGTCTAGCGTCGCCTTCACAAAGCCCGTCGTCACGATCGCCTTACCGCCGGCAGCCACGAAACGTTCGACCTTCTCCACGATGTCCGGATCGTACGCGGACGATGCCGTCAGCAGCACACGCTTCGCATTTTCCGGAAAATACGGTACCGGCAGGATCGGGAAGCCGTGCATGCCCAGGAAATCCTGGATGTTATCCTCGCCCTGCGCGGCGTTCGGGATGTAGCAATACGTTCCCGTGCTGTCGCCCAGATTCGACAAAAGTTCGTCCAGTTTATCGAGCATGAAGCCCAGCGTGGGGATGCACAAATTGTCATACAAACTCTGGAAGCAGAACATCATGAGCTCCCGCGGCTTCGAAAACGCGGTCAGATAGGCCTGCTCGAGGTACTGCTCCACCAGCGGGCAGTCGTACGGATCGAACCATCCGCCGCCGTTGCGCCCCGGCGCCATCGCCTCCATGTAACGCATCAGCGAGAACGAAAGATACCGCGGCAAATGCTGGTCGGTCCGGCCGGAGTCTCGTGTCTCCGTGCCGGTGTAGATGCCGTCGAATATCTCCTTCTGCGACGCCGGATCGTAGCCGGTCTCCTGGTACGACTCCATCCAGTTCGGATATTTGATGATCACGCGGCAGTTCGGATTTTCCCGCTTCGCAGGTCCGATAATGAAGTCCTGCGACGCCTGGTAGAGTTTCGCCACGCGGTACCCCTGCCAGCTGCCATCCGTGATCCCGCGCGCGGCATTGAACGCCTCCTTCTCGCGACGGCAATCCTCACACGTACAGTTCGTGAAGAAAAAGTCATCGATGATGAACTCGTCAAAAACACGGCCGCAAAGCGCTGCCGCTTCGGACAGGCGGTCCGTCATCGCCTTATCGTTATAACACAAGGTGTCGAACAGACGCGCCTTCCGCTTCGTGCCCTCCGGTTGCGGCGCGCAGGTCGTGATACCGCCCGCCACACGGATGCCATGCGCCTCAAACACTTCCTTGCACATGCGCACCTGCGCCTCCGTGGCGAAATCGCCGCTCCGGTACGGCTCCAGATACACCTTATCCAGATGCATGTGCTTCTCAAAAAACGCGATCTCTTTTTCCAGCTGCTCCCGCGTCGCCTCCATGGTGCCATGCGCGATAAAATAGGTCGTCAGTTCAAAATTCTTATAATGTCCCATAGCTCGATCCTCCAACACACGTGACAATGGGGACGGTTCCATCTGTCACGTGTCACCGTGACAGTGGGGACGGTTCTATCTGTCACGCGTCACGCGCTGAATAACCCCGCGCCCTATTCCTGTTAATCTTTCGATCTGTCGAACGGACAATCCGGCCTCTCGAAGACTGCACAAAGCACTATCACGGGCAATTTTATCGTACCCCTTCAAAACCGTGCCGCTGCTCAGCCCGAGTATTTCCTCGATCTTTCCCTTGGCCCATATGTCGTCTTTATCATGCCTGTTATAGTCCAGACAGTCATCTTCATTTCCCGCCGAAATGAAAGCAGCATATTGTTCCCAATCCCCAATCAGTTTACGCAGTACATCCGTGTCTACAAAAGAATCAGGATCGTCGTATCTGCGATAGCTGCTCCATATATACTCTGAGGCAGGGCAAATGCCGGCCGCAGCCGGATTATTCAATATGTATCGGAACACGGTGAGCAGGTACTCTCTTGTTTCCACGGCCTCGCTACGATATCGATCCTGAAACAAATGTCCCGTTCTTTCATATTTCTTGTTGTAGTGGGCGGCATAACACACACCCATTTTCTTCATGAACAGAGGCAGGCAATTATCGGTGTCCCTCAACAGCAGATGAACGTGATTGTCCATTAGACAATATGTGTTGATCGTGACCGGCATTTCCCCGGAATACTTTTTCAAAAGTGATATGTAATACCTGTAATCCCCTTCGTCCTCAAACAAAATCTGCTTTCCGACTCCCCTGACGATCACGTGAAAATACCCCGTTAAGCTCATTTTTCTTGCCTGTCTAGCCAATATTGATTCCTCCTTATTCAGTTGTTTTTCATTTCCCGAGAGTTTAACATCTCGGCCAATGTGACAGAAAGAACCGTCCCCGGTGTCACCGTGACAGGTGACAAAAAGAACCGTCCCCGGTGTCACATCAATACTTTCGGATGGCCTGGTTCTCGTCGGCCATGCCGATCACGCGGATGACCACATAGTACGACACGGTCTCATCGACCTGCACCAGGACGCGGTCGCCGACGCGGTGCCCCACCAACGCCTTGCCGATGGGCGACTCGATGCTGATCAGGCCCTTCGAAGAATTACCCCGGATGGACGTCACGAGGGTAATGGTCTCCTCCTCGTCGTCATCCTCGAAATACAGCGTCACCGTGCGGTCCATGCCCGCCACGTCCGCGGGTGCCTTATCCTCTATGATCTGCGCATTCGCGATGAGCCTCTCCAGATAGCGGATGCGGCTCTCGTTCTGGTTTTTATCCTTTTTCGCCGCGTGGTACTCGAAATTCTCGCTCAGGTCGCCGTGCGCGCGTGCCTCCTGCACCGCCGCGATGGCCTCCTTGCGCACCACCAACTTGCGATAATCGATCTCTTCCTGTATCTTACGGATGTCACCTTCCGTCATTCTCTCGCCCATATCAATCCCCGTCCTTTCGCATATGCAGGATATACTTCACAAATTCCAGGTCGTCGGCCAGCGTCACCTTGCGGTTCGTCGCCTCGCCCTGCGCCAGGTACACCGGATGGTCGGTGTAGCGCTCCACCACGCTCGCATCGTCCGTGATGTTCTTTTCTTCCTCGGCAAATGCTTCCGGCGCCTGCGCCCGCTGCTCTTCCATCGCCGCGTACGCCGCCTTCAGCAGCTCCGTCGCAAAGCCCTGCGGCGTCTGCACCGCAAACAGCTCCTTCCGCGGCAGGGTCCGGTCGACCCGGTCGCCATCCGCGCTCTGCTTCACCGTATCCGTCACCGGGACCGCGGCCACACACGCGCCCGTCTCCACCGCCTTCTGCACGACGCGGTCAATGCATTCGGCGCTTACCAGCGCCCGCGCCGCATCATGCACCAGCACGATGTCATAGGTTTCCGGCCGCGAAAGCAGAGCATCCAGCCCACGCTTCGACGAGTCAAAACGCTCCTGGCCCCCGGCTACGACATCGACCAGTTTCGCGAACGGTCCGTAAACTTCGGCTAATTCCGCCCGTACCCGCTCGACATCGGCCGCGCCGACGACCACCAGGATCGCATCGACAGAGGCCGCCGCCTCGAACGCATCCAGCGTATGGCAAAGAAGCGGCCGCCCCTCCATCAGCAGATACTGCTTCGGGGTGTCGCCGCCCATGCGCAAACCTTTTCCGCCGGCCAGGATGACCGCCGCCGTCCGTACGTTTCGTGTGCTCATGCCGCCAACTCCAAATAAACTCTAGCGCTGCCCGATCTTCAGACCCGGCACCGCATTCAGGTCATAGCCGCTCACGCGGCCCTTCATATATTCATAGTAAGCCGCCGAACCGATCATCGCCGCATTGTCCGTGCACAGGATCGGATCGGGATAGTACAATTTGATGCCCTGCTCCTCGCAAGCTTTACTCATGGCGCTGCGCAGTCCCTTGTTGGACGCCACGCCGCCCGCCATCACCAGACTGTGGTAGCCGCGGTCGTGTACCGCTTCGAGCGCATGGGAAACCAGCACCGAGACCACAGCGTCCTGGAACGACGCCGCGATGTCCGCCCGGCGAATCTCATGCCCGAGCATCTCTTCATGGTTAATGTAGTTCAGGACCGCCGACTTCAGGCCGCTGAAGCTGAAATCGTACGGCGCGCCCTCGACTTTCGCGCGCGGGAACGGGATGTTCGCCTGTCCCTCCGGCGCCAGTTTGTCGATCTTCGGCCCGCCGGGATAGCCCAGCCCGATGGCCCGCGCGACCTTATCGAAACTCTCGCCCGCGGCATCGTCCCGCGTGCGTCCGAGGATCTCATACTCCCCGTAGTCCTTCATTTCCACCAGATGTGTGTGTCCGCCCGAAACGATCAGGCAGATGAACGGCGGCTCCAGTTCGGGATGCGCGATGAAATTCGCCGCAACGTGTCCCTCGATGTGGTTCACGCCGATGAGCGGTTTCTGCGCGGCAAATGCGATGGCTTTCGCCGCGGCAACGCCGACCAGCAGCGCGCCGACCAGGCCGGGACCGTAGGTCACGGCGATCGCGTCCATATCCTCCAGGCGCATGTTCGCCTGGGCCAGGGCCTCCATGATGACGGGATTGATCTTCTCCACGTGCTTTCGCGACGCGATCTCCGGCACCACGCCCCCATACAGGGTGTGCAGCTCGATCTGCGACGAGATCACATTGGACAGGACCTTCCGTCCGTTTTGCACCACCGCCGCCGCGGTCTCGTCACACGACGACTCGATGGCCAATATCGTACAGGGTCTTTCTTCCATTTCGTTACTCCTCATCGAACGAAAGCGTTATGCTTCTTCCGTCCTTCGGCAGGACCGCCTCGGGAAATATCTTCCGGACGTCCTTCTCATATTCTTCGGGATGGTTCAGGGACGGGCTGTAGTGCGTCAGCCAGAACCGCCTCGGCTGCGCCTGCTTCGCCAGCTGCGCCGCCTCCGTAAGCATCATATGTTTGTTTTCTTTCGCCTTCGCGACCTTCTCGGGATCACCATACATGCCCTCGCAGATGAACAGGTCCGCATCCTGCGCCTGCTCCGCGATCACGGGCACGGGGCGCGTGTCCGTCGCATAGACCAGCTTCAGGCCGCGCCGCGCAGGCCCGAGCACCATGTCCGGCGTGTAGATCTTGCCGGGCTGCGCCGGATCCTCGATCGTCTCGCCCTTCTGCAGCCGGTGCCAAAGCGGCAACGGGATCTCCTGCTCCTTCGCGCGCTGCGGATCGAACCGCCCTCCACGCTTGATCTCGAATTTATAGCCATAGCATGTCACCTTATGCTGCAGACGGAACGCAGTGATGTCGATGCCCGCCAGTGACAGTTGCTCGATATTCTCATTCAGTTCGATGAATTTGATCGGGAACGGCAGTTCCGGCGCGATCACGCGCAGGGAATTCACCACACGCTCTAAGCCCTTCGGCCCGATCATGGTCAGCGGCTCCGTCCGGTCCGCATTGCCCATGGTAAGAAGCATGCCGGGCAGACCGCTGATGTGGTCGGCGTGGTAATGCGTGATGCACATCACATCGATGGGCTTCGCGCTCCATTTCGCCTCTTTCATCGCGATCTGCGTCGCCTCGCCGCAGTCCACCAGAAGCTGGACTCCGTTGTAGCGAAGCATCAGAGAAGTCAGATAGCGGTACGGCAGCGGCATCATGCCGCCCGTTCCGAGCAAACAAACATCAAGCATTCCTTAACCTCATACTGCAAAATGCAGCCACATGATCTCGGCGTCTTCGACCGGATCCTCGTAAAAATTCTTCCGCACGCCCGCGCTTTCGAAACCGAAACTGCGGTACAGATTCAGCGCCGATGTGTTGGACACTCGTACTTCCAGTGTGAGGGCAATGCAGTCCGTCTTCTTGCTGTAGTCGCACAGCGCCTGCAGCAATCCGCGGCCGATACCCTGTCCGCGCGCCGGGCCCGTCACCGCCACGTTGGTGATATTGCCCTCCGCCGCCACGATGTACATGCCGACGTAGCCCGGGATGTTCCCGGTCTCCTCGCCGTCGTCGTCCACCTCAGCAGCGACAAAAAAACGATAGTTATATTTGAGCAGCGACTCGGTGAGCGCGTCTTCGCTCCACGCATGCGCGCCGAAGCACTCCTGCTCCAGTAGCGCCAGCGCTTCGGCGTCGCGCACCGTCGCCGACCGATAGATCACCTTCATGCCTGCTGCTCCTTCTCCTCCATCTCGCGCTCCGCCTGCGATTTGCGCAGGTAGTCGGGCGCGGAGGCCTCTGCAGGGATCGCGCAGCCCTGCGCGAAACGCACCGCACCGAGCGTCGCCACCGCCGCTGCGCGTTGTCTCGCGGCAAATGCGGGCGCGTAGACGAAACGTCCGGGCGCCAGTCGCTCGATCAGCTCTTTATACACCGGAACACCATCGCCCAAAAGCAACACCTGGTCCGGATATGTGTTCAGTTTTTCGACCAGTTCCTCGACGCCGAGGGCACATTGGCCGAAGACTTCCGTGAAATTCCCCTGTGCGTCGAAGCGGTACAGTCCCGTGTAGACCTGGCTGCGTCGCGCATCCATGATGGGGCAGATCAGCCCGTTGTAACCGAAGCACTGGTAAGCCGTCGCCTCGACCGTGCCGACCTCCACGATCGGTTTTTCGAGCGCCAGGCCCAGGCCCTTTGCGGTCGCGGAGCCGATGCGAAGACCGGTAAAGGAGCCCGGTCCGTTCGACAGAGCGATCACGTCGATCTCCTTCAGGTCCGTCTGCGTCATCCGGACGATCTCGTCCAGCATCGGCAGCAGGGTCTGCGAATGCGTCTTCTTATAATTCACCGTATATTCCGCAACGATCACGTCGTCCTTCAGCAGGGCGACAGATGCTACCAGCGACGAACTCTCTATTCCTAAAACCTGCATATCTCGATCCTCCGTTCGCTATCGCTCTGCGGGTTGGAACGTGTGATCATGATCGCGAACCGGTGCTCCGGCAGGATCTCTTCGATCCGTACGGCCCACTCGATCAGCGTCACGCCCGTTCCGTAAACATACTCCTCAAATCCGATCTCGTCCATCTCCTCGATCTCGTCGATGCGATAGACATCAAAATGGTACATCGGCAGCCGTCCGCCGTCGTATTCGGATACGATGGTAAATGTCGGGCTGACGATGGGCTCGTCGATGCCGAGCGCCGCGCCGAATGCCTGCGCGAAAAAAGTCTTACCCGCGCCCAGGTCACCGTCCAGGCAGAATACGTCGCCGCTCTGCGCCTGCTGCGCCGCGGCCTGCGCGATCTGCGCCGTCTCGGACGGTCCGTGCGATATAAAGGTCCACGTCTCGCCGGACTGCATTGACCCGATCATCGCGGCATCCTGTAATGTTTTCTCACTCATTTTCCGATCACCCTTCTTACGCACGAACGGGGCAGCCATGGTTTTTCGCCATGGTCAGCAACCGCTGGTAATCCTCGCCGAGCTGGTCCTTCGGGAGAATGTACGCATTGATCCGGCTCACATACATGAGCAGGAGGTTCTTCTTCACAACGAAGCGGAAGCCGTCCTCCCAGCGGTACACGATGTGCTCCTCGCCCTGGGTCACAGCCACCTCTTCCTCGTCGATCTCGTAGTCGATGGGCACGAAGAGTTCCGGCCGCTTCGTCAGTGTGTTCGCCTTCAGGATGGTCAGCACAGGCTGTACGACCAGGTAGATCGCCGCGATGCCGATCAGGCATACTTTCGCCAGCGTGCCCTGCTCGCTCCACGACAGCACCAGGATCACGATCGCGATCACGCCCAGCGCAAAAAACGCGATGCCGCGCGCAGACTTCAGGGTCTGCCCGTAAACATAATCCTTGATATCCTTCTCCGTCAGCGTTATCTTCAGTCGGATCTTCTCTTCCATTTCGGTTCCTCTTTTAGTCCAGTTTGATATTCTTAAACAGCGAACCCAGGCTGGTCACTGCGCTTCCGTTGTCGGAATACTCCACAGGTGCATGCGAGTCCATATCTTTATCCATTACGGTCTCCGCTTCCTTCATGGAAAGGCTGACCTTACCCTTCTCGACCTTGATGATCTTCACGCGGATCTGCTGGCCTTCCTTCAGCGCTTCCTTCGGATGCGCCAGGCGCTTGTTGCTGATCTGGGAGATATGCAGCAGGCCCGATACGCCATCGCCGATGTTGACGAATGCGCCGTAGTTCTGCAGCGACTCAACGGTTCCGTTCACGATGCTTCCGACCGCGATGCGCTCGATCATCTCTTCTTTTTCCTTATGCGCCTGCTCTGCCAGGATCTCCTTGCAGGACAGCACGAGCTTCTTATTTTCCGCGTCCACGTTGATCACGCGCGCGTCCACCTTCTTACCTACGAAGGTCTTCAGATCTTCTACATAGGTCAATGAGAGTTTCGACGCGGGGATGAATGCGCGGATGCCCTCCGGGTAACAGATCACGCCGCCATTGACTGCTTCCTTGATCTGCACGCTGAGCGTCTTCTTCTCTTTTTCATATGCGGCAAATTTATCCCAGGCCAGTTCCTGTCCTGCCTGCTTTACGGACAGCACGATATTGCCCGCGCCGTCGTCCGGACGCAGAACGATCGCGTCCACAACATCGCCGGGATGTACTTCCTCCATGATCGCGAACTTCGGGTCGTCCGAGAACTCATCGACCGCGATCTTACCCGGTGCATAGTAGTTGAGGTCCGCAACTGCGCCCTCCATCTCGTCGACCGAAACGATCGTCGCCTTCATGATATCACCGCTCTTCACACGCTTAAAAGAAGCCTCCAGCTCCTCTTTGAAATCATCCATGGAGGGCAATTTCTCCTCCATTGCCTCCGTATTTACTGTTTTCTCATCCATGATCCTTTTACTCCTTATATGTGTTTATATATTTCCGTGGTTTTGTCTAACTCACTTTTCTCTCAGTCCGTAATACTTCGCGATGCCTTTTACGTCCGCGATGGCCAGGTTCATGAGCGCTGCCTCGCTGTCGAAGAACGGCACCTCCGCAGGATTATCGTAGAAACAGTTCTCGATAATGATACCCGGAATATCGTAGGCTGCGCAGTGGCGGTTGATCGCGTAATAATCCAGGCCTGTGTCGCCCAAAAGCTTCGTTGCAACACCGCGGCGGCCGATCCCGAGTTTCTCGAGTTCATCGAGAACGCAGTTGCCGATGCCCGCGCTCGTGGCTGCCACAGTCGGTTTCTGCGAGCAGAGCACAACGGCTCCGGAAGCGGTGTGTGATGCGACCGCATTAAAGTGGAAACTGATCATCGCATTCGCCCCGACCTGACTTGCGATCGCGCAGCGAAGTTTCAGATCCTCCACCTGATCCATTGATAACTGTGTATCGGTGGTACGAGTCATCACGACGGTCACGCCCTCGTAATGATCCTCGATATAGGTTTTCGCCATCAAGGCAACCAGAAGTGTCAGATCTTTCTCATACTGAAATCCATCTGGTCTGAGCATATATTGACCCGCGCCCGATGTCGAACCGACGAACTTGCCGCCGTGGCCGGCGTCAAACACCAGAGTTACCTTCGGCGCAGGCGGCAGCGGAACTTCCGGGATCGGATCGGTTTCCGGCTCCGTCTCTATTACTTCCGACGTTTCTCCCGGATCGGACTCAGCCGGTGTTTCCGGCGGCAATGTCTCTTCCGGCGGGCTGGTCGGTGCCTCCGTTGGAGGTTCGGTCACCGGCTCTAACGTTGGTTCCTCCGTCGGTACATCCGCGGAACTTTCCTCACCATTGCCCGTTTCCACAGGCAGTGACTCTTCTGTCGGCGGCTCTGTCGGAGCCTCTGTGGGCGGTTGCGTCGGCGGCTCGGTCGGTACCTCGGTCGGCGGCTGTGTGGGCGCCTGCGTCGCAGGTTCTTTGACCATGACTACACAGGCAGTGTAATCATCGCCGACGAATACCGAGATCGTCGCATTACCCGGGGACAGCGCATAAACATTGCCCCCCTGATCGACCGTCGCCACCTCAGGTTTGGACGACTGCCAAACGATCGCCTTACCCGTGGCCGCTTCGACCGGAACGACAGAAACCGGTAAGAACCGCGTCTGTCCGGGCTGCATCGTGATGTTGCCGTCAATGAAAGTCAGGCTTTCCAGTTTTGCTTCCACCACAACATCACAGTAAACTTCATACTTCTTTCCGACATGGCCGACGATGCGCGCCGTACCGGCTTTCTTCGCGGTGACCACGCCATTTCCGTCGACCGTCGCCACCTTCGTGTTGCTCGACTGCCATGAGAGAGCGATGTTCTGCTTGGTATCCGCAGGCTCCACGCCCACGGCCAGCTGCTTCTTCTCACCCGGCAGCAGATTCAGATACGAATAGTTGATATATACAAGCAGTGTGGGCTCGTGCACCTGCACCTGACACGTGATCTCCTGCCCCTCTAACTTCGCGGTCAATGTAGTCACGCCTTCGGATTTCGCGTAGATCATACCATCGATGATATCCGCGATCTCGGGATTTGCTGAGCTCCAATATACCGGAACCGGCGGTGCCGTCGGATCTGAGCACACCAGACCACTCATCTGTTCCTCGCCTGCTTCCAAATGTAACAGCGGTTCAACAAAGCGGTAGGTCGGAGGTTCCTTCGTCTCCTCGGTACTTTCCTCCGCTGTCTCCTCGGTACTTTCCTCTGTTTCGTCCGTCGTCTCGTCTTCCGTCTCATCCTCGGTCGATGCATCCTCTGTGGATGTCTCTTCTTCGGTCGACGGCTCCGTCAAACCGGACTTAGCGATCTCCGTGGTCTCTTCTGCCGAGCTCACCGTCGCTTCCGTCGGTGCATTGGCCTCCGTGCTTCCTGCACTTTGATTCAATGTTGTCTCGACTGCTGCTTTCGTCGCATCCGCATCCACAAAGGGGACGGAGATCACGCCTAACGCACGCAAGATCACTACAGCGATCAACGCCAGGACGAGTGCAGCTGTCACTCCGAGGCCTGCCATCATCGCGATTCGTTTTCGATCCATCTTATACCTTCCTGATCTCAAAGTTCTCCGTGCGCGCCGGTTCCCCCGATCCTCGGCATAGCACACCAACTTATATTATATCCGAAATCCTCGGAAAATGCAAACCGCACGAAGCTTCCTTCGTCTTACTTATGCAACAAAAAAGCCTCCAGCCGAGGCTGAAGACTTTTCAAAGTAGCGTGTGCGAGAAGATTCGAACTCCCGACCTTCTGATCCGTAGTCAGACGCTCTATCCAGCTGAGCTACGCACACATATTAAATTGAGGTATGCCGGCGACCGGAATCGAACCGGTACGGGTATCGCTACCCGCAGGATTTTAAGTCCTGTGCGTCTGCCTATTCCGCCACGCCGGCTTACATAGGACTGCCACAGAGAAAAATCCGTGGGACGCGTGTACCGAAGTTATGCGGGTGCAAGATCGGTACGAGTGGGGCCTATAGGGCTCGAACCTATGACCCTCTGCTTGTAAGGCAGATGCTCTCCCAGCTGAGCTAAGACCCCAAATCAGTTGCCGGTTTAC
>JAFZZY010000027.1 GCA_017615545.1 Lachnospiraceae bacterium
CGCGATGCCAGTCTGGTCAAGAAAGACGACCGGTGTCAGGACAAGGTTAGTGCTTACTCCGTTTGCCCCGATGGTGATCGTGTTTCCGGCCGGGTTGAGGTAATCCCTGGTGCGGCCTACGCAGCGGTATCTTCCATTGATACCGTGGGGTGGGGATTTGCATTCGACATACATCCCGGCATGGATGTCACCGATGTCCGCGCCGGTATCTGATTCATCCACGATAGTCAGTTCCATGCTGGTGACGCCCTGAACGAGATCATGCAGCCGAACTCTGGCCTTGGTGAGCAGGTTTCCGGGGACGGTCACATCATCCCAGATTTCGGTTTTCCAGATCAGTCCGATCTCCGCCGCGGCATCTTCATCAACAATGTAGTTTTTCCCGCCGTTCACGGATGTGATCTGAACTCGTTCATCTGTCTCGTACTCATTGCCCTCGGCATCGATGTCCTTTATCTTCGCCCCCAAGGGGAGGAGGACGGAGACCCGCTCGGTATGGTCTCGGCTGATTTTTACATCCAGCAGGTTCTTGCCGTACTCCACAGTCTGCGGAGAGAGAGAATCGAAGTCCGCGATATAGTCCAGATACTTGGTACTGCCCGCATAGCGGACGCGAAGGAACCCTCCGTGCGTTTTTATGAGCTTATCCCTGATCGCATCGAGTGTCACGGTAAACTCCGAACTGCTATAGGAGACATAGTCGTTACCATCCGTGACCGAAATTGTGCCGAGCGTGAACTGTTTCCGTTCTTCCACGGCGTTATTGTGTTCATCTATGAACAGTTCCAGCAGTCCACGCAAGGTGCCACGGTAGTCGTATGGCGGCTGGACGCTGTCTTTCAGATACGCAAGGCAGGACTCGCAGGTCCAGGTATGCGTGTTATAGAAATCCGTACCGTTATCCAGCGCACGGCCCTCGAAAACGACCGCGCTTCCTTTTTTGCAGACAATGGTCGATGCAAGCGGACGAACTCTGGAAAGATACGGATGGTTATGTGGTGCTGACAGCGTCAGGCTGTCGATGTTCTCCGCGTCCTCTTGGATTTGAGCCTGCGTGATCGCCAGCTTTGACATGTGCGGATGATAGAAAAGAGCGCCATCCACGTAGACGCGAAAAAGGCCCATGGGCAGCCCCCCTTGGTATAAAAAAGGAGCCGGTTTCCCGACTCCTTCTGATTGGTTTGTTGCAATTAGCTATTTGATTCCAAGAACGTTTTTCTTCGCCAGTGGGATCAACTCCCGATATGAGTAGCCTGCCAAATGGATAAAGGTCCTCTGCATACTGAAAAACTCAACCATTAGCAAGACAATACCGAGAAGCCAGGTTTTTGCGCCAAGCGGGGGCAGGACCTTGATCGAATAGATCGCAAAGGCGAACATCATCCATGCAGTAACCATACCTGGAGTGTAAGGCTTATTTGTCTTCATCAGCTTGATGCCGAAAGTATGAATGAATCCTTCGAAGAGAGACAAGCCAATGGGAGGCACTATCAGCAAGTAGACTCGATTAAAAATCCACGGAAGAAGTGTGAAGATGATGATCATGACGGCTGCTGGAACATGCATTTCGTACGGGTCGCCCTTTACTTCAGCGCCTACACGTCCAAAAAACAGATCGTAAAAGCCGCCAGGAAACCTTCCCTCTTCCCATTCATGCATCACATAGAGCAACATGAAGCCCGCTGCAAGCTTTCGAACAAGGGACATATCCTTCCAAAGGAGCATAGTG
Source organism: Lachnospiraceae bacterium (assembly GCA_017615545.1). Classification (GTDB taxonomy): domain Bacteria; phylum Bacillota; class Clostridia; order Lachnospirales; family Lachnospiraceae; genus UBA1201. The sequence goes on from JAFZZY010000027.1 coordinate 1,730, forward strand.
ATTAGGCAAAACAGGAGCATGATCCCCGTGAAGATTTCAAGATTGTATCGGATGATTTTTTTCATAGTCGAGCCTCCCTTGACGATTTCTGCAAGTTTGGTATAATTATAACACCATTCTAATTAATGTTAAATGGTCAAAACAAAGAAATCATTCTAATTAAGGGGCAGAAAACATGGCGAGACCAAAACTTAAAGAAGGAGAACTGACCGCTTACGAACGCATTGCAGAAGCATACTGGGCTGAGCTATCTGAAAAAGAGTATTCAAAGATTACCATTTCTTCTCTTGCCAAACGTGCCGGAGTAAACCACAATCTGCTGTATTATTATTTCCAAAATATCGATGAGATGGCTGTCCGCTTTTTCGAGGAAAACACTCATGGAGAAGTCTCCGCGCAGTTTTTTGTACAGGCACTGTTGCAGGGAAAAGACCTGTCCCCTGTCCTGAAAGAGAATAACACTGTTAGGATGCAAAGGGTACGCTTATACGCGAGAGGAGACTCTGCATTCCTGACAGGAATTTTCCGTAATGCCGTCATTAAGACGTGGTTGGAAGGAAGCGGGAAAAACTGGGAGGATCTTTCGTTTGAAGATCGTTTTGACCTTCACTTCGTAATCGGAGGTTTGACCTCGATTCTCGGAACGCCGGAGTTGTCCGACTCACCGCCAAAACTGCTAAGCTTTACACAACGAGAAATTGGCGCGGCGGCGAGGGAAACACTAAATCGGATACGCAGGAAAGACGGAGAGGGAATTCTATAGTCGCCCTTCCCGATAAGCAAACGTCGTCGTCCCTTCTC
>JAFZZY010000028.1 GCA_017615545.1 Lachnospiraceae bacterium
CTCCCCGCGAACGGGGAGGCTTCGATTGATTGCAAAATAATTATCTCTTCGAGAACTGTCGTAGCGTTAAGAAAACGTGCCAGTGGCACGTTTTTAGCGGAGACCTTCGAGGCTACGCTGAGAAGGCCTCCGCTTCTCACGATAGTGAGATTGCAATCAAAAAGCCTCCCCGCGAACGGGGAGGCTTCGATTGATTGCAAAATAATTATCTCTTCGAGAACTGAGGTGCACGACGAGCTGCCTTGAGTCCGTACTTCTTTCTTTCCTTCATACGAGGATCACGGGTCAGGAAACCTGCCTTCTTAAGAACGGGACGGAATTCAGCGTCTGCCTTGCAAAGTGCTCTTGCGATGCCGTGACGGATCGCGCCGGCCTGGCCGGAGAAACCGCCGCCGCGTACATTTACAAGTACGTCGAACTTCTCAGTGTTTTCGGTTGCTGCCAGGGGCTGGCGAACGATCACCTTCAAGGTCTCAAGGCCGAAGTATTCGTCCATGGGACGCTTGTTGATCGTTACAACACCTGTACCGGGCTTAATATATACACGGGCAATGCTCTTCTTTCTTCTGCCTGTGCCGTAAAACTTATCTGCCATCTTCTTACTCTCCTTTCAACCTCGATCAGAATGTCAAAACTTCAGGCTTCTGTGCTGCGTAAGGATGCTCAGCACCGGCAACTACGTGAAGTTTCTTGATCATAGCTCTTCCCAAAGGTCCCTTCGGAAGCATGCCGTGTACAGCGAGTTCGATAACCTTCTCGGGCTTCTTAGCAAGCATCTCTCTTAAGGTCGTCTCTCTCATTCCACCCGGATAATCGGAGTGGCTGTAATAGATCTTCTGATCCAGTTTCTTACCGGTAACCTTGATCTTATCAGCATTGATAACGATCACATAGTCACCTGTATCAATATGAGGTGTAAAGATAGGCTTGTTCTTACCTCTTAAAACAGCGGCAACACCGGATGTCAAACGTCCCAGTGTACAACCGGCCGCATCAACTACATACCATTTTCTTTCAATCGTAGCCGGACTGGCCATGAAACTCTTCATTGGTTAACCTCCATTATGGTGGCACGGGAAAACCCGTGTTTTTGTCTATCATAGTGCTTTATGTGAAGTTCTGCAGAAACATCAAGGTATTCCGGGGCATGGTATACCGCGATGACCTCACGACAGAAGACGTCACATTAAAGGATTATATAACGTTTCCTTTTGGATGTCAATACCTTTTTTTCTTATTTTTCAGGAAGATGGCTAATCCGATACCACCGGCCAGCAGCATGGTCAAGATCGCGATCGAGCTGTAAAGCAAAGGCTTATTATTCACAAATCGAACGAACAAGTCCTTCGTAACATAAAAGCCTGTGATCTCTTCGCGCTGCTCATTGCCCGCGGAGTCTACAGCTACCACCAGCAATTTGTGCGACTGCTTCGACTCACCGGAAATATTAAAGTCAAAGTTCATGCGATCGTTTTCCATATTGCGGATCTCTTCTTCGCTCCACTCCTTAAGGAGATTATCCTCTCCATCCAGGAAAACTTTAACACTTGCCAACTGAAGGTTATCGCTTACTGTCATTTCGACCGGAAGGTTATCCAACGCATAGGTCTTTCCGTTCTCAACATTAGTAACGACGACCCTCGGCACCGTTTTATCTACGCCGAAGCTGATGGCCGTATTCTTAGTTTCCATAGTATTCTCGGAAACGTTACCGGCCTTATCCTGGGAATGCAAGCTGACACGATAAACACCGTCATCCTGGAAATTGCTGCCTTTGATCAGGAAAGAATATTCCTTCCAGTCGCCCTTTGCGGTTCCGACACTTACAGTGTAATCCTCATCTTCTTTTAAAACGATCGTCTCGTTATTCTTGAAAACAGTCACACGGATATCGGAAAGCTCATCCGGGTTGATCTCCTTCAAAACGATATCAGAGGGATTTGAGATATAAGTTCCCAGGATCGATGAAAGAGCCTCGTCTACCGAATACGTAGAACCAAAGCGGTTAATGGAGAATTTCACTTCCGAAACGCTCTGATTGCCTGCCATATCGGTAACAGTCACCTTCAACGAGTAGATATCATCATTTTCCTCGGTCGACTGTACATTCTCATATGTCGTCTTGAGGCCGTGACGGATCTCTTCCGAATTTGCGACCATCGAAACGTCCGTCTTAAGCGAACGCTCGATCACGATCTGAACATTCTGAGGATCAAAATTCACATCCTCACACTCGATCGACGGCTGAACATTGCCGTTATAAGCGCCACCATCTTCGACTCCCGTGATCCGGATCTGAGGAACTTCCTTATCAACATAAAACGCTTGACCAACCTCGCTCTCTGCCGCATTGTTTGCCTTATCCAGAGAGTTCACGCTCAAAACATAATATGCGTCATCCGAGTACTGGAGTGTTGCAGTGTGTGTATCCCCCTTCGAGGTCCACTCACTCAGTTCGGGAACTGCCGTTACCTGTTCGTCCAATACTGCCGACTGTGCGACGGTAACCAGGTTCGGATCGAAGTTATGCTCAATAACCGTGATCGTCGCCTTGCGGCCCTTATTATAATAGTTCTCATGCTGAGCGTCCTTGTTATCGAAATCAAGTGTGATCACCGGACGCGTCTGATCCATGGTAAATGCATTCGGACAAACGCTGTCACCAAACGAAATATTGGCGGCAGCATTGTCAGCTGCATCCGCAAACGAGAACTCGAATGTGTAGTCTCCGTCTTTCGTAAAGACGAGTTTTGCGATCCACTTGTTGTTGTCTCCGTTACCGGTTCCGGCAACCTGCTCCCAGGAACTCAGTGCAGGCACCTCGCCTGCCGTATTGGTCAATGACAGGTTGAACAGGGCAGGATCGAAATTACGCTCGGTCACAACGATCGTTGCTACACGGTTCGCGTTGAAATATTGGCCATAATAAGCCACATTATTATCGTAGCTTACCGAAGCCACAGGCTTTGTAATATCGATCTTGATATCCGCTTTGTTCTTTGAATTTCGAACGTTGCCGGAATTATCCACTGCATTGATCTCTACGATAACATTATTGCTGTTAAACTTGGAAGCGTCGACTTTGATCGTGCCGGACCATGTGCTGATCAGACCATCTGCATCAAATACTGCACCATCAACTTTTTTGCTCTCCAGATCGAGCAACACTCCGCTCTCGACCGTTTCCAGATCGGAAGCATAAATACGATATGTGATGCTCTTAAGTCCCGAGAAATATCCGTGACCGGAAGCAGCGCTGCCGACATATGCGGGATCCAGAACCTTCAGCGCAACATTTACATCCGAATTGTGATATCCCCTTGCATTTGCAGCATCCGGAACGATGTCGATCTCAGGAGCATTCACTTCGCCGACCGGTTCTTTATCATCGATGACCATACCGACGGATCGAACGATGGCAACATTGCCCGCTCTGTCTTCCGCCTTAAAATAGATAATGCACTTTTCGCTCGGCGCGATCACGATACCTGTGGCATCGTTGTAATCTGTCCATGCGTTCGCCGGAGAGTATGCAAGCGCACTGTCGACCTTTTGATACTGCAAGGACTGCAGACCGCTGATATCGCAGTTCGCCGAAAGTTTTACAGTGATCGCAGACTGATAGAAACGCTCAAACGCCACCGTATCCATACTTCCCAAAATGCTGGTATCGCCAACCTTCATGGTCATGCCGGTCGGTTCGGTCGTATCGACCGTGAACTTATTAGGCGCTACGGAGTCCGCATAGTCCACGTTGATATTCTCGTTTTCTGCCAGATCTCTACAAGAAATATCAAAGGTGTAATGCCCCTCTTTCTCGAACATGATCTCGGCAACAAACGAATTCTGCGTGTGCGTCCAGTTGGAAGGATCATTCAAATATGCCTGATATTCGGGCAATGCGGTTCCTCCGGATGTGATCGCCACTGCAACCTTCAAAGGATCAAAATTGTTTTCCTCGATCACGATCGTAGCCTTACGTTTTGCCTTGAACTGATCGTTATTTTTGGCTTCATTGTTATTATAGGATACATGAAGCTTCGGGGCTGTCTTATCGATCACAAACTCCGGTGACTGATAATCTGCCGCCTTGTTTCCGGAACGATCCGCATAAGTGATGCTGAGCGTATAGGCAGCGTCCTCGCTGAAACGATAGGAACACTGATAGGATCCGGGTTTATCTTCCACCGCGGTCAACGGCGCAGTCAGATACTCATCGGATTTATTACCTGTGGTCGAATCGGTCTTCGAAACCTTGATATTCAAGATCCTCGGTTCCGTTCCGTTATCTTCTGCAAAATAGTTTGCCTCTGTCAGAGAGATGATCGCTGTCCGATCGGCACTGTAATACTTGCCGTTCTTTACGCTGTTGTTATCATATCCGACTGCAATGACCGGCTTCACCGTGTCGACAACAACAACGACATCTTCCGTCTTCACGTATTCATTTCCGCATCGATCAATTACAGTGATCTTCACACGTCCGCGGAAGTCCTTGTTGATCTCAAAGGAAACGAGTGCTGTTTCATTCGAAAGCACGTCATCTTCTCTTGCTATTCCTGTTGCGCTATAAGCAGTTTCCAGATCAAAATGTCCAGACTGGAACACTGTATTATTCAATTGATCCAAACATTCATAACTGATGGATGCAATACCACTGGAAACGTCGCTCGACCGGATGCCGAGTTCGATCTTCCCATCATAAAACCGATAATCGATCCCGTTGATCTTATCCTTGCGTACTTCTTTGGGCAATATCAGTTCAGCACCGGCGGGTGCAGTAGTATCGATAAAGAACTCTCTGTGATACGTAGTCTTATTTCCCGACTTATCGATCACCTCAATATCAAATACATATTGAGCATCCTTATCATAGCTGAAGTGGCAAGAATTCACGGGAGCAGTGGATCCGTCTCCGAGATCCGATGACCAGAAAACATCCCCTAAAGAAGGAGCCAGTTCATTTCCCGTATCATCTTTAGGTGTAACCTGAATATCATTGCCCTTCGCGTCTCTCGCTGAAACCAATTTGTAGGTGAAACGATCCGAAGTAAAATTCTGGTCGGTGATCTCGATCACAATATTCGCCTGACCATTATTATATGTAGCATCTTCATCATTCACACGTACATTGATCACCGGCGCAGTCCTATCGATCACAAACGTCGGGACAACGTACGGTTCAGCGTTATTTCCGGAATAATCCGAACATGTTATGGTGCAATCATAACTGTTTTCCGCATCAAAAAGGTAATCGACCGCATACCACGTGTTTCCGTCTTTATCCTTCTCCACACGGAAGTCGGAACCCTCAAACAAAACATTGATATCGTCATCCTTCGAACGGATCTGAAGTGCCATACGATCTGCATGGAAATTCTGCTCCGAAACCTTAATGGTCATCTTACGATCATCCGAAAAACAATTCGGCATGCTGTCATTATTGTTATCGAAATTTACCTTGATCTCCGGAGCAACGCTGTCCGTGATCATGGTTCCGGTTGTCGTCTCAACTGTATGACCGCATACACTCGTCATTACGACGTGAACCTTGCATTCCGTGTTTTGGGGAAGATCAATCTCGACCTCGTACTTCAAACCATCGGGAGATACTGCAATGTCGCTAGCCGGAATTACTTCATATTTTCCATCGTTTAACTGATATTTCAATTCAGCAATACCGGAAAACGGACACGCTCCGTAAATCCGGAGTTTCGCCTCATCGTTGAAATACACGATATCATCCGTTTTCACAATGGGCTCAGTAATGTTTTCAATATCAACCGAGCCTTCACCATCTTTGGTTTCGATCACAAACTTTTTGTCAACCTCCAACGTGATCGTTTTTTCGTGACCCGTAACAGAGATCTTCACCGGTCCTGCGAGGTTTTCCTTGATCGTAATGTATATCTTTGTTATCGTAGTTCCTGTGGTTTTTTCCGTGACCTCCCACTCTTCAACCTCAGGCTCAAAATTATATTTACTGATCTCACCCAGGTTATCTCCTGTCAGCACCAGCGTCATCTCATCACAATAATTTAATGTACTTTCATCCTCAAAAGCTAAGGAGAGATTATCAATTTCGCCCGCGGTAGCAACATATTTGATGTGATCATATACGCTGTAATAATTCTGATAATATCCGAAATAGTTATATACGCGCACCCCAACTTTTGAAAAGTTCTGACCATCCACATTTATGGTCGCCGTCACACGTCCCAAGGTATTCGAGTCCTTTACAAGGCTTTCTGGCTTGACTTCGATCCAGCCATCCTCAGTGGGATCTTCGCCTGCTACGCCCAACCAGTACTTCATCCCTATTACTCCAGACTGTTCATCCTTCGCTGACAGCAACAGTCGAGTACCGGCTTCATAGTATTTTTTATGATCCCAGGAATAAAAACTTCCCTTACTGAGTCTTATATCCGTATTAGTGTCAACCTCCGGAGCCGAATAATCTATATGAGTATATTTTTCCAAGGATTTCATGGAATACATGTTCCCGGCGTAATCATAAAGCTCTATCTCAATCGGACAGTCAAATGATGCATAAACGACTCCAAGGTATACGTTGTCGGAAAACTTCTGGCAGATAACCGCATTCGGTTCTTGCGTGATCACATTTGTATAGATCACTTTTGCATATGCAAATCCACTTCCACCCTTATCGGTAGGGGAAAACGCGAAACCATATGCATCGCCCTTATTTCCATATCCGGCAGGACTGTCTATAACATATACCCCACTGTAACCATCAAAAGTGACAATAATAGGGCTCATATTCAAATCCGGCTGATAGGTTTCTTTCACACTCGGCGCTATTGTATCTAATGCGACCTCAGCAGAAATGTAGGTCTGATCATTGTCGGACCACTTTACGTATACAGTCTTCCCCAGATCCTCATCCGGCTTATAGGATATCGAATCATCAAATGTCGTATTCAATGCATTGTCATACGCGATTTTATGGGTATTTGTATTTTCTGCAGTTATTCTAAGCCCGTTCGTTTTCCATGTTTCATCTGAAGTAACTCCAAAATAACTAATCTTACCTTCATAGGGCTTAGCCTGCATTGTAAACCATGAAGTAACCGTCTGCTGACTGTCCGGATATTTCGTATCCGTAAACTTTATTATGATCTGGAAGGAGCCCAAACCATTGTCCTTGAAAACAAATTTACCCGGAGCGTTTAATGGATCACTCTCTTCAACTATATCTGTTCCACCGACGATCTCATATTCCACATTTGAAATATAATTAGCGCTATCCGGTATTGAGAACTGCATAGACTTGAGACCATAGTACAAGTTGATCGGGTTCGACTCATTATCAACATATAATTGTACTCTATTGGATTCGCCCTTTTCATCGATGTAATACCGGAACTTCAGCGCCAATACTTCACATGTATATGTCTGTCCGTTATAGATCGCCGTAACATCATAACGGCCGATCGCCTTCACGGTAAGTTTTCCGGATGAAGGATCGATCTGACAGCCATCCGCCGGACTACCCTCAGCTGCTTCTACCGAATATAAAACATCGCCATCGGTCGATTTCAAAAACGAAAGATGATCGAACTCCGTGTTTTTCCACTTATCTACAGGCACGATCACATAATCCTCTGCAAATCCCACAAACCGTGTATCCACCGTATAATCAAATACAATGCCGTTATATTCTGAGGTCGCTGAAATGGTGACCGTTATCTTCTCTGTGCCTTCTTTCAGGAGCGTCAATGCACCGGTCTCTTCATTAACGGCAACTACTTCACCACTCGATGAATAGGTAACGGTAGCTCCTGCGTCGAGCGCCGCTTGTACTGCAGCGGCTACGGGATTCTCTCTCGTTTGGTTTTCGCTACCGTCAAAAACATCGTAGATGACCGGTTTGTAGGAAATTACCTCCTGATCACTTGTAGCAGAGTACCCGAAACCTGTTGTGTCCAGGACCCAGTGATCCTGCTTACCGACACTGATCTCTGCCTGCTTGATGATCGTAGGGTACTGGTCGCGTACAGCTTTGACATAGACAGTAGAAGTGGTTCCCGGTCCGAAAGAAGGATTGGTATCACTCCAGTTCGTACTGTCCGTACTGTAGAGCAAAGAATAATTGGGAGCCTTTGATGCATCAAAAGCGACGGAAACCTGATTTCCGTTGGAATCATATTCAACATTGCCCCCGGTAACCGTGAATGTAGTCGACAGATCGTATGCCAATTCGATGGTCTGCGTATCAACATTATCCCCGGCAAGATCAACGTCCAGCTTCTTGCCATAGACCCAAAAGCCCTCCGTGGTCTTTTTTCCGGCACGGATACACAGGGAATACATTTTAGGCTCAAAGGTACTGACATCGATCTCTATCTCTCCCTTATCGTTCGAGACCGTTTCATCTGCGAAAACGATACTCTCCGCCGAATCGGAAGAGTTTTCCGTGAAGTAATAGCATACTGTAGCATTATCCACTATCACAGGATTCTGCTGTCCTTCCGAAAGCGCGGCAGGAGGAGCCATCCTCTTCAACAGGAATTTTAAGGTTGAAACGCCCTCACCAACAGGCGGCTCTTTTTCATCCGTCACACCTTTATTATCTTCCACCTCATCTGCATACCAGTAACCCCTCACATTCGGAAGCGATACCAACAAAACGGCTAAAGCTAATATAAATGCTGCAATTCGTTTGATCTTCATTATTCTTATCCCCTATCTTCAATAGTATTTGAAAGAGTTACAGGATCATTCTATGATCTCTTGACTTACCATAAATATATCTTCATAGATCAATTCCACCGGATACAGTTCCGCAGTGTTCGAACCGCGTTTCGTGGAAGCCGGTAAAACGGATGTCGATTCGGACGGAGTATTGGATACAGCCGAATATGGTGTTTCTTTCAAAACCTCCGTTTCCGTCGAGAACCCGCGGTTGAGAACAGCGGTTGCCTCAGCGTGCGCCGGATGAATGTATTCTTTCAGTTTCTGGGTTCGGATCCCTGCGTCGTACCCATCGGAACGCGGCACGATCCTACCCCCATTCGTCATTTTTCCTGTGATCGTCGATCTTGTTTTGGGAAGTCGTCCCGAAGTCGTCTTCTCATTCTCCTCTGCATTTTTGAGGGTATATTCGAGGATTGCTTTCTTTGCATACTGGCCGCTCAACTCACCGTAAACCAACGGGATCTTAAGTACAAAAAACAAAACGACTCCAACTGCAAAAACAACTCCCGAAAGGATAAACAAGATCAGCGATATTATTTCCATCAATTCTACCGACATTGCCATTTCCTCTATTTTCAGGTATCGTATTCAATATTGATCCTATCCAGTGTATCCGGCATAAACTGCAACGTATTCTGACGTTTTTCCGCTGTAATGTCTGCCGATGTATCAATAGACGTAACGGTTTCATTGATCACATTATACAATTCCAGGATCTGTTCTTTCGTCACGCCGTCGACCTTAAACTTCGGCACATACTGATGCAATGCAGCTCTGCCCAACTCTAAAAGCTCCAGACGAACGATCTCACTTTCATTCTCATCTACTGCAACGGTATTGATCAAATCCGACAGATTGGAAAACAGAGGCAAATAAGAGCCTTTGTCACTGCCTTCCCTGATGTTCATCGTAATATCACGATAAAATAGGCCGATGTTTAAGTAGACCTCTGCCATCACTCTGTTTTCGTAGTTCTCTGCGGCATAATCGATCACATCCTGAAACCACTCGATCGAGAATTTGGACCGGGTGATCTGATTTGAGGTTCCGTCGTCATAATAATACCAATACAGTTTTCCGATCTCAAAACAGAGTTTTGTGTAATCTTCCCGGTTTTCCGTTAACGTCCGCATGTTGCTTTTTACGAGTTTCTCCAGCAGTTTTGATTCCTCAACGGAAAATACCGCATCGTTATCTTTAAACGTCTGGATCAGCCCCAAATAGGCATCTATACGCCCCGACATATTGGCTATCTCAATGCTGTCACGATACAGTTCGATCTTATCTTCATACTGTGAACTTTTTTCAGCCTCGCGGATTTTACGGAGGTAGTTCTCTTCTGCCTTATTTCCGGCCATACCCCTGAATACAAACCCGGCGATCAAAAGCAACAGGGAAAGACCCATCGTGATCGAAAACAGCACCAATTTACGTTTTTGGCGTTTCCGATACAACGGTTCGATCCGCTGATAGTTCTCAAGATCATATTGCAATTCTGCGCAACTCTGATAGCGCTGTTCCGGAAGGTAATTTGTACACTTCCGAATGATCGAATCCAGTCCCCGGGACAGCGCCGGGTTTTTTTCACGAATGGAGAGAACATTGTTAAGCACATTACGGGTCGGATCCACATTGGTCAACAAATAGTACAATGTCACGCCCAAAGAATAAATATCCGTTCTGGCATCCGTTCTGCCTAGGCTCGTGCCCATGTACTGTTCCGGGGCTGCATAACCCTTCGTACCGATGTTGGTCGTCTCTCCGGCATTCGTCTCATAGTTTTTTACGGTTCCGAAGTCGATCACCGTAATATTTCCATCCGGTCGAAGCATGATGTTCGCCGGTTTTAAATCTCTATAAATGATCGCAGGATTTCTGGAATGAAGATATCCGAATACGTCGCAAAGCTGCTTAGCCCACTTGACCACATATTCCTCCGGCTGTGCCCCGGTCTCTTCAATGATCTTATCCAGGGAACGGCCTTCAATATAATCCATTACGATCAGATAACTGTCTTCATCATCGATAACATCCACTATGCTGGGCAAATACGGATGTTTCAGTTTTTTGAGTGTATTGATCTCATTCATGAGACCCGTCGTGACAAAATCCATGTCGACCGACGGGTCCTTACGGACTTCTTTAATGGCCCAGGTCTTGTTGGCTTTTTCGTTAATAGCCATATATACGACACTCATTCCGCCATGACCGATCTCGCTGAGTATCTTATATTTTCCGTCTACGATCGAACCTATTGCCAACATAACTGTACCTAAACCACTTAAAACGTTTTTATGGAAACGACGGTAATATTATCTCGTTCCTGTCTTTCTTTGTTCCAATCTATCAAAACCTGCATGTTTTGACGTAGCTGCTCTACGTCATTCACCGAATACGGACTTAGTTTCTCGTATATCTCATCTTCTGTGACCTCGTGGCGGAAACCGTCACTGCACAACATATACACGGCATTTTGCTTCGCCTCTCCGAAAACGAACTCCGGAACGACCGTTTCCGAGGCCCCGATGCACTGTAGGAGCACACTTCTTCTGGGATCCGTCTCCGCCTGTTCCGGCGTCAGGCGTCCCAATTCAACTTCCCTCGCCACCAACGTCTGGTCCTTCGTCAGAACGACCAGGTCGCCGGCGATCTCGTAAGCTCTCGTATCTCCGACATTGACAATATAATACTTTTGGTCCGTCAACAGGATTGCCGTCAATGTGGTCCCCAGGCTCACTCCGCACTGCGACCCGTAGGTCATGATCTTACGATTATACTCTGTGACCAGTCGGGTCCAGTCATTTCGAATCGAATTTTCCGGCAGGCCTTTTTTGATCAGTCCGGTCAATTCCTCGTCCGCCCATCGGTTGAACGCAGCCACGACGGTAGCACTGGCCACCTCGCCTCTGGACAGGCCGCCCATTCCATCGCATAAAATGGCAAAAACCACCGATCCGATCGATGATTTATATGCCCTGATACTATATGCGTCTTGATTTGTGTCTTTGGTTAATCCTATATCCGTAAGCGCAGAGACTAAATAATTCATTTATGCACCATTATCCTTTATGCGTATATGGATGTTTAGCCGGTGATCTCTACATCAAATTCATCATCTGCAAAGGAGATCAAATCTCCGGAAGCCAGTTTGACCTCATCACTGCTGATCAGCATGCGGCCGTTCAGGTACGTGTGATTTGTCGAATTTGTATCCGCTAAATAGAAATCACCCTGTTTCTGGTTTATCGTGGCATGACTGCGGCTGATAGCGGCATTATCCCCGATAAACAGATCCACACAGCTTCTCTCTTTTCCAATACGGAAGGAGGGTTTATTGATCACTACACGCTCTCGGGTCTTCCTGCGGATCAAAACGCAGGCCTTCGCTGCAGTGCCATATCCGCCGGAAAGCACGGTCGTTTCGCCGGCATTAAAAGCTCCTAATACGGTCGTCTCACCGAAATTCGCGGAGGACGCAGAAGCAGCCGGCTGTTTTGCCTGCGATGTTTCGTATGTTTTAACGGAAGGGGTGGAAACGCTGCCGGAACCGGATACAGACGAAGCTGCAACCTTGTCGGCTTTCGGTGCCGGATCTGCCAATTCATTCGGAACGACCGTGATAGTATCTACACGATCTACGCCGGGAATGTCAAACAACTCCGTGGAGTTCTTCTTCATGTTCCCTTTCTTCTTTTCCTTAACCTTCTTTTCTTTCGGTTGTTTCTGGAACGCAGGATCATTCTTCTGCGCTTTGTATTTCGCCATGTTTTCTTTACTGTAATGCATCATTACATAAAACAGGCTGATCTTTTTCTCCGCAGGGTCGGAAGACACTGCCTGAGGAGCAACACTCTGAGCCGATGCGGGTGCTGACTTTGAAGCCGGTACTTCACGCGAAGGAGCAGCAGCACTCGTCTGAGCTCTCGAAGCCGCCTGCGGCTGCGGAACAGGGGGAACCCCAACGATCACTCCGGTACCGGAGACTTTTGCAGAGGGCGCTTCTTTTCTGGCAACCGCCTTTGCAGGAGCCGCGGCTGTCTCGTTGGAAAGGATATTGATGAAGTTCTTGAAATCGCTGAGAGAGATCTGATCCGAAGCGTTCAGATGGGTCAGCAATTTTGCCACATAATCACAGTTCTCGTCCGTATCAAACTGAAGCATCGAGATCATGTCACGCAAAAACTTTTGAAAGTCGTCACTCTCAAAGGAACGGCAAACAAAAGGCAGGCAGATCAGGTGCGTTTCACCGGTCTTGTTATCAACAAAGATATATCTGGAATCCAAGATGACAGCGCCCAGATCGATCATGTATCCGTCTACCGAAGTCATTCCTGTCACGATCCCGTTCAGGAGATTCAACAACTTCTTACGAGTAACGACTCCCTGTAAATACATCTCCGCCGTGATCTGCGTTGAAATGTTGTATTTTACGTACTTTTTGTCGTCCATCTGAGTAAACAGAAGCGGCGCCAAGCCCGGGATCTTGCTATTATTCGTCAACATCTGCATGCTGACGGGATCGATCTGATCATGTGCTTCTATCTCACACACAAGATAGCTGTTTAACTCTTGATTTTCCAGTCTGAATATCATAATGAATCTCCTTCAAAAAACTTAATTGCTGCTATATAACCGAATCAAATTCCACTCGGTGCGTTTTTTCACCGCTGCGCTTCCATATCTCGAGAACACTTTGGCATCATCAAAGGAATACGGGATAACTACTTCGCAATCCGTGTTGATATAGCCCCACTTTTCTCCATTATACACCGGTGCAAATCCCAATGCAAACGATTTTGCCTCCTTGTACAGAGGACGGATAGCGATCTCGTAGTTATTCTTGGGATCTATGAAGCCCCAAAGATCGTTTTCCCTCACAGCTACATATTCGTCCGAAGACGCCGGAAGAGCGATCTCATCATAGCCGGTCTGCGTCAGACGTTTGCCGGTCAGATCGACCAGATAATATTTGCCGCCTTCTTTTACAATGATAGAAGGAAACAAAGAGCAATAATAATTCGAGTCCATCACGACCTCATCGTAGATGTAATCCGTGATCTGGTTGAAATCCGGATCGATCAACGCCCATTTTCCGTCTTTCTTTACAGCCGCAACATTCCGGAAAAAGCAACTTGCATCTTGAAACTCTTCCCCGTGTTCTTCATAATCCCGGTTAATATACACAAATCTATTGCCCTTTTTCGCCGGTGCCCATCCGGAGCCAAACCCGCGAAGTTCATTATACTTGAAGTATACCGGAATCTTTTTTTCACATTTGCTGTTTCCGAAGTAATACTCGCCGTCCAGTTTTACCGGAAGCACTTTTTCGTTCGGATCATATACGCCCAGATCATCATAGCGCGCCTGGATCTTACGTTTCGCTTTGCTGTCGACCAGGCCGACCTTTCCCTTGGAAACGATCTTCAGATAGCCTTGATCGCCGAAATAATACCAATCACCGACCTCTTCTGCCAAAAGCAATACATCGTAGTAGCGCGTTTTAAAATCAGCCAGATAACCGGCAAAGGGTTCCTGATCCCTAAGTGATTCAGGCAGTGCTTTCAGAACGCCGCCCATCTCGCTTATCATATCTCTGGACACGTAATAATCGATCAAATGAATGTAGGCCTCCTCTTTCAGAGGTTCCATCTTGATCGCTTTATTACATCTTTTTACGAATTCTTCCGTTTTCTTCAAGTTCAGATACATATCTGCCACTTTAACGGTCAGGGAATAGTCGTTCGGTGAAAGTTCAAGCGCCTTATCATAAAATTGCAAAGCATCTACATAAATACCCTGCTCTTCTAAAATGGCCGCTTTTTCCATGTATTTTCTATACTCGGCCGTGCTGTCATTTTCGCCTTTAAACGCCAGGAACCAACTGAGTCCAACGCAAATGACCATCGCACATAGCACGAGATATGCATTACTTTTACTCATGGACTACATTAACCCCCTTACGCGTAACAAAAATACCGCAGCAACTCCAAAGAAGGCAAACGGAGCCATCGGCACCGAATCCTTTAAGGATGCTTTCCGGGTCAGCAACAAGACCGCTCCGGCTATGGCCGCCGAAAAAATTGCAAAAAACATGGTGTTGATGATCTCACGACTGCCAACATACGCTCCGATCGCCAGGTACATCTTGACATCTCCCATGCCAACGCCTTTTCGTGAAATGACCATGGCCACAAACATAATGCCGCCGCCGATCAGGGCTCCCAGCGCGGTAACTCCGAGAATGGACTTCCACATACTGAAATCCTGGAACAGATTGATAATGATGAACACCAAAAGGATCAGAAAGAGTGCTGCCACGATCTTATTCGGTATTTTTTTCTCGCGGATATCTACGACAGCGCACAAAAACGTTCCCCAGTAGATCGTCACCCAACGCATTGGAGTCATCAAATGATCAAAATCATTTTTATACACATACGGAGCAGTGATGACAAGCAGGGCTGCCAGTGCAACGACCGTTGCGATCAGCACCTTGATGTTTTTCTTCCAAAACGACTCTTTTTTCTCTTCTTCCTTTTTCTCTTCTTCTTTATTCTCTTCTTCTTCTTTCTCTTCAACTTTCGCCGGATAGCGATATGCGAGATACATAAAGGAGGCTACCAGCAGAACCGCCGAATATGCTAAATATATGATCAACTGAAGCATATCTTCCTCCTTTTACATGCTTACATACAAAGGTTCGCGCTTTAACGCAGGCATCCATGCATACCTTTTATCATCATATGCATAGGAAACCGTCTTCGTATTCAAACCGGCCATTTCAAATCCGGGACCGGCGCTCGCACTGGACTCTCCATGATCACAAAGCCAAGCCGCGGTGCTGGCCGTCTGCTTGATCAAAAGTTTTTTCTCAAACAGACCAAAGGTCTCAACTTTTACTACATAAACCACAACGACATTGATCGTCTCACCATCATCCAGGAATGTGGAACAGCCGAAATTGACACCATCGAGTCCGTCAACCACTCCCAGTTTCTTCAGTATGGCGTCCGCGGTCTCGTCCGGATCTCCGATGTTCCCGGCGATGTATTTGGGAAACAGCGCACGCGATACCGGCTGTGCGATCAAACGGGACATGGCCTGATGCCCTGCCTCCTGAATAAACATTTTACCCAGCGTTGTGATCAAGCCCTTAGGATCACTCAAGATACTTTTGAATGACTCGCCGAACTGTTTCGCGATCGATATGGCTTGTTCCACATCGTCTCCCGCAGACTGCATAAGGTTCACATAACCCTGAACATCATCCGGGTTCGAATTATTTCCGTAATCCTGCGCCGCACTGTTCGCCAAATCCGCAAAATCGAAGATTGACGATACGGTCTGATCCAGGTTATCCGCGCTCATGTTGTTACTTGACGCCAGTCCGACTTTACTGGCAATATAGTAATACTTACTCATTTCTTTCGCGACCTGGTCGATCGCATACTGTGTCATACTCTCGACCTTTGCTATCTTTGCCAACGAAATGATCGACATAAATGCAAACAGGAACAGCGAAAGACATACTGTTGTTTCAATCGATATAACACCATTTTCTCTTCTAAACTTCATACATGCCCCTTATTGATTTGTCGGAAATCCGAGACTCCTCCATCAATATCCCATAATTCCTTTGTAGTGAATGATCCTTTCTCCTGTACCAAGTTTGGTGAAATCCAGCCCATAGGTTGAATTACCATTGGAGTCCACTCCTGTCGAAACCGGAACATCCAAAAATGACGTTTTAACCTTAACGCTCGCGTCGATACCGATCATAGTCAAAGCCTCGGTGATATTAAAGCCATCCGCGCCGGGTCTGCTAGATACATTCAGCTGGATCAGATCCGCGCAACGCATCAGAATACCATCCTTATTGGCAATCAAGCCAAGCATCATAAAAGTCTTCAGATATTCTTTGTACGACAAAGTAAAGGATGCTGCCAGAGAGGTTTTTCCGCTCGCGCCGGGAGTCTCAGCTGTCGGCATATCGATGCCACTCATACCACTCATATATTCACCGATCGCGCCGCTTACCTTTTCTTTCACCATATCTCCGCCTTCACTGATGATATCACTTACCTTACCTTTAAGTTCTTCACCAAAGCTTGAGATCGCGCCATTGATCTTTTCGGTCAGCGCACCGCTGATCTTAGACATCACCGCATCTACCGACGAAGAGATCTGTGCCATAACGCCTTCCTTAGCCGATGTATAGTACTCGTAAAGTTTACCGGCTAAGAAGTCTCTAGCAGAAACAGTCGCGCCATTGTCATCTACAAGCGTACCGGTCTGCAAATAATCAAACGCTGCATCCAGAGCAAGAGCAGCTGCCGAACCGTCCTGAGCGACAGCGCTTCTGGCGTCAGCCAAAGCGGTATCCAGTCGTTGACCGATATCCGCTTCCGTCAGATTGTAGTTCGTCTCACCCACCACCTGGACGATCAATCCTTCCAAAGTGGTTACGATCGCGCCTTCTACACTCTCTTTTACACCATCAACGGTATTGGTGATATACTCTTCAACCTTTCCCTCCAACTGATCGATCTGGTCCATCGCCATGTTTTGAACCCAATCAAACGCGTAACCAACTGCTTCCGCGGCAATATCCTGAAATACTCTCTCTACTCCGTTAATTCCTAAAAACCACGTCGATGATGTTTTATAGACTACAACTTCTTCGCCCTGGCAGAGGTATACAACATCAACAATAGATTCTGCTAACGCCCAAGCGATCAGAATAACGGTCTGAACAAGAGGAACACCAAATCCGGTCCAGCCCGCGATAGCTGTCGCAGCTGTTAACGCCGGGGTACGGGTATAGCTGTTCGTCAATGCAAAGATACAGTTCAAAGCGAAACGAATACCCAAAATGACTCCTCTGGCTGCCAGAAGGTTACCATCGGATGTATCAAGGCCATACAGAAGATATTCTACTTCACTTCCGTAACGAGGATTCTGAGACATATCGTCACCGCTAAGCGACAGGGTGCTCGCATTCTTCATTCCAGTCGTTCCGCAACTGAACATTTCGGTCATATATTCTTCCAAATATACGTAATCCCGGGCATATTCTGCTATATTTCCAAGCGAAGAAAGCAACGAGCCGACTGAATCAAGGTTTTTCGTAGCAGTATCAGCCATCTCGTTTTTATCCGAGGAAGGGGACTCTTCTTTATCAAATGTATTACCGCCTCCCGCATCAACGCCACTTGCTATTGAACGAATAGCCTCTCGAATCTCCGGAGTCAATCCACCAGACACTATGTCTCCAGACGGATAATCATTTGAAACCTCTGGCTCCTGATTGCTCCTTTCCACCATCTGGTCTCTGTTTCCTTCCGCCTCCGTCTGTTGTGCTTCATCTACATCGCCATGTGTACACGTATTCTGCAGGTACTTATAGAACTCAAGCGTACTGTCGATCGTGGTCAATTCTGTCGCATTTGCATCAAATGTGATCGTATCATCGGAAGGTTCAAAGTGATCCGTTATGCACGAATCTGATATTTCCTGAATTTTATCATATGCCTCATCCAAAAAACCAGACGGGAGATGTTTATCCACCTTACGTACAAAGGTCGACCAGTAATTTACGTTCGTTGAATCAGCACAGATTAAGTAGTCATAATATTTTATTGTCTCAAGTTTTTCCTTGATTTTGGTTAAATGGTTTTTGTTCTGCTCCAGTTTTTCTTTCAGTTCATTAACAGCAGCCTCGTTTACATCACGAGCTGAATTCTTATAATCCGAATTCATCCCGCTCTTTATTTCGCTATCGCTCAACTGTCCAACCTTATTGCCCCAATCTTGGCGCAAAACATCCAGTTCAGCTGCCTTGTCGATAACTGCTTGCAAAGCTTCAACAGAATCTTCCAAAGCTGTAATCATCTCATTAAGATGTTTATAGTACGGATATATCGCATCACTTGCTGCCTTACCAGCATTTTTGACTCTTGTTGTCATTTGGTTCGGAACATTATACCCGGCATTTTTCTCATATTCCATGTAGCACCACGTAACGTCCATCTGGAATCTGTTATAATACCACTCCAAAGTCTGTTCCATTTCGCTGCCATAGGAATTTGTTACTTTTATCTTTTCAGAGGTTCTTAAGTCTTCAGAAATTTGATCATACAAGTATATGTACTCAGTACATAAAAAGTTACCCAAAACCATCTTCGTTCCATCTTTTTTGACATAATTGGCAAGATAGTCAATAAAAGTTTTAAGCGAAGCATTATCATCAGGTTTATATGCATATGTACCCGACATTTCATTAACTTGTTTTTCACAATCCGTATAGTACTTTTTGGCTATCCAATCCATAGCCGCTATCATTGTCTCATCATTGTAGTTTGAGGTCAATATCCCATTTATGTCGGATCTCAAATCAGCATAATTAGAAGGTTTTTTTGTATGCCAATATCCCTGGTCTATACCTCGATAGGTCTTAAGGTCATAATTAGTTTTGAATAGATGAGCTCTATATAAGACTTCTTCTACAGGAATGAGGCCCTCATCTCCTAAAGTATTAGGCGACTGAATACCTAAGATAAATCCTGTCATTTCTTTCAACTTATCCTTAGTAGTGCTGAAAGCGCTTTTGTAGTTATTCATGTAGGTATCAGTATCGACATTGTACTTGGACTGGGAAAGCTCGGTCTTATAGGAAGTGATCGCATTATATGCCGTTTCACACGCTTCCTGCAAGGAACTCAAATCCTTCTCATATTCAACCTTCGCTTTTATCGCATCCGTCTGCTTCGATGTTTCTCCCAAGCACCCTAATTTGGTCAGCAAGCCCTTGCCGAGGCTTACCGGGCCTCGGATCTTCATATATTCAACGATCTGGCGCTCCAGAACATCCGGGTTCCCCAGCATCGAGTTATTCATGGAAATAAGGCCGAAACTATCCACAGTAGCCTTTAAAACATTTTGTGACGAAGTGGGAGCATCACCGTCCGCAAAAGCGCTGGAAACGATGCTATCGATCCAGGCCTGTGAGTAGGTTGTTTCACCGCCCAGAACGCCGGTATTTTCCAACGTATTCTTAAAATAGCGCGAAACGTTCTCCTCCAATTCGTCCACGGTTTTAGACATGGCAAACAAACCGTAAACGTCCTTCAGGACTGTTTCGTAATCTGCCAAAGCCGCATTCATTGCCAGATCCCCGGCACCGGTGATGGCAACTTTTGCCGAGTGAATCCTGCTGCCGTCCACAGCGCCACCTGCAAGAACGAACATCGGCAACATGATCATTATCAAGAAAATAGAAACTGCACCCCTCGTCTTTTCTACAAATTTCATAATCAATTCCCCCAGGATAAACCTAAGCTTGAAAAAGCATCTGTTATTTTCTGTTTAAATGTGGAGATCTTCTCGCTGATCGAGACTCCGCCGATCTTTAAATTATCGAGCAGAAATTGCGTCATATCGAAGACCATATCAGTCGTCCGAATAAAATCCGGAGCATCACCTATCGTGGCATATACACTGACCGTATTCGTCAGCGAGTCCTGAAGTCCAAACGCTCGCATGAAACCCGGCATCTCGATCGTCTGTGTAACTTCCACTACGACGCGCTGCGTAAGAACATAGTTTTGCGTTGATACCGAACAGTCGACACTCGTCACATTCAGGAAGGATCCCGTATTGATCAGGTTCTCCAGATCCGATACCAAGTTCGATATCTCGTCGCCGGAAAGGAATGAATTTCCGAAATAACGATACGGATCGTGTTCCCTCATAATGGCGTTAACCAAGTCCAATGACGGCTCAGCTCCCGTTTGGTCAGAAAAATCCG
The DNA here is from genome assembly GCA_017615545.1 of Lachnospiraceae bacterium. Taxonomy (GTDB): domain Bacteria; phylum Bacillota; class Clostridia; order Lachnospirales; family Lachnospiraceae; genus UBA1201. Next base: position 20,525 of record JAFZZY010000028.1, read on the forward strand.
TATCCTTAGGGATATGGCCTCCGCCTTCACTTGGGTCTGCCCCATAGTACAATTTTTCATATCCGGGCATCGCCGCAAAACGGGTTGCCGTCACGGCGATCTTCCTCGCATATGAATCTATCATTATGCCCTGCACTGTATAGCTGGTCAAATATATCAAAAAAGTCATTACCAACAGAACGATCGGGAAGATCATAGTCATCTCAACGACTAACACCGCCCCGCTCTCTTCAGATCTGAATTTGGAAATCATACTTTTTATACATCCTTAACTTAGTTTTTGATTATTCCGCGCCGCATATGCGGCGCGGAATTCGTCTGGCCGGCGAAAGCCGACCCTGTCCAAAGGATCCTTCGATCAAGCATTACGAGAAGTTGCTGTCGATAGAATCATCAACTTTTCCAAACAGACTATTAATCAACTGGGTGATCTTATCTCTGAAAATAACAACAAGTCCTACAACCACCAAAATCAAAAGGATAATGGCGATGATGTTGGTCTCGCCCTGCTCTTCCTCGAAGAAGCTCTTAATACGGTTGCGTGTCGCTACATACAACTTATCCATTCTCATATCCTCCTTTCCTGAGTTGTTTCCCTCTGCTGCTTGTCTCAACAGATGGGGTTATTATAAGCCGGAAAAAATCGGCACTATAATCATGATCAAAATTCCGACGAACATGATCAACGTCGGGATCAACAGTTTCGAACCGGCAAGCTCGCCCTTGCGCTTCGCCAAATGTCTTTTTTCTTCCCAACTTTCGTTGTTCATCTCTCGAAGTTGTTGCGCGAAATCCGGTCCGCCTTTCTGAATGTTCTGGACCATCAAAGACGCAAATTTACGAAGTTCCTTCAAAACGCAACGGTGCGCGAAGTTTTGCATGGCTTCCGGCTCGGAAACGCCGTTGTTCATCTCCTCGCTGGCCGCCCTCATTTCCATATAGATCGTCCGATCTCCACTGAAAGCCACTTTATTCCAGGCTTCACGAACTACCATGCCGGCATTGATGAGAAGCGTCAGTTTTGAAAGCACTTCCGGAAAATCCGACAGGATCTCTCCGCGTCTGGATTCGATCGAATTCGATACCTGCATATCCAGCGACAAAACGATCGCGATCGCAGCCACGAAGATTACGGCTCCCATGACCACATCATTCAGAATGGCACCAAACAAAAACGCAAACGGAACGACCGTAAGCAGGTAAGTGATCTGGGCTGCCACCATACTGCAGTGATAGAACCCGGCATACCGCTCACCATAGATCTCCGCCAGTTTCTTTTCCTTCTTTCTTCCGGAAGCAGAGCGAAGATTGATATGAAGAAGATCAAGCACGCCATAACCGATAAAGAACAACTCCGGCAAAATAAAACTCTGGCCCTGCAGTGCCTCTATATACGTGTCGTACTTATCTTTGTACATAAAAAACAATACTATCCAGATCAGCACCAAACCGGAGCCGATACCGGCCATGACATATGCAGCAGTATAATCCACGACAAACCTCCGTTCAGACCTTGATATCCGTGATACGTCGTCCGATATAGTAAGCTAAGGCAAACATGATCATTGCCACGATCTTGACCGCGACATTCGTCGGTGTGTTTGCGGTCAATGCTTTCTCGCCCATCGTACCCATGGCAGCAATAATAACAAACGGCATGACCATCAAAATATTGATCTCGTTTTTGCCGGATGTCAAACTGGTCTGGATCTCCATCTCGATCTCGATCTTATCGCTGATGATATTACGGCTCTCTGAAACGACCTTCTTCAAGTTACCGCCCAGTCGGTTACACACGGCAAATGTTTCGGCGAAACTGATAATATCTTCGGCTCCGCAACGTTTCCCCATATCTCTGAGGAGATCTTCGATAACGAAGTTATTATGGAGTACCTTCAGCAGGATCTTGAGTTCCTGAAACATCGGGGCATTCTCGCCGTGGGCGGAACCGATATCCTTCAGTGCGCCTTCAAATGCACCCATGGTGTTTTCACCGGCGGAATAGGAACTGGTCAATGAATCGAGCAGATCGCGAAACTGAAGCAGGATCTCTCGGGATCGCTTCGTCTGCAGATGGTTCCGGTAGATCGGAATGGCAATGCAGCCTGCGATCAAACCGAAGATCAAAGAAACGATTGGGGAATTGAACATAACGTGGGATCCGACAAAACCGGCGGCAAAACCGATCGCAAATCCAGTCATCCGTTCCACAGTGTTCAGGTTATAAACGTTGTAATCTTCACCCTCGCCGGTGATACCGACTAAGGGTACGTATTTTTCTTTTGCCATTTAGATATCCTCTTTTATTCCGGCCAGGCGGAGTTTAAAAGTATTTCTCATCGGATTATCCGTGCGCTTCAGCATGCCGGAAACCTTTTCAACCGTACTGTTCTCATCTTCCTCGAATACATAGAGCGGGTTCAGTTCGATCTCTCCGTCCTTCATTCCGAGAACTTCGGTGATCTCCATCGTCTTTCTGGATTTATCTCTCAGTCGGGACAGGTGGATAATGATATCGACCGCGGAAGCGATCTGTTGTTTGATCGCCGCCAACGGAAGTCCCGGCGCGCCCTGAAGGACCATCGTCTCCAAACGGCTGAGCATATCTTTTGTCGAGTTCGCATGTCCGGTCGACAGCGAACCATCGTGTCCGGTATTCATGGCCTGAAGCATGTCGAGCGCCTCTCCGCCACGGACCTCGCCGACAACGATACGTTCCGGACGCATTCGGAGTGAAGATTTGATCAGATCACGGATCGTGATCTCGCCGGATCCGGAGCTGTTGGCATTACGTGTTTCCAATCGTACCAGGTTCGCAATGCTGGTGATCTGAAGCTCCGCAGAGTCCTCGATCGTGATCACTCGCTCGTCCCCCGGAATATAGTTGGAAAGCGCATTCAGGAATGTTGTCTTTCCGGAACCGGTACCGCCGCATACGAATATGTTATATTTTGCCCTTACTAACAAGTGGAGTTTATCCGCGATCTCACGGGTAATAGATTTATAAGATATGAGTTTGTCAATGGTCATGGGATCCTTGGAAAACTTTCGAATGGTCATCGTCGGTCCACAAAGCGCGATAGGCGGTAGTACGACATTAACACGTGAGCCGTCCGGCAGTCGGGTATCAACGATAGGATTGGACTGATTGACTTCTCGTCCTGCTTTGCCGACTACGCGCTGAATGACATCTTCCAAACGCTGTGTACTTTCGAACACCCGATCCAGTTTGGTCAGGCGGCCGTTTTTTTCCACAAATATATTATCCGGTCCGTTGATCATGACCTCGGTAATGTTATCATCTTTGATGATACTGTCCAAAAGGCCCAGGCCTCGTATCGAACTGAACACCTGTTCTTCAACAGAGATCTTGTCCGCTATAGCTATGTAAAATGAGCATGCCAAAGACTCAAGTTCGATCCGATCCCGGATCACTTCCTTGAGTTGATCATCTTCCATCTGTGTGTAGTTGTTCAAACCGAAAACGAAATCCTTGACGCGAGTTACTAATTCATTTTCCTGGCGTGCATCCATTTCGAGTCCCTCCGTTCAGATCAGAGGAGACGCTCGAACGACAATTTCTGCAACATTTGATCTACAACTGCTTCCGTCGTTCCCCCTTCAAAGCGAGGCACACCGCCAAGCTCCTTCACATCTCCGTCACCAATTGCTACTTTTCTTCCTGTTTTACTTCCAAACTTACTGTACGCTATGAACGTTTTGTCTAATGCGTCCAGTCCTTCCTGGGTTTCCTTGATCTCGAGTCCTTCCAAAACTCTCTTTAACTTCTTGTTCGCTACCTCTGAACCATCGCTCACTAAAACGATCGAGAATGCGCGGTCCATGAGTTGCATCATGAGCCCATCCAAACCGAACGGGGTGTCAAGCACAACATAATCGTACGCAACCGATTCTTTGAGCTCCATTACCAATTTCATGGCGTCTTCCGCTTTCATCTCCAACATATCGAGCGGACTTTTCGCCTTCGCATAGTAACAAACTCCGTCGTCCACGCTGACATAACTCTCCAATTTGATCGAAACGCTTCCTCGTTTCGATTTGAGGGAGTATATGACATCGGACATGGATTTATCGGATGCCCCATGGAAAAACACATCCGCTTCCGCAAAACGATCCAGATCCAAATAGAGGACCTTTTTTCCGGAAAGCGCGATCTTTTTTGCGCACGCAACAGCCATCGACGAAGTGCCGACTCCACCCGCGGGGGACGTGAATAAGATTATTCTGGTGGAATCGTCATTCAGCCGAAGGCGCGCACTTTCCTCTGTGGCTTCAGCGTAGTAGTCCAACATTTTTTTATATATATAGTCAACGCTATTATACTTTCCGATCGCACGACAGCCCTTATAAGTCTCCTCTGTTGCTTCATCCAACAGGTAGACCGGCTGACATTTCTTATAAAGATTCCGAACATCCAGATCCACATGCATACTCATCAGCAAGATATTGATGTGAACTCTCTCCACCTCTTCAAATGCCATGATGGGATCCGTAAACGAATATACTACCAGGCTGTCCGAATACTTTGCATTAAGTGCAGACACCAAACGATTCAAATATGCCTTATCCGAATCCAGTATCGCTAATTTAATTTTCATTTTGTTTCCACTTTCCTTTTCAATGATACTATGCCAAGAAGGCAACCAACTATATCCAACCCATTTTGCCTTTACGATTAAACCTATACGAATACAATTATAATCTTTTTACACTTTTTGTCAAGACCTTCGACAAAAAGTGACAAAAACAACAAATACATTACGGAATTCCAATGCAATGTGTACGGGTAAAAAAATACGGATCAGCTCACATCGGTTGTACCTGAAAGGCCTTTCCGACGCTTATGCCGATCCGTTATTCTAAGTCTTTTATACTGTGAGAAGAAATCAATCATCTTCGCTCAGGAGAGCAGCGACCTCTTCCATGGACATGGTCGTCGAGTCATGGATAACTTCCTCGTAAATGACCTCGCCGCCCTCTTCGAAGACCTTCCACTCTTTCACCGGTTCGTCCAGTTCCTGGTTCAGGATCTCTACATTGATCCTTTCACCATCCTCGTTCAGTCCCTCTGTAGACACCTTCTTACCTTCCGCGATGTCCAGGATCAGTTTCTGTCTCCGGATCTTCTCGTCATACTTCTTGATGACATGTTCATAACGTAACCACTGATTGTTGTACGGGTCGTACACAACGAAAATACGGCGGACCGTCATGATGATGACTGCTACCAGCGCGATCAGCAGGAGCACGATCAAGGTTCCGAATGCATTGGCCACGAAGTCCATATCGTTCTGGCGGTATTCATCCATGAAGTCCGACAGAGCCCAAGAGAAGAACAGTGCAAACACCAGCGCAATATAGAAAATAAGACGCAATATCTCCTTGAAACGATTCTTCTTTATCTCAACCCTGGAGATCTCCAGGTTGGATACCATTTTTTTGATCCGCTCCAGATCAATATCATTAATGTTACTCTTTGTCACTTTCATATGCAGCCTCCTCTTGAATACTCTCCCATGCATCCTCTAGGGATAACACCAACTCGCCGTCGGTCTCCCGGACTCCGTCCATCACGCCGTTCTCGGAAAAGATCAGCTCCTCCGCGTGTTCTCCGATCGTTTTTCGATCTTCGGACAATGCAGCCTGCTTCGCAGTCTCTTCCATCTGCCTCGCAACCTCTTCCAGCGATTTTTCTTCCGCTCGAAGTTTGCGGATGACCTCTTCCTGGATCACGACGAACTGCGCATAACTCTGACGATCGCGGCTGACCGGATCGGTGTAATAGAACCGTCTCCGCAGATTAAGGGCAATGATGACGCCGAGCACGATGATCCCTGCATACATCAGGTATTTGACGATCGATGTAAGCGCGTAGCTTACGCCGGCCATCTCCAGGACTCCGCCACTGGCTTTATCCGTCGGTACCTCTCGCCAACTATCATCCACCCATCGGAACACAGCAGTGACAACGAGCAGGATGACGATCACGATCGTACAAACGAGAACCACATGCGTTTGTTTTTCATGCGTCTTCACGGCGTTCGCGTATTCTTCTTCCTCGTCGACCAGTTTCTTGTGAACCGCTTCGATCTTCTGTTGATGTTTCGTGTAATCCAAATTCATGGTTCAGTATTCAGAACAGTTCGGTCCCGTCCGAGCCGTTCCTCTTTTCTCTTTCTTTTTATCTGTCTTCGTCGTCAAAGGACTCCAGATCCTTCAGGGCATCCTCCAGTGAGATCGTAAGTCCCTGTTCGCGATCCATGCGGAAACGTGTGCCCTCCGCAAGGGGAGCTGCCGCCATCCTCTTCGCACTGCGATCAGGTTCCTCTTTCTTCACGAAATCTTCCTGAAGTGAGCGCATGTGCTCTGTCATGGAGCTTTGGAACTCCTCATTCATACGCAAGGTTGCCTTTTTCTCCTCTACCTTCGGCTCTTCTGCCGCCGGCCGGATCGGAGTCGGTTCCTCAAACTCGACCTGCTCGACCGGATCCTGATCCGAAGACATCTGGACGCGTCGTAAGGTGCTCGCCTTCTTCGGACGTCCGTCATAACTGTATTTATCCTTCTCACCGCCGGTGCGATGACGGAACGGGGCAGGCTCGCCCTCCTCGCCTTCGTGCATCTCTCCCGTCGTGTGGGTCGAATGATTGATGTAAGTACTGCCGGGTTCCGCCTGATCCTCAAACGGTGTCTGCTCACGCGTCGTCGCCGTCGGATAATAGAACAGGTTACTGCTGGCCGGATGCTTCGGGGCCTCCTCCTTCTCTACGAAGACTTCTGCCTCCGGAGTCTTACGGATCCTCTCCATCTCATTCAGGAGTTCCTCGGAAAAATCCGCTTCATCCTGTGCTTTCCTTTTCAAATCCCGCATATATTCCTCCAACTTCTTCTGCTCATCCGAAGCAGTTTCTTTTTCGGCCGTCTCCTCGGAAGGCGTTGCCGTATCTACGGAAGCAGTCACCGGCTCAACGGCAGGCTCTATCGCCTTCTCAACAGGCTCGACAGGCTTCGCCGTTTCAACACGGTCTTGCACCCCGAAACTCGGCATGAGGTCGATCGTTTCGACCGAAGCCTCTGCCCTGCCGTACGAAAGATCGTACGGATCATCTTTCTTAACGGGTTTTTCCTCCGCTTGCACACCGGCGGACTCCCGAAACTCTGTGGAAGCATTGGCCTCGGCAACCGCCTCGGTCAGCTCCATCATAGATATCGTCCGCGCCTCAGCCGTTTCGATCACCGGCTTATTCCACGCCGGGTCTTTTCGCCTCTGCGCAATGACCGCCATAAATTCGAGATCTGTCAAAAGATAGTTGAAATTCTCGATCATATTTTCATCCCGGTCGATCAGTGTGAGCGACGGGAGCAGGCGGTTATCTCTCTTTTCATATAAGTAGCGGATGCCGTAAAACACGGTCAATGCTACTCCGCCGAAAAACAAAAGGTACGAAAGCACCATCCAGGCCTTCCAGACAGCAGGCGGAAAGTATTTCGCGAACGGAACATCCATGATACGGCTGACCACCGCGACCACGAGCGCACCGATCATCATTTGCCGGTTTGTGGTCCGATGGATCTGTATCTCTTCCAGATCCTGCACATAGACCTTTCGTTTCTCGTTGACTTCTTCTTTTGCCTTTTCGATCTGTGGCACCGTGCCTTTAGCGCCTTCGGCGTAATATCCCCCGCTCAATGTATCGAACCGGTAGGGTTCGATACGTGTTGCGTCCATCTCCGCCGGCGTCATGCTCTGGCGGATCTCGATCAGTTTCCGGAAGTTACGCTTCGTTGAACTGTCGATCGCGGCGGCCGCTTCACGATAAGGAAGCTCGGTCCCGTCCTTCATGACGATCGGGTTCGCATATTTGGTAAATGCATAGATGCATTTGACCGCAAAAAAGATCTCGAGCAAGCCAAGCAGGGACAAAAAGATCCCGATCAGACCGCCTGTCATAAACATGGACGCACTTTGCTTTTTGATCGCCCCGATGACGAGAGAATCTCGAAGGATGCTGACCAGACCGACGCACAGCAGAACACAGAACAGAAGTCCGTAACGGAGCATCTCTTCCTGCGCTTCCCTGTGTTTGAAGACCATCTCGCGCTTTTGCCGGACGCCTTCCTCGATCAGGCCTTTTAGCAGCATCACCTGTTCGGCTTTGCTGATCCCTGTTTCATCCATTCTACTCTTAACCCCTTACTCTTATTACTCAAACTCATCTTCATCGTTAATGGAACGGAGGGCGTCCTCGATCGGAATGACGAGGTTCCCCTTGGAATCACTGGCAATGCCGTTCAAATTCGGCTTCAGATCATCCGTTGCCATCTGTCCATCCACGCGATTTTTCATCGCGATGAAGCTCTCCATTTGAAGTTTGGATGCCATCTCCGCGCGTTCTTTTTCCTCCCGCGCCCGGCTCTTCTGTTCCACCATCGCCTCGCGAGCCTCCAGGATCCTCTGTTTCTGGAGTTTCACGTAAGAACGGTAAAACATCCTGCGTCCGTTCGCGCCGTCACGCACGACCATCCAGCGATACAATCCCACCACGGCAATCACGCCGAAAAACAGGATCAACGCATACATAACATAGACAAAGACCATCACCAGCGAAAAGCCGCCCATAAAAAGCGCATATTCAATGGATCCGTCTTTCTTATACTTTTCGATCTGGAAAACATCCTGTACCATTGTGATATAGTACACGCCTGTCATTACGATCAGGGCTCCGATGAACCACATCCGATAACGGCGGTGTTCTTTCTCCGCATCCCTAAGCGCGTATTCCTGTTTATCCAGTTCCTCCTTGCGAAAGAAATATTGTTGCTGCGCAACACGTTCCCCTAAAATCGCCATTTATTCTTCCTCATCTGCGAAACTTTGGATCTCGTTCAATGCATCCTCGAGTGAGATCGTAAGTCCTAACTTCTCATCCGCGGATATCCCGCTTTCATCTCCTGTCACCAGATTTTCTCCGACCCCATATTCCTCTATGGCCGCTTTCATCGCCACCTGCGCTTCCAGCCGGCGTGCCTCGGACTCGAGTCTGAGCTGCTCTTCTCTCGCGCGGGCTTCCTCCAGCATTCTCTCCTTTTCGAGGATAATGATTTCGTACTCCCGCTTCAGAGCCGAAGGGTGCATCATCACCCCGGTATTTACATTTTGCTGGGAAACGATCATCGGAACCCGCTGAATCAACATCAACGCGGCATACACTATGACCGCGATACTAAATGCGATGATGGCATAGCCGAAGATCTTCAGCACATCACTCTTCAGCATGAAGATATCCGCTAAAATGGTCGCGACCAATGCGCCCACAAGCAGCAATACCATCTTCAAAGAGAAGGTGATCGCCTCCTGTTTCTTCAGATCCACAACTTCGAGTTCGACCTTATAGTAGTCCAGGTCTTTCTCCAGTTCCTCAACCGTCTGCCCCTGATATGCGGCAGCTTCATTCGTATACGCCATTTCCCTATTCCCTTACTTCCCGGGTCCATTCGACACTGACCCGTATACATTATAGAATTTTGAAGCGAAAAAGTCAAGAAAAAGCAAAAAGCGCTTGCGAGCGGCTCAAACCGCGCGTAAGCGTTTTTTGCAAGTATTGTGTAGGAGATATTCTTATCAGTCGGCGATCCGGAGGATCCAGGTGACATCTTTGTCACCGTAAGAAACACTCAAGTAAACCTTCACCTGCGTTTCCGCCTTTTTAGCTCCGGTCACGTTGTTGCATTCCAGAACGATCTTCGTCGTCGTTTCCGCATCTTCTCTTGATATCATGGTAAATGCCACGTCTCTTCCGTTGATCTTCACGGAGCGGATGTCGGAAAATGCAACTTCATCCAGCTTCGGGATCTCACATTGTAACTGCATATGTTCCGCAGCCTCGGTCTGACCCGAATCCGTTACTTCGTTCCTGTCTCTGCTAACACTCCCCGCGTTTTCGACTTCCCACGAAGGGATCTCATTCACGATATCCACGCCTTTGGGAATTCCCAGATATGTTTTCCCGTCTGTCACAGAGTCCAGGACCGCCACGATCGTACATTCGTATACATGGGGAGATCGTTCATCTGCCGGAACGACAGCGGCAACGTCAGGGTTCCTCTCGCCATCCGTCCCCTGAGGTTCTGCTGCATTCGATGCGAGGCCTTCGATTTTTTGTTCCTGCGAAGTTTTATCATTGGCCCCCACCTCCATCGGCTGGGAAGAATTATCATATCCGATATTCAGTTCATCTTCATTGCCCCGGCTGTGTAAACCACTGTCTGAGAAACTGGAAATGAGGATCACCAGGAACACTGCAGCTACAGCGGCGAGGCCTCCGGCTATCTTCGCAATTGTATAGACTCTCTTCGTCTTCTTACGGGTCGGCGGCAATATTACGATATTCGATCCTCCCGTTGCTTCCGGTTGTTTCGTTTCCGCCTTCTCCATCTGGCGGCACAGTTCTTTCATACGCCGCTCATATTCCGGGCTCGTCTGCATCTGCTCCTGCGTCTCGCCCTTCAGGGCCAGGGTCAAATACTCCTGGTAGGAATCTTCGAGTTCCGCTTCCAGAGCTTCTCTTAATCTTTCGTCTTCACTCATCATGGCTTCACTCCTCCTTCCCGGTCAGCATGCCCCGAAGTTTTTCGCGCGCCCGCAGGATCCGCATTCCCGCCGTCTTCGTCGAGATGCCCAGGACCTCCGCGATCTCACGTTCCTTCAGGCCGTGCACATATTTCAGTTCCAAAACCGTCTGGTGTTCCGGCGTCAGCTGCCGGATGCACTCGCGCAACCGTGCGTGCTCCGACTCGCGGATCAACTGCTCCAGCGGCTGCTCCTCTTTACTCTCGATGCGATAGCTCTCGTCATCGATGTCGACCGCCTCCATGTAGCGCTTCTCTTTGCGCAACAGGTCGACGGCGCGGCTCTTCGTGATCGTCGCCAGGAAATTCCTCGTCTTCGGCGACTCCACATCTTCGACCCGGTCCATAAAACGGGTCAAGGTAATAAAGGCATCCTGGACTGCATCCTCGGCCAATGCATGGTTCTGCAGGATCCCATTGGCCAAATAGAGCATGTAGTACTGATACCGTTCGTATAATCTGGTAAAAAGATTTTTCTCTGCCGGCGTGTCAAACGCCATCAAACAAAGAGTCACTTTCTTCTCCTCCCAAAGGTTTTTTTCATCCTTCTGTCTATGTAACGCGGCTGCGCCGCATTTCCTACAGGGAAATTTGAAAAAAAGCAGGGGGACAGACCCCCTGCCTAAAATACTCACACTACAGGTGTAATTCTATAAATCTTCCGCTCTCATTGTACGGGCGATACTTCACGCCGGCAGCGTCCAGCATGCGCTTGCTGGCGCGGATGGACGGCGTATCGGCATATTTATCGCAGTTGTAGATGATCTCCTTGATACCGGACTGGATGATGGCCTTCGTGCACTCGTTACACGGGAAAAGTGTAACATACACACGTGCGTCGTCCAGACGGCCGCCGCGGAAATTCAGGATCGCGTTCATCTCCGCATGGGTCACATACTGATACTTCGTGTCGTACGGATCCTCTGCCTCGCGGTCCCACGGAAACTCGTCGTCCGAGCAGCCGATGGGGAAGCCGTTATATCCGACGGTGAGGATCTTATTTTCCGGGCTGACGATGCAGGCGCCGACCTGCGTGCCCGGATCCTTCGAGCGCATGGCGGCCAGCATGGCCACGCCCATGAAATACTCGTCCCAGGATATGTAGTCTTGTCGCTTCATAGGGACCTCCTAGTCGTTCTCGATCATCTTGATGCGCTGAATGTGGCGCTCTCCGTTGGAAAACTCTGTGGTGAGGAAGGTGTCGACGATCTCCATCGCCAGGCCCTTACCTACGACCAGGCCGCCCAGGCACAGGACATTCGCGTCGTTGTGCAGGCGTGTCATCTTCGCGCAGAAGGGATCGGTGCAGACTGCCGCGCGGATGCCGGCAAAACGGTTGGCAGCCATAGAGATGCCCAGGCCCGTCGAACATACGAGGATACCCTTCTCGCATTCGCCGGACAGAACCGCTTTTGCAACTTCCTTAGCGTAGATCGGATAATGTACCGATGACTCGTCGTAGCAGCCGAAATCGCGATATGCGATCCCTTGCTCGTCAAAATGCTTCATGATCTCCTGCTTCAGGGCGAAACCGCCGTGATCACTACCTAATGCTATCATTGTTTATTTCCGCCTTTCCTTCGGTCTTACCGAATATGATCTCTTTGTCTTCCTGTTTGCGCGCGGCGCTTTGCAACCGCTGGACGGTCAGTTTGACCAGCATGTCCATGCGCTCGAATATCTCGCCGTAGGCCTCCAGGTCCTTGCCGAACGGCATGCGCACCTCGCCCTGCTCGCCTGCAAACTCACTCAAAGTGTACAGGTTCAGCGCGGTCGGGAAACGCTCTTTTGTCATCTTTTTTTCCCGGTCGGTCATGCACAGGAGCAGGGTCCCGCCGCCCGCGACATCGCGGACCGTGATCTCCTCGGAATGTTCCTTCGAGATCTTCAGGTGATTTTCCTCCAGCACCTGCACCACGCCTGGGTTCAGCGGCTCGGGAAATAAAACGACCAACCCACGGGAGCACACGCCGATCTGCTGCTCCGGAGCCAGCTGCTCCATCACGCTGTTAAAGATCGATTCGGCCATGATGCTTCCCGATGTATTGTCCATACATATGAAAACGATCCGTTGAAAATCCAGCATAGTCCTATCCTACCGTTACAATATGTCCTCCGGCGGCCTTCATCATACGATTTTCCAGGGCCTCCTTCAGGTTCTCATCTTCCGCGATGCCGAAGTCTTCGGCGTAGATGCGGTCAATGTCCACCTCATCAAAGTCACGCAGATCCGCATACAGGTTGTGTGCCAGCGCCGGCAGGTCGCCGAACGCTCCCGCAACGACCACGCGCCGCGCATCCTTATACGCATGCGCCGTCTGCGCCGAGCAGAGTACTCCGATGGGCTTGTCTTTATCTTCTTCGATCTGCTTCAGAATGTAGGCCGTCACCGCCTGTGCCGGTCCTTTCACCAGGATCAGCGGCGCCTTCGGCGCGTAATGCCGGTAACGCATGCCCGGCGCGCGTGGCCGCAGCGGTTGCGCCTCTCCGTCCTTCTCCTGCGCCTCGTTTGCTTCGTCCGTCACCGGCTTCACAACGATCGCGGGATCCAGCTCCACCGCTACCCCGAGCACCTCCTGCAGCATCTCGCGGGAAATGTATCCGGGACGCAGCACCATAGGCACCTCGCCGGTCAGGTCTACGATGGTCGACTCGACGCCGATCTCGACCTCTCCGCCGTCCAGGATCATGGGGATCTTCCCATCCATATCCTCAAAAACATGAGCCGCCGTCGTGGGACTGGGGCGTCCCGAGCGGTTTGCCGACGGCGCCGCGATCGGCACACCGGCCTGTTCAATGAGTCCCAGCGCCGCCGGATGGTTTGGCATCCGAAGCGCCACGGTATCCAGGCCGCCTGTGGTCGTTTCCGGCACGAGCTCCGCCTTCTTTAAAATCATGGTCAGAGGTCCCGGCCAGAAAGCATCTGCGAGCCGTTTCGCCGTCTCCGGCACCTCCTCCGCCAACATAAACACCTGCGAAAAGTCCGAAATGTGGACGATCAACGGGTTATCCGAGGGGCGTCCTTTCGCCGCATAGATCCGGCGGGAAGCATCCGCATCGAGTGCATTGCCCCCGAGCCCGTACACGGTCTCCGTCGGAAACGCGACCAAACCGCCGGCACGGATCACCGCCCCGGCTCGTTTTAACTCTTCATCGTCCTTCGACGCGATCGCGATCACTTCCGTCCGCATTCTGACTGCCTCGTTTCCTATCTATCATCTCTGTCGGTTTACGGCCGAACCGTCTCCCGGACAGGTCGCCATAAACCCAGAATCATTGTAGCCCAAATGACCGCTTCTGTCAATGGAAAAAGCCCTGCCCTACTATAGCAGGTATTGTTCTATCATGCCCTTTATAAGTTTTGAACTGATCTGGTTTTGTGATGTTTCAAAAGTCGTGATCAGGTTTTCTCCGACATAAAAGCCATTCTGATGATAACAGGCCAGTTTAGTCACGTTTTTGTTTGCATATGTCAAGTTGTCCATCATTCCGAAGTGTTCCCAGATCACCTCTTTTCTTGATTTCACCTTCAGGCAACTGAAATCCGGGCGAACTTCTCCCATCCCTCTTAGTTGCAATGGTTTTTCATACTTAAACGGAACGCCATACTGTTCCAGCATGTTTGCTATGATCAGTTCTGATTTGGAGCGAACACGTATCCCGCCATATGTATAGAGCTCTGTTTCATCGTAAAACTGCATCTCTTCGTATACGATGTCCTGCCAGCGTTTAATAAACATCTCGTCCGTTTCGATCAGAGGATCTATCAACGCTTTTCTTCCATTAGCCATACGCTCATAGACCTCATTCACTTTTCGGACGTTGTAATTACGAATAAAGAATTCTAAGTTCTGCCTCATCGCCAATAATTCTTTTCTTATCCGTTTTTCATACCCCTTCTGAGCTATATCACGAAGCGATAAACGCTCTGCTTTCTTAACATAGCGTTTCTCACCCGTTGCTTTATCGATCAAATGATATTGATCATGCCCGTTACTCTTGTGGATCCTTATCTCATGATCCGGAACCGATTTCAGTTTTTCCAAATTTCTGTTTGACTTCTCCAACAAAGTCTCAATTTCTTTTAACTGCCCCTCCAGTTTGCTTCTGTAATCTTCCATGATGATGTACCCCTTTCTTACTTTTTTGAAATTGTTTTCTAGCTTTTTCTCTTACGCGCATTAATGCTGTTTGGGCTGTTTTGCGCGTAGGAAACCCTTGCCCAGCTCTGGATCTTTACGCGCACTTTCCCTGTTTGGGCTGTTTTGCGCGTAGGAAACCCTGTCCTGGCTTGGGTTCTTTACGCGCACTTACCCGTTTGGGCTGTTTTGCGCGTAGGAAACCCTTGCCCAGCTCCGCTTCTTTACGCGCACTTTCACCCAATGGGCTGTTTTGCGCGTAAGTGGGCCGTCCCGGTGTTCCCCACTTACGCGCATTAGCACTATTAAATTTGTTGGGCGCGTAAGCGCCTCACTTTTGGAATGGAATATGCGGCGGAAGATGAATGCCGCTCAGAAAAGAAATAGAATTGAAATTGAAATACAATAACTGTCATGATTCCCCTCTCAGCCGCAGGGCGTTCAGGACGACGCTGACGGAGGACAGGCTCATGGCTGCTGAGCCGATCATCGGGCTGAGTTGCAGGCCGAAGGCCGGATAGAGGGCCCCGGCGGCGATCGGAATACCGATCACGTTATAAAAGAAAGCCCAGAACAGGCTCAAATGTATGTTTGAAATGGTCTTGCGTCCTAGCCGGATGGCCGTAGCGACATCATCGAGAGAATTCTTCACCAGTACGATGTCTGCCGCGTCCACAGCCACATCGGTACCTGCTCCAATGGCCATGCCCACGTCGGCGCGTGTCAGCGCCGGTGCATCATTGATGCCGTCGCCGGCCATGACGACGATACGGCCGCTATCCTGAAGTTTCGCCACCGCGCTTTCCTTATCCTGCGGGAGGAGTTCTGCCAGAACCTCTTTCACGCCCACCTGGTCTGCGATAAAGCGGGCCGTTTCCGGGTGGTCGCCGGTCAGCATGACGACGCGACAGCCCATCTCCTGCATCTTCTCTACCGCCGCTTTTGACGTTTCGCGCGGGGTATCTGCAAGAGCGAGAAGACCCATATATTTACCGCTCATTTCCGCGATCAGGACCGGTGTCCGCCCCTCCGAGGCGAGCTGCTCGATCTCCTGCTCCGGAAGTTCTACGTCGGCAATGCGCTCCTTCAAAAAACGTGCATTGCCCGCCAGGAACGTTTGGCCGGCGCTCGTCGCGACGACGCCGCCGCCGGCGATCATCTCAAACGCTTCGGGCTCGACGCCTGCGATATTATGTTCTTTCGTGTAGCGGCAAACCGCCTGGCCCAGAGGGTGTTCGCTGCCCCTCTCCAGCATGTCCGCGACTTCCAGCAACCGGCGTTCTTCCACGCCTTCGGCCGGAGCGACGGAAACGACCTCGATCTGACCGGTCGTCAGTGTTCCCGTTTTATCGAGAACTACCGTGTCCACGCGTCCCAGCAGTTCCAACGCCTGGGCAGATTTGACCAGGATCCCGCCTTTCGCCGCGCGCCCCGTTGCGACCATGATCGCGACCGGCGTCGCCAGTCCCAGCGCACAGGGGCACGAGATCACAAGAACAGAGACTGCGTTTCGCACGGCAAATGCAGCATCTGCGCCGCAGAGCAACCAGATGGCCGCCGTGATCAGGGCAATGCCGATCACCGCCGGAACGAAGATCCCGGAGATCGTGTCTGCCATGCGGGCGATCGGTGCCTTCGTGCCGATCGCATCATCCACGAGGCGAATGATCTGCGAGAGCGTTGTATCGGTCCCGACGCGGGTCGCCCGAAAACGGAAGGAACCGTTCTGGTTGCGTGTCGCGGATACGACTGTATCGCCCACGGTCTTCTCGACTGGAAGGCTCTCACCTGTGATCGAGGATTCATCCAATGAGCCGTGACCGGAGACGATCACGCCGTCCACCGCCAGGATGTCGCCGGGGCGCACAACGAGGATGTCGCCGATCGCGATATCGTCCGCCGAGATCTCCGTCTCCGCTCCGTCGCGCTCGATGACCGCCGTCTTCGGCGCCATCTGCGCCAGCCTTCCGATGGCGTCCGTCGTCTTCTGCTTCGAACGCGCCTCCAGATACTTACCGAGCGTGACCAGAGCCAGGATCATCGCTGCCGATTCGAAATACAATGAGTGCGAGTAATGCGTGCGCATGGCCTCATCATGGCCGAGGATGGCCATGATCATCCGCACGTAGGAATAAGTGCCGAACACCAGTGAGGCTGCACTGCCGAGTGCCACGAGCGAGTCCATGTTCGGGTTCCGGTGCGCGAGCGCTCCAAAGCCCGATGTGAAGAACTTGCGGTTCTTCCACAGGATCGGCGCGGCAAACAGCGGAAGCAACATCAGGTCGACCGGCCAGTCACAGTCGCCGATCGTGACGTCCGGAAGGCCGATCCCAAGGTGACGTCCCATGGACAGATACATCAGAGGAACCAGCAACACCAGCGAGATCACCAGGCGCGACTTTAAAGCGGAGATCTCCTCTTCGCTTTGCTTCTGTCGTTTTTCCCACAGCTTTCGTCCCGTATTTTCCCTCGGATCAAACTCCTGGGCTCCATAGCCCACGGCGCAGACCGCCTTCGCGATCGCCTCGGGCGTGGTGAGCGTTTCGTCATATTCTGCTTTCATGCGGCCACCCAGCAGGTCCACGTCCACCGCAGACACCCCTTCTACATGGGATGCCACGCGTGTCACAGCCGCCCGGCAGGCGGCGCAGGACATGCCTGTGACCGTAAAATGTGCCTCTTTCATGGTAACTCCATTACGCCGGATCGTACACGCGCCGGCCCGCGGTAAAATCGGTTTCTATTCCAAACCATATAAAGATCCTACGCAAAATGTGCAGTCGGAAACCACGACTGCACACCTCGACATTAAACCATTATGAATACGCTGCGCGCCCCGGACTGCGCACGGGCTCCGCCGCTTCTTGCAGGGACGCTTTCTTCGCATCGTTTTTCTTGATCTCTTCGTTCAGAAGGAACATGCGGTTATCCAACATATTGATCATCGTCGCGCACTCAAAGAGTTCGTTCTGGATATGATCGGGTGCATTGCCCTCGTACTTGTAGTAGATCTTATGCTCCAGGCTGGCCCAGAAATCCATCGCGATGGTACGGATCTGGATCTCGACCTTCGTCTCCACCGGACCGTCCGACAGATAGATCGGAACGGAGACCACCATGTGGTAGCTCTTATAGCCGTTCGGCTTCGGGTTATCGATGTAATTCTTTATGATCAATACCCGCACATCGTTCTGATTGCTGATCATATCGGCGATCTTATAGATGTCCGATGTGAAGGAACATATGATTCGAATGCCTGCGATGTCATGCACGTAACGCACCATATTCTCGATGGTCACGTCATGGCCCTGCTTCTTCAATTTTTTAACGATACTTTCCGCAGATTTGATACGCGTCTTAACATGTTCGATCGGGTTGTAATTATGTACATTGATGAACTCCTCGTTGAGGATCTCGATCTTCGCGTTCACCTGCTTCAGCGCGGAATTATAGAGAAACATGATGGTCTTCCACTCATCCGCCTCATTATGGGGTTCCGCCATTAAACAGTTACCTCCTTGTATAAGGTCCGCGTCGCGAACCTACCCTAATTTTTTCTTCTGCTGGCGTGCCGTTATGGGGATGGACACGCACGACGGCAGAAGGCGTCCGGCAGTCACTGCAGCTCGCATGCGCAGCGACGGGACGATCACCGTTTTCTTCTGAAACATCTTTTTGATCGCATAGGAAACGCACGCCTCGGCAGAAATGCCCGGAAGCGTGAAGGAGACATTGGCCACGTCATTGAATTCCGTATTCACCGGTCCGGGACACAGACACCCGACGTAGACCGGACTTTTATCCTGCTTCATCTCATAGCTGACCGCGCGCGTCAGGCTGGTCACATATGCCTTCGTCGCGTAGTAGGTCGCCATGTACGGCCCCGCCGGCAGAAGTCCCGCCGAAGACGCCACATTCAAAAGATATCCCTTACCCTGTCGTTCTTCCTTGAAATATTTCAGCACACGTTTTGTGAAAAAATGAACGGCTTTGATATTCACATCCACCATGGAGGACTCTTTTTCCTCGTCGGTCTCGATAAACTTGCCGCAATCCCCGAATCCGGCGCAGTTGATGAATACCTCAACGTTCCGGTCTTCCAAAGCGTCCATCACGCGCATACATCCCGAGCGCACGGACAGGTCCGCCTCTACGACCTTCGAAGGAGCCGCCAGTTCGTCCTGCAGACTGCGCAAACGATCCGCACGGCGAGCCACCAGTATCGTCTCATATCCCATCGCCGACAACTGTCGGGCAAATTCGGCACCGATCCCGCTCGATGCTCCTGTGATCACGGCATATTTCGACATACCTTCTCTCCTTTCCGATCATTCTCACAAGACTATTATAGCATATATTTTTTGCTTTGTCTTTGACTTCACGAAATAGTAAGAAAAAGTTCAAATTCTATACATCATTCGACGCTCTTCAGCGATTCGACCATGTCGATCTTCTTCAGTTTGCGGTACATCAGCAGCTGGACGATCACGGAAAATGCGATCGTCAGGAGGATGCTGAAGAACACGCTCGCGAGGGAAATGCGGCGGCCGAACATCATCAGGTCGATCTCCACCGTTTCGATGACGAAGCGGTGCAACAGGTAGCCGCAGAATACGCCGAAGATGCAGCCGAACAGCGTCAGCAGAACGCTGTCCCGGTAGACATAGGCCGCGACCTCACCGTCGAAAAATCCGAGCACCTTAATGGTCGCCATCTCGCGACGGCGCTCTGTGATGTTGATATTATTCAGGTTGTATAAAACTACGAACGCCAGCAGGCCGGCGGACACGATCAGCACGACGACCACGAGGTTCAGGCTCTTCAGCATCCGGTCGATCTTATCCTGCAGGGCCGACGTCATCTGGACGCCCAGGCAGGCCGGATGTTCGAGCAGGCCCGCTGCGAGCCGGGTCTCGAATTCCTCGTTTCGATTCTCCGTCTTCAGCCACAGCGTGGTATAGTCGGGCGCCTCGCCGAACAGCGAACGGTAGGTCTCGCTGCTCATGCACACATAGTGCAGGATATAGTTTTCGTAGATGCTGTCGATGACGACCTCTTTGTAGTTCACTTCGTCCATGCAAATGCGCAGGGTGTCCCCCGCCTTCAGTTCCAGCATCCGCGCCAGTTTTTCATTGACCGCAACATGCCCTGTCTCCGTCGGGAACTCCACGGCCTTCTTCGTCGTGCGGTCGCGCATGTCAAAGAACAGACTCAGGTCGTCCGCGCTCTCAGGTACGAGGATCGTCGCCTCGCGGCGCGCGGTCTCCGATGCCACATCGATGTATTCCGAATGTATGAATTTTGTATTTGTGATGCCTTCCTGTCCCTGCAAGTACTCGGAAAATGCTTTCCATTCCGCGTCGATAGTGTTCTTCCGATCCGTCGTCGCCGCGGCGTCATAGCGGAAGATCTCGCGGTACTGGTACTTCGCGATGTCGAGGATCGAGTCGCGCAGGCCAAAACCGACCAGCAGCAGGCCCATGCAGCCGCCGATGCCGAAGATGGTCATGAACATACGCTTCTTATATCGGAACACGTTGCGGGCGCTGGCCTTCTGCGCGAAACTCAGGCGCGACCAGATCGGCGTGATGCGCTCCAAAAGGATGCGTTTGCCGGGCTTCGGCGCCGGCGGACGCATGAGCTTAGCGGGCATAGAAAGCGTATTTCGCACGCAGACGGCAAATAGTCCGGCGAGGATGCAGAAAACCGCCATAGCGGTCGCTACGAGCGCGTAGGAGGCATGGTACGGCATCGCAAGCACCGGAATTCCGGTATAGAGCATGCAATATGCCTTAATGATGACGTACGGGAAGACCTTCTCACCGGCCAGGAAGCCGAACAGGCTGCCGCCGAGCGTCGCAAACATTGCATAGAGGATGAATTTCCCGGCGATGGAAAGCCCGGTGTAGCCCAGGGATTTCTCCGTTCCGATCATCAGGCGGGACTCCTCGATCATACGCGTCATGGTCGTCATGCTCACGAGGGCCGCAACAAAGAAGAACAACAGCGGGAACACGAGGCCGATCTTTCCGATCCGCTTCGCGTCCAGCAGAAACGAGGCATGGGCCGCGACCGTAGAACGGTCCAGCACATACCACGACGCAGGCTTCACTTCCTCGTTGATCTTCTGCTTCGCCTGCTTCTCAAAGAATTCATCAAACTGCTCCCGGAAGGTCTCGTCGAACACCGGTTCGTACTCTTCCTTCCAAGTCTTCTCAAACGCCTCTTTAAACTGCTTCTCAAAAACTTCGTCAAAGTTCTCCTGGAACTGTTGTTTCAGCAGTCCCTCCTGTTCCTGGAACCACTGTACGAAGTTGCTCTCAAATGCGATCAGGCCGGCCGGGTTCCATTCCTCCGGATCCGCTTTCGCCCGTGCCTCCTCCAGCATCTCGTCATGGAGCTGCTTGCGGTAGGTCTCCCTCCACTCCTCGTAGAGCGTGTCGAAATTCGCCTGTTTCGCTTTGTTATATTCAGCCTCAAATCCGGACGTGTAGGCTTTCTCTTTCGCGTCCGCCAGCGCCAACGCGCGTTGCGCGGAAAACGCCAGTTCATAGTCCTCTCCGGCAAATGCTTCCGCCAGCGCCGCATCCCGGATCTCCTGCGTCCGCCGCTCGCACGCCGTGTCCGCCAGCGCCCGGATCTCCTCCATGCACGCTTCCACATAGGCCGTGTATTCGTCGCTGCCCGTCTGCATCGCTTTCGCATCCGCCAGCGTCAGTGCGACCTCATAGTACGCCTTTGCGGCAAATGTCTCTCTGGCCGGCAGTACCACGTAGTCGATCTGCCCGTCACCGAGCTTTCCGCTTCCGCGCTCCAGATCCAGATACGCCGGGATCATGCAGACGCCGCACACCGTAAGTTCATCCGTCGTAAGCGAGCCGTCGGTCAGTTTTTGATCCCGCACGCCGGACTCCAATTTCAATGTATCGCCGACCTTCACGCCGAAGTTCTCCGCCATGGCGTGATCGATCAGACATTCGCCCGCCGCCTCCGGCAGACGTCCCTCCGTCAGATAGGGCTTATTGACCCGGTCCGTGCTGCTGATCAGAAGGATGGAAACCTCCGCCTGATCGCCCGTTTTCGTCTCACCATCTTCGGCGAGGTACGAAAGCGAGGTGAGCGCCTCCAGGTTGTAGATCCCTTCGGCCTCATCGACGCAGTCAAGCGCCTTCAGATCCGCGATGTCACTGTCCGTCATTCCGAGGTCAGAAATCACACGCACATCCATGAAGGACTGCGTGTCATAATATTCGTCCAATGATAGCCGCATATCCGGCTCGCTCGCGCGCACGCCGGAGAAAAAAGCCACCCCGAGAGCCACGATCGCAAACAGCGACCAAAACCGGGCACGACTTCGTTTTATTTCACGGAGCAAGTCCGTCCACATTGCTCTGGTCATGATCCATCCCTTGACTTCCTGCAAACTTCGTCCCGCGCAGCCGTAAGTCCATCTGCAAAGCGGGGCAAATACATTATACAGGATGCCGGGCATTGTCGCAAGCATATCATGCATTGCCCCCAAAAAGAAAGATGCTTTTCCGCCCCTTTTCAGATTGACTTTTCTCCTGTTTTATGCTACCATACTTGAAACATCATCTGACCCGAAAATCATGATCGTGTTAAAAACCAAAAAGGGAGGCTAATTATGGCAAAATTTGTATGTGAGATCTGCGGATATGTACATGAGGGCGACACTCCGCCCGAGAAGTGCCCCATCTGCATGGCACCCGCTGAAAAATTCAAAGAACTGGTAGAGGAGATGTCCTGGGCTTGCGAGCACGAGATCGGCATCGGTAAGGTAAACACCCCTGAAGACATCATCAAAGATCTGCGTGACAACTTCACCGGCGAATGCACGGAAGTCGGCATGTATCTGGCTATGGCGAGAGCTGCATTCCGCGAGGGTTATGCAGAGATCGGCATGTACTGGGAGAAGGCTGCTTACGAAGAGGCTGAGCACGCTGCGAAGTTCGCAGAGCTCCTCGGCGAAGTAGTAAGTTCCAGCACGAAGGAGAACCTGCAGAAGCGTGTGGCTGCCGAAAACGGAGCTACCGCCGGCAAGCTTGATCTGGCTATGCGCGCGAAGAAGCTGAACCTCGACGCGATCCATGACACCGTTCATGAGATGGCGAAGGACGAGGCTCGTCACGGCAAGGCATTCCAGGGCTTCCTGGATCGTTACTTCAGCTGATAACGTTCTAACGGAAACACATAAATACGGGGACGCCCCCAAAGGGCGTCCCCGTTTTCTTTTCTCTATTTACTGCATGGCCGCGATACGCGTCCTGATATATGCTTCCAGCACATCCACGGTCGTATCGATGCCGAGCCGCGAGCTGTTGATCGACAGATCGTAAAACCGGGAGTCGCCCCATTTGCCTTCACAATGATCGTCGTGGTAGCGTTTTCTCTTTTTATCCTTCTTAACGATCAGTTTCTTCGCCTCGTCCCGATCCAGGTCGTAGACCCTCATGACGCGTTCGATCTTCACTTCCATATCACCGTGGATAAACAGCGAGATCAGTGCCGGATACTGCTTCAGCTTCATCTCGGAGCATCTTCCGACCACAACGAAAGACTCGCCGCTCTTCGCCTTCTCCTCCAGGATCTCAAACTGCATATCGGCAATATGATCCTCGATGGAATTGCTATAACCATTTACCGTTCGTGAGAGAAGTTTAAACTTCGGCACCTCATTGTATTTCTCCACCTGCTCTTCCGTCATGCCCATCTCTTCCGCGATCTTCGTGATCAGATGACGGTCGTATATAGGCACATTAAACCGCGCTGCGAGCGCTTCTGCGATGACGCGGCCGCCGCTTCCGAACTCACGGCCGACCGAAATAATGAACTGAGACATAATTCCTCCTTTTCATCAAGTGAACCGAATGAATAGGTATACTGTCGAAATGATCAAAACGATGATCGTTGCAGGAACCAGTTTCCTGCAGTACCGCCCCCAACGGATCGGGTAGCCGTTCTTCACCGATACGGCGGTTCCGACTACGTTTGCGGAGGCTCCGATCGGCGTTGCGCTTCCGCCGATGTCCGTTCCGATGGCCAATGTCCAGGCCAGCGTAGCGACCGGTATCCCGGACGCCTCGGACAGGTTTTTGATGACCGGCACCATCGTCGCCGCAAACGGGATATTGTCCACGAAAGCACTTGCGATCGCAGATACCCACATAATGATGACGATCATGAGCCGTATGTTACCGCCGCTGATATTCTCGATAAAACGGGCGATCTGCTCCAGGATCTGCGTTTCTTCCAGACCGCTGACGACGACAAACAGGCCTGTGAAGAACAGCAACGTCTTGTAATCGACCTTCTTAAGCAAACGAAGCGCGTATTTGCCGGATGCCAGCAGGGTAATGCCGCCGATCACCAGACCGATGGTCGCGACCGTAAGGTGCGTCATGGAATGCGTGATCAAAAGCACGACCGCGCAGCCGAAGATGATACTGCTGATCACAAATCCTTTTTTATCCCGGATCGCTTCCGATGGTTTCGGAAGGTCCGCCAGGTTGACTTTCGCGCCCTGCCCTGCGCTCAGTTCCTTACGGAACGCGAAGTACAGGAAGATCACGGATACGATGAGGCTGATGCCCGCCACCAGGCCGGTGTTGGACAGAAAGTCAAAGAAAGAAAAGCCCAAAGATGTGCCGATGATGATGTTCGGCGGATCTCCGCACATCGTGGCGCTGCCGCCTAAGTTCGCGCAAAAGATCTCTGCGAGGATCATCGGGACCGGATGGAATTTCAGCAGTTTCGCCAGTTCGACCGTCACGGCGGCGAGGAACATGATGACCGTGATACTGTCGATAAACATGGACAGCACGGCCGCCATGATGGTGAATGTAATGAAGATCGGAACCGTCCTGCATTTTACGAGGAAGGCGATCTTCATGCACAGCCAGCGAAAGAAGCCGGAACGCGCCATGCCTTCGACCATCAGCATCATGCCCGCGATGAACAGGATCGTGGCCCAGTTGATGCCTGCGCTCTCGCTCTCCTCGACCTGATACCAGAAATCCCGCTTGAAAAAGTCCCCGAAGGCGAGCGTCCTCAGTATGGCCGCGCCGTCCTGCAAACATAATCCGAAGGTGAGGACGAGCATCAGCAAAGCGCTGCCGAGCGCCACATAATGTCTTTCGATTTTATCCAGAATGATCATGACGAACATTCCGAGAAATATAAGAACCGCAAAAATCTGCGCTATGATCATAGGTATGCCTCTTGTTTATTTAATAAAAAACAGGAGTGATTATAGCACAGTCAGTGAAGCGTGTCAACGCAATCCGTCTGTCCCTTTTCGGTAATATTTTATGCAAAACGGAGCTGCCGTACAGTGACTGGTCACAGATACGGCAGCTCCGAAAAGGTTTTCTCGTTGATCTATCATAGCGCACGTCCCGTTTCCATGCGTATAATATACTTTATTCAGCAGGTGCGCTCTCGGTCGGCGGATCGATCCACTCTTTCTCTTTACCTTCGCGGATGATCACCTCGTCATCATAAACGAGACCGAACTTCTCGCGCGCCTTATCCTCCACAAACTGAGGAGAATTTACGTAATTCTCGTAATCCAGGATCTCCAGGCGGCGCATCTCCTCTTTCTGGATCTGCATCTCGAGTTCTCGGATACGTTCGTCCTGTACCGAAGATTTGTGCAAAAGGTTGTCTCTCTGCGAGATCAATGCTACGGATAGGATCACGGCTACCATAGCAACGATCAGAAGCGGCAACTTTCGCACCCCGGTCCTCTTATGGCGCTTACGGCGTTTTCCGGCCATGGATCCTGTCCTCCTTTCACAAAATCTACACCGCCGGACACAACATCTAGTTGTTGATCCCGGCAGAAAATACAACACTACACTCTAAGTATAAACGACTGTCTACGCAATTTCAAGAGCTTTTCCCTAATTTATCACACATTTTGAATTTTAACTGCCCGTCGTTGATCGCAAAACATACTAACTCCCCCCCGCGGCGATGCCCACAGCAAAACAAAAAACAGGGCTGCCGCATCGCGACAACCCTGCTGTCTATCAAGCTTTCGGTTCTTCGGGAAGCAATCGGAACATTTCCTTTGCATCGTCCTTGCGGACCACTTCCGCGACCTCCAAAACCTCGACTTTTACGGTCTTCTGTCCGAACCCGATGGAGATGATGTCGCCGACCTTCACTTCCTGTGAAGCCTTCGCGACCTTACCGTTAATGCTCACGCGGCCCGCATCGCAGGCTTCGTTCGCAACGGTCCTCCGTTTGATCAGACGGGAAACCTTTAAATATTTGTCCAGTCTCATTAAGCGTTAAGAGAATCCTTCAAAGCCTTAGCTGCCTTGAACTTAGCTGCTGTAGAAGCTGCGATCTTGATGGTCTCCTTAGTCTTAGGATTGCGGCCGGTTCTAGCTTCCTTCTTAACTACATCAAATGTACCGAAACCGGGAACAGCTACCTTCTGGCCAGCTACGAGCTCAGCGGTAACAACATCAAATACAGCCTTCAATGCCTTCTCAGCATCCTTCTGGGACAATTCGCTCTTTGCTGCAACTGCAGCTACTAATTCTTTCTTATTCATGGAACATTCCTCCAATTGTTTTTTTGTACGTGAAAGCTCTTTCACGCCCATACGCCCGTTATTATATCACACATTGCCTGTGTATTCAAGCCTTTCCGTCAAGTTTTATCGTACAAAAACGTTAAAAAAGCCTTGAAAAGCGGACATTCTGAGGGGTTTTTCCCACTTACTCTGCATCCGTAGGGGCTACTTCCTCGGTTGCCTCCACAGTGGGCTCTTCCGTAGCCTCTTCGGTTACTTCTTCCGTCGACCCCTCTTCGGTTGCTTCCTCGCCGGTCGTAGCATCTTCGGCAGTTGCTTCCTCAGTAGAAACTTCCTCCGTAGTTGCTTCCGCGGTGGTAGCCTCGGCAGTGGTAACCTCAGCGGTAGTAACCTCGGCAGTGGTAGCCTCAGCGGTTCCTGCTTCCGTCACTTCCTCAGAGGTAGACTCCACAGGTGCCTGTGTCGGGTAGTTGATCGCGGAAACCTTGATGTTTGCGTCAAATACAGAACCCTTTAACTTCAGTTCTTTCGCGGTCTCCAGAAGTGTTTTGTAGTTCTCATTAAACTTAGCTTCCTTACGGGTCGCGATCTCCTGATCGATCCTGGACTGAGTCGACTCAGCATCATCCTTCGCGCTCAGGTACACAGCATAGTAATAATTCTCATCTTCGGTCTTTGCAAACTCACCCTCAGAAAGAGCAGCAACGGCTTTAGCATGCGTGGTATCAACACCGCCGACCGACATCGTCGTATCCTTATCGCAAACTACCTTGATCCTGTGCTCAGCATCTTCGGGATCTGTGAAATCTGCCACGATCTGTTCCAGATCGACCTTAGTGATATCTTTTTCAGCCTTATCGTAAGCATCTCTGAAAGCATTGTATACTGCATCGATGCGAGCTGCTTCATCCGTCTGATCATCCTTATCCTTCGCGATCTGCAAGTAATATACGCGTGCTACACGGAAAGCTTCACGGTCGACTTCGGGATCATATCCTTCACACAACTGAATATGCGCGCGGTTTGCCAATGCGTTCTGGGTGATAAAACGCTCGATCGCTTCGGCGCTGATCTCCGTACCCTCAACGATGTATGCGTGCTCGCCTTCAGTAAATTCCTTTACCTCGTTAGCGATGTTCTCTTTATCGGTATCTGTCAAAGTGATGCCATGCTCGTTCGCATAATCGTTCAGCACGTGCGTCTGGTAAACGATACGCAAAACGCCCTGCTTAACAGCATCCCAGTTGGTCATGTCATCTTCAAACATACCCTTTTGCTTATAGAACTCTTCCAGAGTACCTTTGAATATGTCGAGCGCCTTATACAGGCTGTAATAGTAATCTAGGGAACTCTGTTCCAGCCGCGTATAGAATAACATCTCATCCAAATAGATGTTCTCATCACCAAACGTAGCAGCGACGGTCGAGGAAAACTCTTTTTTGTCTACCTTCGCCCTTGAACATCCGGTCAGCGCGGACAATGTTAATGCAAAAGCCGTTACGATTGCTAATCCCTTTTTAAACCTCATATTCTCCTCCTCGAGATCCTCCCGGATCCCGGTCTATCATAGTCGGTATGCAACGTCTTGCGTCGCATAACCTGTATTATTATATACTACTTCTCTGTTTCTAGCAAGCAATTTATTGCGCCGATGAAGTTTTTTGCCTCCTCCAGGATCTCTTCGGGCGACATTTTCACCTTTTTCAGCGGTTCCCACACGAAAAACGGGTTCTTTCCGCCCACATATTTCATGGTCCGGCGGTTCTCCGACAGCACCTCAGTCGCCTTCATTCCGTCGATCGCGGGGCCCTCATTGAAGAGTTTCGCCTTCAACTGCAAAGCATTGCCCGAGAGTTCCTCGATGTAGGCGGCGTGCGCCAGAGCCTTCACCTTCGCGATCTCCAGCAAAAGCAGCACCGGCTGCGGGATGTCGCCGAAACGGTCCGTCAACTCATCCTGCATGTCCATGCAGTCCTCGTCACCCTCGATGGTCGCGATCTTCTTGTAGACCTCGAGGCGCGTGCTCTCGTTATGGATGTACTCCTCCGGGATGTAGGCCTCGATCATGAAGTTCACCGTGGTCTCGAACGACGGGATCCTCGGTGCTGCGACGACCTCTCCATTTTCTGCGGCCAATGCTTCGACGGCCTCGGACAGCATCTTGCAATACAGGTCGTAGCCGACCTCCTGCATGTGGCCGGACTGTTCCGCACCGAGCAGGTTGCCCGCCCCGCGGATCTCCAGGTCACGCAGCGCGATCTTCACGCCCGAGCCGAGCTCCGTGAACTCGCGGATGGCCTGCAGACGCTTCTGCGCCTCCTCCTTCAGGATCTTATCCCGCCGGTACATAATGAACGCGTATGCCATGCGGTTGGAACGTCCGACGCGGCCGCGCAACTGGTAGAGCTGGGACAGGCCGAAGCGATCGGAGTCGTGGATGATGATCGTGTTGACATTCGAAATATCCAGGCCCGTCTCGATGATGGTCGTCGAAACGAGGACCTTGATGTCGCCGTTGATGAAGTCCATCATGATCTGCTCGAGTTCTGCCTTCGGCATCTGCCCGTGCGCATAGGCGACCGTGGTGTCCGGCACCAGTTTGCGGATGCCGTCCGTGAAATCCGCGATGTCCTGCACGCGATTATACACATAGTAAACCTGGCCGTCGCGCGCCAGTTCGCGATTGATCGCCTCGCGTACCAATTCGTCCTGGTATTCGCAGACGTAGGTCTGAATGGGCACGCGGTCGCTCGGCGCCTGCGTGAGCACCGACATGTCGCGCACGCCGATGAGGCTCATGTGCAGCGTTCTCGGGATGGGCGTCGCGGTCAATGTCAGCACGTCCACCTGCTGTTTCATCTGCTTGATGCGCTCTTTATGCGCCACGCCGAAGCGCTGCTCCTCGTCGATGACGAGCAGCCCCAGATCCTTAAACTGCACGTCCGCCGAAAGGATTCGGTGCGTTCCGATGACGATGTCCACCAGGCCCTTCTTCAGGTTCGCCAATGTATCTTTTACCTGCAACGGTGTGCAGAAACGCGACAACAGATCCACCCGCACCGGATAGTCCTTCAGTCGCTGTTTGAACGTATTAAAATGCTGGGACGCCAGAATGGTCGTCGGCACCAGGTAGGCCACCTGTTTGCCGTCCTGCACCGCCTTAAACGCTGCACGCAGCGCCACCTCGGTCTTGCCGTAGCCGACGTCGCCGCAGATCAGTCGGTCCATGATCTTCGGGCTCTCCATGTCGGCCTTCGTCTGCTCGATCGCCTCGAGCTGGTCCGGCGTCTCCTCGTAGGGGA
Source organism: Lachnospiraceae bacterium (assembly GCA_017615545.1). Lineage (GTDB taxonomy): Bacteria > Bacillota > Clostridia > Lachnospirales > Lachnospiraceae > UBA1201. The sequence continues at coordinate 50,182 of JAFZZY010000028.1, forward strand.
ACATCTCCTCGAATTCCTTCTGCCAGACCGTATCCGGTCCGTATGCGAAGCCTGTTCCGTTATCACGCGCATGGTACAGCAACACCAGCTCGCGCGCCAGGTTCTCGACATGCGCCTGCACCTTCTGCCGCGTCTTCTTCCACGCGGTTACATTGCCCAGTTTATTCAATTTCGGTTTGTGCTCACCATCGCCGCCGCCCGAATACTTCATGATCTGGTCCAGGTTCTGCATGAGCACATAGAGCTGGCCGCCCTGATCGTAGGTGATCTGGATGTAGTCGCGCTGGATGCCCTGGTCTTCCTGGCGGGAAATGCCGCGGTAGATGCCCAAGCCGTACTTCTCGTGCACGACGTAGTCGCCAATGGACAGCTGGGCCAGGTCGCTGATCTTCTTTCCTTTATACTGCGTCTGCTTCCGCTTCACGCGGCGTTGCTCCCGCACCATATCGCTCTCGGTGATCAGCACGAACTGCACCTGCGGGTACGAAAAGCCGCCGTGCAGGCTTCCGACCGTCACGCAGATCTCGCCCGGGTAGACCTGTTCCGTCGGCGCCTCTTTAAAGTACGCCAGCAGATCCTCCTGCGAGAGCTGGTCCGCAAGTCGCATGGCCCGCGTCTTGGAACTGCACAGAAGCACGACGCGGAACTTCTCTTTATGATATTTTGCGAGATCCTTAAACAGGATCTCCTGTCCGTTTTTATAGGTATGGATGGTCTGCACATGGAAGGAGACCGCATGGTGAATGAGACCGCGCGGCGCCGAATCCAGCGTGCTCACGCAGATCGTCGTCGGCCCGTACAACCGCCGCTGCACCGATTTTTTCTCATGCAAAAGCCCCGTCTGTCCCGGAAGGAGGTAGCCCTTCTCCAGACGGTTTTTCACACTCTCCAGATATTCCGTTTCGATCCCCGTGGCGCTCTCGCCGACCAACTGCGCCTCGTCGATGATCCACTGTACGTCCGCCTCTTCGAAGAAGTCCGCGAAATGCAGTTTCTTCGGCAGGAAGAACGGGATGTAGGCATCCATTTGGGCGAATGCTGGCAGGTACTCCATCTGCTCGATGAAGCGCAGCGCGTCGTCACGCGCCGTCGATCCTGGCGCCGCCGCATCGGCCTCCTTCTGAACCGCCGCCAGGCCCTTCTTCACCTGCTTCTCGCTCAGCACATATTCGGTCGCGGGGAAGATCCGCGCTTCCTCCAGCGTCAGGACCGCCCGCTGGCTCTCGGTGTCAAAACTGCGAAGCGAGTCGATCTCATCGCCCCAGAGCTCCATTCGGATGGGATATTCCGCGGTCAATGAAAACACGTCCATGATGCCGCCGCGTACCGCAAACTGACCGGGGTTCTCGACCTGTGCGGTCTTCTCGTACCCCAACGCCACCAGTTTCTGTGCCAGTTCGGAAAATGATATCTCGTCGCCCACGCGAACCGTGACCGAAGCGCCGAACAGCGCCTCCGGGTCGCCCATGACGTTCATCATGGCGCGCATGGTCGTGACGATCACACCACCGTCACGCTCCGGATCGCCGATCGCTTCCAGCACGCACAGGCGGTTACGCAGGATCTGCTTACCCTGCAGATCCGACTGAAAAAAGATGACATCCTTACCCGGGAAGAGGTAGACATCGTCCGTGAACAGGCGATAGTCCTCGTAGATCTCCTTCGCGCGCAGTTCGTTGTACGTGACCACGACCTGCCAGGACGCGCCGTTTTTCTCCTGCGCGCTCCGTCCGAGCATCTGCATCAGGTCGACCTTCTGGGACTCGACGCAGCCGCCGGCCAGGATCGGGCCTCCCTGCTTCTTCAGGACGTCGAGCAACTCCTCGAAGGCCGCCGTCTCGGGCAACGGGCTGAAATAAGTCTGTTTATATCGCATGCTTCACCTCTAACCGTTGTACCGGTTCATCGCCGCCTGCGTGCCCTGCTCCAGGATGAGCTCGATCGCGCTCGCCGCATCGACCACGCCCTCGCGCACGAGAGGCATCTCGTCGCTCTTAAATTTGGACAGCACATAATCCGCCAGATCCATGCGCGCGGGCTTCTCTCCGACGCCGACACGGACGCGCACGAACTCCTGCGTGCCTAAATGCAAAATGATATTCTTCATACCGTTGTGGCCGCCCGCGCTGCCTTTTTCACGCACGCGGATGCGCCCCAAGTCCAGCGCGATATCATCATAGACCACGATAATATCCGCAGGTGTCACCTTATAAAAGTCGACGAGGGCGCGCACGCTCTCACCGCTTAGGTTCATATAGGTCAGGGGCTTCGCCAGCAGGACCTTCTGTCCGCCGATCACGCCCTTGCCGAGCATGGCCTTATGCTTCACGGTGTCCATGGCGATGTTGTGCTGATACGCCAGGCGGTCCACCACATCAAAGCCCATGTTATGGCGCGTTCCCACATATTTTGTCTCCGGGTTACCCAGTCCGATGATCATATACATTGCTAAACTCCTTATGGCGGGTTTTCCTGCGAAAACCTACCCCTTTTTTAACGCACGAGGGAGGCTGCTTATCTTGCAGCCTCCTTATGCAAAACTATTTACCGTCAGGTCTGCGAAGCAGATCCGACATTACAAACTATATCTTTCGTTCTTCTCAACGACGATCTTGATATCGTTCGGATCGCCGATGTAGGTCGTGTTCGCGCGGATCGTATCCCGGCTCTCGACGATGCAGTTCTCGATGACGGTATTATCACCGATATAGACATCGTTCAGGATGATCGAGTTTTTGATCACGCAGTTATTGCCCACGAAAACCTTCTTAAACAGAACGCTGTTCTCCACCACGCCGTTGATGATGCAACCGCTGGAGACCAGACTGTTGCGCACCGCCGAACCGGGGTTGTACTTCGCCGGCGGGTTGTCGTCCACCTTCGAATAGACATCCGGGAACTCGCGGAAGAAATACTTCCGGATCTCCGGCTTCAGGAAATCCATGTTCGTGTTGAAGTAGGAACGAACGCTGGAAATGCTGCTCCAGTAGGTGTCGATCTTATACGCGTAGATGTGCTTCAGGTTCTTATAACGGATGAGGATGTCGTTTACGAAATCGTAGCGATCCTCGGCCGCGCAGCGCTCGAGCAGCTCGATGAGCTGACGTCTGCGGACAATGTAGATGCCGCAGGAAGCGGTCTTGTAACTCGGCACCATGGGCTTCTCCTCGAAGTCCAGGATGCGGTTGTCATCCGCCAGACGGACCAGACCGAAACGGGTCAGGTCTTCTTTCTCCGGATCGAGATCCTTACAAACGACCGTGATGTCCGCCTTCTTCTGGATATGATATTCCAAAACCGCGTTGTAGTCAAGTTTATAGATACCGTCGCCGGATGCGATGACTACATAAGGCTCGTGGCTGTTCTTCAGATAGTTCAGGTTCTGGTAGATACTGTCCGCCGTTCCGCGGTACCAGTTTCCGTTATCCATGGTGATCATGGGGTTGTAGATAAAGAGTCCGCCCTGCTTACGTCCGAAGTTCCACCATTTGGAGGAGTTCAGATGCTCGTTCAGGGAACGGGAGTTGTACTGGGTGATAACGGCCACCTTATTGATGTGGGAGTTCGTCATGTTACTCAGTGCAAAATCGATGCTCCGATAACTGCCGGCGATGGGCATAGCCGCAACAGCACGCTTCTGCGACAGTTCGTTCATGCGCTTATTGTTTCCGCCTGCTAAGATAATACCTATCGCTCTCATACCCTGCCACCTGCCTTTACAATATAACCGCCGCTCTCCAGAGCGCCGTCCGGATAGTCTTCGGCAGTCGTCACGCCGGAGATCGCGGTGTTCTTGCCGACGCGAACGCCGTCAGGAACGACGGAATTCTCGCCGATGGTCACAAGATCAAATACATAGACCTTCTTATCGAGTTTGCTTTCGGCATACTCGCCGACACCGAGTTCACAGTTCTTTCCGATCACGGTACCCTCGGCGATGATGCACTTCTCGAGCCGGCTGCCTGCGCCGATCACAGCGCCCTGCATGATGATCGAGTCGCGCACGACCGCGCCCTCTTCGATCACGACGTCCGCACCGATGATGGAACTGTAGACCTCGCCATAGATCTCGCTGCCCTCACCGAGAAGCGAACGCTCTACGTGTGCATTGGCCGCGATATACTGCGGGGGCAATGAATCCGTGCGGGTGTAGATCTTCCAGAATTCTTCATAAAGGTTGAATACCGGCACGATATCGATGAGCTCCATATTGGCTTCCCAATAGGAACCGAGCGTTCCGACATCCTTCCAATAACCGTTGTACTCATACGCGAAGATGCGCTCACCGCGCTCGTGGCAGAACGGGATGACATGCTTACCGAAATCGCAGTTCGGCACGTCCTTCTGTGCGAGCAGTGCCTCACGAAGCAGCGACCACGTGAAGATGTAGATACCCATGGATGCCAGATTGCTGCGCGGGTTCGCGGGCTTCTCCTCGAACTCACGGATCCGTCCGTTGTCATCGGTGATGACGATACCGAAGCGGCTCGCCTCGGAAAGCGGAACGGGCATGGTAGCGATGGTAAGGCCTGCGTTGTTCGACTTATGGAAATCGAGCATTACCTCATAATCCATCTTATAGATGTGGTCACCCGAGAGGATGAGCACGTAGTCCGGATTATAACTGTCAATGTAATCGATGTTCTGGTAGATGGCATTGGCCGTACCTGTGTACCACTCACTGTTGGTACTCTTCTCGTACGGAGGCAGGATGGATACACCGCCCACGTTGCGGTCCAGATCCCACGGAATACCGATGCCGATATGTGTGTTCAGACGAAGCGGCTGATACTGTGTCAGTACGCCGACTGTATCGATGCCCGAATTGATGCAGTTGCTCAACGGAAAATCGATGATGCGGTACTTTCCGCCGAATGCCACCGCCGGTTTTGCGACCTTGGAGGTAAGTACTCCGAGGCGGCTTCCCTGTCCCCCTGCGAGAAGCATAGCGATCATTTCTTTCTTAATCACAAAATCACTCCTTTTATCTTTATTCTTTGAGGTTCCTCCTCCCCAAAGGTAAAAATGCTTGATCTACGGACAATTTTACGTTTTTCTTTGCTCATTCATTATAGCATGTGATCGTGAATTTGTCTACTTAATTCTATGAATTGTACAAAGATTTTTCCATGCGGATGCAGTCGAAGGTATCCCCGTGGATAACCGTCCGGTCGGTCACAGTGTAACCGAGTTTTTCATAGAATTCCACCGCCACGTCGCGGCTCTCCACGACCGCTTTGGTGTAGCCCAGTTCGCACAGCCATTTTTCGGCTTCCGTCACGACCTCGCGCCCGAGTTCGTGCCCGCGATACTCCGGCAGCACCACGACCCGGCCGATCATGGCCGCTCCGTCGCCGACCGGATAGAACCGGCAGGTCGCGACCGGAAAATCGCTGTCCGTCAACACGATATACTTCGTTTCCGGCGTGTCGTGTTCGTCAAATTCGCGGCGCAAAGTGATCCCGTGCTGCCGCGCCATCCCCTGGATGCGGACGTAGTATGCGCCCGCCTGCTGCCACGTCTCCGTGGCGCGGATGACCTGAATATCCATCTTCCTCTTCCCCCTTGCAAGAAAACCGCGGACAATGCTTCGCTTGCAGGAAACACTGTCCGCGTGTTTATGTCGATCTACTGCCAAACGGCATTATAATACTTCCAAGATACGTTTCCAGAGATATCCGATCGCGAGGAAAACACCGATCCAGACCGGAAGCTGGGGCTGGATCCATACCAGCAGGGCTACGATCAGGATAATGGTCACAACGACCGCGGCAACGATCAAATGCCACTTTCGGTTGCTGATGTGTTTCATCTCTTTTCGAACGGCTTTCTTCCGGCAGATCGAAGCCTGAAGTTCACAGTCACGATAATCTCCGAGTTCTTCGAACAGGGCGGCCGCCTCGGCAAACTGCTCCGGTTCATACGCCCACTTCATGGCATATTCGGCCCTGTCATACGCCGCTGCCATCGACTTTTTGTGCGCCTCATCCATGCGCTTGGAGGCGTCACGGAACTTACCGAGGTTACGGAACGTCTCCTCTGCGGTCGCCAGGACCTCGGGATCCTTCGAGTTCTCCATATCGATGAGAGCTATGATATAGTCACATTCATTGGCCCGGATGGAAAACTCACGGCGACGTGAGTTGATCATCTTTCGGGTCTCTTCCGGAATGCCCTTAACATCCGTGTCTTCGTCCATCAACTCTTTATAACGGATGGACAGTTCGGACAGGATCCGTCGATCTGCCGCCGAGGCGCTGGAAAGCTTATCACTGACCTTGCGAGCCTTATCCAGCGATCTGTCCATGCAGTTGATCATGCAGTTTTTCGAATCTTTGTAATATTCCAGGTTCGAAAACGCATCGGCCGCGTTCAACATGCTCTCTGCATTTCCGTTCGCTTCCATGATCATGGTCGCCGAACGATAACGACACTCTTTCGCCTTCTCGAGACATTCTTTTCTGCGCTCTTCCAACGCCTGACGGACCTCTTTATCGTCGCCGGGCTTCGGGCGTACCGCCGCCAGTTTCTCATAGCGGTTCGCCAGGTTATTCAGCGCACGCGTATCCAGCAGGCCGCGTGCCAGGATGCGGTCCGCCTCTTCCATCTCGGGATCGACGATCTTCCGCTGGCCCAGGACCTCGGGAAGCAATACCGCGGACTCTTTCACGGCCGCCTGTGCAGCATCCTCCGGTGTTTCTTCCGTCTCGCGCTCGGAGCCGTCCGAGAGCATACGGGGCTCGGCAAATGCAGCATTGCCCTGCTGAAGCTGGCGTTTCTGGATCGCTGCGATAATGCGGCCTTCCTCTGACATCACTTCAAACTGCTCCTGCGTCGCCAAATCGGTCGCGCGGATGTAGTCGTCGTCCGCCAGAATGCTACGGAACAGCGGGCGGTGGCAGGCCGGGATCTTGCGTCCGGTAGTCGGATTATCGATGTAGATGACGCCATAGCGACACAAAACACGACCCCATAAGAAGTCTGCGTCCTCTTCGCGATCCAACAATTCATTATATATTCTTTCCGCCGCCTCAAAATCACCCTTCTGACGGTATTCATTGGCCTGGTTGATCTTTTCCATGTTGTCTATGGTTATGGTTTGCGGAACCGTCTGCGCGGTCTTACAATATGTACATTCACGTGTGCGCATTCCGTCAGACACGAACAACGGGGTGCCGCACATCTTACAATTCATTACAGCCAAGGTGCTCTTCTCCTTTACATATCAAATCGTTCTTTTCTCAGTTTTCGCACTCTTTGGGTTTCGAAACTACTCTTGTCTGTTATTGTAGCACATTTTGTGAGTTTTGAAAAGAGTTCAACCGGTCACTTATCTATTAAATTTTCAATAAATCCGGTGTCGGAACGGAGCCGCAGCGCCGGATTCTCGCGGCTATTTTTTCTTCCGCCGGCCAAACAACACGCCGAGCAGGCCGTCGTCCTCACGTTCGTATTCCGGCGTGGTCGCTATGGAAATAAGGGCATCCCGTACCGGATGATCATCCACTTTGTATTCCGACAGATAATGTGGCCGGATCACCGGTTTGATCCGAAGCCGGCATTTTCTGAGTTTATCCGCCGAGTCAAGATAATTGCCCAGGTAGCTGAACAGTTCCGCCGCGCTATCGAAATCCTGATCGGTATTCGCGTTTTCATACCAGCGTACCGCCTCCGCGTAGGTCGCCTTCTTCCACTGTCCCCTGCAATCCGCCGCTCTTTCCCTCGAATCGCGATAGTCCTTCAGGATCTCAAAGGCCTGTGCTGCCTCGGAAAGGTTGACGCGGCAGCACAGGCCGCCATCTTCTGGGTCGCCTCGTTGTAGATCGCGAGAGTGGCACATTCGATCATCCGGTAATAAGAGTCTTTATAGTCGCCGAGGACCGCAAATATCCGGGCCGCCTCGAGCAGGGAATGGCTTGAAGAACCGTTTCCGTGTTTTTTTGCATTTTCATAGACCACATTCGGGTCCGCCGATCCAACGGCCTCCAGCATGCGGGATTTGCCTAGCAGGTTCTCGATCTCACTGCGTTTTTCATAGAAAGCGCGAAACTCGAAAGGCAGGATCAGTTTATGCAGATCGGCATTCAGTTCGGCGATGCCTCTTTCGATCGCCCTCTCCTTTGTATCGTCTGCCCTTTGTTTGCTGTCCTTATATTCTTCCATATTTCGGAAGCATTTGTTCAAAGCCAGCCATTCTTCGGATCTCACCGCACCGTCAGTCACCTCGATCGCTTCGAGCTCCGACTGCCGTTCCACGCTTTCACCATACATTTTGGAATAGAACAGATCGTTATAATGTGCGACCGTCGCCTCATCGCTGAAACGGATCATCCTCCGGAAATCATTGTCCGCCATGACCGCTTCGTTCAGACCTTCCTTTTCAAACTGCTCCACGGTCTTAAACTTATGTTTCGCCATGACCAGATACCGGTAGGCTTGGGCGCACTCCGGCAGGATGTCCAGCGCTTTCTCGCAGTATTCGGCCGCGCTGGTGAAATCGCCGTCCTCCAGGAACATCTCGACACGCTTCAGGAGCGGGTCGACATTGGAGTTCTCCGTGATCACGATGGTCTCCCGCGCACGTCCGCGGTCAGCGAGTTTCTCTTCCTTATGCGCCAGCTTCCGGATGCCGCGGACCAGATCCTGCAGGAATCCGAGTTTTCCCATATCCTGGGCAGGATACATGGACAATGCATCCGGAATGTCATACGGGTTCATGTCTTTATAGGCCACGATCAGCGAACGCAGGCCCTCCTCCTGCATGATGGAGAGGTAGCGGGACCACTCGTTGCGCACCCAGACCGCCTCAAAATAAGACGGATCGGTGCCGATCACCACCATGGTCTTCGCGGAATGCAGGGCCGCGAAAATGTAGGGTTCATATTCCGTCCCGAGTTTGCCTTCCAGCGTGATGCGGGAGAAGAAGACCTTGAACCCTTCCTTCTCCAACTGGTAGTACATTTCCTGCGCCAGAACACTGTCCTGCGTGCGGTTACCCTCGGCGTCCGTCTCCTTATAACACAGGAAGATATCGAACGGCTCCTCACGCTCCGCGATCTCCAGGATCCTCTTTTGGATCTGCGCGATGTACTCCGCCTCCTGCTCATAATATGCCCGGCGCAACGGGTCCGCCTTATTCACGGCCTTCCGGTAGTCGGGATCGTCCAAAATGCTGTAATACTGCATGCGATGGCAGGTCGCGATCCACCGGTTGGTCACCGGATCGTTGACATATTCGATGCCGTATCGGCACAAAACGAGCGACCAGTACAGATCCGGATCGGCGCCGTTTCCGTCGTCCGCCGCGATCAGACGAGTGTAGGTGTCCGCCGCTTTATCAAAATCGCCGAGCTGGCGAAAATGGTTTGCGCGGTTGATCATATTGGCCGCCTGATCGTCATCGATCAGGGGCAATGTCTGCCTGGTACTGCAATAATCGCAAGTACAGATGGATGTGCCGGGTTCGTTTTTCAGCTGACCGCCGCACATCTTACATGTATAGATCGTCATGATAATTCCCTCCATACGGACCGTGTCCGTATCCTATTTCTTCTTTCGGAACAGACCGAAGAATCCCTTCTTGCCTTTTCCTTCGGATCCGCCCGCTTTCTCCAAACATTTTTCGGCCAATTCCCGCGCGGCCTTGAAATCTCCCAAAGATTCAAACACCCGGGCCGCTCTCTGAAGTTCTTCCGGATCGGTAGACCATTGCAGCAGGGAAACTGCGCTTTTGTACTTCTCGTCATAGATCACGCTCTGGCATTCCTCTGCTTTTTTCCTGGAGTCTTTATAGGAGCCCAAACCGATAAACCGGTTGTATGCGACCCGCATCATGGCTCCGGAAGACGCTATCTTCATCTCTATACACGCGGCGCGGTAGCGGCACTCATTCGCGCTTTCGGCGGCAGACTGTTTGTATGCCTGAAGCTCCTCCCGTTCCTCTTCCGAAAACAGTTCGACATCTATGTTTTTCGTCGCCAATGCATCAAACTTCTCGGCGGCCTCCAGATATTTATCCGCAACGCTCCGATCGCCGTTGTATTTCAGACTTTCCTGTGCAGCTTCTGCCTCTTCCCAGATCTGTTTTGCCTCGTCTATGCTCTCCCGGACTAAACGTTTCCGGGCATCCATGAACTTTTCATCCGCATCCTTAAACCCGGGAATGGAGGCAAACTCCTGAAGCGCTTCCTTCGCGGTGGTCGTGCCTGCCGCAAAACGCAATTTATACATGGCATCATTGTAGATCATCTGCTGATCCAGACGCTTGAGTTTTTCCTTTAATTCCGGATCGGCAAACCGGATCGCCTTTCGGTAACTATCTTCGGTGTTCACACCGTTATGGTCCATAACGTCTTCCAGTTCTTCCCATGTGTGCACCTTTTTTTCGCCCATCAGGGTGTAGACGTAGGCCTGGGCGCATTCCGGATCCAAATTGAGAACACGGTCGCAATACTGCGCGGCCCGATCCCACTCGCCGTCTTCCAGAAAGTAGGAGATGCGACGTAAAAGCGGAGCCGTCCCCGTCACGTCAGAGACCACCAGCGTTTGCCGTTTTACCGGTGATACGCCATCGGATCCATGGACCAGACGGTTGACATTGTCCAAGATGTCCTGCATGAAGCCAAGCTTCGACATATCCTGCGCCTGCAACATTGAAAGCGCATCTGGCAGATCGTAGGGATCCATGTCCTGGTAGGCAGGGATCAGTTTACGGTTGCGGTCTTCCTTCATGATCGCAAGGTAGCGGAGCCACTCGTTTCTCACCCAGGTAGATTCCAGATTCTTTTTGCTCGTCCCGACGACGATCATGACCTTCGCCGAGTGCAAGGCCGCAAAAATGTAAGGCTCATACTCCGTGCCCAGTTTTCCCTCCAGCGTGATGCGGGAGAAAAACACCTTGTAGCCTTCACGTATCAGCTCATAATACAGGTCCTGCGCCAGAACGCTGTCTTTCGTACGCGTGCCGGCATCGTCGGACTCTTTATAACAAATGAAAACATCAAACGGATCTTCCTTCTTTGCGATCTCGAGGATGCGCGCCTGCACGTTCGAAATGTAGCGTGCTTCGGCCATCATAGCCTTCTTCTGATCCTCATCCGCATAGGTAATGGCGCGAAGGTAGTCATCGTCGTCCAAAATACTCTTGTATTGCAGGCGATGGCAGGTCGGCACTCTTTTCTTCGTCGCCGGGTCGGTCACGTATTCGATGCCATAGCGGCACAAAGCAAGCGACCAGAACAACTCCGCGTCCGCCGAATGGTCTTCCTTCTCTTCGGGCTTCTCTTCGACCTTCTCGACACTCTTTTCGTCGCTCAGGTTTTTTCGCTCGGAAAGTTTCTTCACGTCCTTCGCGTCGGGCATTTTCCTCGTTTCTTTTTCCTGCTCGATCAGCTCTTCGTAGACTTTCTCCGCCTTATCAAACTCACCGTTCTGCCGGTAGTGGTTCGCCCGGTTGATGGCCGCCAGACGCGCTTCATCACCGATCTTCGGCAGGCTCTGCAACGTGCCGCAGTACCCACATTCACAGACCGTCATCCCCTCCATGATATCCAACGGCGCGCCACACGCCTTACAATTAAATACACGCATCCTGCGTCCTCCTGTCTGATATGCTCCACGAAATATCTCTGCCGTTTATTATATCTCATTTTCCCATGCCCGTAAAGCCAAACAACTACTGCCCCACGATACTGTATCCATTATATAACGCCCTTTTTCGGCAGACAATGCCTTCTCGGAATACTTAAGGAAAGCGTAAGCGCTACGTAAGAAACCCCAGGCTACTGTTGAACTTTACCTCTGATTGCGTTATACTGAAAGAAGTTCGGAGGCGACCGCCTCCACATAAGCAACAGAAAGGATCGATACCATGTCATTTCAGATCAATTCGGAAAAACCCTGCCACGTTCATTTCATCGGCATCGGCGGAATGAGCATGAGCGGACTTGCTTTTATACTCAGAGAGAAGGGCTTTCACGTAACCGGTTCGGACCGCGCGGAAAGCATTGAGACCAACTATTTGAAAAACCTGGGCTTCCAGGTGTGGATCGGTCACGACGCCTCCCACATCACCGAGGACGTCGGCCTCCTGGTCTACAACGCAGCCATCCATCCGGATAACCCGGAATTCGCGAAGGCAGCCGAGATGAACATCCCGATGCTGACCCGCGGCGAGCTGCTGGGCCAGATCATGCGAGAGTACCCCGTTTCGGTCGGCGTTGCCGGCACGCACGGCAAGACCACGACCACCTCGATCATGTCCCACATCCTCCTGGCGGCGGACCTGGATCCGACCATCACCGTCGGAAGCGAACTCCCGAAGATCGGCGGCACCGTACGCTGCGGCAAGAGCCCCGTCTTCCTCGCGGAGGCCTGCGAATACACCAACAGTTTCCACTACCTCTACCCCCTGTATGAGATCGTTCTCAACATCGAGGCGGAGCACATGGACTTCTTCAAGGATATGGACGACGTCCGCAACTCCTTCCGCGGTTACATGGAAAATGTTCCCTCCGAGGGCGCCGTGGTCATCGACTACGCGATCAAAAATCTCGACGAGCTGACGGCCGGCCTTAAGTGCCGCGTCGTTACCTATAATATGAACGACAAAAACGCGGATTATCACGCGGAAAATATCGCCCTGATCCCGGGCACACCGTACTACGAGTTCGACGTATGCAAGAAGGGCTGCGCGATGCGCCTGATGCATGTTCAGCTCTCCGTTCCGGGCATCCACAACGTGGGCAATTGCCTCTCCGCCATCGTAACGGCGCTGCTGATGGGCATCCGCCCCGAAGTCATCGTTCCTGCCATCGCGGAGTACACGGGCGCGGGCGCACGCTTCGAAAAGAAAGGCCCGTTTAACGGTGGAATGCTCTACGATGATTACGCGCACCATCCGCAGGAGATCGAGGCAACGCTGAAGGCTGCGGTGAACTTCCCGCACCGTCAGATCTGGGCGCTCTTCCAGCCCCACACCTACTCCCGCACGAAGCAGTTCTTCGACGAATTCGTGCAGGCGCTGTCCCTGGCCGACCATGTGGTACTCATGAAACTGTACCCCGCGCGCGAGACGGACACCATGGGTGTAAGCTCCGAACTTTTGTGCGAAGCCCTGCAAAAAAACGGGGTCGACGCGCACTATTGTCCGACATTTGACGATATGAAGAATTTCCTTCTCAAACAGGATATCAACGGCGATTTGTTGATAACCATGAGCGGCAGCGGAAACATCCACGAGTTCGGTGATTACTTACTTTCCGAAAAATAACACACAACCTGTGCTCTCTTTTGTCCACATTTTCCACATCCGAAGGTTCCTCCGACGGCTGCGGGAAATGTGGATTATTTGTTGAATGGGACGAACACGGGGCGACCTTCACCAAACCGCCGAACCGCCGACGTATCCGCATGTTTTATCGGAATTGCCGAACGATTTTTCCACTTTTTCAACACTTTCCACAGGGCAAAACGAACTCAAGGAAACCGGCCGGAAACGGCCCGAAAAGTGCCCCTTTTGCCTTAACAAAGTCTCCGATCTGTGTTAAAATTCATCGTAGAGTGTAACCGGTGAGGGGCTTCACCGGAAACATAGAATCAGGGGATTAAGATGTTATGGCACAGATACCGGTAAACAACCGCATGCAGCCGGATACGATCCAGCTGCCACGCACTTTTATCACAGACTACATGATGACGGCAGATGCTCTCTGCCTCAAGACCTACCTTTACCTTTTGAACGCGCTGACCGTACCGGGCGGCGCTTCGATCGGGCTGAAAGAGATGGAGCAGGCGCTCGGCACCAGCCGCACGTCGCTCTGTTATGCACTGCACTATTGGGCAGATAACGGCCTGATCGCACTGGAGCAGAAAGGTACGCGTCTGTCTTCGATCACGCTGCTTCCCGTCGTGGAGCGCCGTGAGAAGATGCTGATCTTCGAGGACGATGAGGACGGGCAGATGCAGATGACTCTGAAGGATGTAGAGAAACAGCCGGAGCCTGTGCAGGAGCAGCTTGAGCTCCCCGTCGACCGGAACACTCCGGCCGAAGCTCCCGCTTCAGCGGAAACGCAGAAGGCTGCAGACGAGACAACGGTCTCCGCTCCCGCACCCGAACGCAAACCCATGCGCTATGGTCTGGAAGATGCTTCCGTTGCCTATGTTCCCATGCAGCAGTCTGACATTCTTCTGAAGCTGGAGGCAGACCCGCGGTTCAAGATCCTGATGCAGACGCTGCAGGCGCCTTCGCTGATGGATCGTGAGCTGAAGCGTCCCCAGGTGGACGTACTTTTGGAGATCTTCCGCCGCTTCGAGCAGGACGAGGAGGCCATCCTCGCCATCGCGGATTATTGCCAGAAGTATAAGTCCAAAAAGACGCTGAAGCGCGCCGAGCCCGTTCTGAAGTTCGACACCTTCAAAGAGACGGCAGATGAGGTCTATGAGAGCCTGAAGGACGACATTCCGATGCACAAAAACGATGTGCGCAAACTGGTCTCGGATTTCCTGATCCACACCTATGCGCATCGTTTTGAAACGGATCCCCTCTACTCGGAGGAGGACTCCACGTTCACGAAGATCGTCTTTTCGAAACTGGGACTGGATGCGGTGAAACCGACCATCGGCGAGATCAATTCCGTCCACAGCTGGCGCGAGACCTTTGGTTCTTCCTCGGACGAGATCCTGTTGGAAGCGTGTGACCGCACACGCAGTAAGCAGTTGCAGACCATGACCGGCGGAAACTCTCTCTCGGTCCTGCACTACTACAACACGGTCCTCGGAAACTGGAACAAAGCCGGGCTCCGCACGCTGGATGAGATCCGTGCCGCTGACGAAGCACATCGCGCCGAGCAGAAATCGGCCGCTCCGACACGGCAGACTGCCGCGCGGAAGGATTACAACGACTTCCCTCAGCACGACTACGATTACAACCAGCATGCGAATGAGGCGATCTACAAGAAGCTGAAAGAGAAGGTGAAAGCATGAGTTATCCGAACGAGATCAAAAACGAGATCGACCGTCACTATTCCTTTCTCCGAAGCGAAAATGTACGGATCGAGAACGAGCGGCGCGCCCAAGTGTTTGAGAACGTAGCCGGATACCGGGAGCTGGCCGCTGAGCAGGCCCGCATTTCGTCGCAGGCCGCGCGCGCGGCCCTGACAGGGGCTAACCCGAGCGCTGAAATGCAGGCCGAGCTCGCCGGGCAGCTTAAGCAGCTGGCGGCTCGTAAGAAGGAACTGCTTAGGCAAAACTCCATCCCGGAGGACTACCTGGAGCCGTACCATCATTGCCCGTTGTGCAAAGATACCGGTTTCATCAACGGAGCGCCCTGCTCCTGCAGCAAACAGCTGCTCATCTCGCTTCTCTACCGCTACTCGAACCTCACGGCTCTGGACGAGCAGAATTTCGACAAGCTGGATATGAGCCTCTACCCGGAGCATATCAAAAGCGCGAACGGCGGCTGGAGCGTGCGGGATGTCATGGAGCAGATCGTGGACTTCTGCAAGAATTATGCCGAGGATTTCTCGGCGGAGGATGCGAGCAGTCTGCTGATCACGGGGAACACCGGGACGAGTAAGACCTTCCTTTCGAGCTGCATTGCCCGCCGGGTCATGGA
This sequence comes from Lachnospiraceae bacterium, assembly GCA_017615545.1. Taxonomy (GTDB): domain Bacteria; phylum Bacillota; class Clostridia; order Lachnospirales; family Lachnospiraceae; genus UBA1201. The sequence goes on from JAFZZY010000028.1 coordinate 65,795, forward strand.
CCGGGGCTTCTCCGTCCTGTACCTTTCGGCGACGGATGCGTTCACCATCCTGCGACAGGACACCTGGGCATTTAAGGACGACGAGGACGACGAAACGCTCGGCAACGAGCAGATGAAGATGCTGACGGACTGTGATCTTATGATCATCGACGATCTGGGAACGGAGCCGGAAACGGCACACACCTCTTCCTATTTCTTCCGTCTGATCAATGAACGCCTGGTGAAGAAAAAAAGCACCATCCTGACGTCAAATCATACGCCGGGCCAGCTGCGGCGGACCTACACCGAACGTGTGGTCGACCGCATCACATCCGCGCCGTACACACACCTGTGTACCACGGACGGCATTGATTTTAATGTGCGCCATGGAGCGAACCGCCCTTGACACGGCCGTAGGAAAGTGCTAATATGTTAGCGCAAAACTCATATCGGGAGGATTATTATGGCATCCGAACTTCTGTCCAGTGCAATTCCCATCGGACCTTTGGGTCTTATTCCGCTCAAGAGCTGCGAAGCCCTCGGCAAGCAGGTCGATGCGCATCTGGCGCGTCAGCGCGTAGAGCGTGAGCACGAGCAGGCCCACACGATCTCGTTTGCAGGCTATGAAAAACCTTCGTTCATCATCGAGGCTTCGGCGCCGCGTTTCGGCACCGGCGAGGCTAAGGGCGTGATCAATGCATCCGTCCGCGGCGATGATATCTACCTTATGGTCGATGTCTGCAACTACAGCCTGACCTATTCTCTCTGCGGACATGTGAACCACATGTCACCGGATGATCACTTCCAGGATCTGAAGCGTATGATCGCTGCCATCGGCGGCAAGGCGCGCCGGATCACTGTTATCATGCCGTACCTGTACGAGAGCCGTCAGGATAAGCGCAGCGGCCGCGAGTCTTTGGACTGCGCCATCGCGCTGAAGGAACTGGTCAATATGGGCGTTTCCAACATCATCACGTTTGATGCCCATGACTCCCGTGTACAGAACGCCATCCCGCTCGTTTCGTTCGAGGATGTGCCCTGTATCTATCAGTTCATCAAAGCACTTTTGAAAACGGAAAAAGATCTCATCATCGACACAGATCACCTGATGGTCATCAGCCCGGATGAAGGCGGCACCCGCCGCGCCATCCACTACGCGAACCGCCTCGGTGTCGACATGGGTATGTTCTACAAGCGCCGCGACTATTCCAAGGTCGTAGACGGACGCAATCCCATCGTTGCGCATGAGTTCCTCGGTTCGGATGTTACCGGTCAGGACGTTGTCATCGTCGACGACATGATCTCTTCCGGCGACAGCATTCTGGATGTTGCCCGCGAACTGAAGCGCCGCAAGGCCCGCCGTGTCTTCGGTGTATCGACCTTCGGTCTGTTCACCAACGGTCTGGCGAAATTCGACGCAGCTTACGAGCAGGGCGTCATTGACCGCATCTACACCACAAATCTGATCTACCAGACGCCGGAGTTACTCTCCCGTCCGTACTATGTTTCCGTCGACTTAAGCAAATACATCGCGATGCTGATCGATCACCTGAATCACAACGCCAGCATTCACGATCTGCTGAACCCGACCGAGCGCATCAACCGGTTGCTCGCTCGCTATCGCGAGAACCCGGATCTGGTTTAAAACCGATCCAAATACACAAATAAAAGATATCAGGGGCGCCTCGCTGAGGTGCCCCTTTTTTACGATCCTGTTACAGTTCTGTTACCACCTGTTTCGATTGTGTTAAAGTTTGTTACAGTTATTTTAAACTTACTCGTAAATGGTTGATTTCACATTTTCAAAATGTTAGATTAGTGTTGGATCAAAAATGACAGGTCCAGGGAGGAAGACATTATGAGAAGAAAAATGATCACAGTTTCCGCAGCCCTCGCACTGATGCTCAGTGTAGCAGGCTGCAAAGATAAAGCACCGGAAGCGACAACGCCAGAAACTAACACTACTACAACCGAAGCGGTCAATGCAACCGCCGAGCCCACAACAGCAACTCCGACCACCACGCTTGCTACTGAAACGACCGCTACTCCGGTCACCACCACTGCAGCAGATATCACGACCGCTACGGCGACCACCGCGCCGGAAACGACCGCCGAGGAAACCGAGGCCCCTGAGGTCTCCATTCCACTGACTGCGGAGTACTTTCCTGACGAAGCATTTTGTCAACTCGTTTCAGCATTTGACCAGAATAAAGACGGAGTTTTAAGTCTGGAGGAACGCATGGCGGTAAAGGAGATCCGTTGCGTTGGTACCATCAGTTATACCAAGGAAGGCGTTATTCCAACTTTTCTTCACGGCCCTATCTACAATCTGGAAGGATTAAAGTATTTCCCTGCACTGGAAGTATTGGAATGTCCCTACTTAGGTTTGACCGAACTGGATGTCAGTCACAACCTTGAACTCACATACCTGTTTTGCCAGAATAATAAACTTACCACTCTGGATCTCTCAAAGAATGAGGCTCTGTTCCAGTTGGATTGTCATGATAATCAATTGACCTCCCTGAATATTAGTTCAAAGCAAAAATTGTGTTGGATCAACTGTGTAGCCAATTCAATGACTGAGTTAAACCTTTCCGGATTGACCAGCCTGAATATCGCAGAATGTTTTTGTAATCCGTCCTTAAAGGTCAATGCATATAACTGTTCGTCCCCCATTAAATTTTGCATTGACGCTACAGCATCGATCTTAGGCGACTCCGCCAATTTCGAGATCCTAAAACGGTATGATCACGTTCCTTTAAAAGATGGGTATTATTTCGCTGATCTAAGGGAAAAAGATTGGTTAGATTTGGAATGGGAACAATCTTTTCACGAATACGGATTCGGGATGAATTCTTCTTTTACAGAAGCCAGCGTTGACCAAAATACCCTACGGATCCTAGATGCGCGCTTATTATCCGGCTCCGATCTATCCTATGACTTCTATGACTGCGGAACCCTAAACCTTCCACTGGCGCAAAATGTAAAATTTTATTGTATAAATATATACGGTGATAAAAGCATATACAGCGCCGACGATTTCAATACATTCTACTCGGCAATGCTGGATGAATATAATAGCTGTTTCAGCGAAGATACCAGTGGGGGACTAGACTTGAGTATTCATATCTCCGACGGCTCCGTCGATGAGATCACTATTAATGTGGATCAATACCCGTAAATACTACAACGACGAGGTCGATACCTCTTACGTCATATCCACATAAAAAAACAAGGGGAACTTCCCCTTGTTTTTTTATTTTATCTTCCGCAAGCCGTGCACGGCCAGTCCTCCGTAGAGGGCGAAGAGCACGGCGACGATCACGAGGTAACCGAGGGATCCGCCCATCAGGATGGACATCTTCGTTACGAAGATCGGCATCGTGAAAAAGGCGACCGCCCCGCAGATGATGGTGCAGACCAGCGTCGGTAGCTGCCTGCGCATAATGATAAGAACGTTCAGGAGCAGGGAATTGACCGCGTTGATGCCGCCGGCCAGGAAGATCAGGCCCATCTCCATATGGTAATTCGAAAGATCCATGCCGTAGAAGGCGCCCAAGATCGGCAGGCCAATGATCTCCGCGAGCGCCAGGCCGCAGAGCGTCAGTGCCAGAATGATTCCCATGAGGATGCGGATGATCTTCAGCATCCCCTTGCGGTCCCTCTGATTATAGCGGTCCGCGATGTCTTTCAACATCGTTTTCAGGAAGAAACTCGAGAATAGGTTGATCACGAAGACGCATAGGAAAAGTGCGGTGAACTCCATGAGCACACCCTCACCGCCCGTCTTCTCCACCTCGAACTTCGCACAGTTGTCGAGGTAGACCAGCAGAAACGCATTCATAAAAGCCGGCAGGCACACGAGCAACATGCGGCTCATATCCTTCGAAAACAGCGCGGGACGATAAGCCGCCAGCGGTTTCTTCAGGCACATCGGGTGGATCACGAAAACGACGGTCGCGTACAAAATGTCCGTGATCAAAAGAGAAATGACGGGATCATGTGTGATCGCAAGTGTCACAACATAGCCCGCGATCGCGAGGAAATTCTGCGCTGCAAGGATGCGGCCGGCGATGTAGAACCGGTTCTCCTGCTGGAAGGTTCCCTCGAACAGATCGGAAAATGCTTCCGTCATCTTAAACACGATCATCAGAATCAGTAGCTGAAGTTTTTCGGTCGTGTAACCGCCGACGACGATCCAGACGACCGAGGCGATCGCCATGAGCAGGACCGTCCACAATCGGAAGGAAAACGCCTTCGTGAAGGAGAACAGACCCTTATCATCCGACACCTGAAACGTTCGAACCGAAAACAGGCCGACCGTGATCAGCAACTGCCCGATGTTGATCGTATCCGCCAGCGCTCCGCCGGCATCCTTATCGATCAGGCGCGTGGTTATCATCGGCAGGATGAGCGCGATGCACGCATATAAAAATCCGGAGATCGTTATCCAGATCAATGTTTTTTTGGTTTTTGAAGGATCCATGGCCACCTCACTAACGCACGATGACGCCGTTGATCACATTATATCCGGTCCGTGCGACGATGACCTCGATCACCGACGCCAGCGCCATGATATGAAGCAGGCAGATCGCGAGGCAAATGCCGTCGCGGGGATCGGTCTTCACCTCCAGGAAGCGGTTACGCGCACACAAAACAGCCAGTGGAAGGATCGGCAGATAATACCGTCCCTGCACGCCTTCCGCCACGGAACAGCCCGTCGGCGTCCAGGCCGCCAGCATAGAAAAGATCGCAAAGAAGATCACGCCCGCGATCACCAAAATGCTGATCACGCGGTTGCGCTTTTCGATCCGGACCGCCGGCTCGTTCGGAGCTACCGCCACCGTAAGCGCCAGGATCAGGATGAACGGAATGATCACCATCAACGGTACCGGGATCTCCAGCCAGCCCAGCATCTCACCGAACATGCGCGTCAGATGCGAACTACCGTACACACGGATCGTGTTCAGCAGTATGAAGACCGTGCGGATCGGGTTTTTGATCAGCTCCGCCAGTGTATAGCACTCCGCTCCGTCCGCATATTCGAGTTCGAGGTTCGACTCCTCGAAATACGGGATCAGACGCGGAATATTGACCAAAAGGAAGACCAGACACACCACGCCGGCCATCACGGCAGCGCAGGTGAGAAAACTCTTGCGGTTCTTGAATTTCGCCTGAGGGATCAGGAAACACATGAAAGCCATCAAAACATAGATGAGTTTGATCGGCGCCAGCAGCGACATGGACACGGTCAGGATCACCATATCCTTGCGCGTCACGTGGTCGGCCTGATATGCCAGCTGGAGGACCTTCGCCGTAAAGAAGAAGGCCAGGCCCAGAAGCACCGCATCATAGCTCAGCGAAGCCACCAGATGCAACGTCATCGGAAGCAGCGCAATCACGCCGAGCGTGTTCTTTCCGAACGGGATCCACTTCAGGGCGAACCAAAGCAGCGCCATATACGCTGCGAAATTAAACAGGCGTGCCAGATAGAAGGTCCAGAGACCGCCCAGATGGATCAGTCGGCCAATGATGATCGCCACCGTCTGGGGCAGGTAAGCCCAGAAGACACCGCCGAGTGCCTCCGCCTGAGGATCCGAAACAAATGTATTTTGTGCCTCACCGGATACAAATGCCGGCGAGCCGGAAAACAGGGTCACATATTCTTCTATGCCGGGACGCGTTTTATACTTCATGACCTCGGCGTCCGTCAGGCGCATCTGCGGGAACATGCCGTCCGGCTGCTCGACATTTTCCGAGGGGGACAGGAGCACATTCGAGAAATAATAAGCCTTCGCGTAGTGGTTCGTCTCGTCGGGAACGGACAACGGAGGGAATACGAACATATATAACAGGCCCCAAACCAGCGCCAATGTGAAGAACCGCTTCGTGGTGATATTTTGCTTTTTCGCCGCAGCTTCGGGCGCATCCGCCTGCGCTTTCTTATGAAAGACGCGCCATGCCAAAACGCCGGTGATCCCAACGCCTGCGAGTACGACCAGAGCGTAAAACGCCTGGACTCTGCGCATATTCGCCAGCCCCCAAACACTGTTTTTCATACCACACGCCACCATGACCAGCGCAAACAGCGCCGTCAGGCCGAACGCAACACAGTTTTTGTTCTTCAACATATCTTCCTCCGGATCCGGCTATCCGCCGGACTCGTCTCTATTATTTCGGTACAATTTGCACTCATGTTCGCAAATCATGCTTCAATTATAGCAAATAACGGGCAGGCTTACAAGTCATATCCGGTTGAACCTTCTTCGGGAATGTGCTATAATACCCCTGCCGATATAATTTCGGTAGAATTTTTTGGAGGTATTATTAGGATGAAGAAATTTACCGCAATCGTTTTGACATTTGCGATGGTATTGTGCATGGCTTGCACGGTATTCGCATCTTCCTTTGATGGAACCACTCTTACTGTAGATCCTCAGTATGAGAACTTTGTTACCATCTCCAACACCGTGTTCGATGGACATGCAGACAATGAAACCTTTGTGATCACGATCACTGTAAAAGATCATTTCGCAGCTGACCCCGGTTACTGCTGGTGCACCAACGACAGCACTGTTGAAGGTTATGAGTGGTGGAATAATTCCGTAGCAGGAACCCAGTGCCCGTACCCCGGCGATTTCGCTGCTGACGGAGAGACCGTAGAAGTTTCCTACACCGTTGCCGATCTTAAAGCTATGATGGTCGCAGGTGACGGCCTCGTTCTCAACTGCTGGAATGGTATCGTTCCTTCCAACATCGTTCTCGGAAACGGCGCTGCTCCTACAGGCGACGCTACACCGGTTGCTGCTCTTGCAGTTATGGCTCTCATCTCTTGCGCAGCTATGGTTGTTCTTCGCAAGAAGGAAGCTTGATCGATAATCCGAAAAGAATATCTTTTCAAATATCAAGGCCTGCACCCTTCGGTGCAGGCTATTTTATTGTCCGTGGTCACGTATATTTTTGTCGACAATCCGTCGATTTCTCGCATTTTTTCGTTCATTGTTTCTCTTGATGTGTCATTTTTCTTTCATTTTCTGTCAATTCTCCAAACGTGCCCGCCCATATATAGAATTATTGCGTTATTTTCAAAAAAGAGGTTGCATTCGGTACCATTGTGTGCTACAATCGGAGTATGTGATTAGGGCGTCACAAATTTTACAAAGGGGGAATCTCTCATGAAGAAATTCTTATCATTTTTGTTGGCAGCCATCATGGTTATGGCTATGGGAACCGTAGTATTCGCAGGCGAAGTTGACCTGGGAATGACCGACAACGGCACGATCGATCTGAGTGCTTACACCGAAGGCACCATCAAGGTTACGGCTTACAGATATCAGAATATCCAGGCCGATCTTACCGGTTGGGGCGTTGGTGGTCTGTGTCCGGCTGATAAGTGGGACGTTGCTGCCGGTTACACAGCTAACCTGCCTTCAAACCCTGCAGTTGACGATACTTTCGAGTATACTTGGGATATCGCAGCAGTTAAGGCAGATCTCGGTGACAAGCCGAACGTTAACTTCTACAACGATATGAAGGTTAAGAGCGTTGTCATCGTTACTCCTGATGGCGCAGCTCCTACAGGCGATGCTACTCCGATCACTGCTATCGCTATCATCGCTCTTGCATCTTGCGCAGCTATGGTTGTTCTTCGTAAGAGAGAAGCTTGATCCTACAATTGAATATGTGACGAAACCCCCGGTACCGACGAGTCGGCACCGGGGGCTTTCATATCGGGCAGGCTTTCGACCTGCCCGTTTTTATTCAGTTTGATCAACCGAAGTATTTATTCAGTGTCTTGCGGACGGAACCGGGGCCCTGTAGCATTTCCCACAGGAAGCCTTCGATCTTCTCGCCCAGGCCGATCTTATACAGGTCGACGGCGAAGATCGACGCATCGCTGTACAGCGCTTTGCAGACCTCTTTCGGCATCTCGGCCGGAGCATCCGACGTAGCAAGCTTTAACGGCGCTACGAGGCTCTGAAGGCGCTCTAAGAGCGGATCCGGGCTCGGGATGAATGCCTGGCAGCCGTCGTCCACGCCCATCAGGTAGCGCGCATATGCGGCCAATGTCAGCGGCAGCGCCACGAGGTTCTTCAGGCTCTCGGTATCATTCTTCTTATCATAGGCTTTCAGTGTCTCACCGAAACGGATCGGGATCTTCTGGGAAGTATCCGTCGCGATACGCTGCGGTGTATCCGGCATGAAGGGGTTCGGCAGACGCTGTCCGATGACTGCATCGATGAAATCCTTCGGGCGGATGATGCCGGGATCCACAACGACCGGCATGCCCTCTTTGTAGCCCAGCTGCTTTACCAGAGAAACGAGTGCCTCGTCTTTCATCTCCGCATGGATGCTGGTGTAGGAAAGCAGGCAACCGAAGATCGCCAGCGATGTGTGCAGCGGGTTCAGACAGGTGCAGACCTTCATCTTCTCAACGCGGTCGACCGTGTCGCGTGTGGTGAACAGCACGCCCGCCTTCTCAAACGCGGGTCTGCCCGCGGGAAATGTATCCTCGATGACCAGATACTGTGTCTCCTCTGCATTTACAAACGGCGCCGTATAGGTCTTTTTATCCGTGATGATGATGTCGGTATCCTCGAAACCGTCCTCTTCCAGCATGCGCACGACCTGTGCGTCCGGCCGGGGCGTGATCTTATCGATCATGCTCCAAGGGAAGGAAACCTGCGCAGGATCCTCGATATATGCCAGGAACTCTGCAGGCACGCTCTTCGTCTCTACCCAGCGCTTTGCGTACGCCACGATCGCGCTCTTCAGCTTATCGCCGTTGTGGGAGCAATTGTCCATGCTCACCATGGCTACGGGCTTCTTACCGGCCTTAAAGCGATGGTACAGCAGGAAGGTCAGCAGCCCCATCAAATGCTTCGGCATGGGCAGGTTACCGCCCTCAGCGGCCGCCAGATCCGCCTCCACCACAGGTAACAGACATCCGTCGCCGCGCGTGATCGCATAGCCCTTCTCCGTGATCGTGAAGCTCACCATCTGCAGGGACGGCGACGCGAAGATCTCAAACAGGCGGTCCATATCCTCGGATACCGCAGGGTTCGCGGTCAATGACTCGACGACCGAATCGATCACCCGCTTCTCCAGGGAACCATTGCTCTTCAAAGTAACCAGCAGACTGCGGTTGTCGTACGGCGCGTACGCCTTTCCGATGATGTCGTAGTCAAAGCCCTCGCAGGCCACAATGCCGCTATCCATCAAGCCGGCATCCAGCATGTCCTGCGCGAACGCAGCCGGGAATGCGCGGAAGATATTGCCCGCGCCGAAATGCAGCCAGACCGGCGCCTCCTTCGTGCGCTTCGTGACCGCCGCACGGTCAAACGAGGAAAGCTTATACCCCTTACTCTCCCACTGTTCACGGACCTCCGCCGTAGCCTCATTCAAATCTGAAAGTCTCATGATCTCTCCTTATTTCTCACTCTTTTTGATCGCTTCCCACAATCCGTTCATGTATGCAACGCCCAGCGCGCGGTCGTACAGGCCGTAGCCCGGACGCGCCTGCTCGCCCCAGATCATACGTCCGTGATCCGGGCGTACCACGCCGTCAAAGCCCATATCCGAAAGAGCCTTCATGATCTCGTACATATCGAAGGATCCGTCCGACGACAGGTGCGCGCTCTCATGGAACACACCCTCATCCTCAAACTTGATGTTACGCAGGTGCGCAAAATGAATGCGCTCCGCGATCTTCGGGTTGCGGATGATCTTCGGCAGGTCGTTCTCGCGGTTGCTGCCCAGGCTGCCCGTACAGAAGGTGAAACCGTTGTACTTGCTGGGGTTCAACGACGCGATCTCCAGCAGTCTCGCCTCGCTCGTCACGATGCGGGGCAGGCCGAAAACGCTCCACGCCGGATCGTCCGGGTGAACGGCCATCTTGATCTGGTACTTCTCGCAGGTCGGCATGATGCCGTCCAGGAAATATTTGAAATTCTGCATCAAACGCTCGGCAGTCATGCCCTTATAGCGCTCGAACAGCTCTTTGATCTCGTCCTTACGGTTCGGCTCCCAGCCCGGAAGCACGAAGCCGCCGCTCTCTTTCTCCATACGCTCGAACATGTCGTTCGGGTCAATGCCTGCGATCACGTTCTCATCATATGCCAGCGCGTTGGAACCATCCGGAAGCGGCATCGCCAGATCCGTACGTGTCCAGTCGAAGATCGGCATGAAATTATAGCACACGAGGTGAATGTCGTTCTTGCCGACTGCCTCGAGTGACTTGCAATAGTTCTCGATATACATGTCACGCGTCTTCGGATCGCCGAGTTTGATATCCTCGTGCACGTTGATGCTTTCGATGCCGGCCAGTTTCAGGCCCGCCGCCTCTACTTCGTTCTTCAGCGCCTTGACCTCCTCGTACGTCCACGCAACGCCGACCGGGATGTCGTGAAGCGCCGAGATAACGCCGACCACGCCCGGGATCTGCCGGATCTGCTCGAGGGTCACACTGTCATTTTTGCTGCCATACCAGCGAAGTGTCATTTCCATAATTTGATTTATCCTTTCATGTGAAGTCTGCTTTGCAAACCATCCTTGTTTACTCGTAGATCTTGCGTCCCTTTTCATCCGGAACGCCGCAGCGCCGATAGAAGTAGGTATTGATCCGGTCACGCCATTCGATCGCGCTCGCCGCCTGGATCGTCAGCCGCTCCAGCACGCGCGCATACGCTTCTTTATCCTCGATCTGCCCCTCCAGTTTCTTCCAGGTTTCCAGGAAACCGGCCGCATCGTCCGCGCCCTCAAAGTGGGTGTCGTAGATGTGCTGGATCAGGGTCTTTCCGGTCTTCAGCCGGTAGTCGTACGGGATGAAATGGAAGAACAAAAGCAGTTCCTCCGGGCAGGTTTCCACGTGCTCGTACATCGAAGCGTTCGGCTCGCGGTACTGCGCCGCGTAACCCGTGCCCTTCGTCGTACGGTCCACGCCGATTCCGCGCCAGTTTGCGCGGTGGTACGTGCCCCAACGATCAAACTCATATCCCTCCACATTCGGTCCGTAGTGGTGGTTCGGGTTCACCATCCAGCCGATGCCCAGCGGGGATGTGTATTTTTCATATGCCGGCCAGGAGCGCATCAGGATGTCGACGATCGCGTCGATCGCTTCCTTCGTGCTTCCGGCGAACGTCAGCTGTGCCCATTCGCGGGCAATGCTTTCCGGGTCCGCCGCCGTGTCGAACGCCAGGCGTCCGAAACCGAACAGGTTCGCCGCTGCAAAATCGTGACCGGTCCAGTTTACGTCATTTCCGGTGTTCGCAACTGCGGCGATGCCGCCGTTTGCATTCTTCAGCGCACGCGTGCTGATGATGTCGGCCACCGTTGCGTCCTCGTGACCCGGCAGATACGTTTTGAAATCCAGGATCTGGCGGAACATCGGCATCAGGTAGCAAACATGCTTTTGCTGGCCGGTGTACTCCTGCGCGATCTGCACCTCCAGCATCTGGTTGGTCTTCGTCAGGCCGCCGAACAGCGGATGCACGGGCTCGCGCACCTGGAAGTCCATGGGACCGTTTTTGATCTGCAGGATGACATTGTCCAGGAAACGCCCGTCGAGGGGCATGAAGTTGTCGTAGCCGGAACGTGCGCGATCGGTCTTCGTGTCACGCCAGTCCTGCTGACAGTTATATACGAAGCAGCGCCAGATGATGCGGCCGCCGTACGGCTCCACCGCACGTGCCAGCATGTTCGCGCCGTCCGCGTGGTCACGGCCATAGGTGAAGGGACCGGGGCGACCTTCGCTGTCGGCCTTCACGAGAAAGCCGCCCAGCTTCGGCACCGCCGCATAAACCTCCGCCATCTTCTCTTTCCACCAAGAGATCACGCCCGGATCGAGCGGATCGGAAAGCGTCAGGCCACCCAGCTCCATCGGAGCTGCGAAATTCAAACTCAAATACAGGGAAATGCCGTACTCGGCAAATATCTCGGAGAGCGCCTTCACTTTGTCGAAGTAGCGATCCGTGATCAGGTACGTCGCTGCGCTCCGCACGTTCACGTTGTTGATCACGACGGCGTTGATGCCGACCGATGCCACCATCCGCGCATAGGCGCGTGTGCGCTCGCCCACCAGGACCTGATCGTCAGCGAAGAAGAACGAACGTCCGGAATAGCCGCGCTCGATCGTGCCGTCCATGTTATCCCAGTGGTTCAACATACGGAGCGGGTTCGAAGGGATGCAGGTCCACTTCTGTCCGGCCAATGTCTGCTCCGTCGCTACCAGCTGCAGCAGGCGGAACACGCCATAAAGCAGGCCGTTCACGTCATGCGCCGTAATCGCCCCAAATCCGTCCTTTTGTGTAAAATCGATACAATATGCGTCTTTGCTGCCAAAAGCCGGATCTACGGCCAATGCCAGCGTTTCAGAGCCATCTGTGACCTCGTGCGGGCGCTCGCCCAGCAACGCTTTCACTCCACGCTCAAACTCTGAGATCAGCACAGCAAAACAAGGGGACTCTTTCAACCCCTGATCCACTCTTACCGCATATGAAATTAAGCTGTCGTACTGTTTCTCTTCACACTGCTGCCTGCTCAGAGAAAGTCGTCGATACTTCAGCCATGCTTCGGTATACTCCATAGAGACCTCCCGGCGGCGATCCTGCCTCATCTTTGGCTCTTAAAGGCACTGTCACCGCTTACCTATTCACTTTGGCTCTATTATACATCGTATTTTTGTGAAATGCTTTTCAATTATTCGCTTGTATTCCTCAATTATTGCGGTTTTTTTCGCGGAAACTGACGTTGAAAGGTTCAAATAACAAGAAATGATACTCAAATCTTGTGTTTAGTTCCTCAAATCCGATTATTGTTTCTCCGATTCTCTCTTTACAAACGGCCCGATATGGTGTAAAATCATGCTTAAGTGAGTGAATCCCCAATGAAAGACAATTTACAACTCGTACGAACGGCAGTTATTCATAAATTGCTTTTCTTAGATTTTCGCTCCGATCGCACCAATCCAAACAACCGTTTCACCACCCTTCGGAAGAGGGTGAGCACCATCGGTTCGGCCATGCGCAACACAGCCGAACGCAACCGGGAGGTTTACATGATCGAAAACTTAAATGGTATCTTTGAGACCATTAAATACAACAATTCCAACTCGATCCTTCTGTACCGCAACGACATCTCGGAGAACTATCCGGTCCACTGGCACACGGGATTTGAGTTCATCATGCCCATCGAAAACGACTACACGGTCATCATTGACCGCGTCGAATACCACCTGAACCCTATTGACATCATCTGCATCCCGCCGGGCGAGCTGCACCAACTGATCGCCCCGAAGACCGGTGTGCGCCTGATCCTGCAGTTCGACTTCGCGATCATCAACAACCTGTGGGACTTCGAGAAGATCATCCGCATTACGAACCGTACCCGTCTTCTCACCCCGGAAAATGCGCCCGACATCCACGAGCCTTTAAAGCAGATCATGCTCGAGATCGAGGAGGAATATTTCTCCGATCCGCCGCTGCCACTGAAGGCTGCGTCGATCTATGCGAAGATCCTCGAGATGAATGTCATCATCGGCCGCAAGTTCATCTATTCGAACACGAGCAATTTCCCCGAAGTCCGCGGCCGTAAGCAGATGGAGTACATCTACAAATTCAACATCATCTTCGATTACATCGATAAAAACTTCACCGAGGACATCTCGCTGGAAGATATCGCGCGCGTTGCCGGTTTCAGTAAGTTCCACTTCTCGCGTCTGTTCAAACAGTACACGAACCAGTCGTTCTACGACTACCTGAACCAGCGTAAGGTGAAAGAGGCCGAGCGCCTGCTCCTGGACCCGTCCATGACCATCACGGACGTCGCCATCCAGTCCGGCTTCTCGAGCATCTCCACCTTCAACCGCGTCTTCAAAAGCACGAAAAAATGCACGCCGACCGAGTTTAAGAACATGTACAACCGGCCCGACGGCGAAACCTATACAGTATGACCTACAGGGTGTCACATTATGTGACACCCTGTTTTATTACCCTGGTCCCGTGACTCGAGGATTGCTTTGGGATACGATTTCCTCCGATCTGATTCCGCCACAAACAGTACATAATGTGACATCCTTCCGGTTCCCGGCAGAGCGAAGCTAAGATAATTGCTGAAATCGCCAAATTCTTAGCCACGCAGAGGGTGTTTCATGTCTTTCTGGGGTGGATAAGCTAAGAAAAACACTGAAATCGCCAAATTCTTAGCCGCGCGGAGGGTATTTCATGTCTTTCCGGGGTGGATAAGCTAAGAAAAACACTGAAATCGCCAAATTCTTAGCCGCGCAGAGGGTGTTTCAAACTTTTCTGGGGTGGATAAGCTAAGAAAATCGCTGAAATCGCCAAATTCTTAGCCAGGCATAGGATAATTCATGCATTTTCAAAGTAAAAAGGCTAAGAAATATGCTTTAACAGCATAAATCTTAGCCTAGTTGAGGTTATACCCCCTTTTTCAATTATCAGTATCAAGACCCTCGATAAACTCTCGCAGTTCTTGATCAATTCGTTCATATTCATAATCGTGGACATAGTGTCCGCATTGCAGTTCTACGATCTTCGCGTTGCTCAGGTCTTTTGCGTAGTCTTTCGCCAGGTCTATCCAATCCGGGATCCCGGTCTGCTTTCCGTCGGATACAAACAGGATCATCGGAACGTCCGGCTTCGGGGCGGCATTGATCTGATCGCAGGCCTCCCGTACGGCAAGACCCTCATTATAGACCGCTACATTGACCGCGCTCCGATCGGCGATCGCGCGGTACAGTCTCTTTTCTTCCTTCGAAAGATTTCCGGGGATCATCTTATCACTGTAACTCAACCGCAACACGCCAAACTCGCGCAAAACATCATAGAGTTTCATCGCCTTGAGCCGCCCCTCCAGGTTCATCACCTCATAATCCTTCGGAACGGCCATATCCAGGCCCGCGATCGCTTCCACCTCGTTTGAGTACTTCTGCGCCCACAGGATCGCTTCGATGCCGGCCATGGAATGCGGGCAGAGGATGCAAGGACCTTCGACCCCGACCTTAGCGAGCGCTTCGCGATCCTGCCTCAGCATGGTGTCAAAGGATCTTTCGCTGTCAATGATGTCGCTGTAGCCATGGCCGAACCGCTCGATGACCACGATCCGATAGTCATCCTTCAGCAACTCATCCAGGCTTTTGAAATCCAGAATCGGGGATATGGTCGCATTGCCAGATAAGAACACCAGTGTGTGCGCCTTCGCCCTCCGAATAGACACACATCTTGTGTCCGTCCACCTCAATCATCTGACCGAGCGGTTTTTCCAGTAAGGGGGCTTCCCTTTTCAGCAGGGTCTGGTGCCGGATATACAGAACGGTCGGTATCAAAATGCCCAGCCCGGCGAGACCTCTGAGCACCTTAGTACTCATCCTTCGCAACCTTCCTTTCCGCTTATTTCCTCTTTCGTTCCGAAGATGATGATTCCCGCCAGCTCCACCGTCCGTTTTCTCATATATGCTGCCGTTTGCTCATCCGGAGTCTCGTGCATGCAATAGTGGCAATGATTCTCCATGAGTCCGATCGCGATCCTGAGGTTCAACAGGGAGTTCGGGCGGCGCCTTATCTCCTCGGACAGCTTCTCATGGATCCTCTGCAGGGCCGCTTCCGTAAAGACATGATAGAGTTTTCGAACATCGCTGTCTGTATGTCTAAGCCCCTCCAATTCTTCATGGAGATCATAATACTCCTCATGGATCTTTTCAAAAATGGCTAAAGCCCTGTCCAGATCATCTCCGATCAGGTCCGTCTCGGAAACGCCGGCAAACTCGCTGACGTGTGTGAAACCATATTCCAGCGCAGCCAAAAGTAACTGCTTCTTATCACTGAAGTACCGGTACGCCGTTCCGACCGACACCTCAGCAGCTTTTGCGATCTCGTCCATGGTGGTGTTATAGTACCCCCGACCCGCATAAACCCGGAGTGCCGTCTCCAGGATCTTCTCCCTCGTTTTTACTGCACGGTTTTGGACGATTGCTCCGCCCGTGATCCTCTGTTTTTCCATCTGCTCTCCTTTTTCTCTTTCAAAACAAACGGCCG
This sequence comes from Lachnospiraceae bacterium, assembly GCA_017615545.1. GTDB lineage: Bacteria > Bacillota > Clostridia > Lachnospirales > Lachnospiraceae > UBA1201. Next base: position 81,823 of record JAFZZY010000028.1, read on the forward strand.
GAAAATATCGGCGCCCAAGATCCTCACCTTTGATCTGCCGGCAGCCTCTTCGATCCTCCGGATCTCATTATCCGTAAGTTTCACCCCGGCTGCCTGCGCCAGGTCCTCAACCTGCTCAGGCTTCCGACATCCTACCATGGGCACAACGCCCTTGGAAACACAGTAGGCGATCGCCACCTGCGGGACCTTGATCTCATGCCGCTTTGCCACCTTGATCATTACTCTATACAGATCCGTGAGTTTTCTCACCTTTCTGTTAAAGGCAAATTTCAGCAACGATCGTTTCCTGAGCCTCGGATCCACAAGCAGGCCTTCCTCCAGCACCGCCCAGCCCCAAAACAGGATCCCGTTCTCATGGCACCAGTCCAGCAGACCGCTCTGTTCCCAATCCCTGCAAAGAATGCTGTAATGGTTCTGTACACCATAGAGGGCAATGCCATGCGCATCCATTACTTCTTTCGCTCTTTTGCACTCATCCAGGTTAAAATTCGAGACCCCGATCTGCTTTATTTTCCCCTCTTTGTATAACTCGATGATCTCCAGAAGATGATCCTCTATATCCGTCGGAAGATGCAGCCAGTAAACATCCACATGATCACGCTTGAAATCATCCAGATCCTTCATCAGGGATCTTCTGACACAGCCTTCCTTATAATGTGTGAACGGAGTATACTTAGCCGAAAGGAGGATATCCTCCGTTCCAAACTCTCCGATCATCTTCTGAGCCTTTCCGAAGCCGTAGTCCCGGGCGAGGTCATAGATGGAAATGTCCCGATCCGCAGCCACGGCCATCGCTTCCCGGATTCGATCGTCCGGTACATAGTTTCCTCTGATCGCCATCCCGTAAAGCTTTCCGCCCCAGGCATTGGTTCCGATCACAGCAGAAGGATTAAGAATATCCATAAACGCCTCCTTTAAGTGAGGTTTTTCTCACTTTTAATCTATTATATAATGACAGAGACATTTTTGTCAACCGGTTTCTTCCTTCTGATCAGAATCTGCGCAAAAAAGACCCGGTTCGAAAACCGGGGCCTTTATATTACAGTTTTACACTCTCTCCGTCGTAGCGCAGTTCGAAGCATGCGGGCTTCGTTCCGGTGAGTTTCGCGCTGCGGGCGTCGGGCTGACTGTCGCCGACGTAAAGTTCGTACGCGCCTTTGTTGAGCACGAGTTTGCCATCTTTGTTGTACAGGGCAAATGCTTCGGCCGGCACCTCGAGGGTCACGGTCTTGCGCTCGCCGGCCGCAACCGGCACCTTCTTGATGCCCTTCAACTGGCAGTTTGGCGCGGTCTCGTCGCCATCCAGGTACTTCACGTACGCCTGCAGGGTGTAGTTGGTGTCGTAACTTCCGGTGTTCTCGATCACAGCGCTCACCACGAGCGGAGCATTGGCCGAGATCTCGTTTCCGGAAATGGTCGCAGACGCCTTCAGCGTGGTGTAGGACAGGCCGTAGCCGAACGGGTACAACGCCTCGTTCTTCATGTAACGGTAGGTGCGCCCCTTCATGTTGTAATCGGTAAATGCGGGCAATTCTTCCGTCGTGCGGTAGAATGTGATGGGCAGTTTGCCCTCCGGGCAGGCTTCGCCGAAGAGGATCTTCGCGATCGCCTTTCCGCCCTGCGCGCCGGGATACCAGCCCTGCAGGATGGCGCCGACGTTTTCATCCGCGTAATTCACTGCAAGAGCGCTGCCGGACAGAAGCACGAGCACGACCGGCTTGCCGGACTCCACGATGATCTTCAGGACATCCTCCTGGATACCGGGCAGGTTGAGGTTCGGCTTGTCGCCGCTGGCGAACTGGTTACCCTGGTCGCCCTCCTCGCCTTCGAGGCCGGCGTCGAGGCCCAGGCACGCGATGACAACGTCGCTCTCCTCGCACACTGCCTTCACTTCTGCCATACGGTCGGGGCCGGCAGCGAGGTCCTGAACCTTTTCTTTGCAGAGGTGGCAACCCTCGGAATAACGTACGCGAACGTCATCGCCCACGTAATCCTGGATACCTTCCAGGATCGTGATGTAACGGGACGCGGTGCCCTCGTAGTTGCCGACTAAAGCCTTGCGGTTGTTGGCGTTCGGGCCAATGACACCGATGGTGCAGATCGTGTCCTTCTTAAGCGGAAGCAGGTTATCTTCGTTCTTAAGCAGGACTATGCTCTTCTCCGCCGCCTTCAGGTTCAACTCGCGATTGGCGATGGTGTCGACCTGATCGTAGCCGATGGATGTATAAGGAACCTGATCCTCCGGATCGAACAGTCCCAGTTTCATACGTGTGGTAAGCAGGCGGGTAACGGCGGTGCTTAAGGTCTCCTCAGTCACGAGGCCCTCTTTTACCGCCTCCAACAGGTTCACATAAATGTGACCGCAGTTCAGGTCACAGCCGCGGTTCATCGCAAGCGCAACGGACTCGACAGCATTTGCCGTGACCTTATGGTTCTCGTGGAAGTCACGAATAGCCCAACAGTCACTCGTCACATGGCCTTCGAAGTTCCACTCGCCTCGCAGAATGTCGACCAACAGACGCTTGCTTCCGCAGCAAGGCTCACCGTTGGTGCGGTTGTACGCGCCCATGACGATCTCGACGTCAGCCTCCTCGACCAGCGTCTTAAACGCAGGCAGGTATGTCTCGCGCAGGTCCTGCTCATTGACCTCAGCATTAAAACTGTGGCGAATGTCCTCCGGACCGGAGTGCACCGCGAAATGCTTCGCGCAGGCTGCCGCCTTCAGGTATTTGTCATCGCGTCCCTGGATGCCGTGAACAAAACCGGTTCCAAGGCGGGAGGACAGATACGGGTCCTCACCCAAAGTCTCATGGCCGCGGCCCCATCGGGGATCGCGGAAAATGTTTACGTTCGGTGACCAGAAGGTCAATCCTTTATAGATATCACGATCGCCGTGCTCGCTCTGCATCTTATATTTGCCGCGGCCCTCGGTCGAGATCGTGTCTGCGATCTTCTCCAAAAAATCTTCATCAAATGTCGCCGCCAGACCGATGGCCTGCGGGAACACCGTAGCAACGCCGGCTCTTGCAACGCCGTGCAGAGCTTCGTTCCAGTAGTTATATGCTGGGATGCCCAGGCGCTCGATCTGCGCTGCCCAGTGCAGGGTCTGGAAGACTTTCTCCTCCAGTGTCATCTGCGAAACCAGTTCTCTCGCCCTCTTCTCAAATGCTTCATTCGCTTTTTTGTTTCTCAAAGTAAATCCTCCCGAATCATTCTGTATGATCGTTCATATATCTTTAAAACAAGAGGCCTTCTCTTGTTAAAAAGAAGGCCTCCGTTTTCAATGCTTTACAGCATTATTGTTGTCCTGTGATACACAGGTTGTAAATCAGAATTAGTTAGCCTTAAGAGCATCAAGAGCTGTGTTCTGATCGTTGATAACTGTGTTCCAAGCGTCCATCTTAGCTTCAACGCCTTCAGCAGGTGTGATAGCGCCACCAGCGATATCCCAGATAAATCCGGAACCAAGCTGATCGCCAAGGCCAGCTACGAAGCTATCCATACGGTTCTTAATGTTCTTACCTCTCTTCATCATCTGAAGGGTCTCATCAACGGCTCTGCTATCCTTGTATGCAGAATAGTAAGCTTCTTTCCAAGCATCACCATCTTCATAACCAGGTGTCGGATCTGTAAACAGGTCGTAAGCGAAAGCGATCTCATTAGCTTCATCATTGCTGTAAGAAGAAGGAATAAACAGAACGTTTTCCTTATCGTAGCAAAGGATCTCCTGTCCATCCGGGCAAGGGAAGCATACGAAGCCCCAATCATCAGCCAGAGAAGAAAGCTCAGACTTAGCGTACTCCTCAGTTACACGCATAGCAGCCTCACCATTTGCGAAGCAAGCCTTGAAGTAGTCCCAAGAGGAATCTTCGGGCTGCGGCTCAGCGTACTTCTGCCACATATCGTTAGCCCATGTAAGAGCATCCAGGAACTTCTGAGTGCCCATCTCGTTTACGAAATGGCCGTCCTTATCCTTAGATACGAACTGAGCACCTGAAGAGTAGATAGCGATTGCAAAATAGTCAGAGTTGAAGTTAACCATACCCCAAGTATCGTTTACACCATCGTTGTCCTTATCCTTTGTACAAGCCTTCAGGACTTCTTCGAACTTGGACCATGTCCACTTGCCTTCCTTCTGAAGATCATACAGTTCGTCTGCGCCGTAGCCAGCTTCCTGGATGAGTCTCTTGTTGAAGAAGATACCGCCACGAGGCTCGTGGTCTACTGCCATACCATAGATATGACCAGCAAATGTAACTGCCTCAAGAACACCCTGGTTCCACTTCTCTTCGGAGAAGTTAAGGTTGCTCAGAGTATCGAGCGGTGCGAACATCTTGTTGTTCATAAGACCTGCAACCCAACCTGCGTCAAGTACGCAGATCTGGCCGATAGGATCACCAGCTGTGATGGAAGAAGAAAGCTGTGTGGTGTAGCTCTCACCCCAACCACCGATGTTATCGGTGTGGATCTTGAAATTGAATGTTTCCTGGATCATGTCACGGTAAGCGTACAGATCTTCCTCGTACTGGTTCTTCGGTTCAGCAGGCTCGCCTTCCCACCAGTTAACGATTCTTACGTCGCGACCCTTAAGGTTAACGCCGTTTTCCTTAGCGATGTCGATCTTAGACTTCTTAGCTTCGGTTGTCGGCTCAGCAGTTGTTGTGTCTGCTGCGGTAGCCTTTGTAGCGTCAGGAGCCTTAGTTGTCGTGTCTGCTGTGGTAGCCTTTGTCTCGCCACCGGCTGCTGTGGTTGTATCGTCCTTCTTCTTGTCACATCCTGCAAGTGCAGTCAGCGCCATAGCAGATGAAAGAGCGATAGCGGTTGCTTTTTGAAACTTTCTCATAGTTTACCTCCTATTATTTATTGCTTAACCCCTTATGGGATGTTGCACGAAATAAAGTGTGTTTTGCGCCTTACATCTTAATACCGGTCTGGCTCAAGCTTTCTACGAAGCCCTTCTGAGCGAACAGGTAGAGAATAAGGAGAGGCGCGATCGTCATCAACATACCGGTAGCGGTCATCATCTGACCATAAGCAGTTGTTGCCGGTGTGTTGGTACGAACATCCATCAGTTTCTCCGGAATACTTCCCAAGTTATCGGTAAGAAGTGTGATCTTACGGAAGAACAACTGACCGTAGAAGTTATCGGTCCACTGCCATACCAGGGAGAACAGGAAAACAGATGTAAGCATCGGTCTTGCATCGGGAAGCATGATCTGAACAAATGTACGGATCTTACCGCAACCATCAACATATGCCGCCTCTTCCAGTTCCTTCGGAACTCCACGGAAGTACTGACGAAGCATGAAGATGTAAAGGCCGCTACGAAGAGCCATACCCGTTGCTGCAAGCATGAAGTATGCAACACCGTTACCGATGAGGCTGACCGAAGTAATGTTACTACCGGTGATCAGCTTGTAGATGCCGAAGAAATCAACGAAATCAAAGAACTGGAAGTGCAGATACAGTGAACTCATGATAGTCTGCGGCGGAACGATGATGGTAAGCATAACGCAAGCAAACAGGAAGTTCTTGAACGGGAACTTATATCTTGCGAAACCGTAACCGATCATCGTACAAGAGATGATCTGCAGCAACGAGGAGAGCAATGATACCCACAGTGTATTGAGCAATGCGGTTTTATACTGGATCAGACCTGCGACCTTTGTGTAGTTCCCCGTAGTAAAATGACGAGGAATGGAAATGATGGTCGAGTCATACAGATCCCGCTCTTCCATGAAGCTGACGGAAAGTTTGTTAAGAAGTGGCTGAATGATCAGGAAGCACAGGCCAAACAACAGCACAGCTCGGAATATGCTGATGGACCATTTGCGGATGCTCTTACGCAGGAGATAACCGTGAGATAACCGGTTTCTCTCCCAGTAAGACATCTTTCCATCCAATTTGATCTCTTTTTCTTTACTCATAATAGTATACCCACTTAGAAATGATAAATGTTACTAATGCAACGATGACACCGATGACTGCGAAATACATCCACGCCATTGCAGAGGTCTGGCCATAATCCATTCTCTGGAGCATCGTGCTTCTAACCTGAGTCATAACCGCATTGTCCGAGCGCGTACAGAAATCAACGATAGAATAAACAACATTTACAATGATCAATGAGCTTGTCATAGGGAAGGTGATCTTCCAGAAGCTCTCCCATCCTGTACAACCTTCCATCTTGGAAGCTTCGTACATGCTGACGGGAATGGTCTGCAGACCGGACAGGAAGATGATGATCTGGATACCAGATGCAATAGCGATATCATAAACACTGTTTACGAGATCGAAGATGGTCTGCATCAGGTCACTGATACGTCCGTTTCCGGAAGCCAGGACATCCTCCAAAACGCCGGTAATGCTAGATGCTGCATTATTGGACTCTTTAATGAGTTCCGAAATGCCGTTCAAAAGGGAGTTATCTGTGTCAAGTCGAACCAAGATACCGGAAGAAAGAATAACCGGCAGGAAGAATACGGCTCTTACAAAAGCACGTCCCTTGAACTCCTGATTTAACAGGAAAGCTACAAAGTAACTGAAGATCAATACTGCTATGATCTGCAAGCCCATGTTTCCGAGAGACTCGAGAAGCTGACGCTTGTAGTACGGATCACTGTTCCAAATGTAATCGTAGTTCTTTAATCCGATCCATTCTTTTACGTAACTGTGGTTCGTGATATCGATCGTTACATTACTGAAGGACATGTATGCCGACTCAAAGAGCGGCACAAACATGAATGCCAAAAAACCAATGGTGAAAGGAGCTGTCCAAAGAAGGCCCGCAATCGCGTTTCTTTTCGCCATAGAACTTTTGCGCCGTTTTGTGGTCGGCACAATCACGGGCTTTATAGCCTCGGGCATCGAAGTGTTATCCGCCATCTTTAGTTACCTCCTTTCTTTACTATGAAACCGGTCGCGGGGATCGTAACACCGTCAACTGTCTCGGAATACGAATTGTAGTTCACGTATACGCGTGTGCCGTCTTCATATTCAATGAAGTTAACGCCATCAGCGACGTTCTGATGATCTACGATATACTGCGTATATGTAGAACCGAGGTCGTTCTGGAATCTGCGGTACAGATCACCGGCTTCCTTCTTCCACTTGCTGTAATCCGCTCCGTAATATCTGGTGTAGTCAGTCTCCTGAAGAGTACGTGTTGTCTCATCCATAAATACGAAGTAGAGTCCGCAACCATTTTCAATGGAAGCAAGAAGATTGTAACTATAATCCGAAGCAAGGTTGATCGCCTTACCCATAAGCTGCTTGGTTCCATGGAATACCATTCCGTAGAAAGGTATTGCCTGATCCAAGATGTTCTGCTTCTCAGTCTGAACCGGAATGTTTACAAGAACATCAGCGTAGATGGAAGGAAGTAGATTGCCGCCGTCTACAAGGACTTTAGAGCCGCCGTCCACCATCGATTTGATCTTCTCGCTTTGGATGCTCAGAGTTGCTTCTCTGGATACCGGATGCTTTACGTTATAGTCAGCGCCGAGAATGTTACCGATGGAACCGAATGAGTAACTGTTGGTTCCAACTTTGCTTGCATAATCAGCAAGAGTCTGCATCATCTTCTCAGTAACGGAAGGTCTTGCAAGCCAGTAATAATCTTTTTCCTTATCCTGACCATACCAAACCGGTGAGAATTCATAGAGCTTAACGTACTCACGATTTACCAGTTTTGCGGTATCGCCGTTCTTGCTATATCCGTCAAACAACTTGTTGGCATATACATACTGTACTTCGCCATCCAAATAGATGTCATAGCCCTTTTCCTGCGCAGTGGAAATAACTTTCTTCAAACTGCTCTTTCCGCCGAGAGCCCCGATCAAACGGATCTCGGTAGCAGCTGCGTTCTCGATACCACCGTTGAACCAACCCTGATAACGAACGTTCAGATTATTCCACTTGTTGTTAGCCATATCCTCGATCAACGCGGCGGCTTCTTTATAAGTAGTAAGAGCAACAGGTGTCTTTGTAGGAATACCGGCGATCTGCTTCAAAACTTCGATGGAACCGAGGATGTCTACCGTCATCGGAACCTCTGCATTCGTCTGCTTCTTCATGTATTCCGGATACTTATCCTGAAGATATCCACGATAGGTATCTGCCATGTTTACATAACCATCTTCCTTACAGAAGATATAACGCTGGCTGATGACCTCATCCGGAAGGGTCTCCTCATACATATACATGGTACCGTTAGACTTACCCTGAACGTCGAGTTTCTCACTGTGTGTGATCTGATAGTTTGCACACACATAGTTTCTCGTGTTCGTAACGCCGCGATTGATATCTGCTTCGATCGCTGCGTAAGACTGTCCACTTTCCAGAACGCAAATATAGGAGTTTCCGTTGTTGCTGATACCGAAGACAGGAAGTACGCACTTATTGTCATTTACGACATATGTACGGGTCTGTGCTACGTCCCAACCATACATGTAGGAGAAGAAGTTGTTCTGCTGCGTCTTGCCGTTGTTGAAATTAATCAAAGCACCGGATCCAGCAGGAACGAACATGTAACCTTCATCCTTGGAAGAACCACAACCGAAATAAGGAAGGATCTTCAAACGAGTCATCGGGTAATCCAGCGGAGAGATCAGGCTCTTCATAGGAACCTCAACCAGGAGTGTATCGCCGTCAAGCGTGTACTTGATGGACGCATTGAAGAGGGGCTTATCACCGCTGTCTACGGAAATACCGTACTCTTCTGCCTGCTTGTTGTAATCTTCCGGGGTAAAGCCGAGTGCTGCAAATGTCTCTTCGAGATTTTTCAACTGATAATCCGGCTGACCATCACGAAGGATATAAAGTTTTTCTTCCGCAAGTTTCGGATACTTTGCAAGCAATTCTTCTTTATTGTCGCTCTTCTGAAGCTTATTGATATCATACAGACGATACAAGTTCGTTACTTTACGACGCTCGGAACCCGAACCGATCTGATCGAGATAAACATTCATCTCTTCTTCGTTAGCTACCAGAGGAACGATGTACTGTTTTTTGAGAACGCCGATCGTGTAGTTAACGGTAATGCTCTTACCATCTTCACCCTCGACAACCTCATAATACTTATTTTCAACTGAATTCAGCTGAGTGTTGTATGTCTTCGTATCACCGGCGATGGAGCTATACTCCATAACCAGCATAGAAGCCATTGTTTTCTTGAAATCCGCTGTGGCTACTGTATCGCTGTCCGGATTGGTAGCACATGAATGCCATGTTTGGCCCGTGCTCTTCACCAGTATGTCAAACGCAGTTGTGGCCGGATCGAATGTCATTTCAAGATATTCGTTGGAGATAACGATCGGCTCTTCCGTTTCGCCTTCGCCGGGGCCTTCGTGTTCATAAATGACACGTTCCACTTCCTCGGCGGACTTTTCACAAGCCGCAACTCCAAACATCATCGTCGCGGAAAGCAAAAGCATACCCGCTCTCTTGATGATTTTTCTCATTGGATCAAGTCCTCCTTTCTCACAATCTACGTTTTTAATAGAACCGGAACTGTATTTCCTTATACAAGGAAACAAAGTATGCGATACCATCACTGATCAAGCTGAAGAATACAACCAGGATAAATACGATAACGGCCATGCCGACTATAGTCAGGATACTGGAAAAAACCGTCTTCGTAAGCGAGTAATCATGGATCATCATCATGGCTGCCAGCAACAGTGCCACAAACCATATCATGCTCAGTGTATCAAAGAATGAGTAGAAAGAGATTTCTTCGATCGTGAGGAAGTTACTGAGGATCATGTTCGGATAGCCGATGATGATCATAGGAGTAAGCGCATAAGCGGTACCCATATATACTTCCTTCAGTCGGCCTTTACCATCCATCAGGGTGGTGAAGCCCCAGTTGGCAACACACCACAGCAAGATCGGCGCGATAACCGAAGCAACCTCGACCCACATGTTGATACGACTTAAGTTGATATTTCTTACCAAAAAGCTGGTGAACTGCAATTGGAGCATATTCAAAAGCAGAAACGCAGCAACCAGAAAATTCGCTGCTCCTATGGAGCCTCTTTTTTCATGTGTTAAATCCCAGAAACCATCAAAAGGATGGAAGATAACATAAAATGCATATTTGAGCGTTTTTCCGAAGTGGTTCAGCCATTCTTTGCTGACCAGCGACGAAAACTTGATTTTCTTTAATCGCATTCTCTAACCTCCTTTTGAATTTTCCGGATCTTCTTAATGAGCCAGATACCTACCAGCAGGACCAGAAGAGCCTTGATCAGGTCACCGATGTGATCTTCAACCTGTTGTTTACGATACTGCTCAAATGCCTTGGAGTAATTTCTGCGGTCACGCTTTGCCTTGAAATATTCCATGGCCTCTGAATATTTCTCCTGACGGAGAAGTGCACGACCTACGCCGATGTATGCCAGATCATAGTTACCATTCAAACGAAGTACATCGTTCCAATACTCTGCAGACTTATCATAATCCGCATTCTGATACTCACGAAGGGCATCATTGATCAGTTTACCGAAATCCGTGATCTCGAATACCGTGATTACGGAACTCAGACCGTCAAGTACCAGTAAGGACTCTCCCATACGGTCGATCGCAACCGGCTTACGGAAGTAACCGAGACGGTTACCTGTACCACCGAATGCATAGAGCAGATTGCCCTGGAAGTCGTATGCGAAGATACGTCCACGTGTCTGGTCGATACAGCAGTAGGAGTTGTTCTCGAAAGTAACAACATCATAAAATCTGGAAGGGCCGTTCAAGTCGGCTGCATTGTTCCACTTAAGGTCGCCGACAGGCGGGTCGTTACCGTTACGAACCAGGATATCGGATCCCGTGCTGTTCAGGCGGCGAACGGATTTCGCGCTCATGAAGTCGTTGTCATCAAAAGTGGACAATGTAACATACATGAAGCCTTCACTGTCGATCGCTACGTTGTTGTACTCAGTAGGAACGAATTTATCCAGTTTTGCCAGCTGCTCTTCCGACATGAAGAAACGCCAGATGTAATCGATCATGTTGAAGGTAACAGGGCTCGCTCCGACATACTGTGTGAATTCACCTACGATATCGAACTCGAGGAGACCCTTGTTGATCTTCTCAGACTGAACGTAAATACGTCCGGCTGTGTCCATGATCAGTTTCTGCGGCTGGAATTTTCTTTCATTCTGCGGGTCGTTAAACGGAGTAACATCCGGTGTGAGCATTCTCTTGATCAGCTTCCCATCTTTATCAACGTGAAGCACACGCTCGTTGCCGTAATCGGCAATGATCATTTCATATTCTTCCGTTACATAAATGTCGTACGGCTTACTCAACTCAGCCGGTTCGCCCTCAGGGAGGCCGGTGATCTCAGTGATCACGCGAACTGCTTTGTACTCTCTGCCGTCAAAGGCGATCTCAACGATACGGTTATTGCCGGTGTCACAGACGAAAAGCTTGTTACCGCGAACGAACTGTCCCTGCGGCTCAATGAAGTTTCCGATCTGGAGTTCCTCAGTCGAAACCGAAGCACCGCTGATCTGCAACGTTGCACGATATGCATCCGGAGAACTTTGGAAATCACCCCAAATATCATATGTGTAACTATAGGTGGTATTGGCATCATCCGCAAACACGTTCTCGGAAGGGATTGAAAGGACACCAGTCAGCGCTACCGCAGCGGCCACGAGAAGAGAGCCTAATTTTTTGATTTTTCTCATTCTCTGCACCCCCTTAATCCTTAATACCGGAACTAGCCATCGTTTCGATGATGTTACTCTGTGTCAAAATGAATGCAAAGATAGGAACGATCATCATTACAACAGTTGCTGCATTACCTGCGCCCTGTCTTGCAACACCGCCGGCCGTGATCTGGCCCAGTGCTGCGGGAAGACCTTTAAGTTCCTCGGCGTAGATGAAAGCACCGCCGCCGTTGTTCCACAGTGCCTGAATGGAGAAGATCATAGCGGTCAGCCATGCCGGACGAATGATAGGCATAACGATCTTCCAGTAGATACGCCACTCTTTTGCACCGTCGATCTTTGCTGCCTCGATCAAGGTATCCGGAACGGTATCCATGAACTGCTTAATAAGGAAGAAGCCGATCGGTGAACCCCATGCCGGGATAATGATTGCGAGGTAAGTATCGATAAAGTGAAGCTTACTCAGAATAATGAAGTTCGGGATAGCTGTTACGTATGTAGAGAACATGAGGGTCGTAACAACCAGCGAGAACAGAAATCTGCTTCCGGGGAAGCGGTACTTGGACAGAGCGTAAGCACCCATGGATGCAAACAGGATATGTCCGATGGTACCCAACAGAGTCATGAAGACTGTGTTGAAGATGTATCTGGTAAAAGGTACCCAGGACTGTCCCATCAAGAGGAACAGGTCTGAGAAGTTATCCGTCGTCGGATTCTGTACGAACAGTTTCGGCGGGTACATGAAGATCTCGTTCAGAGGCTTCAATGAGTTGTTGATCGCGTAGATCAACGGGAATACGAAAAATGCACCGAAAAGGATCAGGACGAAGTATACGAATATATCGCCGCCGATGGAACGGTTAGGCTTACGGCCTTCACGAATACGGCCTTTTCTGACTTTTGTTTTAGTAGTAGCCACGATTCACGTCCCTCCTTCCTACTGTCCGACTCTGCGGAGCAGAGACTGTACAGCCTTATTACATAAGAACATCGACAGGAACAGGATCGTCGCGATCGCGGATGCATAACCCATCTCAAAACGAAGAGTACCATAGTCGACCAAGTGGTTAACTGCTGTATGTACGGCATAGTCCGTTGAAGGCATACCACAGAGCTGCTGGGTAACATCGCCGACACCGAAGGACTGTGTGATCGCCATAACGGCACCGAACATCAACATACCTTTCATGTTCGGGAGGGTGATGTACCAAAGCTCCTGCCAACGGTTTTTGATACCGTCTACATAGCCCGCTTCGTACTGAGCTGCATCGACTGTCTGAAGACCGGCAACGAATGAAAGGAAGCCGGTACCGAGGGACATCCAAAGTACTACGATGATGACTACAGGCATCATGTAGCGAGTATCGGTAAGCCACAGGATCGGTGCGCTCATGATACCGGTCTCAACCAGTATGGAGTTCAGGTAACCCTTACTATCACCACTGAAGATGAGGGACCAGATAATGAATGCGCCACCTGCGATGGACGGTGCGTAGAATACCAAAACGGCAACCGCACGTACGTATCTGGGAAGTTCGTGGATAAACCATGCAAACATGAAGGATGCAAGATATCCGATAGGTCCTGTGATAACTGCAAGCAGGAAGGTGTTCTTAACCGCGGTCAGGAAGATATCATCTGCAAGCAACAGGTTAATGTAGTTGGTCAATCCGTGGAATCTGGGTGCTTCGAATACGTTGTAGTATGTGAAGCTCAGAACCAGGGATACAACGACTGGAGCTACGGTGAACAATGTGAATACCAGGAAATAGGGAAGAAGGAAGAGGTACAGTGTGCTATGCCTCTTGGCATCTTTCAATGTCCATTTCAGCTGGTTTATTTTCTTTCTTTTATAGCCGGCGAAACTCATTTATTTACCATCCTCCCTTCCTGTGTCAAGTCCGAATTCTTTACGTTTCTTTGCGATCTCATCGTTGATATCGCGAGTATAGTCAAGCAATGTCTCGCGCGCGTCATCGTTTCTGTTTACAACAGCACGAACGGCGTTGGTGATATGACGGGATGTGTAGTAACCACCAGGTACTTCGGGATTACACTTAACCCATTTCCACTGTGCGTTGAGGACTGCACGATCCTCGCTGCTCCAACCGAGCTGCTGGAATGCATCCTTATTCGCTGTAGCGTAACGAGCTGCATCACCCATGACTGCCTCAAGTTCACGTCCGAAACGAACCTGTACTTCGGGGCTAGCCCACCATTTAAGGAATGTCCATGCCTTCTCAGGATCTCTTACGCTGGAAAGCATCATGGAGCACTGGCCCCAACATCCTGTGGAGTGGTCGATCACATCGCTGTTTTCCTGCTTGGTACCGGGTACCAGTCCGAACTTCCAAAGTCCGCGGATTTCAGGTGCGAATACGGCCAATGTATTGTATGTGTTGTAGTCTGCCATACCGAGAGGGATCTCACCGGAACGGAAACGGTTCGAGAAGTCGTAGCTTCTCGGTGTCTTATAGTGTGTGAAGAACTTGGTGTACATTTCGAATGCTTCTACAGCCTTCTGCTCATCGAGGAGAACCTTCGTATGATCATCGTCATACAAAACGCCGCCCTTCTGATACAGCATAGCGAAGAAGGAGGAAAGGTCGGGGTTCATCACGCCACCGATCATACGCTCTACAGACGGGATCGCTACGTTCAGGTTTTTACTCTGGATCGCAGGAAGCATCGCAATGAGCTCATCCCATGTTTCGGGAGCTTCCAGTCCGAGTTCTTCCATAACGTCCGTACGATAGAACATTACGTTGTAGTACTGCGTCTCGGGGATCGCATACAATCCGGGATGGACGGTTCCGTCTTCATCCTTTGTATCATATCTATAAGGAAGAAGTGCGCTCTCGTAGTAGTGCTTTGTTACTTCCTCAAGATCATCGAAGTTCGCCAGGTTGTAAGCCGCACCACGGATCGCGTAGTTGACGGGGTCACCCTGAGCGGTGGTAAGTACGATATCCGGGCCATTACCTGCAACTACCGCGGGCATCAGGGCTGCGGATGTAACGAGTTTCAGGTTGACGTTGATACCATAGGTCGGTGTGAATGTATCATCGATCATAGCCTTCAGAACCTGGCTCTGGTCACGACCTGTCAGGATCCATACATTGACCGTGTTTTCATCATTTGCTGAATATGTATCACCGAGTGAATTATAATCGATTACGAAAGAAGCTACGAAGGAACGGATCTCATGCATAGCATCGGAAAGGAAGTTCTTGTTTACCTTCGGAACCTCTGCGTCCGCTGCCGAAACGTAGATCGCATCGATATCGAGCTGCTGCTCGGAAAGTGTCAGGATGTCGGTACCAAGCTGGGCAACGCCCTCCTTGAAACCTGCAAGACCCTTTGTGATACGGGAAGGTCTCTTAGAGAAACGCTCCAGAGTGATCGCAAGGTTCTCAGTTGAAGCAACCTGTGTACCCTTTTCGCCGGAGTACGCTACCAGATCATCTACGATCTTGTAAAGGATCTTGTATTCCTTATCCATGGCTGCCAGAACATGAGGGAACTCTCTTTCAATATGGTAGTCACGATAAACATCGGGCTCTGTACCGGTAAGAACGATGATCTGACGATATGCGTCGTTCATACGAGCTACGCTCTCATCCATTCTCTTCAGGATGTCACCAAGCTCTCCGAGAGTAACCTCGAGGCGGATCGTGTGCTTACCCTTCTTAAGAGCAAACTTATAAGGATTTCCGTCTGCATCCGCGATCGTCTTCATAACCCAGTCAGAGGTGTACGGGAAGGAAACAACAGATGCCTCCTCGAACGGAACCTCGCCATCGATCATGATCTTACGGTTGGAAACGTAACCACGGTTATAGTACTGGCGTCCTTTGATGGTGATCTCGTAGTAGCCGTCCTCGGGCACCTCGAAATCCCACTCGATCCAGTCGCCTGCCACACGCCACTGTGTACCACCGATCATGTTGTAAACGGTCTTGGTGATGCTGTAGGGCTCTGTGTTTGCAGATGCATGGTCATATGTACGATACAGAGAAGGAGTGGAACGGAATTCAGCATCTTCACCCTGAATGGTTGTGATGAAGTCCGTCGTCTTATTTGTATAACTGGAAGCCGGGTTCTCTGCGAGGTATTCCTGATAAGTAGGAGTCTTATCAAGGGGACGAAGTTCGATCTTACGGATCGCCATCGCCTCGTTGGTCGCCTTCATCTGGATCTTTGTCTCACCAGCCGGGAAATAGAACTCATAGGGTTCCTTTTCATATCCCTGGAAATCGTGAAGGCTAATGCTCTCCCAACGGGGTGCCTCGGCCTGAACCGGACGGATCTCGTTGCCGCGGTTATCAGTCTTTACTTCTGCGCCGTCGGTCCAAATACGCGTGAACGTAAAAGAGTCACAACCACGGAACGGAAGCTCGTACTTTCCAGTCTCAGCATTATAGAAATACAGAGCGCGCTCAGGATCAACGCCACGCGAATCGTACGGGTCGTCAGCACTGCGAGCGCCAAGCGGGAAATACTCGATGTACATCGTGTACAATCCCTCCTCGGGCACGTTGATGCTCAGCACAACTTCACCGCCGTCTTTGGTGACCAGTGACTGGTATCCCTCGATCGTCTCGATGAAGGCATCCTTCGCGTCAGAGATCTTCGTCAGATCGACGTTAACAGTTTGGCTTCCCGCCCTCTTATCGGCATACGTCTCCCGATATTTGGCGTAAGTGTTTTTGTAGCCGACCGCTGACGGGGCCGAAAGATCTGCACCGGCATACTTCTTCTCGTAATTCGGAATGCTCTTCGGCCAAGCCAAATAGACGATGACTGCAAGAATCACCACGCCGATGATCGCCCATTTGATCAGCTGCTTTTGCTTTCTGTTTCTCATAAATAGCTCCTCTCTGTATAACATTTCAATGGAAAAGCGTACTTCAGACTTTTGTAAACATCACGTGCAAAGAACCCGGCGCGGAAGGCGCCGTCACGTAGGTTCCGCCGGATATCGTCATGCATACAAAAACCCGCCTAATGGCTTTGTGCTAACCGCACAAAAAACAGGCGATACTCTCCACATATTTATGTAACAATATTACAACAAACACGTTTTGTCTGCATTATAATTATTGCGTGCTTCTTCCCAATTATTGCTTAGCTTCTCCTTTTTGAATCCATAGGTTTTTCCTATTTTTTGAAAGAAAACCCCTATTTCCGACTGGATCCTCCCATTTGCCCTGTTTTTTCCCGTTCATCTTGGGCAATATATACAAAAAAAGAAGCTCAGTTTTCGGCCTTTTTTGTACTAATCTTATGGATTTAGGGGGGAAATCCACTTCGCTAGAACATAGTATAGCATTTCTTACGGCTAAAATCAAGTGTTTCTAACAACTTTACTGAAATAATCGGCTGCAATTTGTGTAAATTGCCGAGAAAAAAGCGGCGCAGGGAGGCTCC
>JAFZZY010000029.1 GCA_017615545.1 Lachnospiraceae bacterium
AAACCACCGTATCTGGTATAATTATACATGATTTTGGAACGGAAAAAAGCCCTGGGAGTGAAGGAAAAGAGCAAAACCGGAAGTTAGTCTTGCAGAAAAGTTGAAACCAGGACCAACCCGAAGTTACTTTTTCAATCAACCATAAAATATAAAGAGAGTGTAATGTATGGGGCTAAAATCGGTATATATATGTGAAGGGCTTTTTTCTAGGGAACGGGATAAACATAGAAGCCCAAGCAAAAGGAGGAGAAAAATTATGAAAAAAGGGAAGAAAAAAGCGATTTGGGTCGCATCGCCGCCTGTTTTGGCATTGACCCTGATCGCGGGAAGCACATTGACCGGACGGGGACCGGTTCTCGCCGCTCCGGAGGAAACAGAAGCGAATACAGAAGATCCGAAAACATGTATTGTTCGGCCATATTCTCCGGGGGTGGATCTTAAAGGCAGGGACGTCAGGATCGTTAACTGGTATGAACCCGAGCCGCAGGAACCACGCAACCAATACGAGGAAGATCGCCGGGATTACATCAATATGATCCAGGATACCTTCAAGTTCACGATCCATACCGATAATATCGGGGGATGGGGAGAGGGTTATACGACACTGCTTTCCTCTTCCATTACGGCGGGAGATCCGATCGGTCAGATCTGTACACTGGAGGCCGCGTGGGTTCCGGGCCTTTTAAATAATTTGATGATGGCGCCGCTCGATACTCTATCCTTTTTGGATTTCAAGGAGGAGAAGTGGAACCAGGGTGTCCTGGAGGCAACGAAGGCCGGCGGGCATATCTTCGGCATGGCGGTCGGCCATGAGCCGCGGTATGGTATTTTCTATAACAAACGGCTCCTGCAGGAAGCGGGTTACGGCGCGGACACTCTGTATGACCTTCAGAGGGACGGGGCCTGGAACTGGTCCAAATTCGAAGAAGTTCTGCGGGCATGCACCAGAGACACAAACCATGACGGCGATATCGATACCTGGGGCATGGTCGGATTTAATTATGATTATTACGTGGCGGCCATCTACTCCTCAGGGGCAGAGCCGCTGGCGAAGGATGCCGAAGGCCACTTTATCAATCAGATGGATTCGCAGGACTTCCTTAAGGCTCTTAACTGGGCCAATGATATGTGGCAGAAGTATGCTGAACCGCAGCCGATGGCTTCCGATTGGGATTATTTCAAGGATTGCTTCAATCGGGGCGATGCGGCCATGCGTGTGACGGAGGAATATGCGAAGGAAGAGTTTGGGGCAATGTCCGACGAATGGGGCTTTGTGATGTTTCCCAGCCCGGACGGACAGGAACCGGTCGCAGTTGAAAGAGAGCAGGTCGTGTTCATTCCGTCGTCGTACGGCATAGATGAAGCGAATGAGATCGCATTCGCTTATGACCTGTATACAGATCCGGTTCCGGGTTATGAAGACGGTGATGTCTGGAAAGAAGAATATTATTCTACGTATTCGGACCCCAGGGCGGTCGATGAGACTCTCGATAGAATGAGGAACGGGAAGACCCGGCCGCGTTTGGATCTATATGTACCCGGACTGGAAGACGCCCTGGGTGCGGGCTTTATCTGGGATATATCCGTAGGAGCAGTAACACCGGAGGAAGCACTCGAAACCCAGATGCCTGAGATTAAAAGTGCGATACGGGATGAAAACAAGGCTTTAGAACGTTTGGGTGTTTCTCCGTTGGAAGATGATCCGGAAGATACAAAGCCGGAGAGTCCGAAGCTATCTCTCGGGACCGTTGGGATAGGATCGCCGACTAGCGATATGTATCAGTGGAGCGGAGATTATGTGTATTTCGGAATGTTTGATGAATACCCGGTGAAGTATCGCGTGCTGGCTCCTGAGACAGATATTTATGGCGGGAAGACCATGCTTCTCGAATGCGACAGCGTCTTATATATGGCTCCGTTTGATCAAGACGGAACGGCAAATGAAGGTGCTTTGCAACTGAATGACTGGCAACACAGTGATGTGAGGGCCGGATTGAATGGAACGGCATTTTTGCTGAGGCCGGATGCGTTTTCCGAGGCGGAAAGAAACGCTATCGCTGCCAGCGTGATCGCTTCTCATGACCGGACCCCGGAATATGCTTCCTACGAAGCGTATTCGGCGCTTACCGGTGAAAAGATCTTCCTTTTGGATATCGAAGATATTCAGAACCCATTGTATGGTTATGATGCTGTTTATTGGGACGAGGATCGCCATCGCAAGTACGAGATCGGTACTCGGGCCAGACCAGGGGATGCAGGGACATCCTGGTGGCTCCGATCCGCCTCTGTTGATAGTAAAGCCGCTACCGGTTATATTTCCGGTAATGGGGAGATCTTCAGTCACTTCGATCGGACCCGTATCCAGCGAGGCGTCAGCCCTGCGCTGAATGTGGATCTGTCCCGTGCCCTGTTTTCGACCTTGATCTCCGAGGAAAAAAACGGAAGTGGCTGTTATAAATTGACCCTGTTGGATGACGAGATACGACTGCATGTTTTGGAGGATCGGGATGTCGTAAGATCGGGGAATACTCTTACCCTGTCTTATTCGGTTGCAGGAAGACACAAGCCCAACCGCCTGTCTGTCCTGGTCCTGGATCAGCCGTATACCAGAGGGAACTCCACGGCGCAGATATTGCAGTATGAGAGTGTGGCTGTGAACGGACCGATCGACAGCGGAATCGTAACCATTGAACTGGATCCTGAGATAGGAGAGGATTGCTATATCTACCTGGTAGCAGAGGATGTTCATAATTCTTCTGTTAATGATACTTTGGTTTCGGATTACGCCAGTGTTCCTGTAGAACTCTTCCCGACGGCCGAGTATTCGGAGGCGGAGCCTACAGAGCCGGAGACGGAACCCACGGAAGAAGCAACGACAGAACCCGCGACAGAGGCGCCGACGGTGGCACCGACAGAAGCACCGACAGAAGCGCTGACGGAAGCGCCGACGGAAGCGCCGACCATGGCACCGACAGAAGCACCGACGGAGGCACCGTCGGAAGTATCGGGAAATAATATGTCGCAGTACTTCCTTTGGGGAGGAATCATCCTGCTGGGATTCATCGTGATCGTTGCGCTCGTTATTTATTTACGCCGCAAAAAAAAAGAATAAGGCAATGAATTGAGGCCAAAGAGGATCCCGGGAGGAGAATTATGAAAAAATACAGAAAGGTAACGGCGCTGGCCATGTCTTCAGCGATGGCGATCGCAGCATTGGCCGGATGTGCCGGAGGCAAGGATAAGGACGAGACCACAACGGCGGAGCTGCCTAAGACGACTGCCGAACAGACGGCAGCGGCTTCCACGGAGGCACCGACAGTGGCACCCACGGCGAAGCCGACAGAGAGCACGACGGAGGAACCGACCGAGGCGCCGACGAAGTGGGGAGGCCCGATTACGGAGTATAAGGATCGCAACATCGAGGTCGTTACCGGAAAGAAGGCCGAATTAAGAGGGGTATGGCGCGATGGCCTGCTACTGGTAGGTGGCTGGCGGGAGCCGCAGAACCAATATGAAGAGGACCTTAAGATTTGGATCAACGAAGTGGGTGAACGAAATCACTTCAGCATACACCTGACTAATATCGAGCGTGATGCAAGCAGTTATGTGGAGGGCCTTACCGCTTCCATAGCCGCCGGTGAACCGATGGGGCAGCTGTGTGAGATCGACGCCCGTTGGGTACCGGCGATGATGAATAATCATTTGATGGCACCGTTGGAGGACCTGTCGGCGCTGGACTTTACAGAGTGGAAATGGAATAAATGCGTTCTTGAGGCAACTACCTTCGGAGGTCATACCTATGGTATGAATGTGGATTACGAACCGGGGTATGGTGTGTTTTTCAATAAGCGGATCTTGCAGGAAGCCGGCTACGGCGTGGACGAGCTATATGATCTCCAAAAGAACGGAGATTGGAATTGGGCGAAGTTTGAGGAGATCCTGAAGGCGTGCACGAAAGACACAAACGGGGATGGGAAGACCGATATTTGGGGCTTGACAACTTCCCTCGGAGCGAATTATTATACTGCAGTAGTGCATGCATCCGGAGCAGACTATGTTACCAAAGATGCATCCGGTCAGTTTGTGAGCCAAATGGGTTCGGAGGAGCTTCTCTCTGCATTGACCTGGGCGGACGAGGTCCGGAAGGAATACGGCGCGCCGCCGACAGAAGATCCCACCGGGATGGTTTCTTACACAGACCGCTTTATCAACGGTGAGGTTGCCATGATGGTAGCGAACGAAACTGACAAACAGTTCCTTTCGTCCATGAAAGATGACTGGGGATTTGTTTTGATCCCGTGTCCGGATGGTGAATTGCTGGTCGCTGTGGACGACAGTGCGGTCGTTTTCATTCCCGCGTCCTACAGCAAAGAAGACGCAAACGAGATCGCTTTTGCTTTCGATAAGATCACAGTTCCTATGCCCTTTATTGACGGTGACTTTTGGAAGGAAAATTTCTATGGAGACTATATGGACTCCAGAGCAGTTGATGAAACTCTCCAAATAATGAAGCGAGGGATAAACATTAAGCCTCGTCTGGAGTTGTATGTTCAGGGTCTGTACTACAACAGTGTAACGAATGGTCTCCTGTACCCGCTTTTTGCAGGTGAGATGACCCCGGAGGAAGGCATCAAGGCCAATTTGGAGAAATGGGAGGAGATCCTTACAAAACAAAACGTAAGAGGAGAATATTATGAGAAAGAATAACGGAATTAAAGCGGTGGCTCTGTCTACTGCTTTGACCATGGCATTACTGGCAGGCTGTACCAATAAGTCGATTACAAAGGAGTCGGACCAGGCGACGGAAGCGGATACGAAAGAAGCTGTGACGACGGCGAGCGCGGACACGGACGCCGCGACGACCGCGGAAGAGAACACTGTGGCTGCGACCACGGTGGCAGTGGCGACGACCGCTGAGGATGAGACAAAAGACGTGGAGACCACGGAGGAGCAGGAAGAGCCGACAACGGAGGGTGAGACCGAAGTTGAGACCGGAACTGCAGAAGATGTTTCGACAGCAGCGCCTGAGGAAACAACAGCAGCGCCCGTGGAGACCACAGCAGCACCAGTGGAAACGACAGCGGCGCCCGTGGAAACGACAGCGGCGCCTGTAGAAACGACGGAAGCACCGGTAGAAACGACAGCGGCACCCGTGGAGACCACGGCAGCTCCTGTGGAGACTACGGAAGCGCCTGAGGAGACGACGGTCGAGCCGGAAACGACGCCTGTAGTTACATCCTATGATGTCAGGATCGTCAACTGGTGGCAGGGTGAGGACGAAGCACCTCGGACGAAGTACGAGAAGGCTCTTTGGGCGTATCGTGAGCAGATCCAGAAGGATCATAACTTTACCATCCACGTCGATAATATCGGCGGATGGGGTGAGAGTTACACAACGCAGCTTTCTGCCTCTATTACAGCCGGGGATCCGATCGGACAGGTTTGCATATTAGAGCCTAGCTGGTTTGCGGCTTTGATGAACAACAATTTGATGAAACCGCTGGAGATATTGCCCTCGCTGGACCTTTCCAAACCGAAGTGGAATCAGGGGATCTTCGCTGCCACGACTTACGGCGGGCATGTCTATGGATTGCCGACAGTAGATGAAGGCGGAAATAGGTTTGGCGTGTACTTCAATAAGCGACTCCTTCAGGAAGCAGGTTACAGCGCGGACGCACTGTATGATTTCCAGAAGAACGGAACGTGGAACTGGTCGAAATTCGAGGAGGTCCTCAAGGCCTGCACCAGAGATGCGGATAATGACGGTGTGATCGATCATTGGGGTATGACCTGCTTCTGTACGGAATATTATACAGCCGCGATCTATTCTTCGGGGGCGGAGTTTGTTACCAAAGATGCAAGCGGTAAATTTGTGAACCAAGCGAAATCCGCTCAGTTTAGAGATACGCTTTGTTGGGCAAACGAAATGTGGCAGAAATATGCACAGCCTTGTCCGGAAGGTGATACGTGGGATTATTTTAAAGCATGCTTTAACCGGGGTGAGGCGGCCATGCGCGTAGCTCAGGATTATGTGGCGACGGAATTATGGCTGATGTCGGATGAGTGGGGGTTCGTGATGTTCCCTGCTCCGGACGGACAGGAACCGATCACCCTCCAAACGTCGGAAGTGGCGTTTATTCCGAGTTCCTACAGCACGGAGGAAGCGGACCGGATCGCGTTTGCGTATGATCTGTATACTGATCCCGTTCCCGGATATGATAGTGCTACTATTTGGAAGCAAAACGATATGTACGTCGGATACTATGACTCCAAAGCGATCGGAGAGACGCTTACGAGAATGAGGAGCGGCAAAACCAAGGAATGTCTGCATTATTATGTTTATGGTTTTGAAGATCAGATCGGCTCCGGTTTTATCTGGGATATGGCTGACGGCAGTATTACGCCCGACGAAGCGATCCAGGCGAAGATGGCTGCGTGGAACGCGTGTATCAAGGAGCAGAACAACGCACTCAAATTGTTGAAATAATGAGGAGAGGGGAGGTCCCTCGAACATAAGAAAGCGGCGGGAAGGAAACTTCCTGCCGCTTTTGATTCCCGAAATCCTCGTTGAATTTCCGCGGAAAATGTGGTATACTTTAACGTAAGTATGCCTGCAAATGCAGAGAAAGTGAGGCAATGTATGTTGAGAGTTGGAATGTTGACCAGCGGAGGAGATTGCCAGGCGCTGAACGCTACCATGCGAGGTGTGGCAAAGACATTGTATCAGTCAAAAGAGAAGGTGGAGATCTACGGATTTCTGGAGGGCTACCGCGGCCTGATGTACGGGAATTTCCGTCGGATGAAGCCTCAGGATTTTTCAGGCATTCTGACCATCGGAGGAACGATCCTGGGTACCTCACGTACCCCGTTTAAGTTGATCAACGAGCCCGATGAGAATGGATTAAATAAAGTCGAGGCCATGAAGAAGACCTACCGCGACCTGAACCTGGACGCACTGGTCGTTCTCGGGGGCAATGGTTCCCTGAAGACCGCCAACCTGCTCTCCAACGAGGGTTTGAATGTCATTGGCCTCCCGAAGACCATCGATAACGATGTCTGGGGCACGGATGTGACGTTCGGTTTCCAGAGCGCCATCGACGTCGCGACGAATGCGATCGATATGATCCACACCACCGCGGCATCGCACGGACGTGTTTTCGTGGTCGAAGTTATGGGACATAAGGTCGGCTGGCTGACCCTGTACGCCGGCATGGCGAGCGGTGCAGACATCATCCTGATCCCCGAGATCCCGTACGACATTGATAAAGTCATTGCAGCGCTGAAGGAGCGCACGAAGGCAGGTAAGGGCTTCTCCATCGTGGCGGTCGCTGAGGGCGCCATCAGTAAGGAGGTCGCTGACCTTCCGAAGAAGGAGAAGAAGGCCGAACTGGCAGCCCGCGCGGCGAAATATCCCTCGGTCGCTTACGAAGTTTCGGCGGCGATCCTGGAGCACGGCGGACAGGAAGTCCGCGTGACGGTTCCCGGCCACATGCAGCGTGGCGGCGCGCCTTGCGCTTACGACCGTGTGCTGTCCTCGAGACTCGGCGCAGCAGCCGGTGAACTGATCCTGAAGAAAAACTTCGGTCATCTGGTCTGCATGGTCAATGGCGAGACCACCCCGGTTCCGCTTTCCGAGATCGCAGGCAAACTCAAAGTGATCGAGCCCGACTGCAGCATGATCCGCGAAGCAAAGGCGATGGGCATCTGCTTCGGCGATTGATAAATACTCAAACAGAGAATTACGAAAGGAGAGAGCATGGCTTACACGGCGTTTTATCGTAAGCACCGCCCGCAGAACTTCGACGAAGTCCGCGGTCAGGAAGCGGTGGTCACGACATTGCGAAATCAAATAAAGAGCGGACGCGTGGGTCATGCCTACCTGTTCTGCGGAACGCGCGGAACCGGTAAAACCTCCATTGCTAAGATATTCGCCCGTGCGGTGAATTGCGAGCATCCGGAAAACGGAAGCTGCTGCAACGAGTGCGCGACCTGTAAGGGGATTCTGAACGGGACCTCGATGAACGTCGTGGAGATCGACGCCGCATCCAACAACGGCGTGGATAACATCCGTGAGATCCGCGAAGAGGTGAAATACCCGCCGACCGAAGGCAAGTACCGCGTCTACATCATCGACGAGGTGCACATGCTGTCTGCGGGCGCGTACAACGCACTTTTGAAAACGTTGGAAGAGCCGCCGTCCTATGTGATCTTCATCCTGGCGACGACGGAAGTCCACAAGATTCCGGTGACGGTCCTGTCCCGGTGTCAGCGCTACGATTTCAAGCGCATCCCGACCGAGTACATCTACGACCAACTCGTGAGCATTACGCAGAAGGAAGGGGTGGAAGCAGAGGAAAATGCTCTGCGATACATTGCCCGCGCAGGCGACGGCGCCATGCGTGATGCCCTGTCGATCCTGGAGCAGTGTGTTTCGTTCCACTTCGGCGAACGGCTCACCTACGAGCAGGTGCTCGAGATCATCGGTGCTTCCGATGTGGACGTTTTTGTCGATCTGATGACTTCGATCCGCGACTGCGACACGCGGCGCGCCCTGCAGAGGATCGACGATATCTGCTATTCCGGACGCGATCCGGGACAGTTCATTTCCGATTTTGTCTGGTTCATGCGAAACCTGCTCATGTTGCAGACCGGCGTGGTCTCCGACGAGGAGATCGGCATCCTGCCGGAGCGGCGGCCGAAGCTCGAGCAGCTGGCGCAGTCCATGACCATGGATCAGATCATGAATTACATCCGTGTGTTTTCCGAGACCACGAACCGGCTGCGTCTGGCGACGCAGAAGCGGGCGGTGCTGGAGGTCGATGTCCTCCGGCTGATGTATCCGCAGATGCTCGGCGCCGATACGGGCCAGGCACTTTCGATGCGGATCGCAAAGCTCGAGCAGATGGTCGCAGATCTCGCGAAAAACGGCATTGCCCCTGCCGATGCGCAGTTCCTCGCACAGAGTGTGAAAAACGCCGCAGAGGGCGCGCCAGAGGCTGTAGGGACGGTACGCTATGATGAGACCCCGTCCGCAGGCAGTATTTCCGCGCAGAGCGGTTCCGGAGCAGCTGACATGGGCGACACGCAGGAGTTTAAAGACCTGCCGATGGCGACCGAAAACGACCTGCCCCTGCTTCAGGAGAACTGGGACGAGATCCGGCGGAACGCGCCGGCGCTGATCTGGGGAGCGCTTCAGTACGCGCATCCGGAATATCGCGGAGGCTTCAAGCTCGTATTTTCCGAGAAGGGCAGCTGCGACATCCTGACGGATCCGAGATTGTCGGACCTGCAGAAATCCATTGCCCGCATGCTTGGAAGAAATTTCATCCTGGGACGCGCGCTCGACGGCAAACAGGATGGATACGCCGACTCCGGCGACGGCACCACGAGAATCAAGAATATCGACTTCCCTATCAACAGGGTTTGAATACTAAAACAAACATTTCAGGAGGCTTATTATGGCTAAAAAAGGTGGTTACGGCGGCGGTATGATGCCGTCCAACATGAATAATCTGATGAAGCAGGCACAGCGCATGCAGAGACAGATGGAGGAGCAGCAGGAAGAGTTCGAGAAGAAGGAGTTCGAGGCAGCAGCCGGCGGCGGCGCGGTTAAGGTCGTTATCAACGGCAAGAAGGAAGTCGTTTCCGTAACTCTCTCTCCGGAAGTTGTAGATCCCGATGATATCGAGATGCTGCAGGATCTCATCGTGGCAGCGGCCAATGAAGCGCTGCGTAAGATGGAAGACGAGAACCAGGAGAACATCAACAAACTGGCCGGCGGCTTCGGCGGCAACATGGGCGGCCTGGGAGGCTTAAGCGGACTGTTCTGATGAAAGAAAAGATCCAAAACTGGCTGGCGGAGCATCGGGAAGAGATGATCCGCGACATATCCGACCTGGTCAGGGTCAACAGCGAGAAGATGCCGGCGAAAGAGGGCATGCCTTACGGCGAGGGCCCTGCGCAGGCGCTCGCGCTCGCGCTTTCAAAGGCGGAGAGCTATGGCTTCGCGGTGCAGAACCACGAAAACTACGTGGGCAGCATTGACATGCAGGATGCCCCGCGCGGGCTCGACATTTTGGCGCATCTGGACGTGGTCCCGGCGACTCCGGGATTTACGGTGACGCAGCCGTTCGAGCCGCTGGAACGCGACGGCAAGCTCTACGGCCGCGGCACGGCGGATGACAAAGGCCCCGCGATGGCGGCGATCTATGCCATGCGCGCGCTGAAAGAACTGGGCGTTCCGCTTCGGAAAAACGTCCGCCTCATCCTGGGGTGCGACGAGGAGTGCGGAAGCTCAGACATCGAATACTACTACAAAAAAGAGGCGGCGGCGCCCTACACATTTTCCCCGGATTCCTGTTTTCCTGTGGTCAATGTGGAAAAAGGCCATCTGGTCGCCGCGTTCGTGTGCAAAAGCGACCGTCCGGCGGGCTCGTCGGATGCGAAGCCTTGCATCATCGAGGCGCACTCCGGCATGAAGTTCAACATCATTCCGGACCGGGCGCAGATGCGGGTGCGGAACGTATCCCGCGAGATTTTAGCCGCAGCGGCGAAGAAACTGGCGCAGGACCTGTCGGTCGGCGTCATGATCGAAACGTTCGCGGACAGCCTGCGCGTGACCGTGCAGGGTAAGAGTGCGCATGCGTCGACGCCCGAACTCGGGGTCAATGCGCTCACTGCGATGCTGCAGCTTTTGCGCGGCGTGCGGGAAGCATTTGCCGAGACGGACGATGCGGCGACGAAGGCACTGTTGGCGCTCTCCGAAGTACTGGTGCATGCAGACCATGCCGGACAGGCGCTGGGGATCGACCGGGATCACGAGGTGACCGGCCCGACGACCGTCAGCCCCGACATGCTGGATGTGAAAGACGGTAGCCTGCGACTTACGATCGACAGCCGCATGGCGCTCGGATCGACGCGGGAGAACACCGTCGGAACGCTCGAGAAACTTGCCGAAACGTGCGGTTGCACATTCGACGTAGAGCGTTTTTCCGAGACACATTATGTGCCGGGCGACTCATGGTTCGTGAAGACATTGATCGCGTGCTACGAGGATGTGTACGAACGCGAGGGAAGCAAACCCATCGCGATGGGTGGCGGAACTTACGTACATGAAGTCGAAAACGGCGTGGCCTTCGGTTGCGTCGAAGATGAAGAAGAGGTGAACATGCACGGCGATGACGAACACATCGCGGTGGAGGACCTGCTAAAAGGAAGCGCGACGTTCGCGCTTGCGATCTACGCCATTTGCGGCGGGGAGTAATTGTGGAATATTTCAGTGAGGAATTGACTAATCTGATCAGCGAGTTGTCGAGGCTGCCGGGCATCGGTAAGAAGTCCGCGCAGCGCATGGCATTCTACCTGATCAATCTTCCGGTCGACCGCGTCGAGAAACTGACGACGACCATCACGGAGGCCCGGAAGAACATTCGGTATTGTAAGACCTGCCTGTGTCTGACGGACCGCGAGGAGTGCCCGATCTGTGGCAACCCGAAGCGGGATCATTCCACCGTCATGGTGGTCGAGTCGACGCAGGACATGGTGGCCTATGAGCGCGTCGGCCAGTACAACGGTGTTTACCACGTTTTGCACGGCGCGATCTCTCCCGCTTTACATATCGGACCGAATGATATAAAATTAAAGGAACTCATTTCCCGTTTGGACGGAAGCGTCAAGGAAGTCATCCTGGCGACGAACTCCAGCGTGGAGGGTGAGGCGACGGCGATGATGGTGAAAAATTACGTGCGCGCCGTCGGGGATGTGCGGTGTACCAGGATCGCGAGCGGCGTGCCGGTCGGCGGAGACCTGGAATACATCGACGAAGTGACATTGCTTCGTGCACTGGAAGGAAGACGGGAACTGTAATGATACCAGGGCGCAGCCCGGTTGAAGAGGTGTAACTGTGGACAAATACGAATACGAGATAAAGACCGAACAGATTCGGAAACTGATCCTGCTGAAAGAGTATGATACGGCGAAAAAGATCGCGGACGGGATGAAATGGGGAAAAGAAAAGAATCCCCGTCTGCTGTCGGAGGTTGCCGAGCTTTACGTAATGAGCGGTGAATATGATGAGGCGATCGATCTTTTGCTTCAGGCATATGATTATGCGCATCCGGGTCGCAGGATCCTGAAGCGCTTAGTGGACATCGCCATTTTGGCGAAAAACTATCGCAATGCGGCGGAGTATTGCGAGGAGTTCCACGACCTGGCGCCGCGTGATACCGAGTACTATTTGATGAGATATAAGGTCGATGAGGCCGCGGGCAATGTATCCGTGGAGCGCCGCATTGCCCTGTTGGAGAGATATACCGCATCCGAGATGAGCGAGGAGTGGAAGCTTCGTCTGGCGCAGTTGTACGCTGAGGCCGGCCGCGTTTCGGAGTGTGTAAAACTGTGTGACGAGATCATTTTCCTGTTCTGTAACGGTGAATATGTTATCGCGGCGATGGAACTGAAGCAGCAGTATGCGCCGCTCGATAAGTTCCAGCAGGAGAAGTACGATCACCGCGAGGAGTATCTGCAGAAGTACCACGAGGAGCAGGAGGCGCTGCGCCTTCAGCAGGAGGAAGAGGAGCGCGAGGCGACGGAGCGTCTGCTCGAGAAGGAGCGTAAGCGCGCGGAGAAACTCGGCATCGTGGATACGCCGAAGGAAGAAGAGCCCCAGCAGGGCTGGCGCCCGCAGCTTCCGACGTCGGACGATGCTATGCAGGCAGTTACATTAGAGGAGTATGATCCGAACGCGTTAAGCGAGGCAGAAGCTCAGGCGCAGGCACAGGCTCAGGCTGCTGCCGAGGCAGCTGCAGCTGAAGAAGAGGCAGCAAGAGCCGCAGCGCAGCAGGCCGCTTACGAGGCTGCTGAGGAACGCCGCAAGAGACTGCTGGAGATCGCTCTGAGGGAAGAAGAGATCCTGACCACGAATACACCCGAGGTTAAGGAGCATAAGCTGATCACGATGATGGAGGACACGCAGTCGAGCCTCGCATCGAACATCACCAGCATCATCGAGGGCGAGAAGCAGCCGGAAGAGACTGCAAAGAAGAAGGATAGAGATCTCGAAGAGACATTGACCGATTTCGTACGCGAAGCACAGGTCAATGTAGTCTACGATGAAGATAGGGTCGAGGCAACCGAGGAGACCGCACAGGTAGCGGAAGAAGCGGTTGAGGCTGTGACTGAGGCAGTGGAAGAGACTGCACAGGCGGCGGAAGAAAACGTACAGGTTGCAGAAGAAGCAGTTGAGAGTGTAACCGAGGCGGTAGAGGAAACCGCGCAGGCAGCGACCGATGAGGTTGCAGAAGTTGCTTCCGAGATGGAAGAGACCGTGGCAGAGGCTGCGGAGGAGACCGTTGAGGCTGCCGAAGAAGTTGCGGAGGCGGCTGAGGAGGTTGCTGAGGCAGCAGAAGAAGTCAGCGAGAGCATCATTGACCAGGCACGCAAGAAGAAGAGAGGCGACACGGGTTACCTGACAGCCGATCAGAAGCAGGCCATCCTGAATATGGTGCGCAAACACGAAGAGGTAGCTGAGGCACCTGCGGAAGCATTGACCGAAGAGGTAACTGAGGCAGTCGAGACCGTAGCTGAGCAGGCGGAAGAGGTTGCCGCAGAGGTTACCGGGCAGGCCGAGGAGATCGCGGCAGCGGTCGAGGCGCCGGAAGCATTTACCGCGGAAAATGAATACTACGAGGGCATGGACGTCGCAGAGATCGATCCGATCCCTGAGGAGCAGCCCGCGGAGACCTTCGACGAGACCTATGTGAAGGACGCCGAGGAACTGCAGGAAGAGCCTGAGGTCGACTTTGATAAGGCACAGGACGAGGACATCCTGGCGGAGGTTTCGAAGAACCTGAACCGCAATCTCGAGCTTCAGGAGATGGAGCAGGGGGATGGCCTGTTTGAGATCCCCGGGCCAGAGATGCCGGGTCCCGAGGAGACCTATACAAATGTATTTGAAGGCGACATCGACGAGGCTGCCTTCGAGGAAACGTACCAGAATGTAATGGAGCAGGCGGCGCTCGAGGAACTGATCGCGCAGTCTGAGGCACAGCAGGAAGAGGAGGATACTCCGTCCGGCGGCCCGATCGAGGACGATGCCGACGAGGCCGGGGAACTGACCTCCGAAGAAGTGGAAGAAACGCCGGTCAGCCTGGTGGTACGCAGCCAGCTCGGCGAGATCCAGACCGAAGCGAAGGTGAAGGATAACGCGGCGGACGAAGTTTGCTTCGCGATCACCTGCGATAATGAGCAGAAAGGCTTGGCGTACGCGATCGAACTGCTGAAGCGCCTGCCGAAGGAGAGCGAGCGTCCGTCCAGACTGGCACGTACGACCGCTGAGAAACTGAACGAAAACGGACTGCTGGTGCAGGAAGACCGACTGGAGAACGTTCTCCTCGTCATCGAGCATGCAGGCCAGCTCTCCGAGGAACTGGTCAATGAACTCCTGCAGTTCCGCAAACATTATGAGAACGCGATCGTCGTTATCATCGACACTGAAGAGGGCCTGCGGAAGCTGTTCGCCCGCCGTCCGGAGTTGGGACTGATCTTCGTGCTCCGCTATGCGTACGAGGATAAGACCGCGGACGAATGGTTCGAATTCATGAAGGAATACGCGGAAGCGCTCGAGTGTGTGATCGCGCCGAACGCAGAGTACCTGATCAAAGAGTACCTGCAGGATCGACTCGATCATGACGATATCGTCTTCGAGACATTGCTCAAAGAGATCGTGGACGACGCCGAGCATGAGGCCGACCGCTTCACGGTGAAGAACCTCTTCGCGAGTGCGTTCGGACGCAAATTTAATAAGGACGGCTGGCTGATCCTGAAAGCCAGACATTTCTGATCCGGCGGCCGCTCCGATATGTTTTGAAAAGTGGTGATTTTTTATATGTTACAACACATCGCATTTACCGCAGAGGTGACCACGGAAGCGGTCACCGAGGCTGCTGAGAACGCGGCCTCCGGCGGCCTTAACTGGATGTTTGTCAGCGCCATCGTTCTGGTGGCGGGAATGGTCGTGATCGGCTATTTCCTGGGCTTTTTCCGGATGCTTCTCAGCACATTTGCCCTGTTTCTGGCCATCCTGGGAACCTACATTTTCGGCGGCCCCATCGCGGATCGCGTCGCCGACTCCGGCATCGGCCGTTCGGTCGAGACCCGGATCCAGGAATTCGTAAACAAGAATATCCCGAACATGCCGAGTGAGGAAGACATCAAAGCGCAAAACGAAGCGATCGAGAAGTTGCCGCTTCCGGAGCGCATCACAAAGCACATCATTGCCCATAACAATCGGCAGACCTACGAGGAACTCGGCGTCGATAAATTCCAGCCGTTCCTTACGAAGTTCACGACGAACCTCGTGATCTCCGCAGCCGTCTATGTGACCCTGTTTGTGGTCCTTTTGATCGCGCTGCACCTGCTGATCTACCTGTTGGATATCGCGTCGAAACTGCCGATCCTTAACGGCCTGAACCATCTGGCCGGCGCGTTGCTCGGCCTCATCTACGCGGTTGCTGTCCTCTGGATCTTCTTCATCCTGGTATCTGCCTTCCCCAACGTGAAGTTCTTCGCGGACTGCCAGAAGATGATCATGGAAAACAACCTTCTCGGGACCATGTACAACAACAACCTGCTCATGCGGCTGTTGATGGACGTGAAGTTCTAGGAAAAAATACTGTATTTACAAGAGCTTGGATCTCATGAAGAGATCCGGGCTCTTTTCGTTTGATCGTTTGTAAGAAATCATTAAGAAAATCCTAAACTTAAGTTCGATGTTTTTTGCTCGGCCATGTGATATTATTATATCGAGGGGGCTTCCCTCAGAAAGAGGCAAAGTATGATCAGGATTCGAAGATTGGTGAAAAATAAAACTGAGCAAGGGCTTGAGGTTCCGGTTTTAAACGACGTGACTCTTTCGCTTCCGAAGCAAGGGCTAGTCGTTTTGTCAGGGTCGGACTGCGCCTCTAAATCGGACTTGTTACATGTGATCGCCGGGCTTTCCGAGTTTGATTTGGGCTCGGTGATCGTTAACGATAATGACTTAGGCGGAATGTCTGAGCGGGAACTGGACGCGTTTCGAAACACGGATCTTGGGATCATTTTCCGGGAGAGTAAGCTGCGCCCGAAGATGACAGTCTACAAGAACCTTGAGCTCATTCTGAATATTCAGGATTGGGCAGATAAAACTCCGGAGGAGACTACGGACCGTATCCATGCGATCCTTAGGGTCGTAGGCTTGGAAGGCTGTGAGAACGTACCGGTCTCGAAACTAACAGAGAAAGAGCGGAGATTGGTGCTGATCGCTCGCGCGCTGGTAAAAGATCCAAAGGTCGTACTGGCGGATGAACCGACCGCAAATATGGATGCTATTTTCTCAAAAGAGATCATGATGATCCTGAAATGGGCTTCAAAAACAAGCCTCGTGATCATAGCGACAGAGAATCCGGATTGGGCGAAGGAGTACGCCGATCTTGAACTGTTCACGGAAAACGGACGGTTTGTTAAGGTGGAAAAAAACAGCGCTGACAGCATCATGCCTCCGGATGAATTCAGTGAAAGCACCGTAACGGAGGAAAAAAGGATCCATATTCGGGATAACCGGCAGGAGCTTCCGCTTCGTTACGACGTGAAGGCCAGGAATCTGCCGTTCCGTGACAGCTGCCGTCTGTCCGGCATGTTTCGAAAGGAAAGAAAAGGCCTGATATTCATGTTGATCCTAGCCGTGCTGGCTACTTTAATGACGGTCTATGGGGCTTATTACGATGAGAGTAAGCTCCTGAAAGTATATTTCAATAAAAATCAGCCGGAAACCTTGAAGGCAGTTATAACCGCGAGTTACAACGCGAATGACCGAGAGGAGTCTGTGGATCTCGAGAAAGGCCCGTATTATCTGGACAGAGTCAAAACGTTGGCGCAGTCGACCGGGCGAGAGTTGATCCCGGCGATCCAATCAGGGGCTTCCTTCGCGGGTGTTGACGTGATCAATATTTTCAGGGATGATATCACTCTGGTTGCGCTTAATGAAGGGCAGGAAGATATCTATCCGGTGACGCAGGGCCATTTCCCGAAGAATTATGCACAGATCGCCATCACGGATTTCCTGGCGGAAGAACTTGACGTTTCGATCGGGGATGACATCAATACGATTTTGGGCAGACTTACGGTTTGCGGGATCATTTCGACGGATCATGCCAAATACGGATTGACCGAAAAACTCGACTCTGAGAAATACGGGGACTTCACAACGTACTTTTTGAAGAGTCGATATGCGATCGGTGCCGTTCGCAAAGGCGCGTTTGACGTGAAAGGGGAGTACCTGAATTCCTTGGAGCTCCCGTTATTCACCCAAAGCGATGTATATGATGCAACGATCGGCATTGTTTCCCGAATTAGTAAGGATCAACTCATCGATGGTCGTATGCCAAGGAAACTGAATGAAGTGTTGCTTTCTATGAGGATGGCCCAAATGTGCGGCATCTCCTGGGAGATCGTCGAGGGCAGTGAAGAGGGGTTGGAATTTGTCGATATTCATGTTCTTGAATACAACGAGTATTATTCGGAATACCTGAACCTGGCGGAATTCTTCCCGGAGGGTATCTCTGTCGTAGGTCTATATAGCGATAAGGTTTTCGTGGATTGTCTTGTCGAGGATGAGATGTTTGAAAAGATCCGCGATCGTTATATGGCGGATTACTACTTTGACGAGTATCTGCTGGATTGCCGCGATGTGACCGATTACGGGCCGTTGATCAAAAACGCGGAAGATCTCGGGTTCCGCTTTTCGGAGCCCTACGCTGACGGTGTCCATACTATCAAGGAAACGATCCGAAGTGCACTTCCTGTTGTGTGGTGTATCGCAGGCTTTTTGGGCATTTTCGCGATCATCATCCTCGATATCTACCTCAGGTCAACGATCCGCGAAAACAAAGGGACCTTTGTGGATCTGCGTATGCTCGGAGTAACGAAAAAGGATATTTCGAAGATCTTTACGGTCAATGCTTTGGGTATCGCTCTGATCTGTGTGATATTGACTGCACTGCTCAGTTTAGGTGTCATGATGACATTCAACCTGATTTTTGCAAGTGAACTGAAGGAGCGTTATTTCAGTGTTTTGGTGTGGAGCGCACCCTTGACTTTGTGTCTCGTCGCAGTAGCGGTCATGGTCATTGCGATGAATTGGCTGATCGTGAAACGGAAGATGCGTTCTTTCTCGCGAGAAGATCGCTGATAAAAACATCTTGCATATTCAGCGCCTTGTATGTATAAT
Organism: Lachnospiraceae bacterium; assembly: GCA_017615545.1. Classification (GTDB taxonomy): domain Bacteria; phylum Bacillota; class Clostridia; order Lachnospirales; family Lachnospiraceae; genus UBA1201. The sequence continues at coordinate 18,263 of JAFZZY010000029.1, forward strand.
GTATAAGGCGCTGTTTTCATGCAGCATTCGGTTAGGGATTATTTGAGAGATTGCGGATCCCGAATGAGGAAGCTTTGCGAAGCAAAGCCCTTTTAGATACGGCAGGGATGCCGGAGAGAGGTGGTTAAAATGGAAAGACGTGTTGGTACAGTTTCCAGAGGTATTCGCGGGCCTATCATCCGCGAAGGTGATAATTTGGTCGATATCACGGTAGAGAGCGTTCTCGAGGCTGCAAAGAGCGAAGGCTTCGAACTGCGTGACCGTGACGTTATCGCATTGACCGAGTCCATCGTGGCTCGTTCCCAGGGCAACTACGTGACCGTAGACGACATCGCGGACGACGTTCGCGCGAAGCTCGGCGGCGGCACCGTAGGCGTTATCTTCCCGATCCTGTCGCGTAACCGTTTCGCGATCAACCTGAAGGGTATCGCTATGGGTTGCAAGAAGGTCGTTCTGATGCTCAGCTATCCTTCCGATGAGGTGGGCAATGCGCTCATCACCATCGATCAGTTGGACGAGGCGGGCATCAACCCGTACTCTGACGTTCTGACGCTGGAGCGTTATCGTGAGCTGTTCGGCGAGAATAAGCACGAGTTCACCGGCGTTGACTACGTTCAGTATTATTCCGACATCATCACCGAGGCAGGCGCTGAGGTTGAGATCATCTTCGCGAACCATGCAAAGACGATCCTCGATTACACCGATCGTGTTCTGACTTGTGATATTCATACACGTAAGCGCACCAAGCGCATCCTGAAGGAGGCTGGCGCGAAGGTGGTTTGTGGTCTCGACGACATCTGCACCGCACCGATCAACGGCAGCGGCTACAACGAGCGCTATGGCCTGCTCGGCTCCAACAAATCCACCGAGTCGAAGATCAAACTCTTCCCGAGAGAGTGCAAGCAGCTGGTTCTCGACATCCAGGAGCAGATCCTGAAGGCAACCGGCAAGCACGTTGAAGTTATGGTTTACGGCGATGGCGCGTTTAAGGATCCTCAGGGTAAGATCTGGGAGCTCGCAGATCCGGTCGTTTCCCCGGCATTTACCGACGGGCTCATCGGAACTCCGAACGAGCTGAAGCTTAAGTATCTGGCGGACAATGATTTCGCGAACCTGTCGGGCGATGCTCTGCGCGATGCGATCTCTAAGAGCATCAAGGCGAAGAACGGCGACCTGAAGGGCAACATGGCGTCCCAGGGTACCACACCTCGTCAGCTGACCGACCTGATCGGTTCTCTGTGCGACCTGACCTCCGGTTCCGGCGATAAGGGTACGCCGATCATCCTGATCCAGGGTTACTTTGATAACTACACCAACGATTAATGATACAGGTTTGCGAGAGCAAACCGGGAAAAAATTCCCGAAAGACCCGCCATCGGCATAGCGCCGCTAGCGGGTCTTTGGTATAATAGGTTTATAAAACGCCCGCTTTTAGGAAGCGGGCGGTATTGAAGGAGGACGAGATGAAGATCTACGTGGATTTTGACGACTGCCTGTGCGAGACCGCCAGAGCATTTTCCGAGATAGCGATGCGCATGTTCGGGAAGGATGTGCCTTACGAGAAGGTGCGTTTTTTCCAGTTGCAGGCCTCCTTTGAACTCACGGACAGCCAGTACGAGCAGATGATGGCCGAAGGCCACAAACCGGAGGTTCTGCTTTCGTACGCGGAGACCCCGGGCGCGTCCCGTGTGTTGAACGAATGGATCGACCAGGGACACGAAGTCTTCATCATCACCGGGCGACCCTTCAGTTCCTTCGAACCCTCCCGTCGGTGGCTTGACGAGCACGGCCTGGAGCGCGCGCCCCTGTACTTCCTCAATAAGTACAACCGCGACTCCTTCATCAAAAAGACCGACTTCAACCTGGAACTGGAAGACTACTACAAGATGCACTTCGACTACGCTGTCGAGGACTCGCCGCTCGCCTTCCGTTTCTTCGAACACCTGCCCGACCTCAAAGTCCTCGTGTTCGACCGACCCTGGAACCAGGAACACACCCTCCCCAATGAAAACTACCACCGCTGCCCCGACTGGGACACCATCCAAGATCTGGTAGGGGAGTCCAACTAAACCAACCAAACTTGATCGATCAAACTTGCTTTCTTTTTTTCGCCTCTTCAAGAAGACGGTTGCCAACCCCACAGCTAGTTCGGGGAAGGCCATATTAATACTGATCTAAAAACCGGAGGTGTCATAAAGCGGCACCTCCGGTTTTGCGTTTATTTAAGGTTGTAGCCGACTTCGAACGCCGCCAAGTTAATGGCAACCGTCTTCGGCGGTACGGTTTTCTCAATTACCTTCAGCCAGGCTTCTTTATCGAAGTCCATGTGCGCTGCGGCCATGCCGATGATGATGGTGTTGAAGACGCGGGAGTTGCCGAGCTTCAAGGCTTCCGCGGATGCATCGGCCGAGATGACACGATACTTCTGACGGAGCGTATCCAGGATGTCAGCGGGATACTGTGCTGCACCGGTCACTACCGTGATCGGGTCAATGCGCTGGTCATTGACGATCAGCACGCCGTTCTTCTTCAAAAAGTGTGCGTAGCGAAGTGCTTCCAGACGCTCAAAAGCGATGAGGACATCTGCCTGACCTTCCTCTACGATGGGCTCCGCAACTTCCTTACCGTAACGAACATAGGTTACGACACTGCCGCCGCGCTGCGCCATTCCGTGAACCTCAGAGAGCTTAACGTCATAGCCCGCGTCCAGTGTGATACCGCCGAGAATACGGCTGGTGAGAAGCGTTCCCTGACCGCCGACACCGACGATCATGATATTCTTCGTTTCCTGAGTAGTTTGTACTGCCATGCTTAAGCCTCCTTAGATCTCAACCTGCTCGAGTGCACCGAACGGACAACGCTTCGCGCACAGTCCGCAGCCGTTGCACATGGTCGTGTCGACTTTAACGGTTCCGTCTTCTGCCTTCGTGAGAGCGGGGCAGCCGGGCTTCAGGCACAGGCCGCACTTCTTACATTTGTCAGAGTGAACGAGCAGTTTATGTGTAGTCTTCGTGGTCTTCAGCAGAACACAAGGGGACTTCGTGATGATGACCGAAACGCCGTCGCGGTTAACTTCTTCCTTAACGACCTTCTCGAGTGTCTGGATGTCGAATGCATCGACCTCAACGACATGCTCGATGCCCATCGCCTTACACATATGGTAAATGCTGATGGCCGGAACTTCCTGACCCATCAGGGTCTTACCGGTAGCGGCGTGGTCCTGGTGGCCTGTCATGCCGGTCGTGGAGTTATCCATGATGATAACGGTACCGTTCGACTGGTTGTAGACCATGTTCATCAAAGAGTTGATACCGGTGTGCATGAAGGTCGAATCGCCGATCATCGCAACCCAGTTGCGGATGTAGTCGCGGCCCTTCGCCTTCTCCATGCCGTGCAGGGTGCTGATGGAAGCGCCCATGCAGACGGTGGTATCGATAACGTTCAGCGGAGCTACAGCGCCGAGGGTGTAGCAGCCGATATCGCCGGCAGCGTGAATGCCGAGCTTATTCATAACGGAGAATACGCTGCGGTGCGGGCAACCCGGGCACAGGATGGGCGGACGTGCCGGAACGGCAGCGGGCTCCTCGATATCGAGTTCCTGATGCAGGATGGCCTTACGCAGCATGTTCGCGCTGTACTCGCCCTGCACGGTCAGGATCTCCTTACCGATGGCCTTGATGCCCCAGGACTTCACCTGCTCCTCGATCACGGGCTCCAGTTCCTCTATAACATAAAGTGTATCTACCTTCGAAGCAAACTCCTCGATCAGTTTGCGCGGCAGCGGATGTACCAGACCCAGCTTCAAAACGCTGGCATCGGGCAATGCTTCGCGGACATACTGATAAGGGATACCGCTCGTGATGACGCCGATCTTCGTGTCGCGCATCTCCACGCGGTTTACGGAAAATGAGCATGCATCTTCCGCCATCTTCTTCAGACGCTGCTCAACATATACATGACGGCCTTTCGCGTTGCCCGGCATCATGACGAACTTCGCCGGATTGCGGCTGTAGGGTTTATCCTCGACCTCTACGCGCGGCTCCAGGGTAACGATACCCTGCGAATGCGCGATACGGGTCGTAGTGCGGACCATCATCGGGGTGTCGTACTTCTCGGAAAGCTCGAAAGCAAGCTTGGTAAAATCCTTTGCTTCCTGGCTGTCCGACGGCTCCAGCACGGGCACCATCGCTGCACGTGCGACCATGCGGCTGTCCTGCTCGTTCTGCGAGCTGTACAGGCCCGGATCGTCGGCTGCGACTAAGACCAGACCGCCGTTCACACCGCCGTAGGAGATGGTGTAGAGCGGGTCGGACGCAACATTGACCCCGACGTGCTTCATGGAAGCCATGGCACGAACGCCGCTGATCGCGGCACCGATGGCTACCTCGGTCGCAACCTTCTCGTTCGGCGACCACTCGCAGTAGATCTCGGGATATTTAACGATATTCTCACTGATTTCGGTACTCGGTGTACCGGGATACGCAGCGGAAACCTTCACACCGGCTTCGTACGCACCACGGGCAATGGCCTCATTGCCCAACACGATTTTCTGTTCAGACATAGAAAGAACCTCTTCGATCGTGTTATGACATCACGTCCGGACATACAAAAAGCACGCAGGACGCTATCTATAACTATAGCACATTATCGTCCTGCGTGCAATGCAAATCCTTTATTTTCAAGCGTTTTTGCGGCTGATACCGTAGTTTTTCACCATGGAACGGTTGATCGCGGAGCCGAGTGCGTTGATCGACGCGCGGATGATATCCGGGTCAATGCCTACGCCCCAAACCACGCCGTTATCGGTGCGGATGCCCACATACGCCATGGCCTGCGAGGAGGAACCCTTCGAGAGCGCGTGCTCCTCATAGGTCTCCAGCAGATAGGTGATGTTGAAGAATTTCTTCAGCGCGTTCGAAACTGCGTCCAGGCGGCCGTTGCCGGTGCCGGAAACGGTCGATGTCGTGCCGTCCTTCGTTACGGTCACGCTGACCTCAGCAGTGATGCCGTCCTGACCGGAAACACGCTTAAACTCGCAGTCATTGATCGAGAAGCAGTCGGTCTTATTCGCGTAGTTTGCGCAGAATTCATCGTAGATCTGGTCCGGCGTAAGCTCGGCGTGCGCGCGGTCGGAGATGCCCTTCATCAGGTAGCCGACCTCCTCACGCATCGGATCGGGAACCACAACGCCGTGGGAATTCTTCAAAATGTAGGTGACGCCGCCCTTACCGGACTGGCTGTTGATGCGGATTACGTCTGCCTCATAGGTGCGGCCGATGTCCACCGGATCGATGGGCAGATACGGCACGGTCCAGTGCTCGCAATCATGGTCCTCGCGGTTCTTCATGCCCTTCGCGATCGCATCCTGGTGGGAACCGGAAAATGCGGTGAAGACGAGGTTGCCGCCGTAAGGTGCACGGTCCGGAACCGTCATGCGGGTCAGACGCTCATATACGGAACGGATGGCCGGGATATCGGAGAAATCCAAGCCCGGATCTACGCCGTGGGAGTACATGTTCAGGGCCAATGTCACGATGTCGACATTACCTGTGCGCTCGCCGTTGCCGAAGAGGGTACCCTCAACGCGGTCAGCGCCTGCCAACATACCGAGCTCGGCGTCGGAGATGCCGGTGCCGCGGTCGTTGTGCGGGTGAAGGCTTAAAACGACGCTGTCGCGGTATTTCAGGTTCTTGTGGATAAATTCCACCTGACTCGCGAAAATGTGCGGGAGAGCGATCTCAACGGTCGTAGGGATGTTGATGATGGCCTTGCGGTCCGGGGTCGGCTTCCAAACGTCGAGAACGGCGTTGCAGACCTCGAGCGCGTAGTCCACCTCGGTGCCCGGGAAGGACTCGGGGCTGTACTCAAAGGAGAAATCTCCCTCGGTCTCGGCAGCGAGCTTATTCAAAAGTTCGGCGCCGTCGATGGCCAGCTGTTTGATCTCTTCCTTCGACTTTCTGAACACCTGCTCGCGCTGTGCGACGGAAGTCGAGTTATATAAGTGGATGACGGCGTGGGGCGCACCCTTTACCGCCTCAAATGTCTTGCGGATAATGTGTTCGCGTGCCTGCGTAAGCACCTGTACGGTAACGTCGTCCGGGATCATGTTTCTCTCGATGAGAGCGCGCATGAACGCATATTCGGTATCGGAAGCGGCAGGGAAGCCAACCTCGATCTCCTTGAAGCCGACCTTTACCAGGAGTTCGAAGAACTCGAGCTTTTCTTCCAGGCTCATGGGCTCGATCAATGCCTGATTACCGTCACGCAGATCGACGCTGCACCAGATGGGCGGCTTTTTGATGTAGTCCTGGTGAACCCAGTCCATACACTCAACCGGCGGCAAAAAATACTGGCGTACATACTTTTCACAATTCTTCATAGAAACCTCCAATCTCTCTGTGGGAAGATGATCAATTTATGATCGATCGGGACTTTTCGTCCCTGGGATCATAAAATTATGATCCTACGGATTTCTTCGTGCTTCGCACTCTCGAAATCCTACAAAAATTCGACTTCCGCTCGTTTTCTACGAAAACGGCTCCGGTCTCATTTTTGTGCGGGACTCAAGGTCCGCTCCGCTCATGCAAGCATGATCGATCGGGACTTTTCGTCCCTGGGATCATAAAAAAAACATCCTCCATCTCCTAAGTAACTTAGAGACGAAAGACGAATCTTACGCGGTACCACTCTAATTCATGCGATATCGTTCGCATGCGCTCATTCGCGCGAAGCATATATGCCTGACGCGTCACCTCTGTAACGGGAGAAACCCGGCCGATCCTACTGCGATGTTCAGATGGCTGCTCCAAGGGGAGTTCCGTAAAGCGCAGGTACCGTCTCACACCAACCGACGGCTCTCTGAAACTTGCCCAGAACGTACTGGTCCTTTTCATTGCTTTTTGTAGAACACATTGTATCAGAGAACGAGGGAAAATGCAAGCGTTTTTTTAAAAAACTTTCAGAGTGGGGAGGAGAGGTCGGAAAAGAGCGGGAAACGCGGGAATCGAACGACCCCTATTGAAAAAAAAGACAATATGTGGTATACTGTATAAAATCTGAAGTTCAGATAGAAGTAGCCACTGTTATTCTAAAGGGAGTATCTGACATGATACAAAAGCAAAACAGAGGGCACGAGTTCGCCGTAGCGGTTTTGGATTCGATCCTGCTCTTCATTGCCTTCTACTTTGCGGCTTCTCTTTGGCACACGTTTTTCATGGAGAAGCCGCTTTCGATGGACGAACGTTTCCGGCAGCAATTTATGCTGCTGTTTCTTGCGTTCTGGATCACGAAGTTATTCTCCGGAAGTGACGGTTTAGTGATCCGCAAAGGATTGTTCGACGAGTTCTACACGATCGTCCGCCACAACTTCATAACGCTTTTGATCGATACTCTCATCATCTTCGTATTCAATCAGAGCGATACCGTCAGCCGAGGTACATTGGCCGTAACGATGATCTTCAGCGTTATCCTGACAGCTTTGGTCCACATGTTCCTGCGGTTCCACCTGGCACGGCGCAGAAATCGTTCCAAATCGATCACACAGGTGCTTCTGGTCACGACCCGCGACCGTCTCGCCGAAGTCGTTCCCCACACAGAGAAATACTGTGCGTGGAACCAGCGTATCTCCGGCATCATCGTGGTTGACGAAAACGACGAAGAGGTAGGAAAGCATTATCACGGGATCCCGATCCTGGGTAATTTTAACAATATGTTTGAGGTGGCCAGCCGCCAGATCGTGGATGAGGTATTCATTTACGTGGCTTATGACACCGGAGCTTCGATGCGTAAATACGTGCAGAAGTTCGAAGAGATGGGCGTCAGCGTTCATCTGTACATTCAGATGCTGGAGAACTACGAGAGCACGAGCCATCGTGTTACGAATTTCGCAGGTTATCCGGTCGTTACATTTTCCGAAAGGTTCTTCAGCTGGGGCCAGCTTTTGGTGAAGCGCATCATAGATATCCTGGGTGCGCTGGTCGGAATGATCTTCCTGATCCTCGCGACGATCATCCTGTTCATCCCGCTGAAGCTCGAGTCCCCCGGACCGCTGTTCTTCAAGCAGAAGAGAGTCGGTAAGAACGGACGATATTTTACGATCTACAAATTCCGCTCCATGTATATGGATGCAGAGGAGCGTAAGAAGGAACTGATGGCGCAGAACGAGATGAAGGGCGCTATGTTTAAGATGACGAATGACCCTCGTATCACGAAGGTCGGTCGTTTCATCCGCGCGACGAGTATCGATGAGCTACCGCAGTTCTGGAATGTATTAAAGGGCGATATGAGTCTGGTCGGGACTCGCCCGCCGACGATCGAAGAGTTCAAAGAGTATTCGCCGTATCACAAACGTCGTCTGGCGCTGAAACCGGGGCTGTCCGGTCTGTGGCAGGTCAGCGGCCGCAGCGATATCTCGGACTTCGAAGAAGTCGTAAAACTCGACCTCCAGTACATCGACAACTGGTCGTTGGCACTGGACATCAAGATCATATTAAAAACCATTCTCGTTGTATTTACAAAGAGAGGGTCTCGATAGATCCGCACGCTTGAAATTCTGAATGATTAGGAAGGTTTGCACGGCAAACCCGAAAGGCACAAAAGATGCATTACATCGTATTTGACTTGGAGTGGAACCAGAGTCCCGCTCCTGCGTTGAGCCTGCCTGAGCTTCCGTTTGAGATCATCGAAATCGGTGCGGTCAAATTAGACAAAAACGGCCGTATCGTTTCGCGTTTCTCGGAACTGGTACGGCCGTCCGTATATCCTACGGTCAATCCCATCATAAAAAAGGTTACAAAACTGGACAATGCACAACTGAAGTGCGCGCCGGAGTTCCCTTCGGTCTGCGCGGACTTCCTGGAATGGTGTGGCGTTGATCCGGTCTTTTGTACGTGGGGCTGCGGGGATCTGACGGTCCTGCGCTCGAACATGGACCACTACAATCTGGAATATGAGTTTCATTCGCCGCTGACGTACTACGATGTGCAGAAATTATACAGCCTGCAGTTCGGGGACGGGAAGGAGCGGCTGGCGCTGGAGGCTGCCGTGGAGCAGTTGGCGCTTCCGCACGCGGATGACTTCCACCGCGCACTCCAGGATGCGTATTACACGGCTTGTGTGTGGCAGAAACTGGATGTTAAGCGCTTCGGCGCATATTTGTCGGTCGACTACTATGCATTGCCCGCAGAGGGCGAATATTGGAATTTCGACTTCGGAACGTACACGAAGATGGTCACCGGAGTCTATGATACGAAGGCAGAGGCCATGGCGGACGACGAGGTCTGCCGCGTGCGCTGCAGCCGCTGCGGCGACTACTGCGACATGCTGGTGCCTTGGTTCGCGGTGAGCTCGCGCTACTACCTGACGCTGGCCGACTGCCCCGATCACGGGAAAATGCAGGCGAAACTGCGGTGGAAGTCGCTGGTGGCCGGCGTGTTCGCGGCGAAGACCGTGAAGCCCGCGAACAGCGAACGCGCGGAGAAGATCCGCAAAAAGTATAAGGCATTCCTTAAAGGAGTAAATAAGAGTGAACGAGAAAGAGAACTTGCAGACGGAGGAGACCCCGAAGGATCTGACGGATGCGACGGAATTGACAGAGACGACGACTGAGGTCGCGGCGGACGAAGAGGACGATGCGGTGCCTGCTACGTTCGCGACCGTAAAGACGTTTTCCGATAAAAAGAAAAACCAGGGGCGGAACGTCCCTGAGAAAAAAGAACCGGCGAAAACCCCGGCGGTTTCCGATGCTACGGAGTCGGTCGGAGCGAAAAAGTCCGCGGCTTCGAAGGCGACAGTGAATCGTCCTGCGATCTTCAGCGGTTTCAGCCTGAAGATGATCGCGGTCGTGACGATGTTGATCGATCACACGGCCGTAGCGATGCTGAGCCATTCATTTTCCGAGAAGACCTTCAGCGACCCGATGTACGTGTTCTATTTCGCGCTTCGACTGATCGGACGTTTTGCCTTCCCGATCTTCTGCTTCCTGCTGGTGGAAGGCTTCTTCCACACTCGGTCGCGCCTGAAGTTTGCGATCCGCCTGGCCGCGTTCTCCATCCTGTCCGAGATCCCGTTTGATCTGGCGCTGTCGGACAGCGAGATGCCCATCAAAGACCGCCTTCTGAACTGGGGGCAACAGAACGTATTCTTCACGCTTCTGATCGGTTTCCTGGTCATCTGGGCCATCGAATGGTGGATGCAGCCGTGGGTGAAGGGAAAGAAAGCCCCGAAGACCTTCGGCGAGATCAGCAAATTCTTCCTGCCCATGCTCGGCTTCATCCTCGTCGGCGCAGTGGCAGCATTTGCCATCAAATCGGACTACAAGCTCGCCGGCGTGGTCACCATCGTATTCATCTATTTTGCGCACGGTGAAGCTCATCCCGGTATGAACATGATCCGAAGCGGTCTGATCCTGGCGATCGCCGGCAGTTCTTACACGGAACTGATCGTTCCGGCCGGCTATCCTCTGACTGAGTTCTACAGCGAGAAGCGCGGGCGCAACTGGAAGTGGTTTTTCTACGTATTCTACCCGGCACATCTGCTTTTGCTGTTCGGGTTACAACAGATATTGAAATAACGTGACAGTG
>JAFZZY010000030.1 GCA_017615545.1 Lachnospiraceae bacterium
CCGCGTGTATGACTGGTTCTGCAATCGTTTCCCGGATGTTCAGATCTCCTATATCAACGCTGGAATCGGCGCGACCGATTCCTACTTTGGCGTTGCGCGCGTGGAGGAGGATGTTCTGGCGCATAAGCCGGATTTCATTCTCTTCGAGTATTCGGTCAACGACCCGGACACCGGCTTTTTCAAGGAGACCTACGAAGGTCTTCTTCGCAGATTGCTGAAAGCTCCCGGTTTCCCTGCTGTGATGGCTCTGGACAATGTCGTCTATTCCGATGGCTCCAGTTCCCAGCACGTTCACGAGGAAGTGAACAGGGCCTATGGCATCCCGACCGTCAGCGTTCGTGAATCGGTCTATAAGCGCATGTTGGACGGCGAGATCTCCATGAGTGAGATCACATCGGACGGCCTGCATCCCAACGACGTGGGACATCAGATCGTTGCAGATCTGATCTGCAACTTGCTCAAGTTCATTGACCGCTCGGACGGCATCGCGACGCCCGTGACGGAGAACCGCTTTGAGTATGCAAAGCGGCTGACTAATAAAGACATCGACCCCGTGCTCTGCTATGGGTTCTCGAAAGACGAAAGCTGGCAGGAGAGTACAGCCGATGTTTTCAAGGGCGGATGGTATGCTTCCCTCGACGGTAGTTTCATGACCTTCCGGATCAAGTGTACAGGCATCGGTATCCAGTACCGTAAGACGAAGGATCTGCCTGCGCCCGTCGTTCGTGTGACGCTCGATCACGACCCGAATACCGTTCGCATTCTCGATGCGAACTTCGACGAGACCTGGGGTGATCTGGCGGCCCTCGAGAGCTGCTACATGGATCTTCCGAACGAAGAGCATGAACTCTCGCTCGAGATCATCGAGACCCACGAGGATGACGTAAAACCGTTCTATCTGATCAGCATGATCGTCATTTAATCTATCAATTCGATCGGAGACACTCTATGTCGATCCAATATTGTGAGAAATGCATGTCTTTCTTCCTTCACACGCCGAACACGACCTACGTTATGGGCATCGTGAATGGGAAGTATCTCGGACATGTCTACTACGGGAAGAAAATACAAAATCAAAACCTGCGTCACCTGATGGGCGTGAAGGCGGATCCTTCCGCCGACAACATCAATCCCGGTGACACGGGCATTTTCTATGATAATTTCCCGTTCGAATATAACTTCCGAGGGATCGGTGATTTCCGTGAGGGAGCCCTGGATGTACATACCATGCAGGGGCATCACGGAGTTTTGCCCGAATATCGTTCCCATAAGATCTTCAAGGGCAAACCGGAACTCAGGTTTCAGCCGGCGACGTTTGGCAGCGAAGAGGATTGCGAGACTCTGGAGATCGAAATGGTCGATCCCGTGATCGGTCTGAAATTGATCCTTTCCTACACGGTCTTCGCGGACAATGATGCGATCTGCCGCCACGTGCGCGTATGGAACCAGAGTAGCGAACCGATCTATCTGGACCGCGTGCTTTCCGCGCACCTGTATCTGCCGGAGGATGCTTACGATGTGATCACCCTCCATGGTTCCTGGGGACGGGAGCGAGGCATTTGCCGCCGACCGATTTCGTACGGCATCAGCCGCGCGTATTCGTCCCGCGGCGTTTCCAGCCATCAGGCACAGCCGTTCATCGCCGTTACTTCGCGAAATACGACGCAGACGAGCGGTGAGGTCTATGCGATGAACCTGGTGTATTCCGGCAACTTCATCGCCCAGACAGATGGCCTGGTCAATGATGACGTGATCATGCAGATCGGTATCAATCCCGATGATTTCTGTTGGAAACTGCTGCCCGGCGAATATTTTACCGCGCCCGAAGCCGTCATGGTCTACTCGGCGCAGGGCCTGGGCGGAATGACACGCACCTTCCACGACCTGTACCGCGGTCACCTGATCCGAGGCAAATATAAAGATCGCAAGCGCCCCGTGCTTTTGAACAACTGGGAAGCGACCTATTTCGATTTCAATACAGAGAAACTGCTGGATATCGCGAGAAGCGCATCCAAGTGCGGCATCGAGATGCTTGTCATGGACGACGGCTGGTTTGGTAACCGCTTCGACGATCATCGTGCTTTAGGCGACTGGGTGGTAAATGAAGAAAAACTTCCCGGCGGTCTCCGGTATCTGGTTTCCGAGGTAAACAAACTCGGAATGAAGTTCGGTATCTGGTTCGAGCCCGAGATGGTCTGTCCGGATTCCAACCTGTTCCGTGCGCATCCCGATTGGTCCATTCAGGTCCCGAATCGTGAAAATACGACCCTACGCTGGCAATACGTCCTGGATATCACACGCCCGGAAGTTCTGGAATATGTATGGAATAGCTTGTATAACGTATTGATGAGCGCGAACATCGAATATGTGAAGTGGGATATGAACCGTGCGCTTACGAACATCGGAAGCCGGGACCTTCCTGCAGATCGTATCGGTGAGTTTTATCACCGTTATACATTGGCCGTATATGAATTGCAAAGCCGTTTGATCACTGAATTCCCGGATCTGCTTTTGGAGAACTGCTCCAGCGGTGGCGGTCGTTTCGACCCCGGCATGCTGTTTTACAGCCCGCAGATCTGGTGTTCCGATGACACTGACGCCATCGAGCGCCTGAAGATCCAGGAGGGCACGGCACTCATTTACCCGCTGTCCTCGATCGGCGCCCACGTTTCGGTTTGCCCGAACCATCTGACCGGACGCAGCGTTCCCTTTGAGACGCGCGGCCATGTTGCGATGCTCGGCACCTTCGGCTACGAACTCGACATCACAAAGCTGTCCGAGGAGGATCTGCAGATGATCCCGAAGCAGGTCGAGATGTACCATGAGTGTAACGACCTCGTGCGGGAAGGCGATTATTATCGTCTGGAATCTTACGCGGAGAACCACTTCATGGACGCTTACATGGTCGTTTCGAAGGATCGTTCGAAGGCTCTGCTGACCATGGTAGCGGTAACGTACCGCATTAACCATAGGGCGTATAAGATCCGCCTGCAGGGACTGGACCCGAACGCCAAATACTACATTCCTGCGATGGACTGCCATCTGACGGGCGACGCCCTGATGAACGCAGGCATCTTCGTTCCGAGCCCCTGGGCCGGCGGCGACTACCGTTCCTTTGTTTGGAAGATCGAAAAAGATGAGTAAACCGCTCCGGCGGAATAGAATATAAGGAGAATGATTATGATACTTGTAAACTCTGTATTTGGAACGACTCCGAAGGGAGAAGAGATCCGCAACTACGTGATGACGAATAAGAAGGGCATGGCCCTGACCGTCAGCAACTACGGCGCGCTGCTCATCAGCCTCGCTGTTCCGGATAAGACCGGCAAATGCGCGGACGTAGTCCTCGGACTGAAGACACTCGAAGATTACTACAAGAATTCCTGCTTCCTCGGCGCGACCGTAGGACGTCACGCGAACCGCATCGGCGGCGCGACGTTCACTATCAACGGAACGACCTACGAGATCGAGAAGAACGACAACAAGATCAACAACCTGCACAGCGGTAAAGACGGCTATCAGAACCGTGTTTGGAAGGTGACCGATACCCGCGTGGACAATGAGAGCGCATCCGTTACCATGACCCTGCGCAGCCCGGATATGGATCAGGGCTTCCCGGGAAATGTCGACATTTCCCTCACCTACACCCTGAAGGAAGACGGCTCCGTCATGATCGGTTATTATGCGGTTCCGGATCAGGATACCATCATCAACCTGACGAACCATAGTTATTTCAACCTCGCCGGCCATGACAGCGGCGACGTTCTGGACCAGATCGTATGGATCGATTCCGACGCTGTGACCGAGACCGACTCCAAGTCGATCCCGAATGGTAATCTGGTAGCAGTTGCAAATACCCCGATGGACTTCAACACCCCGAAGACGATCGGCCGAGACATTGCCCAGGATTACTACATGCTCAACGATGCAGGCGGCTATGACCACAACTACGCGCTGAAGAACCCGGGCGGCATCCATAAGGTTGCATTTATGTACGATCCGAAGAGCGGCCGTAAGATGGAAGTCTACACCGACCTTCCCGGCATGCAGTTCTACACCGGCAACTATGTCGGCGTGAATAAGGTGACCGGTAAGAGCGGCAACGTTTACGTAAAGCGCGCCGGCGCATGCTTTGAGACCCAGTATTTCCCGGATGCGGTAAATCACGAGAACTTCGTTTCCCCTGTGATCCGCAAGGGCAATGCATATACATCGACAACGATCTACAAGTTTTCTGTAGAAGAATAATTTAAAGAAAGGACTGTTCTTATGGAGTGCAAGGAAGCATTGTCATTAATTGATCTGTACAATGAAGATAAGCTGCGCGGCGCCCAGAAGGAGCAGTTCCTTTTGCATGTCCGGGATTGCCCGTCGTGTTACGAGGAACTGGACATCAAATTCATCGTCACGCGCGGTCTGAAGGGACTCGATTCGAAGGAGAAGGCAGATTTCAATTTCTCGGGAATGTTGCAAAATAAGATCAAAACCGAGCTGAGCCACATCAAACGTGGACACAGTGTGTTGCAGACCATCCTGCTTTTCATTCTGATCATCCTGACCGCGCTGATGGTATTCCTGCTATGATGAACGATTACATGTGAGGACAATGCTTTGGAAAAGATCCTTTTGATCGACGGATACAGCATCATCAACCGCGCGTTTTACGGCCTGCCGATGCTCACGAATGCACAGGGCGAGCCGACGAACGGCGTCTATGGTTTTTTGAATATTCTCTTTAAACTGCTCGATGAGGAACAGCCGACCCATCTGGCGGTCGCTTTTGATGTAAAGGCGCCGACGTTCCGCCACGAGATCTACAAAGAGTATAAGGGCACGCGTAAGCCGATGCCGCAGGAACTGACCATGCAGGTACCCATGCTGAAGGAAGTGCTTCACGCCATGAACGTGCCCTGCGTTTCCAAAGCCGGTCTGGAGGCTGACGACATCATCGGTACATTGTCCCGGAGACTGGGCGACCGTATGCAGGTCGTGATTGTATCCGGTGACCGCGACCTCTTGCAGCTCGCGACCGATACCGTACTGGTCCGCATTCCGAAGACTCATAAGGGAAAGACCGAGATCTTCAACTACTATGCGAAGGATGTCCTGGCTGAATACGGCGTGACACCGACGGAGTTCATTGACCTGAAAGCACTCCAGGGCGATACCTCCGATAATATTCCCGGCTTGCCGGGCGTCGGTCCGAAGACAGCGACCGAACTCATCGTCAAATATCACACCGTGGAAAATGCGGAGGCGCATATTGACGAGATCACGAAAAAGAGCGTGCGTGAATCCTTTGAGCAGAACCGCGAACTGGCGCATCTGTCGAAGATCCTCGCTACGATCAATGTAAATGCCGAACTTGAATTCAACGCTGATGACGCGATCATCGACGATCTATATACACCGCAGGCTTACGAGCTGATCAAGCGGCACAACTTCAAATCTCTGTTCAGTCGTTTTGCCGAAGGGGGCAAGGCTTTGCAGGCGTCCGCAAAAGAAGAGAAGGCGGACGAAGTGAAGATCAACTATACGTTTATTTCCTCAGTTGAGGAGGCGACCGCGATCCTTTCGAAGGCTGAGAAGCAGGATGAGGTCGGAATGTCGTTCTGCGTCAGTAGCGATCCGCAGGACCGTCAGTGGTTCGGCGTCGGCGTTGCTTACGGAAACGAATCCTACTATCTGTCGATCTCAAATCCGTTTGAGGCGATGCTGCTCCACGAGCCGGTACGGAAGGTGTTTGAAAATACTAAGGTCTATGTCTATGACCTGAAGAAGACATTACACCTGCTTGCTGATACAACGCAGAAGAGCGTCGAGGAGTTTTTGAATCCCCTGATGTTGCGCTCGAAGGATGTTTCCGTGATGGCGTATCTGCTGAGCCCGCTGTCGCCGCCGGAGGATGCATTTTCCTGTGGAGCCTCATATCTGAACGAGACCCATCAGACACCCGCCGAGATCCTCGGTAAGAGTAAGGTCCAGGATGTCTACCTCGTGATGGAAGAAAAACTGGGACCAGCCTATGCTGCGGAAGCGAGCATGAATCTGCGCCTCGGCAAGAAGATGGAGCAGATGATGGAAGAGCGCGGCGAGTGTACGCTGTACGACGAGGTGGAACTGCCTCTGGTCTACGGTCTGTTCCGAATGGAGCGTTATGGTATCTGTGTAGATGCGGCGGCGCTGCGTGAATATTCCGTCGTGCTCGGGGAGAACATCCGGAAACTGGAAGAAGATATCGTCCGTCTGGGGGGCGAGGAAGCGAAGGGCGTGAACCTGAACTCCCCGAAGCAGTTGGGCGAATTCCTGTTTGAAACTTTGAAACTGCCGGGAGGAAAGAAGACGAAGAGCGGTTATTCCACCGCGGCAGATGTACTTGATAAACTGGCGCCGGACTTTGAGATCGTGCGTATGATCCTGAAGTACCGCCAGCTGACGAAACTGAAATCGACCTACGCCGATGCATTGCCCGGATATGTACGGGAGGATGGCAGGATCCACGGTACGTTCAACCAGACCGTGACGGCGACCGGCCGCATCAGCAGCGCGGACCCGAACCTGCAGAATATCCCGGTGCGTAACGAACTCGGAAAGCAGATCCGCAAGCTGTTCGTTCCCGCGCCCGGCTACATTTTTGTGGACGCCGACTACTCACAGATAGAGCTGCGTATCCTCGCGCACATGTCGGAGGATGAGAACCTGATCGCCGCTTATCATCAGGATAAGGATATCCACGCGATCACGGCGGCTTCGGTCTTCCATGTGCCGCTGGCGGAGGTGACGCCGCAGATGCGTCGAAACGCGAAGGCCGTCAACTTCGGTATCGTTTATGGTATCAGCGCGTTCGGACTGAGTGAAGACCTGTCCATCACACGTAAAGAGGCGGAGCAGTACATTGAACGTTATTTTGCCACCTACCCGAAGGTCAAAGAGCTTCTGGACCGCCTCGTTGCGGACGCGGAGCGCCTCGGTTACTCCACGACATTGCTCGGACGCATCCGTCCCATCCCGGAGCTGAAGGCGTCCCAGTACATGACGCGCGAGTTCGGTAAGCGCGTTGCGATGAACGCGCCCATCCAGGGCACGGCGGCAGATATCATAAAGATCGCGATGAACGCGGTCAATGCAGAACTGGTGCGCCGCAAACTGGCTTCGCGCATCGTACTGCAAGTACACGACGAACTCCTGATCGAAGCAAAGCAGGAGGAAGTCGAGGAAGTTAAGGAACTGCTGGTTTCCTGCATGAAGAACGCAATGCAGCTTTCGGTAGA
>JAFZZY010000003.1 GCA_017615545.1 Lachnospiraceae bacterium
ATGAGTGTATTCGCCGTGCCGAGCACGCCCTTTTCCTTCAGGGCTTCCGGACGGGAAAGGCCTTCGTTCTTCTTCACTGCGTCCATCGGCAGGAAGGTCGCGCGGCCGAATTTATTCTGTTTCAGGTAGGCGATACAGGTCTTTGCGGTATCGGTATCGCGGGTCACGATGTTTTGGATCGAACCGCCCAGGGCGATCTCGATCGCCGTCTCGTACTTTTTGTCAACTTCCAGCAGGTCGGAAACCACGCCTTCGATACCCGAAAGGTTCTTCGGTCCGTTCTGCTTGTATTCCATGATCTTGCGGATACTGTTCTGGTATCCTTCGAAATGCTCTTCCAAGTTCTTCAGGGAAGCCGCGCGCGAGCTTGCCTCATGGAACTGCTCGATATTTCTGTCCTTCTCGGCAGCGATATCATCGCGCTTCTTAACGAGTCCCTGCTGGATCTCCTTCGTCTCCTGGAATTGCTTCCGGTAGGTCGCTACATTGTCCCTTACAGATGCCAACCGATCGGCAAATGTCTTCCGGTTCTCCTGTGCGGTCTCCAGTTCGCTCTGCGACTGCAGACGCTTTGAAGAGATCTCACTGCGGCGACGGGACACCTGCTCATACAAGGTGTCAAAATGCTGCAGCTTCGCAACCACATCCGATTTAGAATTCAGTAATTTCTTCAGTTCATCCTGATCCTTCTCGACCAGGACCATATTCTCGGCGATGGATTCATCCAGCGCCTTCATCTGCGCGGTCAGTTCCGCCTCTTTCTCTTTCTGCTTTTCGAGGGTCTGGATCAGTTCGGTCTTCTGCGTCAGATAACCGTTCTTTTCCTCCTCCATCGAAAGGAGCTGCGTGCGGATCTGCTCGAGGCGCTCATTCAGCGTTCCGCGATTTTTCTCCTCGGAAGCGATCTGCTCATTCAGCAAAAGCACCTTCGACGCGATCTCGTTTTTATCGTTGAGGGTCTGCGTCATACGCTCCGACAGTTCGGCCGACTGCTCGTCGAGTGAACGGATGAAGGTGTCGACCTCCTCGTAAGCACTCGTCAGCTCATCGAGGGCTTTCTTCGTATCCTCGAGATCTCCGAGGACGATCGCATCATTTTCCTCGATCTTCTTCAGATCTTCCTCGGAACGGTTCGTAAACACACGAAACAGCTGAAGATCGTATTTCTTCAGCTCATCGCGGATGCTCAGATATTTTTTCGCCGTCTCGGACTGGCGCTTCAGCGGTCCGACCTGCTTTTCAAGTTCGGACAATATATCCGAAACACGGGTCAGGTTCGCATGCTCGCTCTCCAGTTTCTTCAACGTGCTCTGCTTGCGGCGCTTATACTTAACGATACCGACTGCCTCATCGAACAGCTCACGACGCTCCTCCGGCTTATTCGAAAGGATACGCTCGATCTGGCCCTGGCCAATGATCGAATAGCCCTCCTTACCGATACCGGTGTCGTAAAACAATTCGTAGATGTCACGCAGACGGCAGTTGACGCCGTTCAGTTTGTATTCACTCTCACCGGAACGAAAGACCTTACGCGTTACGGTGACTTCATCGTAATTGATGTTCAGTTTATGATCCGAATTATCCAGGGTGATGGAGACCGATGCGAAGCCGAGCGGCTTACGCGCCTCCGTACCTGAAAAGATGACGTCCTGCATGTTCGAGCCGCGAAGCTGTTTCGCGCTCTGCTCGCCCAAAACCCAGCGGACCGCATCCGCCACGTTGCTTTTACCGGAGCCGTTCGGACCTACGATACAGGTGATCCCGTTGTGAAACTCGAAAACGAGTTTATTTGCAAAGGATTTGAAACCCTGTACTTCGATGGATTTTAAATACATTACTTGGACTCCTTTAGTTTGGTAACGGCGTGGTGCGCCGCTTCTTGCTGTGCCGCTTTTTTGCTCTTTCCCTTACCGGTTCCGTAGACGACGTCGCCGATCATGACTTCGATCACGAACTCCTTCTGATGGTCGGGTCCGTTCTCCGCCACCAGACGGTAAACGGGTTCTTTTGCAAATTTTTCCTGCGACAGTTCCTGCAGGATGGTTTTACTATCATAAAAGAACGTTGCATCGCTTGTAATACCGAGTACGTAAGTCTCCGTAAACTCTTTTGCAGTAGTAAAACCACCATCAAGGTAGATGGCGCCGATCAGCGCTTCCATCGCATCCGAGGTGACCGAATCGCGCGTGCGTCCGCCGCCCAGGTCCTCACCCTTACCCAGGAACAGGTAGGATCCGAGGTCAATGCGTCCCGCGCAGTGCGCCAGTGCCGGTTCGCATACCATGGCTGCCCGCTTTTTGGACATGTCGCCCTCTTTCATCTCCGGATGATTCCGAAACAGAAAATCGCTCGAGACCAGTTCCAGGACGGCATCGCCGAGAAACTCCAGCCGCTCATTATGCATGCTGTAGTCCAGACGATGCTCATTCGCATACGAACTGTGTGTGAGCGCCAGTTTCAAAAGGGAGACGTCTTTAAATGTGTAGCCGATCTTTTGTTGAAACTCGTTCAGGATACGGTCCATATCTACCACCTTTGCACGTTCGGGCGTGCAAACCCATGAAACAGCAAAAGGGATGAGACCTGCGCCATCATCCCTCAAGTTATGAAAACAAAAATAATTATCTCTGGTTTTCAAGAGCGTTCTTGATCTGCTCAACGGCGTCGCCGACGGTAACGATCTTCTCAGCTTCTTCACTGGGGATATCGATTTCAAACTCTTCCTCGATCGCCATAATGATCTGATAAACATCCAAAGAGTCAGCTCCCAGATCGTCTACGAACGTAGTTCCCATGGTGATCTCATCGGTCGAGATGGAAAGGACCTCCGAAATGATATTCTGCAATTTCTCAAAAAACTCCATAATTGCCATCCTCTCAATTCATACGTGAATTTGAAACAGAATGCCGTGCGAAAAGGCTGCGGCTTCTCTACATCAGTGCGGCTAACGCCGGACACCGAAATCATTATAATGTATCGCCGCATGTATGGCAATACATATTTGTGTATTTTTAGGAAAACGTAATCTTTATCAGCTGACGATCGCGTTGATCTGGTCGATCGTTTTCGCTTCTACGAAGTCCACACACTGCATGATCGCGTTTTTGATCTCTTTTTCCGTCGCGCTGCCGTGAGTCTTAACGACCAAGGCCTTCAGGCCGAGCATCGGTGCGCCGCCGTATTCGGAAGCATCAAACTTCTTAACGACACCCTTTAAGTTCTTCTTTACCAGAAGCGCTCCGAGTTTGCCTTTGAAGTTCGAAAGCATGCCCTTTTTGATCTCGCCGACGAGTGCCGATCCGACACCCTCGTAGAGTTTCAGGATGACATTGCCCACGAAAGCTTCAGTAACGATGACGTCCGCAGCTCCGTACGGGATATCACGGGATTCCACGTTTCCGATGAAATTGATATCTTCACAGGCTTTGAGAAGCGGGAAGGTCTCCTTAACAAGAGCATTGCCCTTCTCTTCTTCGGCACCGATATTGACGATTCCGACTCTGGGCTTTTTTACCTTGCACACGTGTTCCATGTAGATGGAACCCATGCGGGCGAACTGGACCAGATCCTCCGGGCGGGCGTCTACGTTGGCGCCGCAGTCGATCAAAAGGCTCGCGCCCTTCGTCGTGGGGATCAGAGGTGCCAGCGGTGTGCGGCGAATGCCTTTAATACGGCCGACAATGAGCTGGCCGCCGACCAGGATGGCGCCGGTGCTACCGCTGGAAATGAAGGCATCGGCCTCACCGTCGCGCACCAGTTTCTGTGCTACGACCAGGGAGGAATCCTTCTTCTCACGGATGGCTGCAACCGGCGGCTCGCCGGTTTCGATGACCTCTGTCGTGTGAACCACCGAAACACGGGCCGCGTCATATTGGTATTTGGCTAATTCCGCCTTTACCGCGTCCTGGTCACCGACCAGAACGATCTGAATGTTATCGCGAAGGGACAGGCTGTCGATCGCGCCCTGAACGATCTTCTCAGGCGCGTTGTCGCCGCCCATCGCATCGATAGCTATCTTTATCATGTCTACCCCTTACTGGATGGAAGCATGGATGTCCTGCAGGCTCATAACGCCGATCTC
The DNA here is from genome assembly GCA_017615545.1 of Lachnospiraceae bacterium. GTDB lineage: Bacteria > Bacillota > Clostridia > Lachnospirales > Lachnospiraceae > UBA1201. The sequence goes on from JAFZZY010000003.1 coordinate 4,083, forward strand.
ACCCTCATGGATGACGGTGTAGATACCATCAGCGGTAGCCTTAGCAGCTGCCATGGTGGTGATGTAAGGAACTTTCGCCTTGATCGCTGTCTTACGGATGTAGCTGTCATCAAAGATACGCTCGTTCGGAGCAGTAGGTGTGTTGATGATGAGCTGGATCTTGCCGTTCATGACTTCGTCGACGATGTTCGGACGACCTTCCTGCATCTTGTTGATACGCTCAGCCTTGATGCCGTTTGCTACGAGCAGGTCGTAGGTGGAACCGGTCGCTACGATGCGGAAGTTGCAAGCCTCGAACTTACGAGCTACATCAACCACTTCAGGCTTATCCTTACGATTTACGGAAAACAGTACGCAGCCTTCCTTCGGCAGAACGGTCTGGGTAGCTTCCTGAGCCTTGAAGAATGCCTCGCCGACATTCGTAGACAGGCCGAGGACCTCACCTGTGGAACGCATTTCCGGTCCGAGGACAGGGTCTACTTCCTGGAACATATTGAACGGGAATACTGCTTCTTTTACGCCATAGTAAGTAGGTTTGATCTCCTTCATAGTCGGGATCGGCGACTCCAATCCTGTCAGAGGAGCGGTCATGATCTGTGTTGCGATCTTGACCATGTTGATGTTGCAGACCTTCGATACAAGCGGAACGGTTCTGGATGCTCTCGGGTTTGCCTCGAGTACGTAAACCTTACCGTCTTCGATCGCGTACTGCATATTCATCAGACCGCATACGCCCATCTCATCGGCGATCTTTCTGGTGTATTCCTTGATCGTCTCAACGAGGTTTGCGGGAATGTTCGTCGAAGGCAGGATACATGCGGAGTCACCGGAGTGAACACCTGCAAGTTCGATGTGCTCCATAACTGCCGGTACGAATGCGTGCTTTCCGTCTGCGATCGCATCTGCCTCGCACTCGGTCGCGTGACGCAGGAAGCGGTCAATGAGGATCGGACGATCCGGCGTTACGCCAACAGCTGCAGCCATGTACTGCTTCATCTGCTCGGGCTCGTTAACGACTTCCATGCCGCGGCCGCCCAATACGTAAGAAGGACGAACCATTACAGGGTAGCCGATCTTCTCGGCGATGGCCAGTGCCTCTTCTACATCGACAGCCATGCCGGACTCAGGCATCGGGATGCCGAGTTTCTCCATCATGCCGCGGAACAGGTCACGGTCTTCTGCCATATCGATGACTTCCGGAGAAGTACCGAGGATGTTGACGCCGTTCTTCTTCAGATCTGCTGCAAGGTTGAGCGGTGTCTGACCGCCGAACTGAGCGATAACGCCCACCGGCTTTTCTTTATTGTAGATGCTGAGAACGTCTTCCAGGGTCAGAGGCTCGAAGTAGAGCTTATCGGATGTATCGTAGTCCGTGGATACGGTCTCAGGGTTACAGTTAACGATAATGGTCTCGAAACCAAGTTCCTTCAAAGCGAAGGATGCATGTACGCAACAGTAGTCGAACTCGATACCCTGACCGATACGGTTCGGGCCGCCACCGAGGATCATGATCTTCTTGCGATCCGTGATCGTGGTGTGATCCGGTGCGCAGTAGGTCGAATAGTAATATGCGGAATTCTGAGTACCGAATACGTGTACGGGCTCCCAGCTCTCGGTGATACCGTAAGCCAGACGAGCGGCGCGAATCTGATCCTCAGAAACTTCGAGGAGCTTCGCCAGATAACGATCGGAGAAGCCATCCTTCTTTGCGGTCTCGAGGATATCCTTTGCAGGAACGCTACCCTTCATGGTGAGAAGCATCTCTTCCTCTTCTACCAACTCCTTCATCTGCTCGATGAAGTACTTCTTGATCTTAGTAAGGTTGTGCAGTTCATCTACGGTAGCGCCCTTACGAAGTGCCTCGTACATGATGAACTGACGCTCGCTGGTCGGGTAGATCAGTTTGGAAAGGAGCTCTTCCTTCGACAGCTCGTGGAAATTCTTCGCGAAGCCCAGGCCGTAACGACCGATCTCCAGGCTGCGGATCGCTTTCTGGAAGGCTTCTTTATAGTTCTTACCGATACTCATGACTTCACCTACGGCGCGCATCTGGGTACCGAGTTTATCTACAGAGTCTTTGAACTTCTCAAAAGCCCAACGAGCGAACTTGATTACGACATAGTCGCCGCCCGGAACATATTTGTCGAGCGTACCGCATTTTCCGCAAGGGATCTCGTCCAGGGTAAGACCGGATGCAAGCATCGCGGATACCAGAGCGATCGGGAAACCGGTTGCCTTCGAAGCAAGCGCGGAGGAACGGGAAGTTCTGGGGTTGATCTCGATAACGATGATACGATCGGTAACCGGATCGTGTGCGAACTGTACGTTCGTGCCACCGATAACCTGAACTTCGTTAACGATACGATAAGCCTGATCCTGCAGACGCTTCTGGGTCTCTTCGGAGATGGTAAGCATCGGCGCGGAGCAGAAAGAGTCACCGGTATGTACGCCCATCGGGTCAATGTTCTCGATGAAGCAAACAGTGATCATGTTGCCCTTTGCATCACGAACAACTTCGAGCTCGAGTTCTTCCCAACCGATGATGGACTCCTCAACCAGAACCTGGCCTACGAGGCTGGCCTGAAGGCCACGCGCGCAGACGGTCTTCAACTCTTCTACGTTATATACAAGGCCGCCGCCGGCACCACCCATGGTGTATGCAGGACGGAGAACTACAGGGTAACCCAGCTTATCCGCGATGGCCAGCGCCTCTTCTACGCTGTACGCAACTTCACTGCGCGCCATCTCGATGCCGAGCTTATTCATGGTCTTCTTGAATTCGATACGGTCCTCACCACGCTCGATCGCATCGACCTGAACACCGATAACCTTTACGTTATATTTATCCAGGATGCCCTTCGTGGAGAGTTCGGAGCAAAGGTTCAGTCCGGACTGACCGCCGAGGTTCGGCAGGATCGCGTCAGGACGCTCCTTCTCAATGATCTGTTCCAAACGCTTAACGTTCAGAGGCTCAATATAGGTAACATCGGCGATACCGGGGTCGGTCATGATCGTAGCCGGGTTCGAGTTTACCAGAACGATCTGGTAACCGAGCTTACGCAGTGCCTTACAAGCCTGGGTTCCGGAATAGTCGAACTCACAAGCCTGGCCGATAATGATCGGGCCGGAACCGATAATAAGTACTTTTTTGATGTCTTCTCTTTTGCTCATCTTAGTCCTCCATCATCTCTCATAATCAGGGCAACAAAAAAGCCAGTCTCAAAAACAACTGACCTCAAAAGAAAATATAGGGAACAGAAATAAAAGGGGCGGAAATTAAGGAATCGTGCGTCCCGTGCTTCCCACTCTGCATATTCAAACTCATAAGCATAGCAGACTTCATGTCTTCCTCCCTATTCATTGCCTTAAATCTATAAAACTATAACACAGGTAACCGAAATCTGCAACTGTTTTTTTGAATCTTTTTTGTATTTTTTCGGAAGCCTTCGGGCAATAAATTTGGGAGGCGCATCCGCACCTCCCGATTCACGTGAATATTATATCTTTTAAAACTCAATCAACCGGTGATCATTCTGCGTCTTTCGCAACGATCTCCTTCTTGTTGTAGGAGCCACAAGCCTTGCATACGCGATGAGGCATCATAAGGGCGCCGCACTTGCTGCACTTTACAAGCGTAGGTGCGGACATTTTCCAGTTAGCACGACGCTTGTCTCTTCTGGCTTTTGAGGTTTTGTTCTTAGGACAGATTGACATAACATTACACCTCCTTAACGTTCTTAAATAGGTCTGCGATCCTGGCCATCCTCGGGTCCTTCGGTTCATCGGCCGTCGCCGAACAACCGCAGTCTCCCTCGTTTAAGTTCTTTCCGCAGACGGGGCACAGTCCCTTGCAGTCTTCCTTACAATAAACCGCAAACGGCATGTTCTCCGACAGCGCATCGAACGCAAGCGTGTCGACATCCAGGAAACGATCGTTCATCACACAATTGACAAAAGCATCATCCTCGTCCTCTTCGGGTTCTTCCTCCGGTTCCTTCGGTTTGTCATCGGTCTTCTTGTTAAGGTCAAGCAGACACGATACCGTCAGATCAAACGGTTCGGAAAGAGGCGCCGCACAACGGGAGCAAACCATCCCGAGCACGATCCGCACGTCAGCTTCGATCTCGACCTGACGATCGGAAGTGTGATGCATACGAAGGACTACAAAACCTTCTTCCACGGGATACTCTTCTTTTTGGAACGAGAACACCGCAGCTTCGATCGGAACTTTACATTCCTTTCGTGTGTCATTCGCTGCTGTCAATTCAGACAAATCAATCTGCATATCAGCCTCCGTTTACGGGGCATAATACACATACCAAATGATTATACCCAACTCTTTCGGTTTTGTCAATCCTGTTTTTTCAAAAATTTTAAAGCATTTTCCGGAAGCTGTCAGCCTTGATTTGCCTTCTCTTCTGCTTCCAGTGCCTGTGCCTGTACGACCGTGATCGCTACAACGCCGACGATATCGTCTGCGCAGCATCCGCGGGACAGGTCATTGACCGGGCGGGCGATGCCCTGCGTTACCGGTCCGTACGCTTCCGCTTTCGCAAGTCTCTGTACCAGCTTGTAACCGATGTTGCCCGCATCCAGATCGGGGAATACGAGGACATTGGCCCGTCCGGCCACACGGCTCGTCGGAGCCTTCGACTCCGCAACGGAGGAAACCATGGCCGCATCGGCCTGGAGTTCACCGTCCAGATTGAGGTCGGGACGCAGGTGCTTTGCGATACGGGTCGCAGCTACGACCTTATCTACCTTCGGGTGGGATGCGCTGCCCTTCGTGGAGTGCGAAAGCATCGCTACGACAGGCTCCTCACCGGTCAGGAGTGAGAATGTATCGGCCGATGAGATGGCGATCGCCGCCAGCTTCTCGGCATCGGGATCCTGCTCGATACCGCAGTCTGCAAATACGAAAGTACCGTTCAGGCCGTATTCGCAATCCGGCACGATCATCAGGAAGAAGGCGGAAACCAGCTTCACGCCGGGCTTCGTCTTCAGGATCTGCAGTGACGGACGCAGCGTATTCGCGCTGGAATGGCAGGCGCCGCTGACAACGCCGTCGGCGTGCCCCATCTTAACCATCATGCAGGCATAGTACATATAGTCTTCGATCATCATCTGCTTTGCAAGTTCCGGGGTCATGCCCTTATTCTTACGCAGTTCGACCAGCTTTGAAACATACAGCGGAAGTACCGGTGAAGTATGCGGATCGATGATCGTGATCTTCGAGCGGTCAATGCCGCGGCTGTAGGTCTCGACCTCATCCGGGGTACCCAGGATGATCAGGTTCGCGATATCTTCTTTGATGATCTTCTCGGCAGCTTCCCACACACGGGGATCCATGGACTCGGGAAGAACGATCGTTTTCTTGTCTTTCCGGGCACGCTCTTTTATGGAATCAATAAAACTCATAATACGGTTATCTCCTTCACTTTATTTCAGGATACACAAACGCGTACCCTGGCTCTTTGGTATGCGTCTTTGCACCAACAAAGGAATTTTGATCCTTATATACGTAAACAATTATAAAGGATTTCGCCGAATCGTGCAAGTATTCCGTTGTATTTTTCAAAGCACAATCGAAGGTCCCGACTATATCTTATCCGAGTTTCCAACTCACCGCCTGTTTTCTTCTGTTGATGAAGTTCTTATAGATGCCTTCCTGCTTCGTTAGCCTACGCTAACCGCAAGCGATTCTAGCACAGCCATGTAAGCCTGTCAATATTGTTATTTTGATTCTCAAACTTTTATATATATGCGCGCCACGCGATCGCTAACCGCTGGTTCTCCACTTCGTTATCATCCGGTTACGACTTATACTTATCTTATTCTCGTGTATGTCGTAAAAATCTCTCTCATCTCACATGCGATTACGACTTACAACAACGCTGTTCCACTCATGTCGTAAATCCATATAAATCCCTTTAAAAATCACGACATGACAAATTCGAACAATATATATGTCGTAATGTCCCTTCAAACTCTTTACTTCTCCCTCTCTCATCAACGAATTCACACCCTGTTGCCGAATAAACCCACACCGGAGGTGCGGAAAGTGCACATCGGGTGTACTTCTCGGCGGCAACTCATGTTTTCGCCGTTATTATTTTCGTTAATGCGATCGTAAGACGGACATGTGAGCGAGCTGATGAAAAACTCCGCGAAGGAGATGCCGGAGCCGGGGCAAAAACGATCTCCGAGGTCGTTTTTTGAGCTCGCTGAGGTCGTTTTCATCAGAAAACGGCCGAAGTCGAGGCGGTACCCGAGCTCCGGCTTCGATATTCGCGGTTAGTTTTTCACAGCGAGTCAAACCTGTCCGCCGTCGATCGTATTTAAGAAAACCAGGGTCGGCGGAAACAGAGTTGCTCAAAAAAATCACCCCGGGCGTGCACTCTTTGGCACTCCCGGGGTGGGTTTTATATGCGGATAACTCCGTAGGTGAATTCGTTGATCTCTCCGCTGCTGTTTTGCAGCTGGTAGTAGAATTCGGATGTATACAAATCTGTCTTAAACATCGCGAGGCAGGCGCCGCGTTCGGACGGCTGGAAGCCTTCGGATGCGCTTTCATAGTCTGCCACCTTCGTGATGATCGGCAGGGTTGCGCATTCTTTGATACGTGGCCGAAGGAGCTTGGTATCCTCATCTCTGAAGCCGAGCAGTCGCAGGTAATACACGGGGTACGGAGGATGCTCCTGTCCGATGCCTGTAACTAAACGGAACAACAAGCGGGAAATGCGTGTGTACGTCAGGTTCTTCGACTTCATCGAAAGGATGAAATCTGCAAACGTACGGCAGTCCGCTGCTTCTGCGCTACGATTGACCAGATGCCGAAGTAACGTCGGCTCGACGCTGTTATACGGAGCCTCATAACTGAGGTTGCGGTACCGTACATCTAGCAACATCTTTTTGTAGTACGGCAACAGTTCGTCCTCACAGGTGGGTCCGTACTGCTCCAGTGTTTGCGAAAGAATATTGGCTGCGGGCTTAGAGAAGAAACCTTCTAAATCTTTCGCCATTCCTCCGGCTGCAAGCAGCTCACGCAAATACGATCCGCTGGCGTAGGTCTCGTCAAAAGCAGATGCCTGATTATGCCCTGCTCCTATGCGTTTGATCGCAACGGGCTTCATTTTCGACTTCAGCGCGGCCAATGCTTTGCAGTACTGCAGACCCAGCGTTGCGTTCGGGTTGCGAAGCATGGCCCGAATGCTGTCTGCCTTCTCGCTTCCATCCTTCGCCTCGAAATAATCGTAGACCGCACAGTCATAAGCAGCAGGGAAGGATTTTCCGCTTTCCAAATAGGAACGCAGTTTCGTCCGAACCTCCTGCGGTTCATCCACCATCATCTGCGTCACTTCCTGCATGGCTTCCGTATCGATCACCTCACTGCCAAAGCAAAGATAATCAACTACGCCGAGCCCATCGAGCAGTGAAACTGCGGCATGCGCGAAGCCCTCGGCGCTCGCAGTCGCATAGACCGCGGGGATCTCGAACACCATATCGGCGTGTGACTCGCCCGAAAGGCACATCTTCGTGCGGGTATATTTATCGACGATCGCCGGCGCGCCATATTGTGTAAAGTTGCCGCTCATCACGATGATGACATAACGACAGCCCGTGATCTCGCGCACCTGGCGGATCAGGTATTCATGCCCGGTGTGGTACGGATTGAATTCCGCGACAATACCGGCCACACTGTCACGCGTGGCCGCCATCCTGTCTTTTGCATAAGGGATTTCGCGGATCTGTATCATATCGGGTCCTCTTTTTGCTTAGTTTTTGAAACTGTGGATCGGCGCGGGGATGCGTCCTTCGCGGGAAATGAACTTCTCGCAGGAGTACGGGTTCACCGGCATGACAGGCGCATAGCCCAAAAGTCCGCCGAACTCTACAGTATCACCAACGCTCTTACCGACTACGGGGATAATGCGGACCGCCGTGGTCTTCTGGTTTACCATACCGATGGCTGCCTCATCCGCGATGATACCGGAGATGGTTGCCGCTGTGGTGTCGCCGGGGATGGCGATCATATCCAGACCAACCGAACATACGCAGGTCATGGCTTCGAGTTTTTCCAGGATCAATGCACCGCACTGCGCTGCCTCGATCATGCCATGGTCCTCGCTGACCGGGATGAATGCGCCGGAAAGTCCGCCAACATAGGATGACGCCATAACGCCGCCCTTCTTTACCTGGTCGTTCAAAAGCGCCAGAGCCGCCGTCGTTCCGGGTGCTCCCACCTTCTCCAGGCCGATCTCTTCAAGGATCTCGGCAACACTGTCGCCGACAGCCGGTGTCGGCGCCAGGGACAGGTCGATGATACCGAACGGGATGCCCAGTCTGCGGGAAGCTTCCTGTGCAACAAGCTGGCCGACACGTGTGATCTTAAACGCGGTCTTCTTAATGGTCTCGCAAAGAACTTCAAAGTTTGCGCCGCGGCACTGTGTCAGCGCCGACTTAACAACACCGGGACCGGAAACGCCGACATTGATGATGGCGTCTGCCTCGGTCACGCCATGGAAAGCGCCCGCCATAAACGGGTTGTCATCCGGAGCGTTACAGAATACAACGAGCTTCGCACAGCCCAGGGAATCCTGCTCTTTCGTAAGCTCTGCGGTCTCTTTTACGATAGTACCGAGCAAACGGATCGCGTCCATATTCATACCGGTCTTCGTCGAACCCACATTGACCGAACTGCAGACATACTCGGTCTGCGCCAGCGCCTGCGGGATGGATCGGATCAAAAGCTCATCTGACTTCGTCATACCCTTGCTGCAAAGCGCGGAATAACCGCCGATGAAGTTCACGCCGACCGTGATCGCGGCACGGTTCAGCGTCTTCGCGATCTCGACGAAATCCTCCGTCGTCTTGCAGATCGAAGAACCGACCAGGGCGATCGGCGTCACGGAAATACGCTTATTCACGATGGGAACACCGTATTCCTTACCGATCTCATTGCCCGTGGAAACGAGATCTTTTGCGATGCGCGTGATCTTCTCGTAGATGGCGTCGCAGGTCGACTTCACATCCGAGCGCACGCAATCGAGCAGGTTGATGCCGATCGTAATGGTGCGGACATCGAGACACTCATGCTCGATCATATTATTGGTTTCATTGACTTCAAATATATTGATCATACGGCACTCCTAGATTCTGTGCATTTTAGTAAAGATCTCTTCCAACTGCATGTGGATCACAACACCGAGGTCGTTTCCGACGCCCTCGAGCTCCGTCACCATCGTGCTGATCTTCTTCTCCGACGCGGAGATATCCACGATCATCATCATGTTGAAATAACCGTCGACGATGGTCTGGGAAATGTCCAGGATGTTGACGGTGTTCTCCGCCAGATAGCTGCACACGCGGGCAATGATGCCGACCGTATCCTTACCGACTACCGTGATTATCGCTTTTTTCATGCTCATACCTCTCTCTTCATACGGGATCCACTTACAGGATCTCGATCGTTTCTGTCATCTCATCGCGTTTCGCGACCAGAAGATATATTTGTTCGTTCCATGACGGATCGATGCCTTCGTTCAGTTCCGCGCGCACCGTGTCGAGTGCGAGTTGCGGAATGTTATTTTCCTGGCTCAGGTGACCCAGCAAAACATATTTGAGACGCGGGTTCGCGATCTCGCAAAGCAACTGGCCGCAGCGTTCATTGGCCAGATGGCCGTAGTCGCTCATCACGCGGCGCTTCAGCTGGTAGGGATAAGGTCCGACCTGAAGCATGTTCAGATCGTGGTTGCTCTCGATGAGCAAGGCATCCAGTCCCAGCAGATTGCGCACCGTATAACCGCTGTAGTTACCGAGGTCGGTGCAGACCGCAACAGCGCGGTCCCCGCATTCCACGCGGTAAGCGACCGGACAGGCAGCGTCGTGCAAGTTGTTGAACGCCAGAACCGAAAGATCTCCGACCGTCAGCCATTCGTCCGTCTGGATCGGATGGTAAAGTACCGGATCGATCTCTTCTTTTTTATCCATACGCCGGATCTCATCGAGCGTCTCCTGCGGCGCATAGATAGGCACGTGAAAACGCTTCTCGAAGATAAAGAGCCCGCTCGTGTGATCGGAATGCTCGTGGGTGATCATAAGTCCTGCCAGTGTTTCGGGGGAGACTCCGAGCGCTTCGAGGCTTTCCTTGATGCGCTTACAGGAGATGCCGGCATCCACCAGGATGCTCGTGCCGCCTCCGCTGATCAGCGTGCAGTTGCCGCTGCTTCCGCTGGCGATACTCGTCAGTTTCATAGTTACTAATTCCTTATCTATGGTCTGCGGTTGCAGACCCGATTTATGTTTTGATGTACCATGCCATTATAGTAGCATTCGGGGCAAACTTCAACCCCTCAACTCCGCGATCAGCTGGCGAATGCGTTCCGCCGTCACTTTAAAACCGTAACCGGTCGGGATAACATCCGTCGCAGCCGCGAAGAATTCGCCCGTGCTGCGCTGTTTATCGATGATGGCGTGGCACTTCTCCACGCTGTATCCGCGCGATTCGACCAAACGGGAAATGCGCACGCTCTCCGGCGCAAATACATACCACATGCGATCGCACAGTTCGGGAATATCGGTATCCAGAAGCAGGGCCGCCTCGATCACCAGAAACTCCGAAGTATTATCGTTATCCTCCGTCGAATAGCGGAAAGCGGCGATCTCCTTTTTGATCTGGTCGATCACGATGGGATGCACGATCTTGTTGATCGTTTCGGTCGAACCGCCGCTCGCGAAAACACGGTCCGCCAGCAGTTTGCGGTCAATGTATCCATCTTCCTTACGGACGATGTCCTTACCGAACGCATCGATCAGCGCATGATACGTCAATCCTCCGGGTAACATCAATTGATTCGCCATGTCATCCGCG
>JAFZZY010000031.1 GCA_017615545.1 Lachnospiraceae bacterium
GCAGGCGTACGATATCATTTATTTCAACGGAAGCTCCAGCTACATGGAGGATCTGAAGCCCGTGATGGAGAAGAGCCTGTGCGCCCTGAAGGACGGCGGAAAACTGATCTTCATCGACGTTCCGAAGGAGAGCGCATTCGGCTTCATGTACATGCTCGGAACCTGCGCGCAGTCCTATGACACGAAGTTCCTGGACGGCGTTATGCCGGCCTGCCCGTACCCGCTAGCGCTCGCCGCGTCGGGCGTATGGCACTCCACCGAGGAGAAGATCGGTCTGCTGAAGGAGCTCGGCGTCGAGAAGTTCGAGTTCTACCAGACATTGATCAAAAACCCGATGTACACAAACGAGAAGCCCGAAGAGGTTTCGGACGGCTACAAGAGCGGCGGCTACGTGGCGATCGTCGCGCACAAATAGGAGGCAGAGGAACCATGAAGATTACAAATTTACTTTTTGAAGCATCAAAGGGAAAATGGCAGCAGGCTGCGGCGCAGCCGTTCGTTGCCGAGATGGCAAGCGGAAAACTCAGTTCCGAGCGTTTCCGCTACTACATGCTGCAGGACTATTATTACCTGCAGGCTTACATCGACATTTTGAATATCATCCGTTCCCATGCGGAGACGGATGAGCAGAGGGAGTTCATCGACGTGACCATTCAGGTGACGAAGGACGAGCTCACGCAGGTGCATATCCCGAGCATGGCGCAGATGGGCATCACGCAGGAGCAGATCGACACGGTGGGACTTTCGGATGCAGGTAAGGCTTACCTCGACTACCTTCGTAAAGTGTCGGATGGGCCCGTTCTGCGCGGCCTGACGGCGCTTTTGCAGTGCTGCTGGCTCTACGCATACATTGCCCGCGAATGGATGGAAAAAAGCGCCGATACGATCGCTGCTTCGCCGTACAAAACCTGGTTTGCGGCCTACACCGCGCCGGAGTACGTCGCAGCCCGCGACGCCTGGGTCGATCTGGTCGACCGGCTGGCGGAAGTCGCAGATACCGTTGAACGCGCGCAGCTTTGCGAGATCTTCGTGACCTGCGCCGGACACGAGAACAGCTTTTGGGAAGCAGCTTATAAAATGGGATAATAAAATGGCCCTTCGGCATGACGCCGAAGGGCCGTTGCGATTCTATGGTCATCTTGTTGTAAGCTCTTACTCCGCATAAATAACATCAACCACTTTTCAGCGCACCTTTGTAATAGTTGAAATAACTGCTTGAAATGAGTATAATGTTTTTGATAAAGGTCTTATTGAAAAGTATAATGGTTCCGGTGGACATTTTTGACATGAATAAAAACTGATTTTCAGGAGGATACTTTATGGGAGAAGAAAAGAAAACAAAGAAGAACATCATGCTACGATTTGCCATTATTTTCCTTGTTTTATTGGTTGCCTTTCATGTGGATATGTTTATCGGCCCCAGAATTGTGGCCTCAAGAGAAAAGGGGTATTTCGGGTCGTATCTGGAGGAAGAGGAAACCCGATTTGAATGGGGCTTGAGTGATTTACGTGAAGCTTACTACATAGCGCAGTGGGTCGTTTCAGAGGATCAATGGAGTGATCTCGAGAAAAAAATGGAGGCAGACGGTTGGTATCAATATCGTCCGGATGAAGGTGACGAGATCGTGTTTGAGCGTATGAATAAAACATCGTGTTTACTTATTCCGTACGTTGCGGATGAAGAGGTACACATGAGAAGAGACAGAAACGATCGCATTGTTCTTAAGATCAGTGTTATAGTGAATAACAAGTTTATGAAAGATCGAATGAAATAAACGAGGACAACAAAAGCAAACGGCCCTTCGGCATGACGCCGAAGAGCCGTTGTGCATTTATTCTACTGCGGTTCAGATCACTTCCACGCGGATGTTTCCTTCTGCCTCGGGCAATGTAATGCGGTAGCGGTCGGCGAGTCTGGGGCCGCAGGCTGCAGAGCCTACGCCGGCCATGGCGAAATCGACGCAGATCACGTGATACTTGCACGGCTTCAGTTCGAAGTTGTGCTTTTTTTCGGCCAATTCTTCCTGGGTGTAGGCGGAGGCGTTAAACGAGAAGCCGGCGGGATTTGTAAAACGCAGCCCGGCCTGTTTCGAGAGCACCTCGGCGTCCTTGCAGTTCCAGTGGGAGGAGTTCTCTTGGGGGCGAATGTAATCCTCGAACATGTCCTCGATCTTCGCGGTGAAGCGTCCCATGTAGGAGGCCTGGTGTTTATCGCAGTAACTCTCGTACGGGCCGTAGCCGAAGTACGACGCGGTGTCGAACTTTTTTGCCACGAAGAGGCGGATGCCGAAGCGTGGCAGGAGACGGACCTTATTCGAGGTCGTGATCTTGCAGGAGATGTCCAGGGCACCGGCCGCATCGATCCGGTATTCGGCCTGCATGACGGCGAACGGCTGATGCCGGCTCCAACCGAAGGACTGGTGCGCCGTGATGCGGACGCCGTTGTCATCCGCGAGGATCTGCGTGTCGTAAACCTTCACGATATAGTCGTTCAGGTGCGCCTGGTACCATTCCCCGCGCATGGTATCGTTGTCGACGGGCGCGCGGAAGAAATTATACTCCATGGGGCGCTCCAGCAGGTTCCTGCTGCCTTTGCGTATCTCGGTAAAGGTCGCCTGCCGGCGGTCGAAAATGTAGGTTACGGAGCCGGCGCGGATCGTGTAGACCAGAGGCTCCTCGGTATAGGAAACCGACTTCTTGGCGGAAGTGCGGTCGCGGCCTTTAGACTGCTTCACCGCGCTTTCCGCGGGCGGAACTTCGCAGATCTGAAGCTGGTCGAAGCAGACCTCGGCGCCGTCGGGGAACGCGCTGTAGCCGTTCTTCGCGAAGAAGCGGAAGCGGATATAGGTATCCTGCGTGAATGTGGCCGCCGCCTCGGGAACGGTGACGGTGACCTCCTCCATGGGCTTCGCGGAAAATGCGAGCGTGCCGGTGATCGGCTCCGCACCGTCTGCAGTGATCTCGTAGGTGCACGCGAGGTAGTCGCCTGCGTTCAGGAAACGCAGCAAGTTCCTGATCACGAAGGTGCCGGGGCGGTCACCCTTACGCACGCGGACCGGGCGGTAGACCTGCTTCGCCTCCAGCAGTCCGGTGTGCGGCTTGCGGTCGGGATAGCAGAGGGCGTCCATGCAGAAGTTGCCGTCGTTGTGGCGCTCGCCGGAGTCGCCGCCGTACCCGTATTTCACACGGCCGTCCGGCGTCTGCCCCAGGATCACGGCGTGGTCCGCCCACTCCCAGATCAGGCCGCCGACGAAGCGGTCGCTCGACATGAACACGCGATGGTACTCCTCGAGGTCGCCGGGGCCATTGCCCATGGCGTGACAGTACTCGCACAGGATGAACGGCCGTTTTTCGTCTGTATTGTCCGGAAAATGCTCCCAGCTTTCGGGTGGCTCGTACATCCGCGACACAAAGTCGAAACGGTCGTCCGGCGTTTTATCCAGCTGGTGGAAACTCTCGTAGTGCACCGGCCGCGTGCGGTCCAGGGATTTCACCACTTTCGCCGCCTCGCGCATGTTTTCGCCGAGGCCGGTTTCATTGCCCAGAGACCAGATCAGGACGCTGGGGCGGTTCAGGTCGCGTGTCACCAGCAGGCGCTCGCGGTCCAGGATCGCCTCCTTAAACTGCGGGTCCATGGCCAGCAGGGCGATGCCGCCGTAGTTGGCGTTGCTCCAGCTGATGTCGTTGTAGACGGCGACGCAGCCGTGCGCCTCCACGTCCGCCTCGTCGATCACGTACATGCCGAGCTCGTCGCACAATTTGTAAAACTCCGGCGCATTCGGATAATGCGAGGTGCGCACGGCGTTGATGTTGTTTTGCTTCATCAGTTCGAGATCGCGGCGCATCTGCTCCATGCTCGCGCAGCTGCCGGTGTCCGGGTAGCTGTCGTGGCGGTTGACACCGAAGAACTTGATGTGGCGGCCGTTCAGCTTGAACACGCCGCCCTCGATCGTGACGGTGCGGAAGCCCACCTTCTCGCCGATCCATTCGCCGTTTGCTTTGATGGTCAGGGAGTAGAGGAAGGGATCCTCGGCCGACCACGGCCGGATGTCCGGGATCTTCACGGAAAATGTCTCGCCGGCCGCGACTTTCGCTTTCGCGAGGACGGTCTTGCCGCCCTTCAACGTGATATCGGCCGCCGCGCCCTGCGGGCAGAAGGTGAAGACGCCGTACGCCTTGCCGCGGCTCATTTTCCAATCCGCTGTGATGCGGTAGCGCTCCAGTCGCTTCGCGGGGCGGCTCAGCAGGTATACGTCGCGGAAAATGCCTGACAGGCGGAATTTATCCTGATCCTCGAGGTAAGTTCCGTCGCACCATTTGAGCACGGCCACGGTGATATGGTTTGTGCCCGGCTTCAGCAGATCCGTGATGTCGAATTCGGAGGTGTGATGCGCGACCTGCGAGTAGCCGACGTACTGACGGTTTACATACAGGTAGAGGCAGCTGTCCACGCCTTCGAAGCAAAGGATCTTCCGGTTTTTATCGGGGACATACTCGATCGTGCGGCTGTAGATGCCGACCGGATCGTTGTCCGGCACGTACGGCGGCTCGAAAGGAATAGGGTAGTCCACGTTGGTATACTGTGGTATATCGTAGCCATGCAGCTGCCAGTTGGCAGGCACGGGGAGCTTCTTCGTGAACTTCAGCGCCGTGAAGTCGTCGTCCAGATCCAGGACGGAATCATAGTAGGCGAAGTCCCAATCGCCGTTCAAAAGCGTGAAGCATTCGGACGTCTCGCGCGGCGCGAAGACATCCTGGCCGGACGCAAAGGGCACGAAGTAGTTGCGGTCCGCCAGCGTGCCGACATGGAGGATCGAGGGATCCTCGTGACAGGTCATATGACTCCGGTCAGAGCCGGGTCTTGCAATTTCGTTCAATCTCATAACAGCCTCCCGTAGGTTGTATTTCATTGCCTCTATTTTACTCCTTCGGGGTGAAATTATCAAGCCGAAGAGAGGTGCGGGGCGACTGATGCTTTGTGCTTTTCTGCTGCACATTTACGGGTGAATCATATCTTCTGCGAAAAACATAGCAACTTACGTATTGTATCTTTTGGATGAATGGGCTAAAATAGTTTCGTGTGCACGCGGCGTTAGGTTCCGTTCGGAGGGTTCCGGCGGGCGGCCGCTATGAAAGAGGTTAGTATCATGGAAGCAAAATCCAAATCCATCTTCAATAAGATATTTGTAAACGATCCGGCGTTTTATAGAAAGACGGCGATGATCGCCCTGCCCATAGCGGCGCAGAGCATGATCACCATCGGTATCAACCTGGCGGATACGGTCATGGTCGGCGAACTCGGCGACACGCAGTTGTCGGCGGTCGGCCAGGCGAACCAGTTTGTAAGCATTTTCCAGATCTGCTGTATGGGCCTGGGCATGGGCGCCAGCGTTCTGACATCCCGTTTCTGGGGCATGAAGGATAAGCACTCTCTGAAAAAGGCGATCACCATCATGCTTCGTCTGACCGTTATCCTGGCGATCTTCGGCTTCACGCTTCCGACGATCTTATGTCCGCGGACCATCCTGAACTTTTATCTGAAGACCGACGGAACCATCGAGGAGAGCATGCGGTACTTCAGCTACATGGCGCCGTGTTATCTGCTTTTGGGCCTCTCGCTGACCTGTACCATCGTCATGCGAACGAGCGGGCAGGTGCGCGTCCCGATGTTCGTGTCGATCGGCGCGTTCTTCGTAAACGTGTTCTTCAACTGGGTATTCATCTTCGGTAAGCTGGGCGCTCCCGAGATGGGCGTTGCAGGCGCCGGCCTCGGCACACTCATTGCCCGATTCTTTGAGTTCTTGCTGATCTGCGGGTACATGTTCTTTATCGACAAACGGATCGGCTATCGCCTCCGTGACCTGTTCATGAAATGCGGCGACCTGGTGGGCGAATATATCAGCATCAGTATCCCGGTCCTGATCTCCGACTTCCTGTTGGCGCTTGGTAACTCCATGGTCGCATCGATCATGGGCCGGATCGGTGACACATTCGTAGCGGCCAATTCCATCACCGTCGTGACGCAGCAACTCAGCACGGTCCTGATCCAGGGCATTTGCCAGGCGGGCTGCATCATCACCGGACATACGCTGGGAGAGGGCCGGGTCAAACAGGCACAGCAACAGGCAGTCACGTTTTATGCGCTCGGCGCCATCGTCGGCTCGGTGGGCGCGGTGATCATCCTGGCGGCGAGTCCCTTTGTTATTAATTTCTATAACGTTTCGGATGAAACGAAGGGTCTGGCGGCGCAGTTGATGGACTCCATCGCGATCATCGTCGTGTTCCAGGCCATCAACAGCATCATGACGAAGGGCGTGCTCCGCGGCGGCGGCGACACCAAATTCCTCATGGTCGCCGACATCCTGTTTTTGTGGGTCGCTTCGATCCCTCTCGGATACGCAGCCGGCCTGGAATGGCATCTGAACGCGTTCTGGATCTACTTCTTCCTGAAGATCGATCAGGTCATCAAAGCGTTCTGGTGCATCCTCCGTTTACGCAGCGGAAAGTGGATCAAACGAGTAAAAGCGGCTCCGGCAGTGGATGAACGGGAGCCCGAAGCGATAGAAACGGTTGAAAAAGCGTAAAATCTTACTAAAAAATGTGAAAAAATCCGATTTTTTTAATAATATGGGTGGAAATCCCTTTTTGGATGTGATATAATACGATATATAATTGTTTCTATGTTTCCAGGATCGTACACTGATCCTGATGTCCGGGGGGCAGTTACATAGAAAGTATAGAGTGTAAAATTCTATTTGGAGGATGATACTATGAAGAAAAGAGCCCAATTCAGTTTGTTTTGCATAGTGCTGTTACTGACCGGAATTCTGGGATCGACACTTGCTTTTGCAGCCGGAACAACTGCAGGCGGAGCGGTACCGAGCCCGACGGTTGAAGACACAACGAATGCAATTAATACGGTCAGCATCAAGAAAGAGTTGATCTTTATCAATGATGCCGGAAGCCAGGTTCGTGAGCCGAATGTTACGTACACTTACACGATCGAAGCGGTTACCTTAGCAACTACGGATAACGTGAATGTTAGAGATGTCGATGGTATCTCCGGAAAAGTAAAGAGCGGCGTTGCGGCTGCATTGCCCGCAGAAACGTCGGCAACGATCGTGTTTAAAGAGGACAACGCTTTGGTTGCTACCTCTGCAAACGGTATTGCTGCTACTCGTTATGTGGATTACGCATTCGACGCATCGCAGTTCCCGGGCCCGGGCATCTATCGTTACGTGATCACCGAGAGTAACACCGATAAGGCATCGGTTGGCGTTGAGGAAGAAGCGACCTACGTAAAGACCCGTTACCTGGATGTATATGTAAGAAAGACTTCTGAAACAGACACTACACCGGTGATCTACGGCTACGTTCTGTTTGAAGACACCACGACCACTGCTTTTGATGCGTATGCGGATCCTACGGTCAATCTCGATAAGAAGTCCGAAGGTTTCGTCAATACTTCAGACACCAGCGCAGGAGAATACTCGGATGTAGACGTATATCGTACACAGGACCTCACCATTACCAAGGAGACTAAGGGTCTTATGGCTGATAAGGCAAATGATTTCCCTGTTACGATCACATTTGCTATGCCGGCTGCCATTACCGCGGATGTTCTTGTAAACACCGCACTTGGCGGAAATGCAACACTGGATGGAACCGATACCGATTCAGTAGGAACCTACGTTACTCTGGATGCTACTTCATTCGAAGGTACCGTTGATGACGGAAGTTCGATCAGCTTCATCGGTGTTCCTGAGGGAACTACATTCTCCATCGTTGAGACGAACAACACTCCGGACTCCTACAAGGTAAAGATCAGCTTGGCGACGGATGGCGATCTCCTGGCAGAGGCTATCATCCCTGCAGGCAGCACCACCGCAAGTTCGACAGCAACAGCGATCGACACGACATCTGACGTAACGATCACCAATACTTTGGACATGATCTCCCCGACAGGTTTTGTTACACGGTTTGCACCGTATGCGCTCCTGCTCGTAGGCGGCATCCTGTTGATCGTTCTCGGAAGAACAGCAGTTCGTCGTTCATCAAAGAAACAAGAAGCGTAATCAAGCGCTGATATGATAATCGTCCCACGGACAGTCGGGGCGCAAAAAGATCCGACGGCTATATGTTCCTATACAGCTGTCGGATCTTTTACGATAGTATGGATGTGAGGTCAGACGATGGCGACCCAAAGCAAAAAAATAAAGCCCGTGCGAAAGAAGACCGGAGGCGAAGCTGATCAGGAAAAACTGATGGAGGAACTGGAGCAGGATGAAAAAGGCTTAAAGAGTTATCATTGGTTTTTGATCTACCTCGGAGCATTTCTTCTGCTGATATGGATCCTGTTTTTCAAGATCGTCGGCATCACGCATATGCCGAACGGAGACATGTCGCCCCGCGTGGATGCGGGAGATCTCCTGATCTTCTACCGGTTGGATCGGAATGCGGCGTTTCAGGAACTCGTCGTATTCGAGAAAGAGGTCGATGACAGCGGGAAGAAAGAGATGTTCGTGGGCCGTGTGATCGGCGCACCGGGCGATACGATCGACATTAATGTGGCGAACCGTCCCGTGGTAAATGGGAACGCCATAGTCGAAGAAATGATCTACTATGATACACCGAAGCGCGGAGACAGAGTCACCTATCCGCTGACTTTGGGAGAGGATGAGTACTTCATCCTCGTGGACGGGCGAAAGGAAGGCATGGACAGCCGCTATTTCGGCCCCGTGAAAAAGAAAGAGATCCTGGGAACGGTGATCACCGTGATCCGGAGAAATAAACTGTAATAGGAGGACGGCGGATGCGTTTCATCAGAAAGCACAATCTCATAAATATATTGAGCGCTACGGGCATCCGTGTTCTCGTAACTGCCTCGGTCATGCTGGGTTCGGTGCTGGTGCTCTACAGTGGATATTCACTGTACGAGCAGCTTTACACGCAGAATCGTGCATTTACCACAGCAGGCCTGGATTATGAAGGGGACGAAGTCCTTGACGACGATGTTCAGGCAGAATTGTCCGACATGTATGAGGACTACCGTGCATGGTTGCGGATCGACGATACGCACATCGATTACCCGGTCATGCAGTCGAAGGATGACCTCTACTACGCAAACCATGATATCGATGGAAAGTCAAGCCTGACTGGCGCGCTCTACATGACATATGAAAATGCTCCGGATATGAGCGATGATTACATCGTGGTATTCGGTCACCATATGGATAACGGCGCGATGTTCGGCGACCTGGATCACTTCGAGGATCCAAAGTATTTCAACGAGCACCAAAAGGGTTCGTTAGCGACACCGAACGGCGTTTATGACATAACTGTTTGGGCAGTTCTTCGTACGGATGCCTATGAGGCCTCGGTATACGGCGTAAAGGGACGGAACCTCAGCGACATCATCGATTATGTTACGGCCAATGCATTATATATGGACGTTACGGCAACGGCAGGCGCCGAGAAGATCATCGCGATGTCGACCTGTTCGGACGTTCTGACGAACGGACGCCTGGTAGTCTTCGGAGTGCTGAAGCCGACGGGAGAACCGATCGAGCCGACGACAGAAGAGACGACACCGGAGGAGTCTTCGGAAGAAGAGTCAACACCGGAGGAGTCCACCGAAGAAGAGTCGACACCGGAAGAGTCTACGGAAGAGATAACCACCGAAGAGGCTTCCTCTGAGGCGGTAACCATTGGCCCGTACGATGAGTCGAAGACCATGGAGCCGACGACACCGGACGGAACCGTTCCTCCGGATACGGCAGCGGGAACCGGCGTAAATGAAAAGTGGCCCATCTTCAGTGATTTCTTTGACTGGTTCATGCCGGGCGGAAGTTCCTACGGACGTGATTGTTGGGCGTTTGTCAACCTGCTCTGTCTGATCATTACGGTTTACATTTTGGCGCCTGTCAACATGATGAAGCGTAAGTACGGACGTATCCGCAAGATGCGTAAGATCAACGAGGCAAAGAACGAGCAGATCTACGATGTAGAGCCGTTTGCAAGAAGGTTCCACACAGGTGTGATCATCGAGAGCGTACTCACCGTGCTGGCGCTGATCGTATTCATCCTCACCGAGAATATGCGCCTGCCTATGATCCTGATCGATAAGTGGACACCGATGATGCTGATCCTGATGGTTGGCTCCTGAGTAGCCGAGGTTACGCTTACACGTTATCGTCGCGACGAACGCGAGGACGAGAAAGTTAAGCAGGAAAACGAATAATCAATTA